>JACQZZ010000103.1 GCA_016213625.1 Actinomycetota bacterium
ACCGCGATGGGAACGGAATCGACAGGTCACTGCTGTGCGGCCGCGATGGCCTGCCACACGCGCTGGGCGGTGCACGGCATGTCGATGTGGCGCACGCCGAGGTGGCTGACGGCGTCGATGACCGCCGACTGCACGGCCGGCGTACTGCCGATGGTGCCGCTCTCGCCGATGCCCTTGGCACCCAGTGCGTTGATGAACGTGGGCGTCTCCATGTGCACGACCTCCACGCTGGGCAACTCGGCGGCCGAGATGAAGGCGTAGTCGGCCAGGTTCGACGTGACGGGGTTGCCGTCGCTGTCGTAACGCACCTCTTCCATCAGCGCCTGGGCCGTGCCCTGCGCGACGCCGCCGTGGATCTGGCCCTCGAGCAGCATCGGGTTCAGCACCGTGCCGGCGTCGTCGCACGCGATGTGGCGCAGGTGACGAACCTGGCCGGTCTCGGTGTCGACCTCGACGACGGCGACGTGAGCGCCGAACGGGAACGTGGCACCGCTGACCGCGTAGTACGCCGCATGGGCGAGGCCCTCGGGCAGGTCGGGGTCGGCCTTCGCCGCAACGGCGAGGTCGCCCCACGTCTTGGCGATGGAGGGCGTGCCCGACACGTGGAAGCTGGCGGTGTCCTTGTCGAGCACCACGTCGGCCTCGTCGGCCTCGAGCAAGCGAGCGGCGATGGCTCGGGCCTTGTCGACCAGGTCGCCGGCGGCGAGGAACACGGCGTTGCCGCCCTGCTGCAGCGAGCGCGAGCCGCTGGTGCCAGACCCCTCGGGCACGAGGTCGGTGTTGCCCCACACGACGTCGATCTTGTCCATCGGGATGCCGGTCTGCTCATGGGCGAGCATGCTCCACGCGGTGAGGTGACCCTGACCATGACCGGAAGTGCCGGTGTAGACGATGGCGCGGCCGTCGTCGAGCACCTCGATCCGAGCGTGCTCGCCGGTGCCCACACCGCCCGTGATCTCCACGTAGGTGCTGACGCCGATGCCCAATTGCTTCACGTCGCCCGCCGCACGGCGGCGAGCCTGCTCGGCACGCAGGTCGGCGTAGCCCGCCGTGGCGAGCGCCTTGTCGAGCGCGCCCTCGTAGTCGCCCACGTCGTAGGTCTGGCCGACCATCGTGGTCTTCGGCTCGAGGAACTTCGGGATGAGGTTCTTGCGGCGCACCTCGGCCGGGTCCATGCCGATCTCGGCGGCGAACAGGTCCATCGCCCGTTCGGCAGCCGCCGTGGCCTCGGGGCGACCGGCGCCGCGGTAGGCGGTGGTGAGTGCGGTGTTGGTGACCACGCTGGTGGACTGGCACTCGATGTTCGGGATGTCGTACACCGCGCTGGCCATCGGCAGGGTCATGAACGGGGCGAGGATGGCGCCGTACTCCACGAAGTAACCGGCGTCCTGGATGACGTGCAGCTGATAGTGGGTGACCTTGCCGTCGCGGGTGCCGCCGACCGTGAGGGTCTGCACCTGGGCGCGGCCGTGGCCGAGCACCATCATCGACTCGCTGCGGGTCTCGCGCCAGCGAACCGGACGGCCCACCTTCTTGGCGATGACGCCCAGCAGCGCCTCTTCCGGATCGCACTTGATCTTGGCGCCGAAGCCGCCACCCACGTCGGGGGCGATGACGAGCACCTGATCGGCCTCCACACCGTTGGCGGCGACGATGGCGTTCTTGGCGTCCTGCACACCCTGGCTGCTGAGCCACTGGTGGAGTCGACCTTCCGACCAGGCGGCAGCCGAGCCGCGCACTTCCAGCGGACACGGGGCCACGCGCTGGTTCACGATGCGGTGCGGACCGGACACCACTTCCACGCCCTCGAAGAACGCGGGGCCGGTGACGCCGGGGCGCCCGACGAAGGTGGAGTCGAACACGACGTTGCTGCCGGCAGCCTCGTAGAGGAGCGACGTGTTGGTGAGCGCGTCTTCCATGTCGACCACGGGCGGAAGGGTCTCGTAGTCGATGATCACCTGTTCGGCCGCGTCCTCACCCTGCTCGCGTGTCTCGGTGACCACTGCTGCGATGGGCTCGCCGACGAAGCGGACCTTGTCGATGGCCAACAAGCCCTTCGTCACGCCGGGGTTGAACTCGCTCGGCACGGGCTCGAGGCCGAGGTCGGCCGCCGTGTAGATGGCGAGCACGCCCGGCAACGCGAGCGCGTCGGACGTGTCGATCCCCGTGATGCGTGCGTGGGCGACGGTGGAGCGCACGTACGTGACGTGAGCAGCCCCCTCGAGCAACGGCTCGCGAAGATCGTCGACGTAGACGCCGCCGGTCGTGAGGAACTTCGGGTCCTCCTTGCGAAGAACACGATTACCCAAAATGCTGCCAGCCACGCGCAAACCCCCTGGTGATGTCGATGGCACTTGGCGACCGACACTAGACGGTGCCGGCCGGTCAGGGTGCGGTCGTGCCGGCGGTGGCCGCAGAAGTCTGCTGGCGTACGGCGATGATCTGCCCGAGCGCGTCGTACGGCCAGCCACTGGGCATCGTGATGGGAGCGTCGGGAGAGGGGAGCACCGTGAGGCGGATCTCGCCGCGCTGCACGTATCCGATCTCCTCCCGGGCGGCTTCCTCGATGCCCTCGGGCGTGTTGAGCTTGCTCACTTCGTCGGCCAGCTCGGCGTTGGCCTGATCGAGTGCTGCCAGTTCGCTGCGCTTCTGATCGATGTCGTCCTGCTGGCGCAGCCACGCCTTCACGGGCAACACGAACAACGCCGCCACGAGCGCGGCGGTGATGACGAGTGCCGCGAGGGCGATGATGCCCCGCTTGCCGCGACCCCTGACGAGTTGCTTCTCCCGCGGGATCGGCTGCGTGAAGTCGGACAGCAATGTGTCGTCGGCGCGCTCGATCGTGGCGGTGTTGCCGCGAGTGGCGTCCTTCGGACGCGGGATCGCTGAGGTCTTGTGACCGCCGGAGCTCATCGCGCCCATTCTCGCAGTGTCATCGAGCCGAACGCTGTCACACGCGAACTTAAGTTCGCGGGGTGGGCTGGGGTCAGCGGGGGCTGAGTGCGTTGCGGCCGCGGAAGGCCGCCTGCTCGCCCAGCTGCTCCTCGATGCGCAGCAACTGGTTGTACTTGGCGACGCGGTCGCTGCGGGCGGGTGCACCGGTCTTGATCTGGCCGCAGTTCGTGGCGACGGCGAGATCGGCGATGGTGGCGTCCTCGGTCTCGCCCGAACGGTGGCTCATCACGCTGCTGTAGCCGTGGCGGGTGGCGAGCTCCACGGTGTCGAGCGTCTCGCTGAGCGAGCCGATCTGGTTGACCTTCACCAGGATGGAGTTCGCCACGTGGCGTTCGATGCCCATGCGCAGACGTGTGACGTTGGTGACGAACAGGTCGTCGCCCACCAACTGCACCCTGTTGCCGACAGCATCGGTGAGCGCCTTCCAGCCGTCCCAGTCGTCCTCGTGCATGCCGTCCTCGAGACTGACGATGGGGTACGTGTCGACCAGACGGGTCCAGTACGCCACCATCTCGTCGCGGCCGAGCACCTTGCCCTCGCCTGCCAGGTGGTACTGGCCGTCGCGGTACAGCTCGCTCATCGCCGGGTCCATCGCGATGGCGATGTCGTCGCCGGGGGTGTAACCGGCCTTCTCGATGGCTTCGATGAGGATGCGGATGGCGTCCTCGTTGCTGGCGAGGTTCGGAGCGAACCCACCCTCGTCGCCGACGGACGTGCTGAGGCCGCGGTCGTGGATGACCTTCTTCAGGGTGTGGTACGTCTCGGTGCCCCAGCGCAGTGCCTCGCGGAAGCTCGGAGCGCCGACGGGCATGATCATGAACTCCTGCATGTCGATGGAGTTGTCGGCGTGGACACCGCCGTTGATGACGTTCATCATCGGCACCGGCAGCACGTGCGCGTTCGGCCCGCCGAGGTACTTCCACAACGGCAGCTCGATCTCGTCGGCCGCTGCCTTCGCGACCGCGAGGCTGGTGCCGAGGATGGCGTTGGCGCCCAGACGGGCCTTGTTGTCGGTGCCGTCGAGGGCCGCCAGTTCGCGGTCGACGAAGCGCTGTTCGAAGGCATCGACACCGTCGAGTGCGTCGGCGATCTCGCCGTTCACGTACCCGACGGCCGTGGCCACGCCCTTGCCCAGGTAGCGGCTGCCACCGTCGCGCAGCTCGACGGCCTCGTGCTCGCCGGTGGACGCGCCGGACGGCACGGCGGCGCGTCCCGTGGCGCCGCTCTCCAGCGTCACCTCCACCTCCACGGTGGGGTTGCCCCGGGAGTCGAGGATTTCACGGCCGATGACGCTGACGATCTCACTCATGCACCTCACGGTACTCAACCTCGGGCATTTGCCCAGAACGGACAAACTTTCAAGTTCGTTTCAAGTCCGCCGATATCAAGTACGTGGCAGCGTCAATGCCTGGATTCCCTCCGCCCGACATGAACGGGCAACAGCAGGTGGCCACCGTGTCGCCTGATTCGCGTCACCCCGTGCGGCCCACCTGGAACCCCGCCGAGGAGGCGCGTCGCCGCGCAGCGCTGGAAGCGGCGGCGCTCGAGAAGTTCGAGAGCAAGCGACGGCATCGTCGTGACACTCCCGAACCCACGACCAGCATCCCGCTGGCACAGATCTCTGCGATGTCGGCGGCGCATCGTCGTGAGGAAGACCACGCCAACGACCGGCACTACGGCACGGTCATCCCGCGCGCCATCTGCGTGACGGGCTTCTTCCTCGCGTTCGCGTTCCCGGCGGTGTTCCTGTGGCTGAACCAGAACGGCCACGCCGACCTGGTGGACGGCGCGTTCGAGCCGGATGAAATGGCCCGACGCGTCACCTTCACCCTGTTGATCGGCGCGGCTGTGTGCCAGCTCTTCGGGTGGCTGTGGTGGGGCGTCGCCGCCGCACTCAACGCCAACCGGACCGCCCGCTGGGCGGTGTCGCCCTGGTACGTGCCGACCACCTACGTCGCAGTCGCCGCGGCGGCGGTGGCCGCTGGGTATGCCGAGCGTTGGCTGGGCGAGAACGTGATCTACGCCAGGGCGGTCGCGCTCGCCTTCGGCGTGATGATGTACTTCTCCACGTTGGCCACGTACCGCCGTACTGCACAGTCGCTGGGTGCGAGCACCAAGTACTTCACCCGGCTCATCGCGTGGCCGTGGGTCGTGGCCGCCTTCGGTGGCGTCTTCGCGTTCTTCTCCGAGTTCTTGCCGGCGCAGGCGGTACTGGGTGCGTACGTGGCCCTTCAGCTGGTGCAGGGCCTCTACGGCCTGACCATGTATCAGGCAATGGCCTCGTTCGACCGAGCCGCGGTGGGCACCCGGCAGATGCATCAGGATGATCAAGAGTTCGCGAAGTTTCTCAAGCTGGCGCGCTGAGGTCCGATAGCAGGGCGTGGGTCCCGTTCAGACCAACTCCGGGGGAGTTCAGCTTCCCGTCCGTTCCATCAGGGCCGGAATGCTCGCATTCCTCACCGCGCTCGCGTTCCTCGAGGTCGGTGCAGGGGCAGTCGTCGCGGAGGCGTGGAAGCTCGAACACGATCGTGGCGTCCTGCTGCTGAGCGATCGCGACGAGCTGAGCCAGCTGCTCGATCGGCTGCGTGTGATGCAGGGTGTGGTCACCGCTGGGGCCATCGCCACCACCATCGTGTGGTCGATCCTCGCCATCTACAACGCGATGCGCGTGGCTCGGCGTGGCGGCGTGCGCGACGCGGTCGTCGCGTTCGGCGCCTGGGTGGTGTGCCCCGTGTTGGTGCTCGCGATCGCGACCGGTCGGTACGAGGACCAGACCACGACGACTGCCGTGCTGCTGCTGATGCTCCAGGCCGGCCTGCTGTACCTGCCCTTCGGTGCGACCGGCAAGGTCTCCGAAGGGATCGGCGGCCAGCGGATGCCCTTCCTGCGCTGGTACCTGGTGGTGCTGGGTGCGTACTTCGTGCAGCACGTGTTCACCGGTCCCCTCGACCTGGCGAACCCGAAGCCTGCCGATGATCTCGGCCGAACGGCCGTGATGTACTTCGTGAACGCCGTCATCGTCGGCGTCATGGTGGTGATGGCGGCGGAGGCCTCCCGTTCGATGCAGCAGGCGACGCTCTTGCGGTCATCGCAGCGGCGCCTGCTGCACGACGACGCCCATCAGCGGATGCGGGTGAGTGTGGCGCTCAACGAGCTGCCGACCGCCGTGCCGTTGAGCCCCATGTTCGCGCCGCCCTCGGTACCGGCCGCCGCCGCCGACGCTTCGACCAGCGCCGAGTCGAACGTGGTGCCGTTCCCCGCGCCCGGGGCGCCGCAGGCGGACATGTCGAACGTGTCGGTTCCGGTCACTCCCGGGACTTGACCTCGTCCCACAGCGCGTCGAGCGCGGCGAGATCGGCCGACCTGAGTTCGATGCCGCGTTGCAGCGCCAGTTGTTCCACCTGCTCGAACCGCCCACGGAACTTGTGCGTCGCTGCACGGAGCGCGGCCTCGGGCTCGACGCCGAGGTGACGCGCCACGTTGACAACCGCGAAGAGCAGGTCGCCGAGTTCGTCGTGCACGGCGCGCTCGTCGCCGCTCTTCGCCGCCTCGCGCACCTCGGCCGCTTCCTCGGCGATCTTGGGGAGGGCCCCGTCGACGTCGGGCCAGTCGAAGCCGACCTTCGCGGCCTTGCGTTGCACCGCGTACGCGTACGACAGCGACGGTTGTCCTGTGGGCACGCCGTCGAACACCGAGGTGCGACCCTTCTCCTCGCGCTTGATGGCGTCCCAGTTGGCCACGACGGTCTCGGGATCGTCGGCCACGACGTCGCCGAACACATGGGGATGGCGGCGGACCAGCTTGTCGTGCACGCCCTGCGCCACGTCGGCCATCGTGAACCGGCCCTCCTGTTCGGCGATCGTGGCGTGGAACTCGATCTGGTAGAGCAGGTCGCCGAGCTCCTCGACCAGCGAGTCGTCGGTGGCCGGGTCGTCGGGGTCGAGCGCCTCGAGCGCATCGACCACTTCGTAGGTCTCCTCGAGCAGGTAGCGCACGAGTGACCGGTGCGTCTGCTCTTGGTCCCACGGGCACTGTTCGCGCAGCGTGCGTGCCAGCTGGTGGAACCGCACCATCTCGGCACCGACCGGCGCGGCGAGATGGGGCACGTAGATGCACGTGAGGTGGTCGGCCTCCACGGTGCGATCCAGCTCCGCCCAGGTGGTGTGCGTGACCGCCTCGTCGGGTGCGCCGAGCCGCTGGAGGATGACCACGGGCTCGTCGCCCTCTGCCTGTTCGACGGCGAGCTTGATGTCGCTGAGCACCCAGTTGGCGTGCGTGTGGGCCACGAGCAGCGGCCCCGGGCTTCCTGCCGCGGCGACAGCGAACTCGTGACCGTCGATCAGGGTGACCCCGGCCTCGACCGGGTCGATGCCCAGCCGGGCGTAGGCGATGTCGAGGAACGACATCGCCGGGTGCACCACCGTGGTGACCCGCTCGTCGGCCATCAGCGCACGGACGGACCGTTCCAGCACCAGCGGCGAACCGGGAACCGCGTAGAGGACCTCGCCGTGCAACTCGGCGGCGGTGACGAGACGCTCGGTGATCTCGGCGTACACGTCGCCGAAGGTGTCGGCGCGTTCATAGACGTCGTCGAACGACGTCGCGTCGGCCACCAGCTCCGAGCACGGATGTCGCGCGGTGCGCAGGAACCGATGGGGGACGCGGTCGATCACCTGCAGCGTGTGCTGCGTGACGTACTCGGGCCCACCGGGGCCGAGGCCGACCACGACGACCGTCGGCCGGCTCATCCGTTGCCCAGCGGCACCACCGCGACGGCGTCGGGGTCCCACCGGCCGAAGCGCGGGTTGACGTAGATGTCGGTGGCGGCGAGTCGGTCGCGCACGTCGGCACTGACGTCTTCGAGGACGAGTTCGGCCTTCTCAGTCTTGTCGAGGTCGTCGAACGGGCGCATCACGACCACCACCGGTCCGCTGCCGAGGTCGACCACCACCGGTGTGCCCGGTGTCGCGCCGGCTTCGGACAACAGCGTGATGAGGTCGGGATTGAATCCCGACGGGTCGAGGCAGTTCTTGCCGTTCTGGTCGACGACCCGACCGCCGGTCTGAGCAAGGGTGTTGTCGGTGGAGTACTTGGCGGCGGTGTCGGCCAGCGAAGCGCCGCCCTCGAGCTCGGCGATGGCGGCGGATGCGTCGGTGTCGGCGCCCACGGGAATGGCACCCAGGCACAACACGGGGCTGCCGTCGAGACCCAGCTCGTACGTGGCTCGGGCCTCGTCCATGAACGGTGCGGACAGTTCGTCGATCGCGTCGGTGCGGCGCTGTGCCAGGTCTTCTGGCCCGGTGAGGTTGGAGACGTCGCCGCCGAGCACGGCGACCGAGAGCCAGTTGGTGATGGACGCACGCACCGTGTCGCCGTCGACCGCACCTCCGGTGAGCGTGTTGAGCTCGGTGCGCGTGAGCTCCTCACCGTTCACCTCGGCGGCGGCGTCGCCGCGGGACACGGTGGTGCAGGACGAGAGGGACGCGGCTGCCACGAGGGCGCCGCCGGCCAGGACGATGCGTCGGATCACGGGCGAGACCCTACCGAAGGAAGGGTGCGCGCCGCGAGCCGCCCATGGCGGATGTTCAGGGGGTGCGGTCTTCCCAGTCCACCCACTGCACGTCGTGCGTGCGCAGGTAGGCCTTCACCGCTTCGCCCGTGGTGCGCGCGGTGTAGTCCGGCATCTCGCCGTGGAACGAGCGATAGCGGTCGACGCGTTCGTGCACCGTGCCCTTGAGTTCGGCGAATCGCAGCTCGATGCCTCGGCCCGTGAGATCCGAGTGCAGGTCGTGGAGCATCTCGGCCGCGGTGGCGTCGACGTCGGTGATGGGCTCCGCGGTGATGATCACGCAGTCCAGCGGGTCAGAGCGTGCCGCGATCCGTCGGTTGAGGTCGTCGGCGAAGAACCGTGCGTTGGCGAAGAAGAGGGGAGCGTCGAATCGATAGAGCAGCAGCCCGGGGATGATGTGGCCTTCGGGGTGTCTCGCCCGATCGTGGTACCCCTTCATCCCGTCCACCCGGGCGAGCTCGGCCGTGTACGGCTTCCACGCGAGACGCAGGAAGTTGAGGATGCTGAGCGACACGGCCACGACTGCGCCGGTGACCGGGCCGAGGACCGCCACGGCGAGCATCGCGGCGATGGCCAGCGCGAACTCGCTGCGACGCACGTGGAAGAGGTTGACCATCGCCGGGATGTCGATCAGCGAGATCGCCGCCGCCATGACGATGGCGGCCAATGTGGCATCGGGCATGTGGTGGAAGATGGACGGTGCTGCGAGCGCAATGACGATCAGTGCGACGCCGGAGACCACGCCCGTCAGTTGTGTGCGCGCTCCCGATGCCTCGGCGACCGGAGTTCGGGAACTGCTCGCGCTGATGGGGAAGCCGTGGAAGAAGCCCGCACCGATGTTGGCCAATCCCAGAGCGAAGAGTTCGTCGTTGTTGTCGACCGTCTCGTGGCGGCGGATCGCCATGGTGCGCGACAGCACGCTCGTGTCGGCGAACGCCACGAAGGCAACACCCAGCGCTGCACCCAACAGGCGCTTCATGTCGTCCCAGTCGACGTCGGGCCACGCGGGGGAGGGGATGCCGCTCGGCAGATCACCCACCACGGGTACTCCGTGGCTCTCCAGATCCAGCACCACCGACACGACGATGCCCACGATCACGGCGATCAGCGTGGCCGGGAGCTTCTTCGAGACCGACCTGAGCACGAGGATGATGGCCAGGCACAGCGAGCCGACCCCGAGCGCCCAGCCGTTGAACAGACCGTCCTGCAGTCCTTCGACGAACGCCTGCAGCTGCTGGAACAGCGATTCGCCGGGCACGGAGAAGCCACAGAACTTGGCGGCTTGGCTGACGATGATGGTGATCGCGATGCCGTGCAGGTAGCCGTATCGCACCGGTGCCGAGAGGAGCTCGGCGAGGAACCCGAAGCGGGCCAGGCCCGCCACCATGCAGATCAGGCCGGCGATGATGGCCAACATGCCGGCGACCGCCACGGCCTCGGAGGGGTCGACGGCGATGGCCGGCAGCACCGCGGCGGCGATGAGCGGCGTGAGCGACGAATCAGGCCCGAGTACCAGGATGCGCGACGGCCCGAAGATGGCGTACACGAACAACGGGATGATCGACGCGTACAGCCCGTTCACCGGTGGGAGTCCGGCCGCCGCGGCGTATGCCATGCCGGCCGGCGCGAGCAGTCCGGTCAGCACCAGCCCTGCCGCGAGGTCGCGGGTGAACCAGGAACGTTCGTACGCACGCGCTTGGCGCACCGCAGGGATCCTGTCCCAACCCCAGCTCACGGCTGCCTCGACGTCACAATCAAACAGATTGGCACGGCAGGCCACCGTTGTCGTGGGACAGGGATCGACGGCGCGCGACGGTGCGGGTACCGTGACCGCCATGCCCGACCGCTGGTCCGACGTCGACGAAGGCGAACTCGATGCGCACATGCTCGTGTCGACGGGGCATCTACCCGCCGACACCGATGTGCAGGCGCTGCTGGAGGAAGGGCACGCGCGGTATCGCTCGCTCGGCGACGGTGTGGTGGCCGACTACATCCCGGCGCTCGCGTGCGCGTCGCCGGAGTGGTTCGGTGCAGCCATCGTGGGGACACGCGGCGGCGTCTTCCAGGTGGGCGACGCGAGGCACGAGTTCTCCATCCAGAGCGTGTCGAAGCCGTTCGTGTTCGCCCTCGTGGTCGACTCGCTCGGAGCCGACGAGGCGCGCCGGCGGCTGGGTGTGAACAGCACCGGCCTGCCGTTCAACTCGGTGATGGCCATCGAGCTGGGTGACGACCGCACCATCAACCCGATGGTGAACGCCGGAGCCATCGCCACCACCAGCCTGGTCCCCGGCGACACGGCCGACGACAAGTGGAGGTTCGTCCTGCGTGGCCTGTCCCGATTCGCCGGTCGTGCCCTGGCGATCGACGACGAGGTGTACGCCTCGGAGATGTCGAGCAATCGCCGCAATCAGGGCATCGCCCATCTGCTCGACAGCTACGATCGGATGTACTTCGATCCCGACGCAGCCACCGACGTGTACACGCGGCAGTGCTCGGTGCGTGTCAGCGCCACCGATCTCGCGGTGATGGGCGCCACGCTGGCCGATGGTGGCGTGAACCCGGTGACCGGTGAACGGGTGGTCGCGGCATCCACGTGTCGGCGGGTGCTGGCCGTGCTGGCCACCGCCGGCCTCTACGAGCACTCCGGCGACTGGCTCTACGACGTGGGCCTGCCCGGCAAGAGCGGCGTCAGTGGTGGCATCGTCACCATCGCGCCGGGAAAGGGAGCGGTGGGCACGTTCTCGCCGCCGCTCGACGTCGCCGGCAACAGCGTGCGCGGTCAGCGGTTGACGCGGTTCCTCTCGGACCGGCTCGGATTGAACCTGTTCGCCTCGCAGCCCGAGCACGAGCGCGGCTGAAGCCCTTCTGTCGCAGGCCCGTCGTGCCCGCGGATCAGGCGCTGCCGCTCAGGTCTTGCCCAGGAACGCCATCAGCCGCTGCGAGTCCTCGATGGTCCAGCCCTCCGGCGGCGCTACCGCCGCCCAGCCGGGGACGAACGAGATGCTGTAGTCGTGCCCGAACCCCGGCTTGGCGCCGAAGCCGGCCGACAGGTCGGCAACACCCTGTGCCCAGGTGACGAACGGGAACCATGCGGCGCGGGACGGGATGTCGTAGCCCTTCGGCTCCTGGATCCACTCCGGCTCGGACCACATCGTCTCCATGTTCCAGAACGTGACCGGGTCGCTCGGATGCTGGATGTACAGCACTCGCGGCCCCGTCCAGTCGTCGAGCGGCCGCAGGAGCTCCTCGTTCTGGTTGGCGAACCGCACGGACTCTCCGTCGCGATACACCGGCAGCCAGGCGGTGGACCCGTCGTCGCGGCCAGCCACGATCTGACCCCACATCGCATTGTCGTTGGTTGGCCCGGTGAAGAGCGCGCCGTCGGTGCGGTTCACGATGTTCGCCACCGAGGTGCGCACGTCGTGCCCGGCGAACGCGGCCTCGGCCCCCATCGAGCCCAGGCTCTGGCCGAACACCAGCAGCTTCGGACGGTCGTCCTCCGGAAGGGCCGACCATGCGGCCGACACCGCGTTGAACAGTTCGGAGCCGGCCGACTGCGCCACATCCGCGTCGACCAACGTGGAGATCCAGCTGGGCAGGAACGAATACTGGATGGCCACCATGGCGGTGTCGCCGGCGTACAGCTGCTCGATCGCGGTGGCGGCGTCGGGGTCCACCCACCCGGTGCCCGTGACGGTGGTGACGACGAGCACCTGTCGATCGAACCCTCCGGCGCGTTCCAGGTCGCGCACGGCCAGCTCGGCGCGAGTCTCGGCGTCGTCGGCCGAGTTGAGGCCGGCATAGATGCGCACGGGGCGGAACACGTTCGCATCCGCGCCGTGGAACTCGACGAGGTCGGCCTCCGAAGTGGCGCGAGTGACGAAGTTGCGGCCCTCACGGCCGAGCGTGTCCCAGGCGATGAGCGATTCGGGGCTTCCGGACACGGTGGGGTCGGTGGGCTGCTCGGCGTTGGCGTCGGTGCCGTCGTCGACCTCACCGAAGGTGCCGCGCGCCCAGTCGTCGAACTCGGAGTACAGGAAGCCGCCTCCCCACTGGGCGAGCAACACGACCACGATGAACGTGGCGAGTGTGGCGCCGGTGCGCTGGAAGTGCCGCGACATCCACCGGTCCACGGCTCGCACGCCGCGCCAGACGACTCGGCCGAGCGAGATGAGGAAGACCGTGAGGATGATCGTGGCGAGCACCATCGGCACCAGCGAGGTGGCCGAGATGTGCTCCATGGCGAACAGGTCGCGCTGTTCGTTCTGCCAGTCGGTCCACACCCACAGCCCGGTGATGAACACCAGGCCGCCGGCGACACCGATGGCGATCCACAGGCCGCGGCGCACGTCGGCGCGGAGGGTCCAGTGGAACCGAGCCATCGTGCGGTGCACGACCCAGCCGATGAACGTGCCGACCATGATGGCGAACGCGATGCAGACGGCGCTGATCGTCGCCTGGCTGACCGCGCCACGAGGCATGAGCGTTGGCGACAGCGACTTCCACCAGAAGAGGATCGCGAGCGCGATGCCGCCCAACGACGGCCGGCGGCGCAGCATGGCCCACCAGCCGATGCGCTCGGGCGGGGCCGGTTGCTCGACGGTCTCCGGGCTGGAGTCCGGGACGGGTGCGACCTCGTCGACGGTGTTCATGTGCTCGACCTTACCGGTCGGTCGCGCGTCGAGCGTCGGTGCCCACGAGAGCTTCGGCCGGTCGCGCAGCGGCCGAAACTCGTCCGGTGGCCCGGGCAGTGGGGATCCGTCAGAGCAAGGGTGTCAGCCTCTCTACACTCGGCGAGATGGCGCTCGCGCTCGACACCCCAATCGGCCCTGCGCTGGGCGCGGTGGTCCGCGGTGAGCCTGACGACGCGGGTGGAGCCTCGCGTCGGGCTGCTCCCTGGCGTTGTCACTTCGAGCGGACGCGCGGGGGGTAGCGATGGCCCGCGGAACGGCGACCGGTGCGCCATCGGGACACCGCGAGCGTTCTGCGATTCGGGTCGACGTGCTGGGCGAACTCAGGGTGCTGGACGCCGAGGGTGCCAGCGTGGCGCTGCCGTTCCAATTGCGACGACTCCTCGGAATGATGGTCGCCGCCGGCACCGCATCGGTGACGGCCGCACGCCTTGCCGACCAGATCACCGACGGCCGACCCGACTCCTCGGCGGTGCGGACCGCCGTCTCCAGGTTGCGGCGGATTCTGGGCGATCGCATCGAGACCGGCCCCACCGGCTATCGCCTGCTGCTGGAGTCGGGTGAACTCGACGCCGAGCGCTTCGTCGACCTGACCGCGAGGGCGAGCGATGCTGAGGGGGCCGAGCGGCAGCAACTGCTCCGAGACGCACTCGACCTGTGGCGCGGTCCGGCATTCGGCGATCTTCGTGACGAGTCGTGGGCGCTCGGGCCGGCCCGTCGTCTCGATGGACTGCGCGCGACGGCGATCGAAGATCTCGCCGATGTGTGTGTCGCCAGCGGGCATCGCTCGGCGGCGATTCGTCTCCTGAGCGAGCTCGTCCTGGTCGACCCCTATCGTGAGCGCCCGGTCGGCCTCTTGATGCAGCAGTTGGCCGAGGATGGGCGTCTCATCGAGGCGCTCCGCGAGTTTCAACGGCTTCGCTCGGTGCTGGCCGGGGTGGGTCTCGAACCGTCCGCCGATCTCCGACGAATCGAGGCTGCGTTACTCGCCGACACCACCGATTCACGCCCGCCGATCGACGTGGTCTCGGGCAATCTTCGTCGCCCGGTCGACGCCTTCGTGGGACGCGAGCGCGAACTGAAGGCGCTGGTGGAGGTGGTGGCCTCGAGGCGCCTCGTCACGGTCGTGGGAGCGGGTGGCGTCGGCAAGACACGATTGGCCGTGGAGGCTGCCGCCGGATCATCGCCGACGTTCTCGTCAGGCGTCTGGTTCGTGCCGCTGGTCTCGCTCTCCGAGGACGGCGACGTGTTCGCAGCGACCATGACCGTGCTGAACGTCGGAGCCGACGCGAGGCGATCATCCATCGACTCGATCATCGACACGATGCGGCGGCGGACTGCGCTCATCGTCCTCGACAACGCGGAGCATCTGATCGAGGGCTGTGCCGCGCTGGCGTCGGCGCTGCTCCGGGACACCGACGAGGTCCACCTCATCGTGACCAGTCGCGAGCCCTTGGGCATCCAGGGCGAGCATGTTCACTTCGTGGCACCTCTCGATCCGTTCGACAGTGTCGACCTCTTCTGCTCGCGTGCGTACAGCGCCGATGACCGTTTCGAATGCGGCGATGCCGATCGATCGGTCATCGAGGACATCTGCAGCCGGCTCGACCATCTCCCGTTGGCGATCGAGCTGGCAGCAGCTCGAACCCGAACCCTCTCGGTCGCCGAACTCGAGGAGCGACTCGACGAGGCGTCGGCGATGCCCCGTCGCCGTGACACCGCGGACCACCACGCCACGATGCGCGCGGCGATCGACTGGTCGTATCGACTGCTCGACGACGACGAGCGGGCCGTCTTCGATGTGCTCGGGCTGTTCGCCGGTTCGTTCGATCTGGCCGCCGCGTCCGAGGTCTGCGGGGCGGGCCCAGGGGGAGAGCCCGACCCCGCCGTCGTGGTTCCTTCGTTGGTGAACAGGTCCATGGTCATGGCTGATCGAAGCGGTCCGACGACGCGGTACTCGCTCCTCGAGACGATCCGTCGGTTCTCGCTCGAGCGGTTGGCCAGCGGACCCTCCGAGCGCGAGGTGCGAACGCGATACGTCGCCTACTTCGCAGGCCTCGCCTCGGACGTCCACGGCATGAATGCTGCCGACCCTCGCCGGGCGGCGACCATCGCCACACTCGACTGGGACAACTTCCGTGAGGCGCTCCATCATGCGCTCGACGACGGTGATGTGGAGCGTGCTGCTTCGATCGTGGTCAACCTCGCCGTGGCGCTCGACCTCGGACGTCACGAGCACGGGCGCTTCGTGCTCGACGTACTGGCACTGCTTCCCGACGGCCACCGTCGGGCGCCCATCCTGCATTGCCTCGCCGGGTGGTGGGCAAACCTGTCCGGCGACCACCGTCGAGCGATTCTGCTGGCCGAACGCGGGCTGTGTTGCCCCACGACCATCCCGACGTTCACGTCCATCCTGCTCCACATCGTGATCGCCGAGGCGCGTGTCCACCTCGGCGATCCGATCGGCGCGCTGGACGCTGTGCAGGTGGTGCTGGGTCGAAGCGACAACGATCACCAGATCCGTGTCGTGTTCATCCTGGGATGTTGGGCGGCGTGGACCCCCCGACCCGACATGGTCGCCGGCTTCGCGGCCCGCATCGCCGAGGTGGCCGGACGGACGGGCCGTTACGACGACCTGCATCAGGCGGCGTACTGCGAAGGAATCGCCCTGCTGGTCGAGGGTGACGCCATTGCAGCGATCGAGCGGTTCCGAGCTGCACGACGTCACTGTGATGGCTACCCGAACCTCGAGGCAGAGGCGCTGCAGGGCCTGACCCTCGCCGTGGCGGCCGCGAAGGTGCCGGAAGCGTGCGATGTATTCCTCGACGCCCTTGCGGCCACGGCGTCAGCCCGCATGCTCGCGCATTGGTGGATGGTGATCGAGACGCTGGCGATCCACTGGGCCGACGAGGGTCGGTTGGCGCCTGCGGCGGTGCTGCTCGGTGGACTCGAGGCGCACGATCGAGCGTGTGTCTTCCTCGTGCACGGACGCGAGCGTGCCGTGGCGCTCGTGGCCGATCTGCCCGAGATCGACGCGTACACGGTGGCCGGGCGTTCGATGAGCCGCACCGAGTTGGCCGATCATGCCACGGCGGTCCTGATGGCAGAGCGAGATCAGGTCGTCGGCACTTCGCCCCACACCAAGCGGACCTCGTAGGTGCCGGAGTTGCCATCCGGGTTGTACGCCCAGGAGAAGGAGCCGGTGGCGCCCAGGAAGTCACCCGAAGCGCCGACCGCAGGGGTGGTGCCGGGTGCTGCCGGGAGCGTGACGTCCTTCTCGGGCTCGGTCCACGCCAAGGTACCCTCACCCACGCCGGCCATCGTGGCTCGCAATGTGCCATCCGCGTACGAGGTGACGACCCCGTTGGCGCCCACCGGCGAGACCCCGATGTCGTAGAGCGCCGTGCCGGTGAGATCGCCGTCGAACACGACGGCCTCACCCAACCACGTGTAGCCCGAGGGCAGGGACACCGTCCCGAATGCCGCGTCCGCCACGATGGTCCACGTGCCGGTGGCGGTGATCGAACGCGGTTCGGTCGTGGTCGTCGCCGGCACGGTGGTGGTGGCGACAGCGGAGGCCGCGGCCGTGGATGCCGCGGCCCTCGCCGCCGTTGCCGTCACAGCCGGTGTCGTCGAGCCGGCGGCGGTGTCTTCGGCACAGGCCGTGACCGAGACGAGCAACATGGATGCGACGACGGATGTGCGCAGGATGTGAGCGACAGGCGTGAGCATGGTGTACTCCTTGGGGTGGTCGGAGGCCGATCAACCCAAGTGTGAGGGCGCGATGTCACTCACTCGTCACCACGAGGTCACGAGATGCTCGCTGCACCGCTCGTGGCGCCCTCGGAGAGATTCGAACTCCCGCACACGGTTCCGGAAACCGATGCTCTATCCCCTGAGCTACGAGGGCGGGGGTCCCGAAGGACGTCGTCACGATACCGACTCTCAGGTGCGCCGCGGCAACCGTCGGGGCCGAGGGGTGCCCGCGATGGCGTCCTCGCTCGTGTCGCCCTGCAGATACCGGGGGCCGTGCCCCAGCCGGCCGGCCACGTCGTCGGGGTTGTACAGCGCGCAGCGCTCGAGGCTGAGGCACCCGCACCCGATGCACGAGTCGAGCCGGTCGCGGAGCGACTCGAGCAACTCGATGCGTTCGTCGAGTCGCGATCGCCACGCCGTGGACAACTCGGTCCAGTCCTCGGGTGTGGGGGTGCGACCGTCGGGCAGCGTGGCGAGGGCGTTGCCGATCTCCTCCAGCGAGAGGCCCACCCGTTGCGCGCTGCGAATGAACGCCACGCGGCGCAGCGTGTCGCGGGTGTAGCGGCGTCGGCCGGCGTCGTTGCGATGTGACGGTCCGATGAGCCCCTGGTCCTCGTAGAACCGCAACGCGGAGGCCGCCACCCCGGCGCGGGTGGACAGCTGACCGATGGTGAGCAGTTCCGTGGCGTCCATACCCGCGGTGACCCTTCTGCCGTCGCGAAGAAATCGCTTGACCTCAAGTGAACTTGAAGTAGCAGAGTACCGCTCATGATCACCGCTCCCCCCATGTCGTCCGACCTGCGGTCGGCCGCCTCCCCCCGGGTGGCCGACGCCGCGGCCCGGGCCGCTGCGACCATCGCGGTCCCCAAGTCGGCGCCCGCCGACTCGTTCGTCCTCCACGCCCCGCTCGAACTGCTGGCCCGCGTCGGCCTGGTGCCGTACGTGGCTCCTGATCGGCGAGACGACGCGATCGCGATGATCGATCGACTGGCCGACCAGTACGAGGCGTCGGGTGACCCGGTGGCCGAGCCCGCCCCGATGGCGCTCGGCGATCCTGTCTCGGCTGCTCGTCGGTTGGTGGACGCCCTCGGCGAAGGTGACCTCGATCGGGTCGACTCGTCGGCAGATGCCCTGCTGTCGACCGTCTCGTTCCCCGAGGCGGCGGGCCTGCTCGCCGGTCACGTGATCACGTCGCTCGCTGCCGCCGGCCATGCGCCGATCGGGTTCGCGCTCGGCGCACGTGTGCGACCTGCGCTGTCGCCCTCGCTGCTGCGAGGCGCGCTGCGCGGCATCGCGACGCGGCCGGACTGGCAGGTGCGATGGCACGTCGACCACGTCGACAACGGCGACCCGAATCGGCTGTACGAGGCGCTCCGCTCGGTCCCGCGGCTGGGCTCGCCGGGGTCGGACTTCATCCATCCGCTGATGTCGCAGGTGCAGGACGGTGGCCTCGCTGAGGCATTGCTGGCACCGGTGCTCGCCGATCGGTTCGACGTGACCGGCGCCGCCCGCACGCTCACGCGGGTGGCGGCGTGGAGCATGGTCCACGACGACCCGGCCCATGCGCCGTACGGCTGGAGCCACGCGCTCACCATGCCGCAGGCGGTGATGAACCTCGCTGGCGCCGGTGTGCCTCCTCGCCTCGCGCTGGCGGTGGCAGCGACGTTCACCGCAGGGTTCCGGGCGGCCCACTCGCAGGTCGACCTGCCGGCGGTGATCGTTCCGGGTTCGATGCCCGACGTCACGGCGGCCGAGTTGGCAACGGCCGCGTCCCTGCACGAGGACGCCCACCTGGTGAAGTTCACGCTCGCCTGCCTGCACGCCGCGGCGGACGATCCTCGCTATCGCTCCCTGTACCTCTCGGCCGCGCTGCGTCTCGTGACCTGGTGGAACGCCTGACGACACGCGGCGCTCCGACCGGTGCACGGCGTCGCGGGGTAAGGTCATCTTCCGCGGGCGCGGAGCAACAGGGAGATCATGCGAAGAGCGTCCATGGCCATCCGCATCGGCTGCGTCGCCGCCTTGGCGGGCGCGCTCATCGCGGCCCGTCCCGACTTCTCGTCGTCGGCACCGCTCGGCACCGGCGCCGTGGTGTCGCCCGCCAGCGCCGTGCTGCCGGCCGTTCGCACCGATGGCCCGTTGCCCGCCACACCCTGTGAACAGGTCGCGTTCCGCGTCGGGTTGCATCGTCCGGGCACCACACAGGTGGTCGTCGTGCTCACCCCGACGGGCATCTCGACAGCAGGCACACTGCAAACTGGCCCAGCACACGGCCAACGGTTGGCAGTGTGGCCCTTCGATGCCCGCGCGCGTCGGGCGCAACGGGGTGCGACCACTCGAGCTGCGCCGCAGCGGCGACGGCACCACACCCGCCGGCGTGTTCCCGCTTGGTCGGATGACGGCGTGGGACGGCCAGGCCTTCAGCGTGTTCGGCAACTCGCCGGACCCGGGTGTCGTGGCGGGTCCGTATCGGGCGGTGCGCGCGGGGGATTGCTTCGGTGCCACGCCCAACCATCCGGACTACGGGCATCTGGTGTTCCGCACCGCGGCGAACTGCCCCGGTCCGAACGACGAGTACCTTCCCGCCATCACCGGCGCCTACGAGCACGCGGCGCTCATCGGCGCCAACATGGAGCCGAACGTGAGCGGTGATGCGCCCGGCGAGGTCCCGTACGCGTCGGCCATCTTCCTGCACCGTTTCAGCTACGACGCCTCCGGTGGCACCAAGCCGACGTCCGGGTGCGTGTCGATCGGTCACAGCGATCTGGTGAACGTGCTCCGTGCGCTCCGCCCCGGCGTGCAGTTCGCCATCGGCGACACGAACTGGTTGCTGGGCGCCGCCTGACGCAATCGATCCGGGCCTTGCCAGGGGTGACCGGTACGATCGTGTGCCCATGGCTGATCCGCTGCACACCGTCGCCGCCACCCTGCGCGAAGCCTTCGCGCAGGCCACCGGCCTGCCCGCCGCCGACATCGATCCGGTGGTGCGACCGAGCGACCGTGCCGACGCGCAGGCCAACGGGGCGCTGGCCCTCGCCAAGCAGATCGGCAAGAACCCGCGAGAAGTGGCCGAGGCCGTGGTGGCCACCGGCCTGCTCGCCGACGTGTGCAGCGCGGTCGAGGTGGCCGGGCCGGGGTTCATCAACCTGACGTTCACGCCCGAGTTCCTCGCCGAGCAACTGGCCAGCGCAGCCACCGACCCGCGCCTCGGCGTGCGCCGAGCGGTGCCGGAGGTGGCGGTGGTCGACTACTCCGCCCCGAACGTGGCGAAGGAGATGCACGTCGGTCACCTGCGCACCACGCTCATCGGCGACGCGTTGGTGAGGATGTTGGAGTTCGTCGGCCACACCGTCATCCGCGAGAACCACATCGGCGACTGGGGCACTCCGTTCGGCATGCTCATCGAGCACATGGTCGACCTCGGTGGCGTCGATGCCGAGCTCACCATCGACCTGTCGGATCCCAGCGCGTTCTACCGGCAGGCGCGAGCCAAGTTCGATGCCAGCGACGAGTTCAAGGATCGAGCCCGCGCCAGGGTCACGCTGCTGCAGAGCCGCACCGATGGCCCCACGATGGCCATCTGGCACAAACTCGTCGACAAGTCGGCCGACTACTTCGATGTCGTGTACGGGCGGCTCGGTGTCCTGCTGCGCCGCGACGACATCGTCGGCGAGAGCTACTACCAACCGCTGATGCCGCAGATGCTCGATCGTCTCGACCGTGCCGGTCTGCTCGCCGAGAGCGACGGCGCCAAGGTGGTGTGGGTGCCGGGCTTCACCAACCGCGAGGGCGAACCGTTGCCGCTCATCGTGCAGGCTCGTACCGGCGGCTTCAACTACGCCACCAGCGACATCACCTGCGTGCTCGATCGCGTCGAGCGACTGCACGCCACGCTGCTGGTGTACTGCATCGGCACGCCGCAGAGCCAGCACCTGCAGATGGTGTTCAAGGCCGCCGAGATGCTCGGCGTGCTCGTGCCGCCGGTGCGGGCCGTGCACGTCAACAACGGCAACGTGCTCGGCGACGATCGCAAGATCCTGAAGAGCAGAAGTGGCGAGCCGACGATGCTGCTCGACCTCGTGGATGGCGCCATTGCTCGCGGCAGTGCCGTCGTCGGTGAGCGCAACCCAGAGCTGTCGGCATCCGATCGCGACGACCTGGGTCATGTCATCGGCATCGGTGCGTTGAAGTACGCCGAGCTCAGCAGCGACCGCATCAAGGACTACGTCTTCGACTGGGATCGCATGCTGTCGTTCGACGGAAACACCGCGCCCTACCTGCAGTACGCACACGCTCGCATCTGCAGCATCTTCCGTCGTGCCGAGGTCGATCGTGCCTCGGTGCGCACCGTCGTACCAGTGCTGCACGAGCCGCAAGAACGTGCGCTCGCCCTGCAGTTGCTGCAGTTCGACGCGGCGGTGCACGACACGCTCGACAAGTTCAGCCCGCACCGCCTGTGCACCTACCTGTTCGAGGTGGCGCAGGCGTTCACCGCGTTCTACGAGGCGTGTCCCGTGCTGAAGGAAGGGTACGAAGCCACCCGCGAGGGCCGGCTCGCGCTGTGCGATCTCACCGCTCGGGTGCTGCAACAGGGCCTCGCACTGCTGGGCATCGAGGCCCCGGAGCGCATGTGAACCCGGTCGATCTGCGGCTGTTGCCCGACACGTCGGCGGTTTCCCCCGACGGCTCGCTGTCCATCGGTGGATGCTCCGTCGTCGACCTCGCCGCTCAGTACGGCACACCCCTGTTCGTGTACGACGAAGCGCACCTTCGCGCTCGATGCCGCGAGGCCGTCGACACGTTCGGGCACGGCCGCGCCGTGTACGCGACGAAGGCGTTCCTGTGCGGAGCCATGGCTCGCCTCGCCCACGAGGAGGGCATGCTGCTCGACGTGGCCAGCGGCGGCGAGTTGTTCGTCGCGCTGCACGCCGGCGTGCCCGCCGATTCGCTCACCGTGCACGGCAACAACAAGAGCCTGGCCGAGCTGCGCATGGCGCTCACCGCCGGCGTACGCCACATCGTGGTCGACAGCTTCGACGAGCTCGACAGACTGGATGCGCTGCACGCAGAAGGGTTGCCGGTGCCGAAGGTGTTGGCCCGCATCACGCCCGGCGTGCACGCGCACACCCACGAGTTCATCGCGACCGGTCAGGACGACAGCAAGTTCGGCTTCAACCTCGGCAACGGCGACGCGCATCGGGCCATCGACCGCATGCGTCGGTCGCCGAGCGTGCAGCTGGAGGGCGTGCACTGCCACATCGGCAGCAACGTGTTCGAGGCCTCCAACTTCGCGAAGGCCGCCGAGGTGATGGCGTCGTTCGCCATCCCGCTCGACCTGCCCGAACTGGTGCTGGGTGGTGGCCTCGGCGTCGCCTACGTGGAGGGCGAAGAGGCGCCCACCATCACGCAGTGGGGCAACGTGTTGCTCGATGCCTGTGAGGCGCTCGGCGTGCGCAGCTCCGTCAGTGTGGAACCGGGTCGCAGCATCGTCGCCTCGGCTGCCATCACGGTGTACGAAGTGGGCACGGTGAAGCAGATTCCTGGTGTGCGCACCTACGTCAGCGTCGATGGTGGCATGAGCGACAACCCTCGGCCCGTGCTCTACGGCAGCGGCTACGAGGCCTTCCTGCCGCGCGACGTGCGCGCCGGCCGGCCCAGCCGGGCGCGGCTCGTGGGCAAGCACTGCGAGAGCGGCGACGTCCTCATCTTCGACGCGGCGCTGCCCGCCGACCTGCGCGTGGGCGACCTGCTCGCCACGCCGGTCACCGGCGCCTACGGGCACAGCATGGCCAGCAACTACAACAAGCTCACGCGCCCGCCCGTGGTGTTCGTGCGCGATGGCGAGCACCGACTGGTGGTTCGCCGCGAGACGTACGAGGACCTGGTGTCGTGCGACGTGGACTGATCGGCCAACTGCTCGACGGGCTGCAGCAGATCCTGCGGCCCACTCGGTCCCGATCGACGTCGTCGAAGCGCGGCCCGGCCGGTGGCGACCGAAGTGGCGCCACCGACGTTCGCGATCGCGACCTGGCGTTCGAGTACTCCCCGTGCCTCGACGGCGATCCCGACCCCGGCGAAGTGGTGTGGACCTGGGTGCCCTACGAGGACGACCCGTCGCAGGGCAAGGACCGTCCGGTGGCCATCATCGGTCGTCGGGGCAGCCATCTGCTGGGCGTGCCGCTCACGTCCAAGGAGAAGCACAACGAGATCCAGGTACCGATCGGTACCGGGTCGTGGGACCGCGAGGGCCGTGTCAGCTACGCGAAGGTCGAGCGAGTGCTCGAGATCGTGCCCACCTCGGTGCGGCGCGAAGGTGCGGTGCTGTCGCGGGCGCACTACGACGACATCGTCGCGGGTGTCGAGCGTGCGCGACGACGCGGTCGCTGACGAGGGGTCCCCCACCCTCGGCGTTGCGGGATCACCTTCGGTGGCTGTGGGCCATTCGAACCAATTGAATCCCGGCTTCTGTACGTGACGATCGTTGACGAATACCGTACGAACCGTGCACGAGGCAGAAGATGGCGGCGACGGGACGGACTCGACCCGGCGTCGTGCACCCCGCGCGCTGCGCCTGCTCGCCGCCATTTCGCTCGTGGTCGGGGTGGGTGTCGCCAGTGTCGCCGTACCCAGTGCCGCGGTCAGGCCCGCTGCAGCGGAAGAGACCTCGTCGAACGACGCGGCGTACGTGCTGTCCGACGTGCACTGCAGCCGCGGTGGCGACGGTGTGCTCGACCTCACCCTGGTGAACGAGAGTTCGCTCGTCGGCGCGGAGTTCATCGTCGACGGCCACGACGCCGCCAGCTCCGCGGCCGTGCTGGTGGCACCAGCCTCAGTGCATGCGCTCGCCTACACCGGCCTCGCCGACGGCGAGGTCGAGGTGCCGGTGCGCATCGACGGTGAAGCCCTCCTGGTGCGCGAGGTGGTCGACTGCGATCCGCCGCGGCTCGGCTCGCGGTTGTCCTCCACCGCCGTGGCCGGCTCAGCGCCCGTCGACACCCCCGAACTGCCGCGTACGGGCGGCGACTCGGGCGGGTTCGTCATCGGAGGACTGTTGGTCTCTGCCGGCATCGCGGCCTCGCTGTTGGCCCGTCGGCGCTACGGCTGAGCCGCCTGCATCGGCCGGGTCGGCAATCTTGTTTCCCGACCTGCCCGCCGAACTCGTAGCCTGCACGCCGTGACACGGCAGATCAGGCTCGGTGTGTTGGGGTGCGGCAACGTAGGTGCCGCCTTGGTGAAGTTGGTGGCCGAACAGGCCGCCTCCATCGAGGCGCGCACCGGGGTTCGGCTGGAGGTGGCCAAGGTGGCGGTGCGCAATCTCAGCGCGCCACGCGAGGTCGAGCTCCCCGAGGGTGTGCTCACTCGCGACTCCATGGCGGTCGTCAACGATCCCACCATCGACCTGGTGGTGGAGGTCATCGGTGGCATCGAGCCCGCACGCGAGCTCATCACCACGGCGTTGCGCAACGGCAAGCCGGTCATCACCGCCAACAAGGAACTGCTCGCCAACGTCGGTACCGAGCTCTACGCGGTGGCAGAGGAAGCCGGTGTGGACCTGCTGTTCGAGGCTGCCGTGGCAGGTGGCATCCCGGTCATGCGGGCCTTGCGCGAGAGCCTGCGTGGCGAGCCCATCACCCGGGTGATGGGCATCATCAACGGCACCACCAACTTCATCCTCACCAAGATGACCGAGGAGGGCACCGACTACTCGGCCGCGCTGGCGGAGGCACAGGCGCTGGGCTTCGCCGAGCGCGATCCAACCGCCGACGTCGAGGGGTTCGACGCCGGGGCGAAGGCCGCCATCATCGCCACCATCGCGTTCGGGTCGAAGGTGGTGGCAGGCGACGTGTACCACGAGGGCATCAGCCGCGTGTCGGCACACGACATCGCCATGGCCACTCGCCTCGGGTACGTGGTGAAGCTGCTCGGCATCGCCGAGGCCGACCCGGTCACGGGCGACATCGCGGTGCGCGTGCACCCCACCATGGTGCCGGCCGAGCATCCGCTGGCCAGCGTGCGCTCCAGCTACAACGCCGTGTTCGTCGAGGGTGGCGCCGTCGGGTCACTCATGTTCTACGGGCGTGGGGCCGGCGGTGCTCCCACCGCCAGTGCCGTCCTCGGCGACGTCATCGATGCGGCGCTGAACCTCACCCATGGCACCCACGGTTCGTTGGGTACCTTCGGCCGGGCCAACATCCTGCCCATCGACGAGACGTCGGCCGAGTACCTCCTCAGCATGGACGTGGCCGATCGCCCCGGCGTGCTGCACGCGGTCACCGGCGTCTTCGCCCGGCACGACGTCAGCATCCGCGCCGCCGAGCAGGAGGGCAACGCGCCTGACGCGCGTCTGGTGTTCATCACCCACGTGGCGAAGGAGTCGGCCATGCAGGCCACGGTGCGCGAGCTGCGCGACCTCGACGTCGTTCGGCAGGTCGGCAGCCTGCTGCGAGTGATCGGGGCGTGAGCGTGCGGTACGTGTCCACACGAGGCGGCGCGCCCGAACTCGGGTTCACCGACGCGTTGCTGGCCGGCCTCGCCACCGACGGCGGGCTGTACGTGCCGGCCGAGTGGCCCTCACTGCCGCCTCGCGAACCGGGCGCCACCTACGCCGAGCGTGCCGCGCAGATCATCCAGTTGTTCGTCGGTGACGAGCTGCCCGCCGACACGGTGCTGCGCCTGTGCCGAGAGGCATACGGCACGTTCGCCCATCCGGCGGTGGTACCGCTCGTGCAGTTGCACGACGACCACTTCGTGGAGGAGCTCTTCCACGGCCCCACGCTCGCGTTCAAGGACGTGGCGTTGCAGCTCGTCGGGCGGATGTTCGACGAAGTGCTGCGAGCTCGCGGCCAGCGCGTCACCATCGTCGGCGCCACCAGCGGCGACACCGGCTCTGCGGCCATCGACGGTGTGAAGGCCTGCGCCAACGTCGACATCGTCATCCTCTTCCCACACGGACGCACCAGCGACGTGCAGCGCAAGCAGATGACCACCGTGCACTCGCCCAACGTGCGAGTGGTCGCCGTCGACGGCACGTTCGACGACTGCCAGGACATGGTGAAGGCGATGTTCAACGACGCGCCCTTCCGCGAGCGCATGGGCTTGTCGGCCGTCAACAGCATCAACTGGGCGCGAGTGATGGCGCAGATCGTCTACTACGTCACCGCGTGCGACGTGCTCGCCACGCCCATCAACGTGTGCGTGCCCAGTGGCAACTTCGGCAATGTGTTCGCCGGCTGGATCGCGAGACGCATGGGTGCGCCCATCGATCAGCTCGTGGTCGCGTCGAACGCCAACGACATCCTCACCCGGTTCTTCAAC
The DNA here is from genome assembly GCA_016213625.1 of Actinomycetota bacterium. Taxonomy (GTDB): domain Bacteria; phylum Actinomycetota; class Acidimicrobiia; order Acidimicrobiales; family Ilumatobacteraceae; genus UBA668. The sequence continues at coordinate 26,287 of JACQZZ010000103.1, forward strand.
GACAACGACATGAGTGCGGCGCCGGTGCTGCCGTCGCTCAGCCCCAGCATGGACATCCAGGTGTCCTCGAACTTCGAGCGCCTGTTGTTCGAGATGAACGGCCGCGACGGTGGCATCACCGCCGAACAGTTGCAGCGATTCCGGTCCACCGGGCTGCTGTCCATCGAGCCCGACCAGCGTGCCCAGTTCCTGGACGGGCAGTTCCAGGCCGAGCGGCTCGACGACACCGAGACCATCGAGGTCATCGCGCGTACCTACCGCGAAGCCGGCATGCTGCTCGACCCGCACACGGCCGTGGCCGTGGGTGTGGTGGCCAAGCTGCGTGCCGCCGGGTCCTTGCACGGCACCACGGTCACGCTCGCCACGGCGCATCCGGCGAAGTTCCCCGACGCTGTCGAACGCGCCACGGGTGTCCGTCCGCTGCTTCCGGCACACCTGGCCGACCTGTTCGACCTGCCCGAACACGTCACCCGCCTCCCCAACGACCTGGCCGCCGTCCAGCACTTCGTCAGCACCACCTTCACCCCCTAGACCCGAGTGCCACGCGGCCGGTCCGAGTGGCAGCAGCCATCCGAGTGTGCACTCGCACCCAGGGTGCGAGTACCCACTCGGATGGCACCAAGGCACTCCGACCGGCGGCTCGGCACTCGCACCGGGGGCGACCCACTCGGACGGGAGTGGGGCGTCCGGCGTTGCAGGGTCGGGGGGTGATCGCTACAGTTCCCCACATCCCCGCTGCTACCGGCCTCAGGCTGATGGCGCGGTGAGGATTCCCTTCGCTCAGGTGGTGGGGCCACCGGGTGCGCCAGCTCACATGGCTGACGCCCCTCGGGGCACACTGCCGTCCCCCCAGAAAGCAGGTGGCCAGTGGCCGCGGAAGCGCTCGAGCAATCCATGCTCGAATCGAAGGACAAGGAACAACTCTTCGCGATCGCCCAGGCGTTGGGCATCAAGACCACGGCCCGCGCGTCGAAGGCGACACTGATCGACAAGATCCTCGAGACCACCGGCGCCGGATCCTCCACCTCGACACCGGAACGTGAGCCCGAGCCCGCCGCCGAAGCCCCCGAGGCCCCCGCTGCGGAGGCCCCCGAGGTGGTCCTCGGCCCCGACGGCGAGCCGTTGGCCGACTGGGAGATCGAACTGCTGAAGAAGGGCGAGCTCGAGCTGCCGGCCGCGCCGGCGAAGGCGCCGGCCAACAAGCCGACCCCGAAGCCTGCGGCGAAGCCGGCCGCTGCGCCGTCGGCCGATGGCGACGACGATGACGACGACGATGACGACGACCAGGCGCCCGGTGAGGGCGAGGGTGAGAGCCGCAACGCTCGCCGTCGCCGGCGTCGCCGGAACAAGAACCGGGCCAACGGCGAAGGCGGCCAGCCCGATGCGCCCGTCGCTCCCGCCGCGCCGGCCGCGCAGCAGCGCGAGCCTGGCCGCGAAGTGCGCGAGGGTGGCCCCGATCTCGTGAGCCACGAGCCCGTCGAGGTGTCGGGCTACATCGATCTGCGCGACGAGGGCTACGGCTTCCTGCGCGTGAACGGGTACCTGCCCAGCCGCGACGACGCGTACGTGCCCGTGCGGCTCACCCGGCAGTTCGGTCTGCGCAAGGGCGACTTCGTCTCGGGTCTGTCGCGTCCCGCCGGTCGCAACGAGAAGAACCCGGCGCTGCTCGAGGTGCACTCGGTGAACGGTGCCGACCCCGAGCAGGCTCGCGATCGCAAGCGCTTCGAAGACCTCACCGCGCTGTTCCCCGACAGTCGTCTGCGGCTCGAGTACAGCCGCCACGACATGGCGTCGCGCATCATCGATCTGGTCGCCCCCATCGGCAAGGGGCAGCGCGGTCTCATCGTGTCGCCTCCCAAGGCCGGCAAGACCACCATCATGAAGACCATCGCCACGAGCATCGAGCAGAACCATCCCGAAGTGGTGATGATGGTGCTGCTGCTCGACGAGCGCCCCGAAGAGGTCACCGACATGCGGCGCACGGTGAAGGGCGAGGTCATCGCCTCCACCTTCGACCGTCCCAGTGAAGAGCACGTCCACGTCGCCGAGATGGCCATCGAGAAGGCCAAGCGTCTCGTGGAGCTGGGCAAGGACGTGGTGATGATCGTCGACGGCATCACCCGCCTCAGCCGTGCGTACAACCTGGCTGCGCCACCCAGCGGCCGCATCCTGTCGGGCGGTATCGACGCCGGTGCGCTCTACCCGCCGAAGCGCTTCTTCGGTGCCGCGCGCAACACCGAGGAAGGTGGCTCGCTCACCATCCTCGCCACCGCGCTCGTCGAGACGAACAGCCGCATGGACGACGCGATCTTCGAGGAGTTCAAGGGCACGGGCAACATGGAGCTCAAGCTCGATCGTCGCCTCGCCGAGCGGCGCATCTTCCCGGCCATCGACGTCGACGCCAGCAGCACTCGTCACGAGGAGCTGCTGTTCGATCGCAAGCAACTGCAGCAGGCGTGGAAGCTGCGCCGAGTGCTCAGCGGTCTGGCCGCTGAGGGCAACGCCGGCGCCGGCATCGAGTTGTTGGTCGACCGGCTCGCGTCGTTCGCCACGAACGCCGACTTCCTGAACGAGATCGGCAAGCAGCCGAACTGAGCCGCCTCATCGTGCCGCGGCCTCGCCCCGGCGCAGCAACAACACGATGTCGGTCTCGTCGTCGTCGGCATGCCCGCCCGCGACGCTGAGCACACGCGTCACCGTGAGTCCTGCCTCGGTCGCCATCGATCGGATCAGCGCACCGGCGGCGTCGGTGCCGGTTCGATCGGCTCCATGCGCCAGTCTCGCGTGTCGCCGCCCGTGTCAGCGCCGACGTCCCTCGGGCACCAACCCGAACATGGTGATGTAGGTGCGACGGCCCGGGCCGGGCGTGTCGTTGCCGAACCGTTCGGCCAACGCTCGCAGCGACGATGCGTACTCGCGCGCCTCGTCCTCGGTGAGGCGGACCTTGCCCCACCACTCGGTGATGCCGAGGTCGTCGGATGCGGCACCTTCCATGAAGTCGATCTGCATGCCTCGCACCGGATGGCTCGCCACGCGGATGCCACTGTCGAAGCGCTGCAGCACCTCTCGATCCATTGCCGTGGTGAACTCGGCGAGCACGTGTTGCCTGCTGCCGTTGAGGAACTGGTCTCTCATGCCGGGCGGCATCGCGTCGAACGGCACCTGGAACTCATCGGCCGTGGCCCGGTACACGGGGATCGGCTTGCCGGCCCGCGGTTCGCGGCGCACGACTTCGAGCAGCCCGGCGCGCTGGAAACGGGTGACGTAATAGGAGAGCGAACTTGCGGGCATCTCCAGTTCGGCGGCCGCGCTGCCGAGTGTGTGTTCGGTGCGCATGAACGGCGCCAGGCATCGCGCCGCGGCGAGCTTGAGCAGGAGGTCCACACCGAGGTGGTCGGTGATCGTGACCACCCGACGGATCGCCGATGTCTGATTCGAAACATCCTCTGTCATTCGAATCAGAGTAGTCCGATCATGGCCACATGAGTATTCGATCGCATCGAGACTTCCTCCGTGTGTGGGCGGGGCAAGTGGTCTCCACCGTCGGCGACGGTGTGCACCGCATCGCCGTGCTGTGGTGGGCACGTCAGGCCACCGGTTCCAACACGGTCGTCGTACTGGTGGCGTTGGCGACGACGCTGCCCCTCATCGCCGCCGCGCCCCTGGCCGGTTGGCTGGTCGACCGAGTGTCCCGCCGGCGCCTGATGGTGCTGTCCGACGGGGTGCGGGTGCTCACCAGCGGCCTCCTCGCCGTGTTGGCCGTGACCGACGCGTTGTCGACCGGCGCGGTGCTGGCGTGCGCGGTGGTGGCCGCCGCGGCCAGCGCAGTGTTCCAACCGGCGTACATGGCATCGATCACGATGCTGGTGCCTGCCGACGACCGACCCACCGCCAACTCGATGGTCGGTCTCAACGATGCGCTCGGGGGCATCGTCGGGCCCGCACTCGGTGGACTGCTGATCGGCCTCTGGGGCACGTCGAGTGCGCTGTGGTTCGATGCCGGCACGTTCGTGGTGTCGCTGTTGCTGGTGATCGCCAGTCGGGTCCCCATGCCGGCGACGGCCACGGACGGCGGCCACGACGACGGTACCGACGACGGCGTGTTCGCCGGCGTGCACCTGCTGCGACGCGACCGGAACATACGCGATCTGGTGGTGGTGGCCATGGGTCTCAACATGTTCGTCGCCCCGGTACCGGTGATCATCGTCGCTCTTGCCGCAGGACCGTTCGGCCTGGGCGGCACCGGCTATGGGTTGCTGGAGGCGAGCATCCCCGCCGGCATGGTGATCGGGTTCCTCATCGGACCGCGGGTCGCCCGCATCCGGCCCGCCACCCTGGTGGCCCTGGTGGTCACCAGCCTGGGCGTGGCGTTGGCCGGTGCCACCACGCTCGCGTTGGTGGGTGGTCTTACGTTCCTCGCCGCCGGAGTGGGAGTCGGTGTGGCCAACACCATCCTGCCCACCCGATTCCAGGAGGACATCGACCCCGCACTGCAGGGCAGGGTCTTCGCCCTGCTCGGTGCGCTCATGCAGATCGGGCGCCCTGTCGGGCTCGTGCTGACGGCGCCGCTGCTGGCGATGGTGGGGCCCCGCGGTGGGCTGGCCGTCTGCGGCGTCTGCATGTTGGCCGTGGCGTGGTTCGGTCGCTCGGGCGTGCTCGGGCCAGTGGTCGAGCCCCACTACAGTCGGCGCGTCCGCGAAGCCCAGACGACATCGACAGGGAGTGCCACATGAACCAGGACGAACGTGTCGGTCTGCTCGGCGGGCTCGCACTGTTTCGCGGCTGCTCGAAGCGGCAGTTGAGGGCGCTGGCCAAGCTCACCCGCGTCGTGCAGATCGAACCGGGGGAGATGCTCATCACCGCCGGTGCGATGTCGTCCGACGCCTACCTCATCAGTGCCGGCTCGGCGGAGATGAAGGGCCGTAACGGCCGCACGGTGCAGTTCGGTCCGGGCGACGTGGTGGGCGAGCTGGGCCTGTTGCTCGACCGGCCGCGCAACGCCACGGTGCGGGCGACGACGCCGCTCGAGTGCCTGGCGCTCAGCCGCAGTGACCTGAAGGCTGCAGTGGAAACCAGCCCTGAGCTGGGCTGGCGCCTACTCGAGACGGTCGCCGAGCGCCTGGAAGGGTGACCCGTCGCCGGGTGGTGCATCACGCTCCTCCCGATACACTCACTCGTCTTACTTCTTTTCGGAGAGCCTCATGAAGACCGACATCCACCCGAACTACACCGACGTCACCGTGCGCTGCTCGTGCGGGAACACGTTCACCACCCGGTCCACCCGTGGTGGCGATCTCACCGTCGAGCTCTGCAACGAGTGCCACCCGTTCTTCACCGGCAAGCAGAAGCTGGTCGACACCGGTGGCCGCGTCGAGCGCTTCAACAAGCGCTACGGCGAGCGCAAGACCAAGTGATCTCCGGCGCCGTCTCGGCGCCACCCGGAATTCCTCCACACCCGGTCCACACGGACCGGGTGTGGTCGTTTTGAGGATGTCCTGACTCATGCACGTGTGACGCCCCGCCGATGACCACTGAAACGCCGGGCGACGGGAGGTGCGGCGTGATCGTGGAAGAACTGGCGCACCTGTTGCGTCGCACCGAATACGTGGCCAAGCCGGACCGCATGACGGCACTCGCCGGTGCCACGCGCTCCGCGGCGGTCGCCTCGGTGCTGGCCATCTCGCCCACGCCCGTGGCGCTCCCCGCGTTCATCGACCACGACATCGACGGGCAGGGCTACGACCAGTGGGTGTTCGCGGTGCAGTGGTGGATCGACCGGATGGTCGATTCGCCCACGCCGATGCAGGAGAAGATGACGTGGTTCTGGCACGGCCACTTCTGCAGTAGCTGGGAGAAGGTGAACAGCGCGCGGTTGATGATGGGCCAGAACAAGCTGTTCCGCGACATGGCGTTCGGCAACTTCCGCACGCTCACCCAGGCGATGTCCCTGCAGCCCGCGATGCTGCTGTACCTCGACAACGTCGACAACGTGAAGTCGTCGCCCAACCAGAACTTCGCCCGGGAACTGATGGAGCTTTTCACCCTCGGCGTGGGCAACTACACCGAGGACGACGTGACCGCCGCGGCTCGCGCGTGGACCGGCCACGGGGTGGACTGGAACACCTACGACTACCTGTTCCGGTCCAACCAGCACGACATCACGATGAAGACGTTCATGGGAGTCACTCGGAACTGGAATGGCCCCGACATCATCGACTTCCTGCTGCGCGAGAACCTCACGACCAAGCGGATCGCGTGCAACTTCCTCACCAGGAAGCTGTGGGACTTCTTCGCCGGCTCGACCCCGTCGCAGGCCACCCTGGATCAGTTGGCGCAGGTGCTGTTCGACGCCGACATGGAGATCCTGCCGTGGGTGACGGCGATGCTCGAGCACCCCGACTTCTACACGCCGGCGACGATGCGCGGGCTGGTGCGTTCGCCGGTCGACTTCGTGGTCGCCGTGGAGTACCACACCGGTCTGAGGGGCACCGACCTCAACCCGCAGTGGTACCTCGACGGCATGGGGCAGGTGCCCTACGCCCCGCCGAACGTCGCTGGTTGGAAGACGAATGCCTATTGGGTGAACACCAGCATCATGGGGGCTCGCGCCGAGTTCGCCCGCGGGGTGACCTGGCACCTGCGCAACAACAACGCCAATGAGGTGAGCAAGGGTCGCACTCCCGATGAGGTGATCGACTTCGTGGCCCAGATGTTCGGGCTCACGCTCAGCGCCACCACCCGGACGGCTCTCTCGAACTACATCGCGGTCCAGCGGACGAACGAACCATGGGTCGGCTGGTGGGAGAGCACGAACTTGCTCACGATGGCGATGCTCGCCCCAGAGATGCACGTGGCATAGGAGGCGATGATGCTCGATCCCGACATCTCCACACAGGACGCGCTGCGACTGCTCACCGTGCGCGATGAGCCGATGCCCGACGACGTGGTCGGCATGGACCGTCGCCGTTTCCTGCAGATGATGGGGTGGGGCGTCGGGGCGGGCGCGGCGCTCGGCACGCTCGGTGAGGTGATCCTCCCGTCGATGGTGCCCGATCGGTTGCGCGAGGCATGGGCGGCATCGCCGGTGGGACCCAACGACGGCATCCTCGTGCTGATCGGGCTGTTCGGCGGGTCCGACGGGCTGAACGTGGTGGTGCCGTACAACAACGGCGCGTACTACCAGCAGCACGGCGCGCTCGCGATTCCCGCAGGGCAGGTGCTGCCACTCGACGGTCAGGTGGGATTGCACCCGAACCTGCCCTATCTGAAGTCGCTCTACGACAGCGGCGATGTCGCCGTGGTGCAGGGCGTCGGATACCCGAACCCCGACCTCAGCCACTTCTCGTCGATGGCGACGTGGATGGACGGCGGACCGATCAGTGGCATGCCCACCTCGGGGTGGATCGGCCGTTGGCTCGACGGACTCGCCGGTGATGATCTGTTCCGTGCCGCCACCGTGGGCCAGGGCCTGCCGCTGCACCTCGTGGGCAACGTGAAGCGTGGCACCGCGATCCCACAGTGGGGCATCGGGTTCGGTGGTGGGAGCGATCAGCACGACCTGTGGATGTACAACGCCGTCCGAGCGATGAGCGCCGCACCGGCGGGCCGTGGTCAATGGCACGATGCGGTCGCCACCTCCATGCGCGGTGTGATCGACGTGGGCCAGATGGTGGGGCCCGTGTTCGACCAGCCGTTGCCCGACGGCGACCTGGTGAAGAAGATGACGGTCGCAGCGCGCTTGATCAACGCCGACCTCGGGTTGCGTGTGGTGGACACGGGCTACGACGGCTTCGACACGCATTCCAGCCAGCCCGGCAACCTCGTCTCGCTGCTGTCGGATCTGGACGCGGCGTTGGCGGCGTTCTTCGCGGCGCTCGACCCTCGCTTCCGGTCACGGGTGACGGTGATGACCTACAGCGAGTTCGGCCGTACGAGCTGGGCGAACGACTCGTCCGGCACCGACCACGGCACGGTGAACAACCACTTCGTCGTCGGCGCCGGGGTGAAGGGTGGCCTGTACGGCCAGCAGCCGAACCTCGCCGGTCTGGGCCGGTGGGATCGCATGGGGTTCAACGTCGACTTCCGGTCCCTGTACGCGACCGTGCTCGACGGATGGATGGGTGGCGGATCCAGCTCGGTGCTTGGAGCGAACTACCCGAATCTCGGGTTCTTCGACCAGGCACCGGGCGTGAGCAATGGCGGCAACGGCGTGTCGCCGCCCACCCAGGTGGGCGACTACGTGGGTGTCAACCCGGCGCGTCTGTACGACTCGCGCACGGCCGATCGCCTCGCACCGCTCGGCCCTGGCACCACCGTCGAGGTGTCGGTGCTCGGACGTGGGGGAGTCCCCGCCGCCGGCGTGACCGCGGTGGTGCTGAACGTCGTGTCGGTCAACGCCTCGGGTGGGAGCTCGTTCTGCGTGTGGCCGAAGGGCGAGGCGAAACCCAACGTCGCCAACGTCACCGTGCCCGTCGGGTTCGCCACGGGCAGCTTGGTGGTGTCGAAGGTCGGTGCGGGCGGCAGGGTGAACATCACCAACGAGTCGAACTCGGCCGACTGCGTGGTCGACGTGGTGGGCTACTTCGGCACGGCGACCGCCAGTCGTCTGCAGTCGATCACGCCATTCCGCGCGCTCGACACCCGCAACGGCACCGGTGGCCGCCTCGGAGCACTGGGGCCGAACACCGCGATCGACCTCGCGGTGCGCGGCGTCGGTGGCGTCCCGGGCGACGCGGACGCGGTGGTGGTGAACGTGACGGCCGTGGCGCCCACGGCGTTCGGCTATGTCACGGTGTGGCCATCCGGAGAGGCCCGGCCGTTCGCCAGCAGTCTCAACTTCCCGTCGGGCGCGGCGGTGCCGAACATGGTGGTGGCCAAGATCGGGGCCAACGGAAAGATCGGTGTGTTCAACGCCAACGGCAACACCCACATCGTGGTCGACGTCGTCGGCTACATGTCGGCCACCGCTCCCGGGCGGTACTACCCGCTGCCCGCGGCTCGCGTCTGGGACACGCGCACGGGTGGGAACTCGCCCGCCGGCCCCGGCACGACGGTGACCCTGCCGGTGCTGGGTGTGGGCGGCGTCCCGGCGAGTGGAGTGTCGGGTGTCGCGCTCGTGCTGGCGGCGAAAGGACCCACGCAGAACACGTTCGTCACGGCCTGGCCCAGCGGCGTGGCCAAGCCGTACGTCAGCAGCCTGAACCCACGGGTGGGGGTCGACGTGTCCAACCTCACCTTCGTGAAGGTGGGCGGCGACGGGGCGGTGCAGGTCTACAACGAGAACGGCCTCGTCAACCTCGTGGTCGACATCGTGGGCTACTTCACCGGCTGAGCGGGCAGGGCACACGGTTAGCGTGAGGGGTCATGACCGACCCGTCGCGCCTGGCCCGGCTGAACGCCATCAAGCTCACCACGCTGGTGCGCGAGCACATCGGTGTCGACGCCGAGTTCGTCCCCGGCGAGTTCCCGGGCGGCGCAGCGCTGCGCCACGGCGACGACGCGTGGGTGCTGCTGGCCGATCGGCCCGACCGTGGCCGCGGTGCGGCCCTGGCGTGGGCGCTGCGCCAGGGTGCGGGCACGCTGCACGTGGTGGCCGAGTCGGGCACCGGGCTGCTCGCTCGCCGAGCCGAGCACTTCGCGGTGCCCGTTGTCGTGTGGCACGCCGAGGGCCGCGTGCTGTTGCCGGCCGTGCCCGAGCCATTGCTCGTGCCACCGCCGGTGCCCGCGGCACACCGCGAGTTCCTCGACGTCATCGTCGACTCCGGTGCCGTGCCGCACGAGGAGTTCGGCGTGCTGTCCGGCGAGGTGCGCGGTCTGGAGGTGTGCCGAGTGGTGGACGATCCATACCTGCACGCCACGCGCCTGGAAGTGGGCGTGGGCGTGCACGATCGTGAGGCGTTCGCCATGCTGCACGGCGATCAGCCGGCGCCGGTGGCGTTGGCCCGGGTCGTGGAGGCGGTGCTCCAACATCGTGGCGGCGGTGCCACCGGCCACCCCTTGTCGCGGTTGGCGCAGGAGCGCCTCCTGCGTGCGCGGTTGGTCGATGATCCGTCGCTCATCGGCGCCACCGCGGTCGAGCTCGCCCAGCCGCCGGTACCCCGTACGAACCTGAAGGACCCCGTGCCCTGCGTGGCCGTGGCCACCATCGGCGGCGAACGCGTGGCGGTGGTGTGCAGCATGGGGGTCGACCTCGATGCCGTGCCGTACGCGGTGGACGCACGTACGGCGGTGGGCCTCGAGCGCTGCATGTTGGTGGTGCCCACCCGCGACGCCATTCCGGTGCAGCAGCTGTTGGCCGACGCCGTGCGCCCACCCGTCACCATCGTTCCCGTCGACTGACCCGTAGCCTGCTCGTCGGTGTTCGATCGTCTGCAAGCCGTGGAGGACGAGTTCGTCTCTCTGGAGTCGAGTCTCTCCGATCCCGAGATCGGCAACGATCAGGCGCGCCTGCGCGAGGTCACGCGCCGCTACAAGGACCTCACCCCGGTGGTCGACTGCGTGCGTCGCTACCGGGCGCGCACGGCCGACGCCGAGGCTGCGCGCGAGTTGCTGGCGATGGCCACCGAGGACGAGCGCGAGCCGTTGAAGGTCGAGCTGTCGGAGGCGGAGGCCGACCTCGAGTCGCTCGCCGAAGAGCTCCGGCTGCTGATGCTGCCGAAGGATCCCAACGACGGACGCGCCGTCATCATGGAGATCCGCGGTGCAGAGGGCGGCGAAGAGGCCAACCTGTTCGCCGGCGACCTCTACGACATGTACCGAGCCTACGCCGCGTCGAAAGGGTGGACGGTGGAAGTGCTCACCGAGGACCGTAGCGATCTGGGCGGCCTGAACCTGCTCGTGATGGAACTGCGCGGTGACACGGTGTGGAGCCGGCTGAAGTTCGAGGGCGGCACGCATCGAGTGCAGCGCGTGCCCGTCACCGAGAGCCAGGGTCGGATCCACACGTCGTCGGCCACCGTGCTCGTGCTGGCCGAGGCCGATGAGGTGGAGGTGGAGATCGACGACAAGGATCTCGAGGTCGACGTGTACCGCAGCAGCGGGGCCGGCGGCCAGCACGTGAACACCACCGACTCGGCGGTGCGCATCACGCACAAGCCGTCGGGCATCGTGGTCACGATGCAGGACGAGCGCAGCCAGTTGCAGAACCGCGCTCGTGCCATGACGGTGCTGCGCGCTCGCCTGCTGCAACAGGCGCAGGACGAGCAGAACGCGGCCATGTCGGTCGAGCGGCGGTCGCAGGTGGGTGGCGGTGGACGCGGCGAGAAGATCCGCACGTACAACTTCAAGGAGAACCGCCTCACCGATCACCGCATCGGCTTCACCATCTATCGCCTGCAGGACGTGCTGGCCGGCGACCTCGACGAAACCGTCGACGCGCTCGCCGCTGACGAACGAGCGAAGCAGCTCGCCGGCCACACATGAGCGACACCATCTCGTGGCGTCAGCTGTGGGAGGAGACCGCAGCGCAACACGGCCGGGTGCACGCGCGCTGGCTGTGCGAGGAAGCCAGTGGTGCGTTCGACGAGGAGTTCGACGAGATCCTCGACACCGGGGTCACCGAGCGCAGCATCGCCCACCTCGACTCGATGCTGGCGCGCTTGGCCACGGGTGAACCGTTGCAGTACGTGTTGGGGCACTGGTCGTTCCGTCATCTCGATCTGCTCGTCGACCGCCGGGTGCTCATCCCGCGGCCCGAGACCGAGTTGGTCGCGGAGGTCGCCATCTCCCTCGCCCGCGAACTGCCTCGCCCGGTGCGTGCGGCCGACCTGGGCACCGGTAGCGGAGCCATCGGCCTGTCGCTGCTGCACGAGATGCCGCCGGGCACGGTGGAGGTGTGGCTCACCGACGTGTCGCTCGACGCGCTCGACGTGGCCCGTGCCAACGCTGCGGGACTGGGTGTGAAGGGCGCGGGTGCTCGCTTCGCCCATGGCTCATGGTTCGAGGCCGTGCCCGATCACCTGCACGAGTCGCTGGCGCTGGTGGTGTCGAACCCGCCCTACGTCGCTCACGGCGACCCGGCGGTCGATGCGTCGGTGCACGAGTGGGAGCCAGCGGGAGCGCTCTACTCGGGTGACGACGGGCTCGATGCCGTGCGCGAGGTGGCGTCCGGCGCCGCTCGCTGGCTGCAGCCCGGTGGCTGGCTGGTGCTGGAGATCGGCACGGGTCAGGGCCAGGCCGTGCAGCGGATCCTGGAGACGGCCGGGTTCACGGAGGTGCACATCCGCGCCGACCTGGCCGGTCACGATCGCATCGCGGTCGCCCGTCGCCCCGGCTCGGCCTGAATCGCCGGTCGGTCAGCGGCGCCGGACGGCCATCATCGTGGTGGGCGGCAACTCGGCGGTGAGGAACCGGTCGATGATGGCCGCGGTCTCATCGGCACGTTCGATGGGCACGGTGTGCGAGGCGCCGGGAACGACGGCGAGCTGTCCCTGCGGGAGCGCCTGGTACAGCGTGCACGTGTGCTCGAGCGCGATGAGGTCGTCGTCGCCCACCAGCACGAGTGTGGCTGCCTGCACCGTGGCGATGTCGTCGGTGGTCCACGTGGGTTCGGTGGTGGACATCTGCATGAACTTGCCGGCGACGACCGAGAAGTGCTCGCCCCCGTCGGGTGACAGCGCCGCGTACCGGCTGACGATGAGTGCGAGGCCGGGGTCGTCGCCGAGATCCACCGGCAGCGCTCCGTCGTGGTGGAAGTTGGTGCCGATGAGCACCAGTCGCTGCACCAGGTCGGGTCGGCGCATCGCGACCGCGATGGCCACGATGCCCCCGTCGCTCCAGCCGACGAGATGTGCAGGCGTGCCGACGACCGATTCGAGCACCGCGATGGTCTCGGTGGCCATGTCGTCGTAGTGGAAGGCGGCCTCCGTGTCGGCGGTGCGACCGTGGCCGCGTCGATCGAAGGCCGTCAGCGAATGGGTGGCGCCGAGCGAGGCCTCCCAGCCGTCGAGCAGGATCTCGCCGTCGGACAGGCCACCGTGCAGCAGGAGCACGGGCGCCTGGCCGGTTCCGCGTTGATCGACCCAGGTGGGGTGACCACCGATGTCGACGTAGCGCGCCGTCACGACGTGGCCTCAGCCGAACCGGGCGGCGATCTGGCCGAGGATGCTCTGTTCGGCGGGGTCGATGTCGTGGTCCACGCCGGCCACGTCGCGGGCGGCGCTGAACAGTGCGGCGCGGAGGAGGTGGTTGGACACCCGGTCGTCGATGTCGGCGAGCAGCTCCTCGACGCGGTGCTCGGACACCGCCGAACGCACTTTCGCCATGGCCTGGCCGAGGTACTGGTCGAACGAGAAGGTGGATGACTCCCAGCCGGAGTCCTCGCTGATCTGGCGGATCTCCTCCAGCTCAGCATCACTGATGTGGTGGTCGCTGGTCATCACGAGCAGCAGCAGATCGATGGCTGCCTCGTGTTCGAGGTTCGCGGTGGCGTGCACCGAGACGTTGCTGTACAGGTCGATCAAGCGCTGGTTCATCGTGATCCACAACGTAGTGGGTCAGGTGCCGGTGAGCGATCGTCGCAGGAACTCGAGTTGGTGGAGCAGCAGGTTCTCGGCCACCACTTCCTGCGGCGTCATGTGGGTGACACCCACCAGCGGGAGCACCTCGTGCGGCTTGCCCGCGGCGAGGAGTGCGCTCGACAGTTGCAGCGTGTGTGCCGCCACCACGTTGTCGTCGGCCAGCCCGTGCACCAGCAGCAGAGGGCGGGTGAGGCGATCCGCCAGGGGGAGCAGGCTGGAGTCGTCGTACGGTGTGGGGTCGTCGCCGGGATCGCCGAGGTATCGCTCGGTGTAGTGCGTGTCGTACAGACGCCACTCGGTGACCGGTGCGCCGGCGATGGCAGCGTGGAACACGTCGGGTCGACGCAACACCGCCAGTGCGGCCAGGTAGCCCCCGAAGCTCCAACCCCGGATGGCCACACGCCCGAGGTCGAGCGGGTGGTCCTGCGCGGCCGCGTGCAACGCGTCGACCTGGTCGTCGAGCGGCAAGCTGGCGAGGTCGTGCAGTACGGACCGTTCCCACTCCGAGCCACGTCCGGGAGTGCCGCGGCCGTCGGTGACCACCACCGCGAAACCCTGGTCGGCGAACCACTGCGAGGTGAGGAAGGCGTTGTGGCTCTGCACCACACGCAGCGCATGCGGCCCGCCGTAGGGGTCCATCAGCACGGGCAGCGGGGAGCCATCATGGTCGGCGGGCAACAGCACGGCCGTGGCGAGCGAGCGGCTGCCGTAGCGGTGGAGCGACACGTTCGGTCGCACGAGTGGTGTCTGCGCGAACGACTCGAGCGCAGGGCCGTCGATCACGCGAGTGACCGCGCCGGCGTCGGCGACGACCGCGCTGCGAAGAACCACTGTGGGTCCACCGATCGAGGCAGAGTGCACGCCGTCGGCGGAGGTGATGGCGGTGAGCACGCCGTCGCTCGTCCACTTCCACACGTGCTGGACGGTGGCGTCGTCGATCGGGTTGGCCGAGATCCACACCTCGTCGCCCTGCGCGGCGAGCACCGCCCTCACCTGGAGGTCGGTGGGGGTGACAGGCTCGCCGTCGATGAGCAACCGACGTGCGCCGCCGCGGTCGGCGCACATCACCAGTTGGCCGTCGGCGAGCACCTGGGGTGTGCCGGGCACCAGTTCCACCCATGCCGCATCGCCATCGGCGAACAGCGGGTCGGTGGCGCCGGTGCCGGGGTCGGCAGCCAGCACCATCAACGAACGCTGGTCGCGCGACTGCACGGTGAGGAGCAACCGCTGCGGGCTCGCCCACTGCACGTCGGCCAAGTACGGGTAGGTGTCGCGGTCCCAGACGACCGGGGTGGAGCTGCCGTCGAGGGCCAACACGTGCAGGCTCACGTCGGGGTTCGTGGAGCCGGCGGCGGGGTAGCGCACCTCGCTGGCGGGCGTGGAGGGGTTCGCCGGGTCGCTGATGTACCACCGCGGCACCGAGGACACATCGACGCGGCAGGACGCGATGGACGCGCCGTCCGGGCTCCACCAGTAGCCGCGGTAGCGGCCCATCTCCTCGGCCGCCACGAAGTCGGCGCTGCCCCACGAGATGTCGGGTTGGTCGGCCTCGCCGGCGAGTTCCCAGCTGCTGCCGTCCAGTTCGGCGATGCGCAGGGACCGGCCGCTCACGTAGGCGACGCGCGTCGCCGTGGGGTCGGGCCGGGGGTCGAACACCGGACCATCGACCACCAGTTCGCGCGCCTGGCCGCTGACGAGTCCGCCCACGAACAATCGCCCGGCGAGCGCGAACGCGGTGACCGTGACCTTCGAGTCGGTGGCGAACGCAGTGACACCGCCGGCACCCTCACGCATGCGTTCGCGACGGGCTCGTTCCTCGGGGGGGAGCTGGTCGTCGTCGGTGCCGAGCAGTGCGATGGGGTCGCCCACCAGGCGTTCCTGACCGGCGGTCACGTCGAGCACCCACAGGCAGTTCACCGGGTCGTCGCCGGCGCGGCTACGGGCGAAGACCACGCGCTGACCATCGGGCGACACGATGATGTTGCGCGGCTCACCCAGCGTGAGTCGCTGTGTGCGTGCGTACTGCCGGGGGAACGTGTCGGTCATGACCCCCGAGCTTAGGGAAGCGTCAGCTGCCCGGGACCACGAGGATCTTGGCGTGCTGTTCGGGGTTGGCCAGGTCGGCGAACGCCTGCGGCACACCATCCACCGGCACGGTGCCGGTGAGCCAGGGTGAGAGGTCGATCTTGCCCTCGGCGATGGCCGTGAGCGAGTTGGCGAACTCGTGCGGCTCGTAGCCGAGCGCGAACTGGATGGTGAGTTCCTTGCCGATGCCGAGCATGGGGAAGATGTGGTCGCTCTGCATGCACGCGCCGACGACGAGCACGCGCGCATGGCGCGGCGCGATGCGCATGGTCTGGTCGATCATGCCGGGCACACCGACGGCTTCGAAGATGACCAGCGGCTTCTGCCCGTCGATGCGCTTCCACGCGTCGATGGCGGTCTCCACACGCGGGTCCACCACTTCGTCGGCGCCGAGCAGTGCGGCGAGTTCGCGGCGCTTGGCGGAGAAGTCGGCCACCACGATGGGGCCGATGCCCTGCATGCGCAGTTCGGCGATGCAGGCCAGGCCCACGGGGCCGGCACCGATGACGATGGCCGCGTCGCCCTTGGCGATGCGGCTCTTGGCCACGGCGTGGATGCCCACGGCGAGCGGTTCGGTGAGCGCGGCCATGTGCGCCGGCAACCCGCTGGGCACCTTCATGCCGAGCATCTCGTTCAGCACCATCAGCTCGGCGTAGCCACCGTTGTACTGATTGCTGTAGCCCACGGCGTGCAGACCGGCGGCGTCGAACGCCACGGGCATGCTGACCACCACGTCGCCCACCTTCAGGTTCTCGACGCCGGGGCCGAGGTCGACCACCTCGCAGCAGAACTCGTGGCCCATCACCGTGTCGTGCTCGGGCTCGAAGCTCTTCGGTGACATGGGGTCGGGCGGCGCGTCGCCGTTGATCTCCTTCATCATCGAGCGCACCTCGGCGCCGTGCTGCAGCATGTGCAGGTCGCTGCCGCAGATGCCGCAGGCGAGCACCTTGGTGAGCACCTGCCCCGGCCCCGGTGTGGGGTCCGGCACGTCGTCGACTCGGAGTTGCCAATCACGCATCACGGCTGCACGCATGGCGGCAGGTTAGGTGAGGCGCTCAGTGGGAGAAGTGCTGGACGGACTCGACCACCACATCCCAGGCGGCGTCGGCCTGGATGTGGGTGAGCCAGTCGCAGTTCGCCTCCGGCACTTCCTTCAGGTCGCGCTGGTCGATGACGGTCATGCCCGCAGTGCGGTGACCCTGTGTCTCGATCTCCACGTGCGCGGGCCGACGGGAGAACAGGTCGGGATGGGTGAGCGCCATCACCGCGCACGGGTCGTGCACTGCGGCACCACCGATGCCGTGGTGGCGCGACCGGTAGGTGCCGCTGAAGAAGTCGAGCAGCCCGGCCAGTACGTCGGCCAGGCGGCCGGGGAGCGAGCGGATCATCTCGATGCGCGGTGGAAGCGCCTGGAACTGATGGGTGAGGTCGAGCCCCGCCATGATCAGCGGTCCGCCGTAGGAGAACACGACATCGGCGGCCTCGGGGTCGCACCACAGGTTGAACTCGGCCGCGGCGGTGGTGTTGCCGAACGTGCCGCCGCCCATCAGTGAGATACCCGCGATGCGATCGGCGAGGTCGGGTGCGGCTCGCAGCGCGAGTGCGATGTTGGTGAGCGGGCCGGTGGGCACCAGCCAGATGCCCTCCTGCGCGCGGCAGGTCTCGATGATGTAGCCGACGGCGTCGGTGCTGGCCGGGGGACCGCTGGGCTCGGGCAGATCTGCACCGTCCATGCCGCTCTTGCCGTGCACGTACTCGGCGTGGCGCGGCGGGCGGATGAACGGGCGGTCGGCGCCCGAGTGCACCGGCGCGCTCATGCCGAGCAGGTCGCGCATGATGATGGCGTTGCGGGTGGTGGCCGACAGCGGGGCGTTGCCGGCGACGGTGGTGATGCCGACGACATCGGTGTGGCGCGCCGCCACGACGATGGCGATGGCGTCGTCGTGGCCCGGGTCGCAGTCGAGGATGATCGGCAACGGTTGGTCAGGCATGCAGGGTCCCCTCCGAGTCGAGCCGCGCCGCCCGACCCACCCATTCTCCCTCGCACATCGCGGCCGCGAGGCCGGGGTCGTTGGTGACGCCCCACGCCCGTCGGCCGTCGGCCAACAGGCACGCGGCGATGCCCTGCTCGGGCAGCCCGTCGCGCGAGTGCATCACCGTGTACGCCTCCACCGTGGCCGGGCCCTCGGCGTCGGCGGGCGATGCGAGGTTGCGACGCGGCATCGCGTCGATCTGGTCCTGCGGGTACGCATGCCGAAACTCACGGGTGGGCGGCGTGGTGCTGTACACGCCGAACGCGTGCTTGGTGGTGTAGCCGCCGTTCGCCCACACCAGAGCGGTGGTGCCGGCCCCGTTGCGCAGCTCGGCCATGACGGTGGCGATGGAGTGCATGACGTAGTTGTTCCACGGTCCGCCGGCGAACGACAGGCCACCGGTGCGAGTGAGTTGACGATCGAGCGACAGCCCCAGGCTCTGCGCGCCCAGCTGCACGGCGCTGGGGAAGCACGAGTAGAGGTCGACGATGTCGATCTCGTCGATGGTGAGGCCCGCCATCTCCAGCGCCAGGCGGCCACCGAGCTCGATGGCGGGTGTCTCGGCGAACGACCACCGGTGGCTGATGAACTGGTGCTCGTGGCAGTCGGTGCCGCTGAGCGGGAACACCCAGCGGACCTGTGGGATGCCCAGTTCCTGTGCCTTCTCGACGCTGCACATGATGAGCGCGGCGCCCATGTCGACATCGTTGTTGGAGTTCATGTACTTCGTGTACGGCATGCCGACCATCCGGTTGGTCGGCCCCGGGGTGCGGATCTCCTCCGGCGTGTGGAACTCGCGGATCCACGCGAACGGGTTGTCCTCCGCCACCTTGCTGAAGCGCGACCACAGGCCGCTGATGATCTCGAGGTGTTCCTCGGGAGTCCGACCCGCCGCGGCGCGGATGGCCGTCTCGAACATCGGGTACACCTGCACGGGCATGACGATGCCGCGCTCGCGCTCCTCGTCCATGTTCATCACCAGGTCTTCACCCATCAGGCGCGGATGGTCGTCCTCGGCCGCGGCCGGCCACTGGAGCTCGACGCCCTGCTTGCGAGCGCGCATGCGAGTCCGCCACGCCTCGCCGCCCGTGAGGATGGCCAGGTCGACATCGCCGCGCAGGATGTCGAGCGAGGTGGTGTTCACCAGCGTCTGCGGGCTGTTGCCGCCCATGGTGGTGACGGCCAGTTCCTTCGGCGTCAGCCCGAGCTGGTCTGCCACCACGCGAGCGGGGTTGTGATAGCGGTGGCTGAGCAGCCCGACGACGCGGATGGTGTCGGGATTCGGCACGTCGGCGAGGCCGGCGTCGGTGGCTGCAGCTCGGATGGCCTCGGCCATCAGCGCCGACGCGTCGAGCGCGTCGTCGAGGCCGGCAGCGCGGTGGACGTACTGCCCGGCGCCGACGAGAACAGGAGTGCGGGGGTCGATCGACATGAAGGCCCAGGGTACGGATCGACCCAGCCGCAGGACGAACCCGCGCTCGGATACGTTGGGCCCGTGTTCCACCATGACGTGCAGTTGGACTACCCGCCGCCGTGTTCCATCGAGGAAGCGCAACGCCACGCCGATCGTCTCCGGGAAGCGGGCATCGAGGTGTCCATCGTGGAGGCCTTCTCGCCCAGCGGCCAGAGCATCCTCACCGGCCGCAGCTCGCTGGCACCCGGCGACCCGCAGCTGTACGTCCTGAAGGTACCCAAGGCGCAGGCCGAAGCCGCGCAACGCGCCCACGGCATCGAATAGCGATTCGTCGCCGTTGCCCGCGTGTTGATCGCGAGCACCAGGTGTTGCGCTGGGCGCAACATCCGGTGCTCACGATGCGCCGACGAAAACTCCCCTGGGAAGTTCTCTCACGTCCTGTGATCGCGCTTGCGCGCAGGATTGACCCGCACCTACCTGCCGTACTGGGCGGTTGACGTCCGAGGTCGCGTGACTATGATTCTGGTCATGTCTGACGTGCTGCCGCTCGCCGAGGTCAAGGCCAAGTTCTCCGAGATGGTTGATCGCGTGGAACAGCAACACGACCGCATCACCGTCACCCGCAACGGCCGGCCGGCGGCGGTGCTGATGAGCGCCGACGACCTGGCGGCACTCGAGGACACCCTCGAGTTACTCTCGGATCCTGCGGCCATGGCCGACATCGAGCAAGCTCGCCGCGACGTCGTGGCAGGCAACACGGTCTCGGCCGACGAGATCCGAGCCAAGTACCTGCACCAGTGAACTCTCCCCAGTGGGTGCTGCGAGTCGCAGCCTCTGCGGAACGACAACTCGCTCGCCTTCCCGAGCGTGTCGCCGCCGCAGTCGTGGAGTTCCTGGTCGGACCGATGTGCGAGAACCCGCGCAGAGTGGGTCACCCGCTGCAACGCGAGCTCGCAGGAGTGTGGTCGGCGAGACGCGGGGCGTATCGCGTCATCTACGAGATCGACGACGAAGCCACCACCGTCACCGTCCTTCGAATCGAGCATCGGTCCGACGTCTACCGGCCCCGGTAACTCCGCTCCTATCTGTTGATATTCGTGCCCGCGGGCGCGCTGCTGCCACCCCGCTGGTTGGGGGTGGCAGCCGTTTGGTGGTGGTGGGGTCAGGCGGCGCGGGGTTGGGGTCTTCGTGTGGGTGGTGCGCCGCGGGGTTGGCTGGTGCGGGTGGTGCCGTCGGGCCAGGTGATCTTCAGGTCCCAGTTGTTGATCCATTCGAGTCGCAGGTCGATGCGGTGCACGAGGTGGTGATGTCTCGAGCAGAGCAACGCCAAGTTCGGATAGTCGGTGAGGCCGTGGTGTTCCCACCAGTGGATGTGGTGGGCTTCGGTGAACTTCACCTGCCGGTTGCACCCAGGGAACCGGCAACCTCCGTCGCGGGCAGCGACCTGTTTGAACAGATGCCGCGGCACCGTGTACGTGGCCCGACCAAAGGACAACGGTGTGCCGTCGGGGGCGCGCAGGATGGTGTGGATGATGCAATCACACAGCTTCGTGCCGACACAGCCGGTGTCGATCAGTTCGCCGGTCTGATCGTTCACCGCTGACGGTGCATCCAGGGTGGTGATGTCCATCGACATCGACACGTGGGGATGATGCCGTGGTGTGCCGTTGCCAGCGTGGTTCAAGTTGAAGAACGCCATGATGTCGAACAACGCATCACCACGCCGTTCCTCCGCGGTGCGGGTCTCTTGTTTGCCGTGCCAGGTGAGCGCGTTGTCGATCGCGGTCTCGAACTCCAACCGGCCGGCCGGGTCCAGGCTGAACCGGCCGAGCAGGTGACCGTCACCGGCGACGGCGGTGTTCAACGTGCGACGCGGTTCGACGGCGGGTTCGTCGTCGTCCACCAGCGCACCCGCCCGTTGGCGCCACAGATCACAGGCGAGCGCGGTCTGTGCTGCATCCAAATCGGCGATGTCCGCGGCGAGGTCTTCCTGCAACTCGCCGAGCAGTGACCGGTACTTCCGCCGATCGCACCTTTCCAACTCGCGCAACTGTGATGACGAGAGTGCACCGGTGACCGCGCATTCAGCGAACGCGTCGTAGCGGTTCAACAGACCAGTGCGCGACCGCCAGCGCGAACACCGCCAGCTGTTGCTCCAACTCGGCCCAGCGGGCGGCGAGTTCGGTGGGCGTGACCAAGATCTGGTCGGCGAACCGGTCGAGCACTTCCATGTCCACTATCGTACACATGTTCGATCCACGGTTCAACCGGAAACCCAGGAAACATATGGGTTTCACCTACTTCGGAATCCGAGATCAGAGCAGGATGCTCAGGAGCACGACCACGGCTACCGCGGCCAGCACATAGAGCGCTGGGCGCATCATCGATCGCTGGTACTTCCGAGCCCGAGGGTCGTTGTTCATCAACCCTCGCGCGGCGGCGCCGGCCCTCTGGATCTGGCCTTCGGGGGTGAACACCTCACCGGGCTTGCTGGTGGCGGGTTGCCAGTCCTGGTTCATGTCGACACCTTCGGTTGCTGTTGGGTGATGCAGTGGATGCCGCCCCCGCAGGCGAAGATGTCGCGGGCGTCGTGGAGCACGATCTCGCGGTCGGTGTACACACGCCGCAGGATGTCGGCGGCCACCTCGTCGTTCGGGTCGTCGAAGCTGCACAGGATGACCGCGCCGTTGCAGATGTAGTGGTTGAGGTAGCTCCAGTCGACGAAACCCTCGTCGGTTTCCAGCGTTCGCGGCGCCGGCACCTCCACCACCTCCAGCGGGCGACCATGCGCGTCGGTGCTGCTGCGCAGGATGCCCAGGTATTCCGTGCTCACCTCGAAGTCGGGGTGAGCCGGGTCCTGCTGCACGTGGGCCAGCAACACGCCCGGCTTGGCGAAGCACGTGACGATGTCGATGTGGCCATTCGTGCCGTAGTTGCCATAGTCGGTGGTGAGCCCACGCGGCACCCAGATGACGTTGCTCACGTCGAGGAAGCTCTTCAGTTCGGTCTCGACGCCCTCGGAGTTCCACGTGGGATTGCGGCGTTCGTCGAGCTGCACCGTCTCGGTGACGATGACCGTGCCCTCACCATCGACATGGATGCCGCCACCCTCGTTCACCATGCTCGACGAGAACACCTCGGCTCCAGCGAGCCCGGCGATGAACGCGCCCGCGTGGCGCTCGTCGGTGGGGTCGGAGAACCCCCGGTCGCCCCAACCGTTGAATGTCCACAGCGTGGCACCGAGTCGGCCGTCGGGGTGCGTGAGGAACGTCGGCCCGCTGTCGCGGCACCACGCGTCGCCGGTGGGCGTCTCGTGCAACTCGATCGACGGGTCGAGCAACTCGCGGGCGATGGATGACTCGCCCAGGTTGCACACCATGCTCACCGGCTCGAAGCGGGCGATGGTGTTTGCCACGCTGGCCCACACCCCACGGCAGTGGTCCAGCCACCCGTCGTCGACGGTGAACGTGAAGTTGGCGGAGGGGAACTCCATCCAGGTGCGCTCGTGCGGCATCCACTCGGGCGGCATCGAGAATCCGGACAGGCGAGGCGTGCTCATGGCGTTCCTAGAGGAAGTAGAGGCGGCTCAGCGAGACCGACTCGGAGGGATCGGAGTACACGGTGTCGCCGTCGAGGGTCACCATGCCGGTGGCGGGGTCCACGTCGACCGTGCCGAGGCGGTCGTTCAACACCAGGTTGCGCGGCCCGATGTTGCGGTTGTCGCGCACGGCCACTCGTCGGCGACGCGTGGTCATGTGGTCGTCGCCCGCATCGACCGCTGCCTGGCTGACGAAGGCCACCGACAGGTCGGCGGCCGTCGCACCGAACGACCCGAACTGCGGGCCCAGCACCAACGGCTCGCACGAGTCGGTCGTGGCATTCGGATCGCCGGTGACGCCGAACGCCGGGAACCCGCTCTTCAGCACCAACTGCGGCTTGGCCCCGAAGTGGTCGGGACGCCAGAGCACGATGTCGGCCAGCTTGCCCACGTCGAGCGACCCGATCTCGTGCGCCAGTCCGTGGGCGATGGCGGGGTTGATGGTGAGCTTGGCCATGTACTGGCGCACGCGGTCGTTGTCGTGCACCGACGCGCCATGGCCGAGGTCCTGCTTGTTCTTCGCCGCCAGCTGGAACGTACGACGCACGGTCTCGCCGGCGCGGCCCATGCCCTGCGCGTCGCTCGACGTGATGCCGATGACGCCCAGGTCGTGCAGCACACCTTCGGCACCCATCGTGCCGCCGCGAATGCGGTCCTTCACCATGTGGTGGTCGCTGTGCGAGTGATGGTTCAGGCCGTGCGCCGAGAAGATCATCTCGTAGTGCTCGTCGAGCGCGTCGCGCCCGAACGGCAGGGTGGGGTTGGTGCTGCTGCCCAGCACGTTCGGCACGCCGGCCAACTTCAACACGTTGGGCACGTGCCCACCGCCGCACCCTTCGATGTGGAACGCGTGGATGGTGCGCCCGTCGAGCACGCGCAGCGTGTCGTCCACACTCAGGCACTCGTTGAGTCCGTCGGTGTGCAGGGCCACCTGCACGTCGAACGCCTCGGCCACGTTGAGCGCCGTGTCGAGGGCACGTGCGTGGGCACCCATGTCCTCGTGCACCTTGAACCCGACGGCGCCGCCCTCCACCAGTGCCTCCACCAGCGGGGACTCGTCGCTGGACGACCCGCGCGCCAGGAACCCGATGTTCACCGGCCACTGGTCGAACGCGTTGAACGCGTGACGCAGCGCCCACGGCGAGTTCACGCCCACGCCCCACACCGGCCCGAACTCCTGGCCGATGATGGTGGTGACGCCGGCGGCGAGCGACGCCTCCATGATGCGCGGCGACAGCAGGTGCACGTGCGTGTCGATCGCACCCGCCGTGGCGATGAGCCCTTCGCCGCTGATGATGGTGGTGCCGGTGCCGACCACCACGTCGACGTCGTCCAGCATGTCGGGGTTGCCCGCCCGACCGATGCCCGAGATGCGCCCCTCGCGAATGCCGATGGACACCTTGCCGATGCGACACGTCGCGTCGATGACGACCACGTTGGAGATGACGATGTCGCACGTCGCCTTCACCGCGGCCGCCTTCAACAGCAGCCCGTCGCGTGCGGTCTTGCCGAATCCGGCCAGGAACTCGTTGCCGCGTTCCTGCGCGTCGTACTCGATCTGGATGACGAGCCCGGTGTCGCCCAACCGCACCCGATCGCCCACGGTGGGGCCGTGGATGGCGGCGTAGTCGTCGGGCAGGATCTCGTCGGGGTGCGTGTGGCTGTGCGGCACGCCACCGTGCTCGTGGCTGTGCTGGAACTCGCCATGCGTGTGCTGACTCACGACGACGCCCCCAGGTAGCCCTGCTCGGCAGCTCTGGCCAGCGCGGCCGCCTTCGCCCCCGGTGCGTCGAGCGGACCGTCGACCAGACCGGCGAAACCGATGGCGATGCGCGCCCCACCGATGGGCAGCAGCGGGGCCTCGGTGGGCTCGCCCGGTTCGAACCGCTTCGCCGCCCCGGCCGGGATGGCCAACCGCATGCCGTACGCGACGGCCCGGTCGAACGACAGTCGCGAGTTGACCTCGAAGAAGTGGAAGTGCGACGTGATGCTCACCGGTACGTCGGACGTGTTGGTGACGGTGACGTACACGAGACCCGCGGGAGCGACGGACTCGCGCTCGGCGGCCAGCACCGCGCCCGGCGCATCGGCGCCCATGCCCGCATCTTCGCCGAACGGATCGCGCACCACCACCATGCGGGTGCCGTCGTCGAACACGGCCTCCACCTTCACCTCGCGCACGATGTCGGGCACGCCCGGCAGCACATCCGCCTCGGTGAGCACCGACGCACCCAGTGCCGCTGCCTCCATCAGTCGCCGGCCGTCGCGAGCCGCTTCGCACACGGTGTCGGCGATGAGCGCCGTGGCCTCTGGCACATTGAGCAACAACCCTCGGGCGCGACGAGCGCGGGCCAGTTCTGCGGCGGTGAAGATGAGCAACCGATCGCGGTCGGTCGGCGTGAGGCGCATGTCCCCAAACTAGGCGGTGCGAGCCGAGGGGTACTGTCCTGACCATGCCCGACGTGCAGTTCAAGGACTTGGTCATCGACGTCACCGCCGGCGACGGCCGCGCCGCGGCGGTGGCGCGCTTCTGGGCGACAGCCCTCGGGCAGGAGTCGGCGGTCAGGAAGGACGGCTCGTTCTACCTCGTCGCCCCCGAGGGAGCGCCCACACGCACCGTGCGGCTCGACGAGGTGCCGGAATCGCCCGCCGGCAAGAGCCGCGTGCACATCGACATCCGCGTGGCCGACGGCGACCCCGCCCCGCTGCTGGCCGCCGGGGCCACCGTCGTTCGGGCACCGGGCGACGACCAGTGGTGGGTGTTGAACGACCCCGATGGCGTGCCCCTCTGTGTGTTCGCTCCCCACCCGATGGCGCCCGACGCGCTCGGTCCGTTCGAGCTGGTGGTCGACGCCCACGACCCATCGGCCATCGCCGAGTGGTGGGCCGCCCGCACCGGCGGCACCGTGGGCCGACGCGAGGGGACGACCTTCGCCTGGGTGGAGGGGGCGGCAGGGTTCCCCTACATGTTCTGGGTGTTCACCGAGGTGCCCGAACCGAAGACCGTGAAGAACCGCGTGCACTGGGATGTCACCCTGGTCGACGCATCGCTCGACGACCTCCTGGCCGCAGGCGCCACCCTGGTGCGCGCCCGCGACCCGGAGATCTCGTGGACGGTGCTCGCCGACCCCGAGGGCAACGAGTTCTGCGTGTTCGAACCGCGTCAGTAGCGGGCCACTGCGGCGATCCGCTCGTGATCGGACAGCACACCGTCGCCCACGATCACCGCGCCACCACCGTGGCGGAGCACGGCCTCGATGATCTCGTCGACCACGTCGTCCACGACATCCGGCGCGTCCGCACGATCGGTGGGCTCGAGATGACCGTCGAGCACCCGGGCTGCGACCGCGTAGGTGTCCTCCACCACGACCAGCTCGATGCGACCCTCCATGGCCATCGTCCACACTTCATCGACGCCGGCGGCGAACCGTCGCTGCGAGCGGGCGGAGTCGAGCCGCTCGATCGCCTTCATCTGCTGCTGGTCGATCCACCCCGCCACCAGCGGCCATGCTGCCCGGTGCAGATCGCTCCAACCGGAGCGGTCGTGGTTGCCGGCCACGACACCGATGGCGTCGAGCTCAGCTGTGCCGATGGCCCGCCGAACGGAGCGTTCCACGCCCGCCACGACGGTGGGCACCGCGTGTCGACGCTGTTCAGCACGCAACGCGTGCACCACTGCGCGGGTCCACGAGGCGACCGACTGATCCTCCTCGCGGATGAGCGGCCATTGGTCGTCGACCGACTCGGCGAGGCGCCGTTCGTTGCCGTAGAGCATGCGAACGACGTGCTCGCTCACGGTGACGACCCGGAAGGTCGCAGTGCGATGGAGATCAGCGACGAGGTCGCGAGTGGCGAACGTGTCGTCGATCACCACCCGTTCCACGACGCGGCGACCGAGACGCACGGCCACGGAGTACATGGGCGAGGCGCAGATGGCGATCGCCTCCGTGCCCACCGCGGCCTCCTCTTCGGCGAAGTGACGTCGGAGGGTGCCCACCACGTGCTCGCGCGTGTCGTGGTCGACGTCGTCGCGGAGGCGGCGATCCGCCTCGTCGATCAGTCGGTGGATGGTGATCCGCTGTGACTGGTCGAACCAGTCCCCGGGAGTGGTGTTGGCCAGGATGGTGACCGAGGGGTAACCCACCTGGAGCTGCAGTTCGTGGAGCAGCGCGCGTTGCATGACGGACCTTTCGATGAGGGGTTCATCGAAGGTCTCTCCCACTCCACCGGAGTGGAGCCTGGTTGCCGAGCCGCCATGGGGACGACCGTGCTGACGGCAACCTGGTGTCGGGATACTCCCCTTCAGAGAGGAACACTAACACATGTTCCATGAAACATGCTAGTCGTTGCGGATGAGCGGTCCGAAGACCTCCGTGAGGCGGTGGCCGGCCTCCAGCGGATGACGCAGGTTGCGGTCCATCCGCACGGCATACACGTTGTGTCGGCCCTGCTTGGCCCGCAGCACGTACCCAGCCTCGACCAGATCCTGCACGATGCCGTGAACAGCACGTTCGCCAATGCCCACGCGACGGGCGATCTCGGCCAGGCGGATCTCCGAGTCCTGGGCGATACACACCAGCACGTGGGCGTGGTTGGTGAGGAACGTCCACGACGGGACCTCCGCAGGACGGGAAGCGAGCGCCTTTGCCACGACGCAACCGTAGCTCAGTCGTCGTGTTCAAAGAATCATCTGACATGTTCCACACTTCATGTGTTCATGTGCAAACTCGAGGACTGAGCCCTCAGCCAGCGAGCGCGGCGATGCGGGCGACGATCTCCTCCGCCTTCGGCATGGCGGACACGGCGGCGGACACCTCGACGCATCGGGCCCGCAGGAGGAGGTCGTCGAGGCCGCGTTTCATCGCGTCCTCGAGCGCGTCAGCCGAGCGATCCGCCGGCGACACCGCGACCGCGATGCCCGCCGCCTCGCCGGCTCTCGCGTTGTCGAACTGATCCGCCCCGAGCGGGATGACAACCTGTGGGAGCGAGATCGCCATCGCTGCGGCCAACGTGCCGGCACCGCCGTGCGACACGGCCAGCGACGAGGGGCCGAGCACGTACCGCTGCGGCACGTACTGCTCCACGCGCACATTGGCGGGCACCTCACCGTGCGCCGAGAGGTCCAGACCGACGCCCGTGGTGACGAGGGCATCGGCGTCGAGCCTGCCCAAGGCCCCCAGTAGCGCGGGCCACGGCGCCATCGGCCCCATCTCCGTGCCGAACGTGACGTACACGAGTGGCCGGTCGCGCCCGAGTGACCCCGTCCAATCGGGTGCGTCGCCTGTCGCGCCGTCGAAGCCCATGTGCCACGTCGAGACGACCTCGGCGTGCGCCGGTCGGCCACCGAGCGCATCGGGCCACGGGTGCAGGTACAGGTGCTGGAACCAGCCGAAGTACGGGTCGGCCTGCAGCCCCTCTGCCTCCCACAGTCGACCGACGGACTCGCGTGCCGTGTCCATCATCGCCGGGGACGCCTCGCCGCTGAAGGCGACGGTGACGTACGGGATACCCCGGGCACTGGCCACCGGCGGTGTGGCCAGTTCGCACAGCTCGTGCACCATCACGTCGGGTCGGAACTCGTCGACCACCGACACGAGTTGCTCGCGCATCGCCGGTGCAGCGATGTCGGCGAACAGGCCCTTGAAGAACACCGGTCGAGCGGTCGACATGTCGACACCGCGAAGGTCGACCGACGAGCGGAACGCAGCGCCGCGATCGGCGAGCGTCGCTCCGGCCGGCACGGCGTCGAACCCGTACGACCGCACACGCTCGACGGCGTCCGGTGCCACGGCCCAGCGCACCAGATGCCCCTGACGCACGCACTCGGCGGCGATGGGGACCAACGGATGGATGTGCCCGATACCGGGAGTCGACGTGAACAACAGCCGAAGGCCCATGGGGCATTGTGCCAGACTGGTGAACGGGTGGACGTCGTACTACGGATTTCGGAGGTACACGTCATGAGTGTTCGCATCATCGAGTCATCGCTCGCCCACCCGCAGAACCGCCGAGGCACTGCCGTGTCGGCGACTGCGCATCTCGACACGTTCCCACCGGTGCTGATGGCCGCGTTCGGCGAGCGATGGTTCGAGGAGGGCTGTCTGTCACTCGAGTTCCGGTCGGTCACCGACCACTGCGACCCGGTTCGTGCCGGCCTGGTGGTCGACGACACCGGCGTCGCAGCCGCGTCGCTCGTCACGCCCGAGGGCGTGGTGGTGGCCGACGGCACTGCGGCAGTCGGCCGCGAAGCGTCGCGATCGATGCTCGCCGCACCCCGTGGCGACGACACGCGGGACATCGCCCCGGCGCTCGTCCACTGCCCGTCCATCGCGCAGTCACGGCGCATCGTCGATGGGCTGATCGCCTCACCGATCGAGTGGTACCACGGGCCGTCCCCGTGGGGTCCGTCGGTCACCGCGCCGAGCAGCGTGATCGAGATGTTCTCGCAGGTGGCCGAGGCGCACCTCACGTCGGACACCGCCGGCGTCATCACCGCAGTGGAGATCCGCTATCACGGCGAACCCATCGTGTGCGACACCGAGTACGCGGTGGAAGGACGGCTGGCGAGAGTGGACGGAGCACCGAACCACGACGTGCTGTGGTGCGACATGACCGCGAGCGACGAACAGGGTTACGTCGTGGCAAGTGCGCGAGTACTCGCCGAGTTCCCTAGGGCTGCAACTCCAAGCCCTCGAGGCGATCGTTCTCGCGCCACTGTTCGAGCACTCTGATGAACGCCGGTGAGCCGGCTCCATAGCTGCCGTTGCGCACGGTGCGATCGGCGGGCCTGCCCTCGTTGTTGTAGTAGCCCGGCGTGCACGCCTCCAGGAACTTCACGTTGTACTGGGCCATGTCGACGATGGTCTGCACCCACGCGTCCTCGGCCTCCTGCGTGGCCTCCACCAGCGTGACACCACTGCGCTGCACCTTGTCGAGCACGTAGGCGAGGTGCTTGCTCTGCTCGTCGAGCATGTGCGGGAAGTTCGCGGAGAAGCCCGATTGCACCACACTGACGATGAAGCAGTTGGGGAAGCCGCGGCTGAAGAAGCCGTGGTACGTCGCCGCGCCGTTGGCCCACTTCTCGGTGAGGGTGATGCCGTCGCGACCATGCACCTCGTAACCCGCGCGACGCGTGTACTCGGTGCCCACCTCGAAGCCGGTGGCGTACACCAGGCAGTCGAGGTCGAACTGCTGACCGTTCACCACCACGCCGCGCTCGTTGATCTCCTGCACGCCCTTGCCGTCGGTGTCGACGAGGGTGACGTTCGGACGGTTGAACGTGGGCAGGTAGTCGTCGTGGAAGCAGGGGCGCTTGCAGAACTGGCGATACCACGGCTTCAGCGCCTCGGCCATGACGGGGTCGAGCACGATCTCGTCGACACGAGCGCGGATCTGTTCCATCTTCTCGAAGTCGGCCAGCTCCATCGTGCGGGCGATGCCGTCGGGCGTCATCTCGCCCTGACCCTTGCGCATGCGGATGAGCAGGTTGCCGATGATGTCGGTCCAGCCGTCGTTCACCAGGTCCTCGGCCTCGGGGATGCCCGACACGAGGTTGTTGAAGTTGTCCATCCGGCGGCGGTGCCAACCGGGTTCGAGGCTCGCCGCCCAGTCGGGGTCGGTGGGCCGGTCGTTGCGCACGTCGATGCTGCTGGGCGTGCGCTGGAACACGTACAGATGCTTGGCCCCTGCGCCGAGGTGCGGCACGCACTGCACCGCGGTGGCCCCGGTGCCGATGATGCCGACCACCTTGTCGCTCAACCGATCGAGCCCGCCGCTGGCATCGCCACCGGTGTACTCGTAGTCCCAGCGACTGGTGTGGAACGAGTGGCCCTCATAGCGTTCGATGCCGGGGATACCGGGCAGCTTGGGCCGGTGCAGCGGGCCGTTCGCCATCACCACGAAGCGGGCACGCATGCGGTCGCCGCGGTTGGTGCTGATGACCCAGCGGCGGTCGGCGTCGTCCCACGTGAGGTCGGTGACCTCCGTGCTCAGGCAGGCGTTGTCGTAGAGGCGGAAGTGGCGAGCGATGTTGCGGCTGTGCTCGAGGATCTCGGGCGCCGTGGCGTACTTGCGGCTGGGCATGAAGCCCACTTCCTCCAACAGCGGCAGGTACACGTAGCTCTCGATGTCGCACGCGGCACCCGGGTAGCGGTTCCAGTACCAGGTGCCCCCGACGTCGCCGCCCTTCTCGATGATGCGCAGGTCTTCCACGCCGGCCTCGCGCAGACGCGCGCCCACCAGCAGGCCACCGAAGCCGCCACCGATGATGGCCACCTCCACCTCGTCGAAGAGCGCTGGGCGTTCCTGCACCTCCACGTAGGGGTCGTCGAGATAGTGGGCGAACTGCCCCTTCATCTCCACGTACTGCTCGTTGGCGTCGCCGCGCAGTCGCTTGTCGCGCTCGCTGCGGTACCTGTCGCGCAGCAGATCGGGATCGAACGTCTCGGTCATGGTGGTGCACCCCCGCACGGGATTGTGGCAGCCCGTCGGTTCGCCGGTCGTACGCTGCGCACATGAGTGATCTCAGCACCGGCAGCGCCTCCGTCGTCGTCCATCGTCCGCCCGTCGATGTGTGGGCCGTGTTGGCCGATGTCACGCGGATGGGCGAATGGAGTCCCGAGTGCGTCGCATGCCGATGGGTGGGCGACGCCACCGGCCCGGCCGTGGGCGCGAGCTTCGAGGGCGACAACGTCGCCAAGGTGGGAGGTCGCGTGATGAAGCGCTGGACCACCACCTCGCTGGTCACCGCGTGCGAGCCCGGTGCCGTGTTCGAGTTCGTCGCCGAGGGCTACACCACCTGGCGCTACGAGTTCACCGCGGAGGGCGATGGCACACGGGTCACCGAACGGTTCTCCTATGTGCCGAAGGGCTTCCAGGGGTTCATGTACGACACGGTTCTACGTCGGCGGTCGATGATGACCAAGGGCATGCAGGCGACGCTCGAACGGGCAAAGGCCGCCATCGAAGCGAGCTGAGGGTGCCAGACTGACCCGGTGCCCCATGACCTGAAGTTCGGCTGGCTGAGTCCCGTGATCGGCAATCGGTGGAGCGACCACCAGCCGATCGTCGTGTACCAGGACCAGCACATCCTCCCCACGGCCCTCCCCCACTTCGACTCGGTGTGGATCGCCGACCACTTCTACGGGTTCGACGCCAAGACCGACCCGTTCCTGGAGGCGTGGACCACGCTCACCTGGCTGGCCGCCCGCTACCCCGACGTGGAGTTGTGCCATCACGTGCTCGGCCACGGCTACCGGCCACCGGCGCTCACCGCGAAGATGGCCGCCACCCTGCAGGTGCTGTCGGGCGGTCGGTTCATCCTGGGCATCGGCGCCGGCTGGCGCGACGACGAGTACCGCGCCTACGGCTACGACTTCCCGAAACCATCGGTGCGATTCGCCCAACTGGAAGAGGTGATCACCATCTGCCGACTGATGTGGACCGAGGACGAACCCTCCTTCGAGGGCACGTACTTCCGCATCGACGGCGCATCGGCACCGCCCCTGCCGAACCCCGTGCCACGCGTGTGCATCGGTGCGAGCGGCGAGCAGATCGGGCTACCGATGGTCGGTCGTCTGGCCGACCTGTGGAATGGCTGGTACCGGGGTGACGACGACTGGAACCGGCGCATCGGCATCGTGCGCGCGTCGGCGGAGAGGGCCGGGCGCGACCCCGGAGCCATCGAGATCACCAACACGGTGGAGAAGGCACTGCCCGAGACCGACGCCGAGTCCGAGCAACTCGTCGAACTGTTGCGCCACCGCCAGTCGCTGGGCATCACCCACTTCGTGATGGACTTCGGACACCCGCAGTCCACCGAGCCGGTCCTGCGATTCGCGGAGCAGGTGATCGCCCCGTTGAGGGCCGGCTGATGGATCTCGTCGTCCGCCCCGCCGAACCCGACGAGCTCCGCGACGTGGCCAACGCCATGCGAGTGGGGCTGCTCAACGCACACGTGGGTGACGAGGAATGGGACAAGTGGCGACTGGGGTGGGAGACAGGTCACCTCGCCATCGGCGCCTGGGACGGTGATCTGTGCGTCGGACACGCCGGGGCGTTCCACTTCGACACGCTCGTGCCCGGTGGTGCATGGCTGCCCACCGCCGGCATCACCCGCGTGGGCGTGCTGCCCACGCACACCCGGCGCGGCCTGCTCACGCGCATGATGCGCCGCCTGCTCGACGACGAGCGGGCTGACGGCAAGGTGCTGTCCAGCCTGCGCGCCAGCGAGGCGGTCATCTACCCACGCTTCGGGTTCGGCCTCGCCGGTGAAGCCGTCAGTGTGCTGGTGCACCCCCACCGGGTGGCGTCGGTGAGCGGTGCGGCGCCTGGCTCGATGCGCCTGCTCCCACCCGACGATGTCCTGTCGACCATCCCCGACATCTACCGTCGATCCTGCCAACGGCCCGGCGCGCTGTCGCGCAGCGAGTTCGTCTGGACTCGTGTGCTGAAGGACGCGGCGGATGCCGAGAAGGCCACGTTCGTCGTGGTGCACACCGCCCCCGACGGCGTGGACGACGGCTACGCGATGTATTCGGTCGAGTGGACCGACCGGTCGTTCGCCGACAACGTCGGCGCGTGCGACCTGTTCGATCTGTTCGGCACCACCCCCGCTGTCGAGTTGGCCTTGTGGCAGTACATGGTGAACATCAGCCTGCTGCGCAGCATCGAGGTGGAGAACCGGCCGCTCGACGACATCGTGCGGCTCGCCATCCCCGACTTCCGCGCCTACGAGGTCAAGCAGCGGTGGGACGAGCAATGGATGCGACTGCTGCAGGTGGAGGCCGCGCTCTCTGCGCGCACCTACCGCGACGGGTCACCCGTCACCATCGCGGTCGACGATCCCTGGTATCCGGAGAACTGCGCGACGTTCCGCATCGGTGCCGACGGGGTGCGGCGAACCGACGCCACCGCGGAACTAATCGCACCCATCGAGGCGGTGAGCGCCGCCTACATGGGCGCGATGTCGTGGACCGACCTGCTGTCCACCGGTCGGGTCTCCGGCGATCGACAGGCGGCGGCACGAGCCGACGTGCTGTTCGCCCAACGTCCCACCACCTGGTCGGGAACGTTCTTCTAGGCCTGCGGCCGCCAGGCGTCGCCCAGCTCGGAGGCGAACGGCGGCTGCGCTCCCACGCGCGTGCAGCTGATGGCCGCGACGTGCACGGCAGCGGTGACGGCGGCGGTGAGCGCCTCGACATCGCGCAGATCCGCTCGGCCGAGTTGGGCTTGCTGCCACCACGCGGCAAAGGCGCCACCGAACGAGTCGCCGGCACCGATGGTGTCGACCACCTGCACACGCGGCACCGGCACGTCCACCCGTTCGCCGTCGAGGCGAACGCGCACTGCGTCGCCGCCGTCGGTGTGGAGCACCACGGTGGCGCCACCGGACAGCAGCGACTGAACACCCGCCTCGTGGTCGCCGGGGGCGATGAACTCCAGGTCGTCGGTGCTCACCTTCACCACGTCGGCCCGCGCGCCCATGCGCGCCAGCCGCGGCAGGTACGCCGAGCGGTCGGGGGTGACCCGGGGTCGGCAGTTCGGGTCGAGCAGCACCAGCAGATCGTCGGGCGCCGCGGCCACGAGTCGCTCCATCGTGGCGGCCATCGGCTCGAGCACCATCCCGAGCGTGCCCACGTGGAAAATGCGCGTGCCGGCCGGCAGCACGGCGTCGGCCACGGTGGGCGCCGACGTGTGGTCGAGGTAGAAGTGGTAGGTCGCGGAGCCGGACTCGTCGAGCTCTGCGGCGGCGAGCGTGGTGGGGTACTCGGTGCGTTGCACCAGCGAGGTGTCCACGCCGTCGGCGGCCAGTTGGGCCAGCAGCAGCCGACCGAACCGATCGTCGGAGAGCGCACCCAGGAACGACACCGGGCTGCCCAATCGACCGGCCGCGCGTGCGGCGTTGAACGGGCCACCTCCGAGCTTGGCGACCACCTGACCCAGCGGGTCGATGACAAGGTCGACCAGTGCTTCTCCACCCACGACGATCACGGGCGGCAGGCTACTGTCTTCGTTCATGTCCGATCTCGTCCGCACACTCATCCTGTGCGGCATCCTCAGTGGCACGCAGCCGGTCACGGTGATGGGCCTGCTGCTGGTGATGGCCGGCGGTCAAGGTTCGAAGCGCAAGGGATTGGCCTATCTGGCGGGCGCGTTCCTCGTGGAGTCCAGCATTCTGTTGTTCTCCGCGCTGGTCCTCGGCGACAGCGTCAGCAACGCTTCCATCCCCGGTCGCCTGTTCCTCATCATCCGACTCACCCTCGGCGTGCTCCTCCTCGTGGTCGGCATCCGCATGCGCAAGCCACCGAAGGAACCGGCGCCGGAGATCCCGAAGTCGCTCGAGAAGCTGCAGGGGATGGGCCCCGGCAAAGCGTTCATCGCCGGTCTGGCGTTGGCCGACTACCAGGGTCCGCTCATCGGGTCCATGGCGCTCGCCGCCGCGACGGTCGACCGCAGCGGACGCCTCGCTGCATGGGGCCTGTACACCCTGCTCGCCACCGGCATTCCGTTCGCCATCTACATCGCCGTGCTCCGCTCGCAGCGGGCCATGGACAAGATGAACAGCGCCACCGGCTGGGTGATGAAGAACCGCCGCAAGATCGTGAGCTGGTTCGGCATCGTGATGGGCACGTTGCTCGTGGGCGACGCGATGTTGGGCTGGATCTTCAAGGGCTAACGTCGGCCGGGTGCCGAGGATCGCCTTCACCTCGAACCTGCGTCGCCACGTCGACTGTCCTCCTGCCGAGGTGCAGGGCGCCACGGTCGCTGAGTGTCTCGCCGCGTACTTCGCGGTGCAGCCACAGGTGCGCACCTATGTGCTCGACGACCAGGCCCGGGTGCGCCGGCACGTGGCCGTGTTCGTCGGGGGCGAGCAGATCCGCGACCCACGCTCCCAATCCGATCCGGTGACCGCCGACACCGAGATCACCGTGATGCAGGCCCTGTCAGGAGGATGACCATGTCGTTGTTGGTGGGTACCAGGAAGGGTCTGTTCACACTCGATCGGGGCGCCGCCGGGTGGGACATCACCGACGTGTCGTTCCTCGGCGAGCCGGTCACCGCCGGGGTCGTCGGTCACGACGGCACCGAGTACGCCGCGCTCGGCACCGGGCACTTCGGCTCGCACATCTGGCGACGCTCACCCGGGGGTTCGTGGTCGGAGGTGGGAGCGCCCGCATACCCGCCGCGCCCGGACGACGCCACCGATGTGTCGCCCATGACACAGGAGCCGTGGCCGTGGACGGTGCAACTGCTGTGGACGCTGGAGAACGGCCCCGTCGAGCGACCCGACGAGCTGTGGTGCGGCACCATTCCCGGTGGCCTGTTCCGGTCACACGACCGCGGCGACACGTGGGAGCTCGTCCGCTCGTTGTGGGACATGCCCGAGCGCACGCAGTGGTTCGGCGGTGGCTACGACTTCCCTGGCATCCACAGCATCTCGTTCGATCCACGCTCGCCCGACACGCTGCTCATCGCCATCTCGTGCGGCGGTGCGTGGATCTCCGACGACGCCGGCGCCAGCTGGGCGCCCACGCACGGCATGCGCAACGAGTACATGCCACCGGGCGAGGAGTACACCCCCATCGTGCAGGACCCTCACCGAGTGGCCCGCTGTGTGGCGAATCCCGACATCGTGTGGAACCAACACCACAACGGCGTGTTCCGCTCTGTCGACGGAGGGCGCAACTGGACCGAGATCACCGAACGCCCGCCGGCCGTGTTCGGCTTCGCGGTGGTCGCGCACCCGACGAACCCCGATGTCGCCTGGTTCGTGCCCGCCGTGAAGGACGAGATGCGCGTGCCGGTCGGTGGCCGGTTGGTCGTCAGTCGCACCCGCGACGGCGGGAAGTCGTTCGACGTGCTGGGCGAGGGTCTGCCCGCCGAGCACGCGTACGACCTCGTGTATCGCCACGCGCTCGACGTCGATGCGACGGGTGAGGTGCTGGCCATGGGTTCCACGACCGGTTCGCTGTGGATCAGCGAAGATGGCGGCGACCACTGGGACGCCGCCGCACCGAACCTGCCGCCCATCCATTTCACTCGCTTCAAGGACGTTCTGTGACGCAACCCAACGGTGTGCACCACCTGGCCATCACCACGGCCGACATCAAGACCCAGATCGACTACTTCAACGACGTGCTCGGGTGCGAACTCGTGGCGTTGTACTGGATGCACGGCGTGCAGGGCGCGTGGCACGGCTTCATGAAGCTCAACGACGCGTCGTACGTGGCATTCGTGCAGATGGACGCCATCAAGGACATCGAACCGATCCCCGGCGTCACCCACGCCGGCAACGGCGGCGGCACGTCGGCCGCGGGCACCATGCAGCACGTCGCGTTCAACGTCGACACCTACGACGACCTGCTCGCCATGCGCGACCGCATCCGGTCGCGTGGCATCAACGTGATGGGGCCCATCCACCACGGCATGTGCGATTCCATCTACTTCGCAGGGCTGGAAGGGCTGACGCTGGAAGTGGCCACGTCCACCGAGGCGATCGACGGCAATCACTGGATCGACCCGGAGGTGGTGGGGCTGGCGAACATCGACGCCGCCGAACTCGCCCGCTTCCGCGCGCCCGCTCCGTTCGAGCGTCCCGCCGAGGCCGTGCCGAACCCGCCGATCGATCCCACCAAGCCGCACATGGTGTACCAGCCCGCGGTGTATCAGGCCATCATGTCGATGCCCGACGACGAGCTCGCCGATCGGTTCAGCGTCACCACGCCGCCAGTGCCCTGAGACCCACCTCGGCATACAGTCATCAGCGATGACGTCGTCGAGCCGAGTGCTGCAGACCATGCTCGGCTCGCGCCTCGACTGGCGGCTCGAGGTCCCTCGCCGCCCGCGGCCACCCATCGCCGGGTTGCACTGGCTGGGGCCGATGGCCGTCGTCCTCACCGTCGTCGCCATCTGGCCGGCCTTCTCCAGCGCCGTCGGCGAAGAGGACGACGCTGCGTTCGCGCTCTACATCGGCGCCGTGTCCATCACCCTCATGGCGTGGAGCTTCTTCCTCGCTGTTCGCATGCGATTCCTCGAGCCACTGTTCGGCGGGTTGGACCGGATGTATCGGTTCCACCGATGGCTCGGCGCGCTCGCCGTGGCCGCGATGTTCCTGCACACGCAGACGGAACCCGAGCTGGACAAAGGAATCCGCGGGGCGAGCGAGGACATCGCCGATGCGGCGCAGGAGTTGGCCGAGATCGCCGAGGTGATGCTCTACGTGCTGGTGGTGATCAGCCTGCTGCGTTGGCTCCCGAGCAGATACTGGCGATGGACCCACAAGTTGCTGGGTGTCCCGTACGCCTTCGCCTGTTTCCACTTCTACACGGCGGAGAAGACGTTCGAGAACGGCTCCGGCTACGGCATCTGGTTCACCACGATGATGATCATCGGACTGGTGTCGTTCGTGTTCCGAGTGGGAGTTCGCGACATGCTGTTCCGCGGTC
>JACQZZ010000102.1 GCA_016213625.1 Actinomycetota bacterium
ATTCCACGACCGTGATTACCTGAAGCTCAAGCTCCTACGCGTCTGCGGCAAACTGGACGTGCAGTGAGTTGACCGTTCGAGTGATCTCAGGTCTCCGTCGGAGATTCACGAGTTTCACCAACATTTGCAGAAGAGGCAGAACTGGCAGATGCGGGGGTCGCAGGTAGCTGGAGCACCTGACGGGCACTCGGTGGCCGTGTTCGCGCAGTCGAGGAAGTCGCCCGCATCGACGTAGCCGTTGCCATTCACGTCGCGAATCCCCCAGGTCGCCTGCAGCGCACTCCAGCGCTGCGGCCAGTCCGGACTGCACGGCGGGTCCGCCTCCGGCCCGCAGTTGAGGTCGTTGGTAGATGGTGACGGTTGGTGGCGTGTTGTCCACCGTGACTGCCTGGATCTGCGTGACCGCCCGGTCGAGAAGCGTGAGTCCGCCGCCCGACTTGTGCTCGCGGTACAGCTCGGCGCGCAACCGGTAGAAGTGGGGGCCGTCGGCCGCCCAGGCGCCGGTGCCGTCCTTGCCGTCCCAGGCGATGCGAATCGGCATCGTCACGGTACCAGGCACATCCGTCTCACCAGCCAAGATTCGTTCGGACCCGCAGGCACTGCCCCCGGCAAGCTCGAACTGCCAACGGAGGAAGAAGCGGAATGCGTCACCAGGCCAGCCCGGCAGGCTTTGGACCCTCACGTCCGCACCGAGATACGAGAAGTCGCGAACCCCGTTCTGATCGGCGGGCGAGAACGGATCTGGGTCATCGAACAGGTTGAACGCGACCAGGCGGCCCTTCACGCCCGCCACCGGATCGCGAGGGCTCCGGTCATCGGGGACCCAGGTGACCTCCAGAGACAGCGTGCTGCCCGGTGCGGACGCCAGGCGGATTGAGAGATCGTGCGGCCCGGTGTGGCTTGCCGGGCCTGCCTCGAGTAGGGGCACGTTCCTGTTGAAGTCCGAGGCGCCCAGCACCTCAGATCCGTCGAGCGAGATGCTCGCTGAGCTGACACGATCAAGCCGGCCCACGGTACCGTTCCTCACCCTCACACAGACGGCTCCCGGCCCGGGGACATCGAAAGCCCGAGTCTCCGTGACCGGCTCGCCCTTGGCTGCTCCGAAGCTCTGCGGCGGGGGCGGGCGCCAGGGTGCCAGCCAGGAGGCTTAGCTCCACGGGGGTTGACAGGCCTTCGACAGATGGCCATAATTAACGACAGGAGAAGCCGTTAGCAATCGTTAGCGAGGGTGCGATGCCAACTCACGCAAAAGAGGGCCGGGAAGCAGCCGGTGCGGCCGCACCGGTCGGGGTGGACCCACCGGCGATCGCTGCACCATCACAGAGACAGGTGGCCGGCAAGCGCAAAGCCCCCAAGAAGGCCCTCTTCCAGGCCGTAACTTCGACGAGCCTGGGGTCGGTTTCGGTGCTCTTTCGCCCGGGCGAGAAGGTCATCGCAGCCGTCGAGATGAAGTTGCTGACTCGGCCCAAGGCTGAGGTCAGCCAGACGGCGCTCACCCAACTTGGCAAGCGCGTGTCCAAGCTCTTCCGCGCCAGTTTGGAGGTCCTGGAGCAGCAGGGCCGCATCCTTCCCGAGCCGGTGACGAGCGGGCTCAGCGACCGAGAGGAGCAGCTGCTGAGCAGTGGAGGCTTCGATCCGCCCCCCGCGAGCTTCGACGCCGTTGACGCGGTCACGAAGACCGCAACCGAGTTTGCGTGGCTGATCGAGGATTCCTATTCGATAGAGCAGGTGCGGAAGCTCCTCGGCGTGAACGACAGCCGTGTTCGCCAGCGCCTCTCCACCGCTCAGCGAACCCTGTACGGCTTCAAGGTTGGGGCATCGTGGCGTATTCCCAGGTTCCAGTTCGAGCACCAGCGGCTCATTCCGGGGCTGGAGGTGGTGGTCGCGAGCCTGCCACTCGATCTCGACCCGGTGTCCGTCTATCGGTGGTTCACGACGCCAACGGCTGAGCTCGAAGCGGATGACGAGAAGCCGACCAGCCCGCTGGACTGGCTGAGGATGGGGCGGTCTCCGGCGGCGGTGGCAGAGCTCGCGGCAACTCTCTGACGGGGGGAGGGCAGCCGTGACGAAGCTTCCGGAGCAGCCGGACCTCGCCCTGCTCGCTGCGCTGGGCCCGGAGGAACACCTGCTGGACGCCGGAACCCAGTGTTGGCGCGTGTATTTCAAAGGCGGCGCTCACCCCACCCAATGGAACTCCTTCCGCGATTTTGGCCCTACCGGCTCTCGGTTCGACCACCACGTGCCGCCCCGTCACTCCCAGACTCGCGCCGTTCTCTACGGCGCAGTCGGGCACACAGCCGTGGCCACCTGTCTGGCGGAGGTCTTTCAGGACACGCGCACCATCAATCGCAGCCGCCGCGATCCGTGGCTCGTCGTATTCGAGCTCACGCGAGAGGTACGCCTTCACAGCCTGTGCGGCCTCTGGCCCACGAGAGCCGGCGCGTCCACCAACATCTCTTCGGGTCCAAAGCACAAGGCGCGCAACTGGTCACGCGCCATCTATGAGACCTATGGAACGATCGAGGGGCTCTACTTCGGCTCGTCCATGAACGCGAATGAGCCGGCCTTCGCCCTTTACGAGCGAGCCGTTGCTGCGCTGCCGTTGATGCCGGCGGGAAACTGGTCCCTGGCCGACTCACGGCTCGACAGTCGCCTGAACGCCGCCGGTACCCACCTGAACTACCGAGTGTGGCCGCCGTAGTGGCGCTGCGCCAGGCACGCGTCACGCCGGAGTTGATCCCCGCGCTCGTGCCGCCGCCCTGGGGTGCGCTCGACGGACCACCGCTGCAGCGGCTCCTCGCGGGCACGGGCCCCTTCGCCCTGTGGATGGTGTTGCTGCTCGCCATCGGCATGCCCCACGCGGCCGGGATCGGCCGCGGCAAGGCGTACGTCACGATCGGCGTCTGCTCCGTGCTGTTCCTGCTGGTGACGCTGTGAGCGCGGGCGGGGTCGCGGTCGCCGCGCCGCCCGGAGGGCCGGAATGACAGTCCGTCGGTGGATAGTCGCCGTGCTGGTGGTGCTCGTCGTCGTGGGCATGGCCGTCGCGAGCCTCCGCCCGCGCCCCGAGCCGCCGGTCGAGGTGCAGACCGCGAAGGCCGCCCGCATGACCGTCACGCGCAGCGTGCGGAGCGCCGGGAAGCTCGAGCCCCATCACAAGGTCAACGTGTCGTCCAACATCACCGGCGTGCTCATCGACCTCAGCGTCGGCATCGGCTCGGTGGTCAAGAAGGGGCAGTACCTGGGCCAGATCGAGACGACCCGCTACCTCGCGGTGGTGCAGCAGACACGGGCCCGCCTGCAGGCGGCGGAGTCCGACATCGTGCGCGAGGAGGCCACCCTCAAGCGGCTGCGCAACGTCATGCAGCGCATCGAGAAGGAGAGCGGCAACGCCTTCAACGTCGGCGAGCGGGAGAAGGCGCAGACCGAGGTCCGCGTGAGCGAGGCGCAGCTCGAATCGCTCCGGAGCCAGGCGCAGTCGGCGCGCGCCGCGCTGCGCGAGAACCAGACCGCCCTCGCCTGGGCCACGCTCAAGGCGCCCGTGGACGGCACCGTCCTCAGCACGAACCACCGGGTCGGCGAGCGCATCCGCGGCTCGGACTTCAGCGAGGACACGGTGCTGGTGCTCGGCTCGATGTCGACCATGGACATCAAGATCGAGGTCGGCGAGCACGACGTCGTGCACCTCAAGAAGGGGCAGCGGGCACGGATCGAGATCGATGCCCTCCCCAACGTGCCCGTCGAGGGCGAGGTGACCGACATCGGCCGTGACGCGGTGATCAAGAACGCGGGCACCGACAACGAGGTCATCAACTACCCGGTCTGGGTCGCCCTCACGAAGCCGCCCGCCGCCGCGCTGGCCGGCATGAGCGGACAGGTGACCGTCGACACCGAGACGCACCCCGAGGTGGTGGCCGTGCCCATCCAGGCGGTGACCGTGCGGCCGCGCGCGGCGCCCGACGGCGGGGTGGCCACGAAGGCGCCCGCGACCGGCCGTGCCGACAAGCTCGAGAAGGTGGTCTTCGTGGTCAAGGACGGCAAGGCCTCCCGCCGTCGCGTGACGGCTGGAGTCTCGTCGGAGACCCACCTCGAGATCCTCGACGGGCTCCAGGCCGGCGAGGAGGTGGTCGAGGGGCCCTACCGGGTGCTCGCGCGCGAGCTGAAGGACGGGGCGGCGGTGAAGGTGGACACCGGGCAGCCGAAGAAGCCGGGCGGCCCACCGGCGGCGACCAAGGGACACTGACGGTGACCCCGGCGGACACAGAGAGCGCCAACGATCGCGGGGCGCCTACCGACAACTCG
>JACQZZ010000013.1 GCA_016213625.1 Actinomycetota bacterium
CGATCGAAGGCGCCGACGTCTGCATCGTCACCGCCGGCGTGCCGCGCAAGCCCGGCATGAGCCGCGACGATCTGCTCGGGATCAATCTCAAGGTGGTGGAGCTCGTGGAACAGGTGCACGGCTACGTGGCCGACGGGTACCGGCGGGTGAAGCTGAAGATCATGCCCGGTTGGGACCTCGAGCCATTGACGGCGGTGCGTGCCGAGTTCCCCGAACTGGCGCTGCAGGTGGATGCGAACGCGGGCTACGACGCGTCCGACAGTGACCTCCTGGTGCAGCTCGACCGGTTCGGCATGCTGATGATCGAGCAGCCGTTCCCGCCCGACGAGCTGGCGGCCCACGCGCGCCTCGCGGCGCGAATGTCCACACCGATCTGTCTCGACGAGTCCATCCTCTCCGTGGGCCATGCGCTCACCGCGCTCGACATGGGTGCGTGCACCATCGTCAACCTCAAGGTCGGTCGCGTGGGCGGAGTGCTGGAGGCAGTGCGCATCCACGAGGTCTGCGTCGCTCGCGGCGTACCGGTGTGGTGCGGTGGCAT
Organism: Actinomycetota bacterium; assembly: GCA_016213625.1. Lineage (GTDB taxonomy): Bacteria > Actinomycetota > Acidimicrobiia > Acidimicrobiales > Ilumatobacteraceae > UBA668. Next base: position 542 of record JACQZZ010000013.1, read on the forward strand.
GTTGGAGACCGGAATCGGTCGGGCGGCCAACGTCGCACTCGCCTCGTTGTCCGGTTTCGTCTTCCCCGCCGACATCTCGGCCAGCGACCGCTACTGGCGTCGCGACATCACCGAGGCGTTCGTGCTGGAGGGCTCGTCCATCCGGGTGCCGACCGCACCGGGTCTGGGCGTGACGGTGCACACCGACGTGCTGCGAGCGCTCGGTGCTCAGTTCGAGCAGGGATAGAGTCGTTCACATGAACACCGTACAACCGGCGAGGAAGCGAGGGGTGCGGGCCGAGGTGCCCATCACTCGCGACATCATCGTCACCACGGCGTTCCGGCTCATCGAAGAGCGCGGTCTCGAGCAGTTCAGCATGCGTTCTCTGGCGACCGAGCTGGGCGTGTTCCCCGCCACGCTGTACTGGCACGTCGGCGATCGCAGCCAACTGCTGGGCATGGTCGAGTTCCGCTGGATCGAGCAGGTGGAGCTGCCCGATCACCTCACCGACTGGCGCGAATGGATGGCCGAGCTCGCCCGCCGCTACCGCCGCAATGCCCACGAGCATCCCAACGTCGCTCGGCTCGCCAGCCTCGAGCGCGCCCGGAACAACGAGTCGCTCCTCATCCCCGATGCCATCGTCGGCACCCTCGTCCGCATGGGCGTGGGCGACCAGCTGGTGCACGCCTACAACGCGCTCATGGGAGCAGTGCGCGGCTTCGTGGTCATGGAACTCGCGCCGCGGGCCGAGCCCGACGCCGCGTCCGACGTCGAGGAAGACCTGCGCGCGCTCGACCCTGAGCAGTTCCCGAACATCACCGAACACTTCGACGAGATGGCCGACCAGGCGCTGTCGATGCGATGGAGCAATGCCGCTGAACATCCGCTCGACGACTCGTTCGAGTTCCTGGTGAAGGTGCTGCTCGACGGGTTGGCGGCGCAGCTGCCGCGCACACGCAAGTAGCCGTGTCCACCACCGTGCTCCTCGACGCCGCGAACGGCGTGGCGTCGGATGTGGTGGCGCTGCGCCGCGAGCTGCATCGGTGGCCCGAGCTCGGCCTGCACATCCCGCGCACTCGCGACACGGTGCTGGCTGCGCTGGAGGGGCTGCCGCTCGACCTGACGCTGCATCACTCGACGTCGGGCATCGCTGCGCTCCTCACGGGCGATCGGCCGGGTCCCACGGTGCTGCTGCGCGCCGATATGGACGCCCTGCCGTTGCAGGAGGACACCGGTGAGGACTGCGCCTCGCACGTCGATGGTTGCATGCACGCCTGTGGCCACGACGGCCACACCGCGATGCTCGTGGGTGCCGCTCGGCTGCTGTCAGAGCGGCGTGCCGAGCTGGCCGGGCGAGTGCTCTTCATGTTCCAGCCCGGCGAGGAGAACGGCTGCGCAGGTGCGCGGCACATGCTGGAAGAAGGGCTGCTGCAGCTGCCGCCGCACGCCGCCGACGGCAGCGAGTCGGCCGTGGCCCACGCCTACGCGATCCACCTCACACCGAACGCCCCCACGGGAGTGGTGGTGTCGAAGTCGGGTGCGCTCATGGCCTCGAGCGATCGGCTCACCATCACCGTCACCGGCCGCGGTGGGCATGCCAGCCAGCCGCACAGTGCGCTCGACCCGATTCCCGTCGCGTGCGCGATCGTGCAGTCGTTGCAGACGATGGTCACCCGCAGCATCGACGTGTTCGACCCGGGCATCGTCACCATCGGGCGCATCGCGGCAGGCACCACCACCAACGTCATCCCCGAGGTCGCCGTCATCGAGGGCACCATGCGCGCAGTGAGCGCCGCCACCCGGCGGCGCCTGCACGACGGCGTCCGCAGGGTCGCCGAGGGCATTGCCGCGGCGCACGGTGCTTCGGCCGACGTGGTCGTCGGCGATGGCTACGGCGTCACGGTGAACGACGCTCGCGCAGCCGAGACGGCCTTGGGCGTGGCGGCGCAACTGGTGGGCGAGGCCCTCACCGTGCGGTTGCCCACGCCGACGATGGGGGCCGAGGACTTCAGCTACGTCATCGACGAAGTGCCCGGGGCCATGGTGTTCCTGGGCTGTACGCCGCACGATCGCGACTACCGCACCGCCGCCACCAACCACTCGAACCGAGTGCTCCACGACGACGCCGCGCTGCCGGTGGGTGTGGCGCTGCACACCGCACTGGCCCTGCACCACCTGGTGGATCAGGTCAGCTGAGCGACTCGTACTGGTCGATCCGGTCGCGGATGATGTCGAGGCTGCTGGTCCAGAACGCGGGGTCGGCCAGGTCGATGCCGAAGCGGGCGGCGAGCTCGGCGGCGGTGTCCATACCGGCGCGCGACAGCATGTCGTCGTACTCGGCTCGGAACCCGTCGGGGTCGGCCAGGTAGCGGGAGAACAGCCCGAGTCCGAACAGCAGCCCGAACGTGTACTGCCAGTTGTAGAAGTGGCTGGTGTAGTAGTGCCGCTTCACGGCCCACATGTACGGGTGCAGGGTGTCGGAGCGCAGGCTGGTGCCGAACACCATCGCCTGCGCCTCGGTCATGATCTCGCCGAGCTCACCGGCGCCGATGGTGCGACGCGATCGGCGCGCGAAGACCTCCGATTCGAACAGCACCCGCGTGTGGATGTCGAGCACGGTCTGTGTGCTGCCGCACAGATCGAGGTCGAGCATCGCCAGCCGTTCGGTGCCGGTGGTGTGTTGCAGGCCGACGTGCACCATGAGTGTCTCGCAGAAGATGCTCGCGGTCTCGGCCAGCGACATCGGGATGTCGCGTTGCATGGCCGAGCGCCGGGCCAACTGCATGTTGTGGTAGCTGTGGCCCAGCTCGTGGGCCGTGATGAACACCTGCTCGAGCGCGCCCGTCCAGTTGAGGAAGACCAGGGAGCGGTCGCCGAAGAACGACATGCTCGAGGCGCCGGGCGCCTTGCCCGGTCGCGGCAGCGCGTCGATCCACTGTTCCTCGACCGCGCGGTCGACGATGCCGGCCAGTTCGGGGGTGTAGGTGCCGAACGCGTCGCGCACCATCTGCAAGCCGGCATCCCATTGCCACTCGGTGGGCGACCCCGGAAGCGGCGCCATGAGGTCCCACCACGGCAGTGCGTCGCCATGGCCGTGGACGCGGGCCTTCGCGCGGACGAAGCGCTGGAAGTCGGGGAACGACGCGACGACGGCCGCGTTCATCGCGTCGTACTCCTCGCGACGCACCACGTTGCCGAACAGCGAGACGTCGAGCGGTGACGCCCACCCGCGGCGGCGGTTCAACACCGTTGCCTCGCCCTTGATGGCGTTCAGCGCAGCAGCGCACACCGGCGCCACCGTGGGCCAGCCGCGGAGCTCGGCCTCGAATGCCGCGCGACGGACGCGTTCGTCGCCATGCGTGGCGAGGCCACGAATCTCCGCCATGGGAAGCGTGCGCGCGCCATCGGGCAGTTCCACGTCGACCACCAACTGCGCCGTGGCCGTGGCGTGCAGCTGGGTCCAGGCCATCGACCCACTGGTGCTCAGCTCGGCCGCCAGCGTCTCTTCGACCTCGCTCATCTGGTGACGCGCACGCGAGGCGAGCCGGGAGAGCGGGCCGAGGTGGTCGCGTACGACCGCGCTCATGGCCGCCATCTCGACCACGTCGAGCGAAGCCAGCCATGCGGCGAACCGTGCATTCAGCCCGCGGTTGCGGCCGATGAGCCCTCCGATGCGGGCGCCGAACGCCGCGGCGGTGTCGTTCGTGCTGTCGACCCGGGCGAATGCCTCGACGAACGCCCACAACGTGCGGCCGAGGTCGTTCGCCTCGTTGAGCATCTCCACCACGTCCTCCGCCACCATCGCATCGGCGGCTGTGGTGGGTCGCGGTGCGAGTGCGCGCACACCGTGTTCGTCGAGCAGCGCCGCGAGCGAGTCGCCGAAGTGCATCAACCGATCGAAGTCGGCGAGGAACTCGGGTGCGTCGAGCCCCGAGTACAGATCACTGACCGACCAGGTGGGGATGGACGAAGTGCTCACCGTGACGACGTCCCGAGGAGTGTGCGCAGGCCGCGCATCGCGGCGATTCGGAAGGCGGCGATGTCGTGTGCGGTACCCATCTCCTCGTACGTGAGGTCGATGCCCATCGCGGTGGCCGCGTCGCGGAAGTTGCGGTTGGCGTCGAGATGGCTGACGCCGGGCGACAGCGACAGCGGGCCGTCTTCGAATCGGCCGATCTGTTGGTACACGCGTCGCGGGGTGACTGGTCGTTCGGCGAGCTGCCGCGTCAACCACTCGGGCCGACCGTCGCGCTCGAGGCCGTACCAGAAGCTGCCGGAAATGGAGAGCACGTTGCGCACGACGTGAGGATGCTCGACCGCCGTGAACATGCTGGCGAGTCCACCGAGGCTGGCGCCGCCCACCACCGTGCGCTCGTCGCCCGCCACGCGGTAGCGGCTGTGCAGAAACGGGATGAGCTCGTCGGCCAACATGCGCGCATGCTGACGATTGCAGCTCAGCTCGCGTACTCGATCGACGAGTCCGTTCGACCCGCGCGCCTCGTGGACGAACGCGACGATGGGCGCCTCGATCTCGCCGTCGCGCACCGCGGTGTCGATGGCCCGGGGCAGGTCGGCGATGGCGAGCCACGAGGGGCCGTCGAGCAGCACCACCAACGGTCGTGGAACGGGTGGACCGGGGGTGAGGTAGACGGTGATGTCGCGGGCATCGCCCATCGCGGCCGACACGTGCTCGAACCGTTCGAACGAGCCGGTGGCACCCTCCGCGGCAGCGAACCAGTGCGAGTCGGGCGCTTCGGGGAGCGACAGCACGGACTCCCACTGCTCCTCGGCCACCGCCAGCCCGAACAACGACGCAAGCGGTGGGAGTCGATCGGGGTTGTGCGGGTCGGCGAACGAGCGCTCCTGTGCGGCCAGCATCAGCCGCTGCCAGCCGGCGTCGTCGAGCTGGCCGGTGCCCAGGAACGGGTCGTCGACGACGTACCGATACGACACCAGCGTGTCGTCGGGCGCGATGGCTTCCAGCACCCACACGTCGGTGCCGGGCATGCGGTGCATCGACGACGAGTTGCCGTGGTCCACCAGGCCGCACTGCAGCGACACCTGCGGTGCCTCGCCGATCCATACGAACGTCAGCGCGGTGGTGCCCGCTTCGGCGGGCTCGCGCAACGGTCCGCTCGCCTGCGCCAGGCCGGAGCGCAGCGAGTCGAGCGCCGGTGCCGCGCCCTGGGTACGTTCGACTTCGAGCAACAACGGATGCACGGGTGGTCTCCGACGCAGGGGTGTGCGGGGCACCCTTGAACGCTGTGCAAGAGTACCACCATGTCGTCGTACTGGCCGCCGCTCGTCGAGCTCGCCCATCAGGTCCGCACGCGGGTGGTGTCATCGCGCGAACTCGTGCTCGAGGCAGTCGCCCGAGTGGAACGGGTCGAGCCGCAGTTGCACGCGTGGGTGGTGTTCGATCCGGATCGGGCACTGGCTGAAGCCGACGCCGTGGACCGACGCGTCGCTCGCGGTGAGGACCCGGGGGCGCTGGCCGGCATCCCGCTCGGCGTGAAGGACATGGAGGACGCGGCGGGGTACGTCACCACCTATGGCTCCCTCATCCATCGCGACGATCCGCCCGCGGTGGCCGACTCGGTGATGGTGGCTCGTCTGCGCGCCGCCGGGTGCGTGGTGCTGGGCAAGCTGAACACCCCCGAGTACGGCTTCTCCGCCGACACCACCAGTCCGATGATGGGCAGCACCCACAACCCGTGGCAGCCGGGTCGATCGCCGGGCGGCTCGTCGGGTGCATCGGCGGCCATGCGGCCGAGCGGTGCCATCCCGCTGGCCACCGCGGGCGACTCGGGTGGCTCCATCCGGATTCCTGCGGCGCTGTGCGGCCTTCCGGGGTTCAAGCCGAGCAACGGCCGCACCGCGGTGGGTGGTCCCACCCCGCCGGGGAATGGATGGTTGGGCGTGCGATCCATCATGGCGGCCGACGTCGCCGACCACGTGCACGCCCTCGGCTCACTGGTGGGGCACGAACCCACCGACCTGCACTCCATTCCGACCCACGACTGGCCCGGCACCGTGTCGCCGCGTCTGCCCGATCGGGTGGTGTGGTCGCCGGCACCCGGTTGGCCGGTCGACGCGGAGATCGAGGCGGTGTGCGCGGTCGCCGTCGAGCGGCTGGCAGCGGCAGGCGTCGACATCATCGAGGTGCCGGCGCTGGTCGACGGCATCCCGTTGTTCGACTACTACACCGTGGCCACCGTCTACCAACGGCGACTGCACGGCCACCGTAGGGGAACGCCGGAATGGGAGATGCTGGATCCGGGCATCCGCAGCCAGATCGACCACGCCGAGCAACGAGTGTCCGCGGTCGACTTCGTCACTGCGCTCGACGCCGCTCACCGCCACAATCTCGACATCGAGCGTCACTTCGCCACGGCGCCGATCATCCTGTGCCCCACGGTGGCAGGTGTCACCGCTCGTTGCGGTGAGCCGGGTGTGGTGAACGGCGAGCCCACCATGTTCTGGGCACCGTTCACGCAGCTGTTCAACCTCACCAAGCATCCTGCCGGCTCGGTGAACTGCGGGTTCACCGCCGACGGCATGCCGGTGGGTCTGCACGTGGTGGCGTCTCAGCAGCACGACCTCACCGTGCTGTCGACGATGGCCGCCTTCGAGGACCTGTTCGCCCACGACCGCCGCCCCCAGGTCCTCGCCACCCCCTGACTCTGAACGTCGTCGCGCCGCCACACCCGCGCCATGTCGGCAGCTACGGCGTGGTCAGAAACGAGTGGATGGCTTCCGCTGTAGCAGGGTGCGTGTTGACCGTGAGGTGGTTGCCGTCAACTTCGACCACTGTCGCGTGTGTGGCCTCGCGCACGAAACGATCGCGGTCTTCGCTCGGCACGACGAAGCCCGCACCAGACCGAAGCTCGCAAGTTGCGCGTACCAGGAGGGTCGGCATCGTGAGGTGACACCAGCGATCGTACGGGTGCTGCGTTGCGGTGTAGGCCCGATCCTCAGCGACCGCCTCAGCACTCGTTCTCACCGCAACGCCGCCTTCGACTTGGTCCAAGTCGTAGCAGTACGCGCGATCCCAGTATTCGTTCCACGGCTCGATGAGCCCCTGCGACCGGACGTCGGCCAGGTAGTGCTCAGGGGAGTCGTACCTTCGCCCGAGCCGACGTAACGAGTCCTCGATCACAGGCCCGACGCCCCGATCGACCCGCCCCGCCACGTCGACAAGCACGACCGCTCGCAACCTCGACGCGTCGAGCCTCGCTGCCGTCATCGCCACCGAACCGCCCATTGATTGCCCGATGACTGCGAACCGATCGAACCCGAGCGCGTCCGCGACCCCGAAGAGATCGCGGGCGTGGCTCTCCCAGCCGTAAGAACCGGGCAGCGTCGTGTCGCTTCTGCCCCGGCCGCGAAGGTCGAGCGCCACCAATTGCACGTCATCACCGCCGATGCGTTCTCCGAGGAACTCGAAGTGCGCGACGTTCCCGGACAGCCCCGGCACTCCGAGGACGAGAGGTCCCGCCGCTGAACCCCACCGGCGCGCGTGAAGGCGACGCGACCTGACCACGATCTCGAAGTCCTCTGCGGACGCCCGCGACACCCGAGCAGAGTGCCCGAAGTGACCTGCAATGTCCAGCGCCCTATCGGCAGGTGGGCGCTACGTGCCAGGGCTGATTCGTCTCGGAAGCCGGGACGAATCAGACCGAGAAGCAGGTTTGGGACGATGCAGCCCGAGAAGCCGGGCAGCGCCGAGTGCCAGTTCTGTGCGCAGCGCGCAAGCGCGATCACGGGACGTGGGAAAACTCTGCAGGGAGTGTTCGTAGGCGCATCGCGAGCACCAGATGTTGCGCCCAGCGCAACATCTGGTGCCTGCGACGAACGAACGGGGGGCGCGGTCACGGATCCACTCGGCCAGCGAGTGGATCGGTGCCTGCGATGACGCGCTAGATGGCGCCGGCGTTGCGGGCTTGGCGTTTCTGGATGGCGTCGCCGATGAGGGTGAGCGAGAGCACGGTGAGGAACAGCGCCATGCCTGGGATCAACACGGGGTACAGGCTCTGGTCGAGCTTCGGCTTGCCGGCGGCGATCATCGATCCCCACGTGGGTGTGGGCGGGGCCACCGACAGGTTCAGGTAGGCCAGACCGCCCTCGGCGACAACGGCACCGGCGACGGCGACGATCATCATCGAACTGAGGGTGGGCACCACGTTGGGCATCACCTCGCGGCGGATGATGCGAGCGTTGGTGGCGCCCAGCGATCGTGCCGCGGTGACGAACTCTCGGTTGGAGATGCTGAGCGTGAGCGCGCGCACGATGCGGATGGTGGGGCCGAGGTAGATGAGGGCGATGGCGAGCACCACGGTGACCAGGCCACGCGAGTCGGTGAACGCCACGATCGACGCGGCGAGCAGCATCGTGGGGAACGCCATCAACACGTCGGCCGCGAACAGCGTGACGGTCTCGACGTGACGCTTGAAGTAGCCGGCGATGAGACCGATGAGTCCGCCCACCAACGACGACAGCAGCACCGCGGCGAGGCCCACCACGATGGAGACCCGTGCGCCGTAGATGGTGCGCGACAACAGGTCGCGCCCCAACTGGTCGGTACCCAACCAGTTCTGCGCGGTGGGAACCGACAACGGGATGCCGGCCCTGGTGTCGGCGGGGTCGTACAGCGGCAGCAGGTCGGCGAAGACGGCCGACAGGGCGAGCACCGCCAGCCAGGTGAACGAACACCACACGGCGATGCCCCAACCCTTGCGGGGGAGCGCGCCGTCGTCGACGTGACCGGAGGTGAGCGTGTGGCCCGTGGCGCTGAGCGCGGCGGTCATCGCGCCACCTCCACCTTGATGCGCGGGTCGATGATGCCGTGGAGGATGTCGACGAAGAAGTTGACCACCACGAAGCCCACCGTCACCACGACCACGGCGCCCTGCAACGCCATGAAGTCGCGGTTGTTGATCGCGTCGATGATGAACCGCCCCAGGCCGGGGAGGGCGAAGATGGTCTCGACCAGCACGGTGCCACCGATCATCCGGCCCATCGAGATGCCGGTGAGGGTGATGACACCGATGCTCGAGGGTCGCAACGCATGGCGCACGACGATGCGTCGCGTGGAGTTGCCCTTGGCGCGGGCGTACCAGATGAAGTCCTGGTCGAACGTCGCGACCAGGTCGGTGCGCAACACCCGCGAGTAGAGGGCCACCTGCTCGAGTGCCAGCGCGATGGCCGGCAGGAGCAGTGACTTCATGCTGGCGAGCGGGTCGTCGCTGAAGTGCACGAACCCCGTGGTGTCGAACCAGCCGAGCTTCACCGCGAAGGTAGCCATCAGCGTGAGCGCGACCAGATAGCCGGGTGTGGCGAGCATCGCCAACTGCAACCCGGAGAGCGCTCGGTCGAGCCACGACCCGGGTTTCAGCGCGCCGAAGATGGCCATGGGCACGGCCAGCAGCAGCGCGATGAACTGTGACATCAGTACCAGTTGCACGGTGACGCCGATGCGTTGCGACAGCGCTTCGGTGACCGGTTGCCCGGTGCGATACGACACGCCGAGGTCGCCCTGCACCGCGTCGGCCACCCACCGGGCGTACCGCACGGGGAGTGGGTCGTCGAGGTTCAGTTCCTGCCGGGCGGCTTCACGATCGGCTTCGGACACGTTGGGTCCGAGCACCGAGGTGACGATGTCGCCCGGCAGGAGGCTGACCAGACAGAAGGACGCGAATGTGACGGCGAACAACACCGCCACGAGGCGCAACAACCGTGCGGCGAGTGACCTCACTGCGCCAGCCACACGTCCTTGAGGAAGAACAGCGGGCCGCTGATGGGTTCGCCAGGAGTGCCGTCGGGCAGGTCGAAGTCGGGCATTCCCTGCACGTTCGCCTTGGTGATGACACCGAACTGGTTGGTGCCGGTCCAGATGATGGGGACGTTGTCGCCGAGAATCTGCTGCACGATGGCGTACTGCTCCTTGCGTGCCTCCGGATCGCTGAGCGCGCGGCCTGCGTCGAGCGCGGCGTCCATCTCGGGCGTGTTGAACCCGCTGAAGTTCTGGCCGGTGTTCGAGTGGAAGTCGACGTAGTCGTTGTCGGGATCGCCCCCGCCGACGCCGCCCCACAGCACCACCTGGAAGTCGCCTCCGATGACCGCCGAGATGTTCTCGCCCTGAGCTCGAGACACGATGTTGGCGGTGACGCCGATCTCGGACCACATGCTCTGGTAGAGCTCCTGGATGCTGACGATGAACGGATCCTGGTTGCCCGCGAAGTCGAACTCCACCGGACCCTTCTCGGCGACGTACTCGTCGATGAGCGCCTTCGCCCCGGCCACGTCGTAGTCGGGGTAGTTGCTCTCGACGTACCAGAACGAACTGTCGGCGTACGGGCCGTGGGTGGGCTGCTTCACTCCGGTGGCGTCGAGGAAGTCGAACAGGCGGGGGATGTCGACCGACATCGCGAGCGCACGACGAACGCGCACGTCGTCGAGTGGCGCCTTCTTCGTGTTCAGCATCACCATGTCGCCTTCGCTCGGTGCGCCGATGGTGACGCCGACCTCGCCGGCCTCCTGCAGCGCCTGGTACTCCTGGATGTCCTTGGACGAGCCGGTGTAGTACACGTCGACGTCGCCGGCGTCCATCGCTGCCTTGCGGGAGGTGGAGTCGGGGATGGGCCGGAACACGACCTCGTCGAGGTACGCGGGGTCCTGCCAATAGCTGTCGTTGCGGACCACGGTGAGGTGGTCGTCGGGCACCCACTCCTTGAAGGAGAACGGCCCGGTGCCGATGGGGTTGCGGCCGCCGTCGGCCGACGCGAGCATCGCCGGTGCCGCCATGTACCCGATCTGCGAACCGATGTTGCCGAGCAGCACGTTCGGGAAGGTGCCCCACGGCTGGCTCATCGTCAGCTCGAGCGTGACGTCGTCGACGACGTTCATGCTCGCCAGCAGTGCCAGCTGGCTACCGAACTGCGGGCTGTTCTTGTTGGCCTCGAAGTTCAGGCGCACGGCCTCGGCGTTCAGCGGTGTGCCGTCGTGGAAGGTGACGCCGGGTCGGACCTTGATGGTCCACACGGTGGCGTCGGCGTTGCCCTCGATGCTCTCGGCCAGGTAGGGCACCACCTTGCCGCTGGCATCGAACGTGGCCAGAGGGTCGAAGATGGCGCGGGCGACGTTGTGGCCGCCGTCGGCCCACGCGTCGACCGTGGGGTTGTAGCCGCTGGACTCGCCCTGCAGCGCCACGATGAGCGACCCGCCGCTGACGGGCAGCACCTCCGCGTTGGTGGTGGTGGGAGCGTTGGTGAACACCGGCGGCTCGGTGACCTCGGTGGTGTCGCCGGTACTGACGTCGGGCGGACTGGTGGGCGTGGCCGAGTCGGGATCGTTGCCCCCGCAGGCGGCGACCGTGCCGATGAGCAGCGCGATGGCCGCAAGGCGACGGAGAGGACCGTGTGAGCGGATTCTCATGTTCATTCCCCTGTTCCTGCCCCGCCCGGCGGAGCGTCTGGTCATTATTGCACGATGTACAAGACGTGTGGAACGACGCCGCGCACGCGATCAGTCGTCGGTGCGCACGGCGCGCAGGATGATGACGGATCCCTCCATCACCACCAGTTCGTGGGCGCGCCCCGACTGGTCGAAGGTCACGTGGGTCTCGAACGGTCCGGTCTGGTTGAAGAGCACACCGTCGGTGTCGCAGTAGGCCTCCTGCACCCCGAACCGCATGCCGTCGATCGCGTTGTAGAGCGTGCCGTTCTCGACCCACACGCGTAGGAGTGGCATCTCGACACCGCTGACGATGCGGTAGGCGCCCACGTATCGCTGCAGTTCGTCGTCGGTCATCACCTTGAGGTGCTTCGGCTCGAGCAGGTAGTCGGGCCAGTCGTACACGGCGGCGATGCCGTTGAGGATCTCGCGGTACAGGAAGATGCCGGACACGGCGTTGGTGAGCACCACCCCGCCATCACCGGACTCGAGGTACATGTTGGTCTCGCTCTGGTAGCCGTCGTTCGAGCCACCGTGGTTGATGCGGGCGGTGCTGCCCTCGCCGAGCACACGGAAACCCAGACCGAACGCGCCCTTGTCGTGCCGGGTCATCGCCTCGCGCGCCAACGAGGCGCCGAGGATGGCGCCAGGCTCACCCAAATAGGCGCGTCGCGAGGCGAGCAGGAACGTGGCGTAGTCGCGAGCCGTGCTGAACAACCCACCCGCGCCCATGTCGGCCGACTGCATCCAGCCGCCGGCGCACACCGTGCCGTCGCCGGGGTGTCCGGAGGCGACGTCGGCGTGGAACTGCTGCGGCAGCGGGTGGCGGAACGTGCTGCGGGTCATGCCGAGCGGCCCGAAGATCATCTCGTCGGCCAGATCGGCGAACGACCGACCGAGTTCGTCCTCGAGCACGCACTGGGCGATGAGGAATCCGCCACCCGAGTAGCGGTCCACTCCGTCGTACGCCTTGTCGACGAACACGGGTCCCATGGTGGACGGTGGACGGCCTTCGAACAGATCGATCGTGGTGGGAATCGGTCGACCATCGCGTGGGTACACGCCCCATCCGCCGACGGTGAGGCCGGCGGTGTGGCTGAGCGCCGTGCGCAGCGTGACCGGGTGGTCGGCGGTGAAGTCGTTGTCGGGTACCTGCCAGCGGCGGAGGTAGCGGTTCACCGGCGTGTCCAGATCCAGCAGGCCTCGCTCCACCTGCTGCAGCACCAGCATGGCCGTGACCGGCTTGCTGCACGAGGCCACCATGAACATCGTGTCGGGACCGCACGGCTGGTCGGTGCCCAGCTCGCGCACGCCGAAGCCCTGCACCCAGTCGAGCTCGCCCCTTCGCATCGCGGCCACGCCTGCGGCCGGACAGCCATGATGTGCCAGCCGTTCCTCCATGGTCCACGTGAGCGGTTGCTCGGCGATGCGCACGATGGGGAGGAGCCCGGTGGCCACGGCGTGCTCGCGTGCGAGCGACTCGGCAGGCGTGTTCATGATGGTACTATTGCACACCGTACAAGAAGCGACGAGCTGGGTGATCGCCCGGAGGCCACGATGAGTTTCGACCTCGACCGCATCCGGGGACACTTCCCCGCCCTGGAGCTGGAACACGCCGGGCGACCCCGCGTGTACCTCGACAATCCGGCCGGCACGCAGGTGCCCACGCAGGTGCTTGACGCGGTTCGTTGGGCGCTCGTGGAGTGCAACGCCAACATGCACGGCAACTTCCACACGTCGCGCGTCGCCACGGATCTGGTGCACCGCGCTCACGAGGCGATGGCCGACATGTACCACGCGGCGTCGCCCGACGAGATCGTGTTCGGGCCGAACATGACCACCCTCACGTTCATGATGACCCGCGTGCTCGGGCCGCTGTTCGAGCCGGGCGACGAGATCATCACCACGCACATGGAGCACGACGGCAACAACACGCCCTGGCGGCGCATGGCGTCCGATCGCGGCCTCGTCGTGAAGACGCTCCCGTTCTCCCGTGACACCTACGACTTCGACCTCGACGAGCTCGCGTCGCTCATCACTCCTCGGACGCGTTTCGCATCCTTGAACTACGCCAGCAACATCCTCGGCACCATCAACCCCATGCGCGAGATGGTGGCCATGCTCAAGGCCGCGGGGGTCATCACGTACGTCGACGCGGTGCAGTACGCGCCGCACGGTCCCATCGACGTGCAGGAGTTGGGCTGCGACTTCCTCGTGGCGTCTGCCTACAAGTTCTACGGCCCTCATCATGGCATCCTCTACGGCCGCGCCGAGATGCTCGCTCCGCTGCACGCCTACAAGCTGAGTGTCGTGCCCGACCGGGCGCCCGACAAGTTCGAGACGGGCACGCAATCGCTCGAGGGGCAGTCAGGGGTCCTGGGTGCCATCGAGTACCTGCAGTGGCTCGGCACCGCCATGGGTTCCCAGCACCTGCGAACCGATCTGCCGCGCCGAACAGCCGAGATCCATGCAGCGATGACCGCGATGGCCGAGTACGAACACGCGCTCAGCGGCCGCCTCATCGAGGGCCTCCAGGCCATTCCCGAAGTGCACGTGCACGGCATCACCGACCCGACGTCGTTCGCTCGTCGAGTCCCCACCGTCTCGTTCACGAGAGAAGGGCTCGACCCCGCGGCGATGGCCGAGTTCCTCGACCAGCACGGCGTGTACGTGTGGAACGGGCACTCGTACGCGCTGCCGGTCATCGAGTGGTTGGGACTCGCCGACAAGGGCGGTGTGGTGCGCGTCGGCCCGACGCACTACAACACACTCGACGAGGTCGACGCTGTGGTCGCACTCATCGGCGAGTTCCTCGCTGCACACTGAAGACGCTCCCTTCACGACACGCTCCCTTCACGACACGCTCCCTTCACGACACGCTCCCTTCACGACACTCTCCCTTCACGACACACGCACCGATCGGCGGCACCATGGACGCACCTGCGAATCCCCTCGGCCCCTGGCGCATCACCCACGTGGAGATGCGCATCGAACTCCCCGAGGGCGACGACACCGGCCAGCGGGTGGCGGTGCGTTCGCAGCTGCACATCGAGCCGGTGCGCGGGGCGGCACCCGGACCGCTCGTGCTCGACGGCCGCGGGCTGCAACTCGTCTCGGTCGCGATCGATGATCACGAGGTGGCGGCCGACGGCTACACCATCGACGACTCGTCGCTCACCCTGTCGCTGAGTGCCGAACCTCACGTGGTACGCACGGAGGTGACGGCGGGTATCGGTGGGCCCAACGACCTGGGGTTCACTCGGCGACCCCCCGGCCTCATCAGCACCACCCTCGAACCGCAGGGGTTCCGCCGCATCACGTACTTCCTCGATCGTCCGGCCAACCGGGCCACGTTCGAGGTCACGCTCGTCGGCTCGAGCGAGCGCTACCCGACGATGCTGTGCAACGGCCACCTGATCGACGCGGGCTTCCTCCCCGACGGTCGGCAGTGGATGCGCTACGACGACCCCATCACCAAACCCTCGTACCTGTTCGCGATGGTCGCCGGTCCACTCGCCAGCTGGACCCGGCCGTACATCACCGGGTCCGGTCGAGAGATCACCATCGCCATCGTGGCGCCGCGCGACCAGATCGACGGTGCCGACTTCGGGCTCGACATCATGCAGCGGGTGCTGCGCTTCGACGAGGCCACCGGTGGTATCGAGCCCGACCTCGACGTGCTCACGTTCGTGGCCCTCCCCGGCTACCCCGACGCGACGGAGTACCACGGCCTGATGTTCTTCGAGTCGTCGGTGCTGGTGGTCGACCGGCGTGGCTACGTCGACGACGATCTGCTCCTCATCATCGCCAACATCGCCCACGAGTGGGGCCATCACGTACGGGGCAACCGGGTCACTGTCACCAGTTGGGGGCAGCTCGCGTTGAAGGAGGGCCTGACGGTCCTCATGGGCCAGAACGACGCGCGTCGAGAGTTGTTCGGTGGTGTCGGGCGCGTGCTCGACGTGCTCGATCTGCGCCGCCTGCAGTTCCCCGAGGAACTCACCATCGGTGCGCCGGTCGTGCGTGGCGAGGTGTCCGACCCGAGCTCGCTGTACACCCGCACGACGTACCTGAAGGGTGCCGAGATCTTCGGCATGCTGCGCACGTTGCTCGGCCCCGAGCGGTGGGCCGAAGTGTTCGCGGCGTTCGTCGAGCGGTTCGACCTCGGCGCCGCCGGTGTCGACGACTTCATCGAGATCGCTCGCGAGTTCGCGCCCCGCCGCGCCGCCGACATCGATGGCATCGCCCGCTGGTTCGGGCTCGTCGGTCGACCGGCGTTGGTCATCTCCACCGCCACCGAACACGACGCGGTCACGGTCGACATCCGCCGCACCGACTCGTTGCACGACGATCCGCCGGTCGCGATGCCGGTCGCGCTCGCATTCCGAACCCTCGACGGTGCGCCACTGCCCACGCGGGTCGATGGAGGCAAGCCCGTCACCGAACACGTGCACGTCCTGCGCGGCCGCGAAGGCCGTGTGTCGCTGCAGGCCGACCAGGCCGTGGTGCTGTCGCCCCTGCGCGGCTACTCGGCTCCCGTGGACCTCGCCGTGTCGATGCCGGCCGAGCACCTCGCCAGCCTGATGGTGCACGACGATGATCCGTTCGCACGCTGGTGGGCGGGCGAGGAACTGATGATCCGAGTGGTTGATGCGCACCGCCGCGGGCGGGAGACCACCGCGCACGGCACGTTCGCGGTCCTGGCCGACGGACTGCAGCGAGTGGCCGCCACCGAGCAGGACCCGATGCTCCTGGCCCAGTTGCTGGCCGTGCCCGACGAGTTCATGCTCGGCGATCGAGAGCCGCAGATCGACGTCGACGGCGTGGCTGCGGGCCTCGACCACCTCCGTGTGGAACTGGGCATGGCGTTGCACGACTCGCTGCTCGACGTGCTCGATCGGTTCAGCGGCGACAACGTGGGCGGCGACGAACCCAGCGACATCGCCATTCGTTCGCTCGTGGAACCGGTACTGGCCCTGCTGCTGGCCACGGGCAGCGACGCGGCGGCGCAGGCGTCGTTGACGCAACTGGCCAGTGCGAACCCCACCCGTGCGGTGCGGGCGCTCACCCAGTTGGCGCACTACGACGAGGTGCCCCTCGACGACCTGTTGGCGGCCACGTACGACCAGTGGCAGTTCGCGCCGAAACTGGTGGACCGCTGGCTGCGCGCACAGTCGGGCGCGCGGCGCAGCGACACCATCGAACGGGTGGTGGCGTTGGCCCACGGCCCGCTGTACGACCGCAACGATCGGTCGCGAGTCATGGCCGTGTGGTTCCCGTTCGCCACCCGCAACCGCAGCGTGTTCCACCACCCATCGGGCGCGGGATACCGGGCGTTCGTCGACGAACTCGGGGAGCTGCTGCCGCGCAACGCCGGATTGGCGGTGCGCCTGGTGGGCGACCTGTTGCAGTTCCGCCGCTTCGACGCGAACCGCCAAGCCCTGCTCCGAGCCGAGTTGGAGCGGATGGTGACGATGCCGGGCATGCCCGACTTCGCCGTGGGCATCGTGCGTGGGCTGTTGGACCGACCCTGACACGGGACGGCACTGGTTCCGGGGAGAGGGCTCGAACCCCTATAAGCGGCACCAAAAACCGCTGTCCTACCATTGAACGACCCCGGAGAGATCGGTGCCGAGGCTAGCGGCAGGGCCGGTTTCGTCGCGCGGGTTTCGGACAGGGGGTCGGTGCCGCTAGCGTTCCACGAGCTATGGGTTCATTGATCAAGAAGCGCCGTAAGCGCATGCGCAAGAAGAAGCACAAGAAGATGCTCCGCCGTACGCGGCACGCGCGCCAGCGCGGCAAGAAGTAACGCTGCTCCTCTTCACAACCTGACGATCTGTCACCGACCGCCCGCGTTCAGCGTGGGCGGTCGGTGCGCGTCAGTACCACCTGCGCATCGGGGAGCGCGTCGCCCAGCACGTGATGACCACGCAGGAACCACGTGGCACCGCTGCCGGCCAGCGTGGGTGCCACCCCGGCCGCCTCGCGGATGCGGTCGCGCCAGCGTGCCAGCGTCGGCTGCACCACGAGTGCCGCGGGTTCGAGGTCGTTCGGCCCGTCGGCGGCTGCCATGCCCATCTCGTCCCACGCGCGGTAGGCCGCCGGAGTGCTGACGGCGAGCGGCGGGATGATCAGCGTGATGTCGAGGGGCTCGAACGGCAGTGGCTCCACCACCTCGCCGATGCCGCGCACCCGTGCACGGCCGCCCACCAGGCAGAAGCTCACGTCGGCACCGAGGCGTGCGGCTCCGGCGATGTCGGCATACCCGGCCCAGCGCAGCACCGCCGCAGCGTCGGACGAGCCGCCGCCGAGTCCGCCGCCATGGGGGATCACCTTGTGCAGATGCACCGCGGCCTCGCGCTCGGCGAGCCGGAGCGCCTTCGCCACCAGGTTCGAGTCGTCGAGGGGCATCCCGGCCGCGAATGGGCCGTCGGCGGTGAGGCCCGACCCGCCGGCGGTGATGTGCAGGGTGTCGGCCCAGTCGAGCGACACCATCTCGGCGTCGATGAGGTGGTAGCCGTCGTCGCGTACCCCGGTGATGCGCAACGACAGGGTCAACTTCGCCGGCGCGGCGACCACCTCCGGGGCCGTGCCGGTGTTCACCGAGCTGCTCGCCAGGCGTCGGCGAGCGCACCCCATTCGTGCACGTCGAGTTCTTCGGGGCGTCGCTGGCTGTCGATGCCGGCGGTCTGGAAGACCTCGGGCGAGACCTCTGCGGCCAACGACCTGCGGAGCATCTTGCGGCGCTGCCCGAAGGCCGTGCGCACGAGGTGGAACACGTCGTCGGCAGGTGCGTCGACGGCCGGGTGCGGGCGACGGCGGATGTCGGCCAGCGCCGACTCGACGTTGGGTCGGGGGACGAACACGCTGGCCGGGACGATGCCGGCGATGCGAGCAGTGGCCCAGTAGGCCACCTTCACGCTCACCGCGCCGTACTGCTCGCTCCGGGCTGCGGCGCAGAATCGTTCCGCTGCCTCCTTCTGCACCATCACCAGCATCCGCTCGATCTGCGGTACCCCGTCGAGCAGGTCGCACACCAGCGGGGTGCCCACGTTGTACGGCAGGTTGGCCACGAGCACCCAGCCACCCTCATCGCCCAACACCTGGCTCCAGTCGAGCTTCAGTGCGTCGCCTTCCACCACCGTGACGTTCGGCAGCGCAGCGGTGATCTCGCGCAGCACCGGCACCACGCCCCGATCCACTTCGACGGCCACGACCGTGGCTCCCGTCTCGGCGAGCGCGAGCGTGAGCGAGCCGAGACCGGCGCCGATCTCGACCACCCGGTCGCCGGGACCGACCTCGGCGAGACGCGCGATGCGGCGCACGGTGTTCGCGTCAGCGACGAAGTTCTGGCCCAGGTCGCGCCGGGGCGCCAGCCCGTGTTGCGACAGCAGCTCGCCGATGTCGTGGCGATTGTGCACGGTTACCAGCTCACGCGGACGGGCACCGGTGCATCGGCCAGGTCGCCGATGAGGGTGTACTGCGCCGTGTTGAGCACGATGTCGACCCCGGCGGGCACATTGAGCCCGAGGGTGTTGGTGCAGGTGGTGGCCTGCCCGTTGTCGAGGTTGATCACCTTCAGGGTGGCACCGTCGGGTGCGAGCAGGGTGGTGCACGGCTGGCCGATGGCTCCCACGTAGCGGTGGTAGCTGGCCTTCATCAACAACTCGTTCGCACCTGGCGCGGGCGGCACGGCCACGTTGATGAGTCCGGGCGGCGTGGGTGCGTCGTCGCCACCGACGAACAGCGGTGGCGCCGGCTGGTACTCCGACGTGCTGGGCGCGGTGTCGCCACCCACCTCGAGATCCACTCCTGCGGCGGCCGCGTTGGGTGAGCCGCTGGAGGCCGCGGAGTCGCGGTTGAGCACCCAGAGAGCGGGGAGCGCGACCAACGTGAAGACGGAGGCGACGACAACACGACGACGGTCGAAGGCGTTCATGGGTGATGAGAGCGCACGAGCAGCACCACTGCCGACCGTCCGCGTTGAAAAGGCTACGGACGCAGGGCCGGGAACGCAAGGCAGGCGTTCTCGACCGTGGCCGCCCGCACCTGCTCCAACGGCTGATTCCGCAGGTCGGCGAGGTACTGGACCACGTGCGTGACGTACGCCGGCTGGTTGGTGCGACCCCGGTGAGGGACGGGCGCTAGGTAGGGACTGTCGGTCTCGGCCAGCATTCGGTCGAGCGGGCACAGCTGGGCGGCGGCCTGCACGTCGATGGCCGCCTTGAACGTGACGATGCCGCTGAAGCTGAGGAACGCGCCCAGGTCGAGGCAGGCGCTCGCTTCTTCGGGGCCACCCGTGAAGCAGTGGAACACTGTCCGCTCGGGAGTGCCCTCGGCGCGCAGCACGTCGAACGTGTCGGCCCATGCGTCGCGGGTGTGGATGATGAGCGGCAGTTGCCGCTCGTGCGCGAGCTGGATCTGGGCGGCGAACGCGGTTCGCTGCGCCCCGCGTGGCGAATGCTCGTAGAAGTAGTCCAGCCCACACTCACCGACGGCGATGACGGCAGGGTCGTCGAGGAACGGCAGGATCGTGTCGACGCCGTGCTGCGCCTCGTGCGGGTGCAACCCTGCGGTGGCGTGGATGCCGTCGTGCTCGCGGGCGATCGCGATGGCCGAGGCGGTGGTGGCTGCATCGCAGCCCACCGTGACCATCGTGGACACGCCCGCGGCACGAGCAGCATCGATGACGTCGAGCACCGGCACGCCCCGCGTGTCGTACAGGTGGCAGTGCGTGTCGGTGTAGCTCATCGGCGCGGGAACAGCGGGTCGCCCTTCACCACGGCGAGGCCACCGGGGTACCCGCCCCACGCCGCGGCGTCGGGAAGGCGCTGGTCGCTCACCTGACCCGGCAGGCCGATGCGTTCCCACACGGCCTGGGCCGATGCAGGGACAGCGGGGGACGCCAGGATGGCCACGATTCGCAGCGCTTCGAGCGCGTCGCCCATCACGGCGTCGACGGCAGGGCCGGGCTCGGCCTTCCACGGCTCGTTGGCCTCGAGGTGGGCGTTGGTGGCGCGGATGAGGGTCCAGGTGGCCTCGAGCGCGCGACTGGGTTGCACGTCGTCCCACGCCTTGGCCGTGTCGGCGTAGGCCTCCACGGCGACCGCAGCGAGGGGTGACTCGGCCGACGGTGCCGGCCCCACGCCGTCGCACTTCTTGCCGACCACCGTGGCGACGCGCGAGAGCAGGTTGCCGAGGTTGTTGGCGAGGTCGCTGTTGTAGCGAGCGTCGAGGCCCTCGACCGTGAAGTCGCCGTCCTGGCCGTAGGGCGTCTCTGCCAGCACGTAGTAGCGGAAGCCGTCGACCCCGACCTCGTCGACGAGGTCGAGTGGGTTCACCACGTTGCCGGCGGTCTTGCTCATCTTCTCGCCGCCCGACAGCAACCAGCCGCCCACGGCCCAGCCCGCCGGCGGCTCGATGCCCGCACTCATCAGCATCGCCGGCCAGTAGACGCAGTGATGACGGATTATGTCCTTGCCGATGACGTGGCGTCCGGGCCACCAGTGCTCGAAGCGCTCCTGATCGGAGCCGTAGCCGATGGCCGTGATGTAGTTGGCCAGCGCGTCGAACCACACGTAGGCGACGTGCTTGGCATCCCACGGGAGGGGGATGCCCCACTTCAACGTGGTGCGGCTGACGGAGAAGTCGCGGAGGCCGCCGCGGATGAGGCCGAGCGCCTCGTTGCCGCGGAACTCCGGCTTGATGGCGCCGGGGTGGGCGTCGTACCAGTCGAGCAAGCGCTGCTGGAACCGGCTGAGGCGGAAGAAGTAGTTCTCCTCCTCGTAGTACTCGACCGGCAGCTTGTGGATGCGGCACAGGTCGCCAGGGTCGAGTTCGTCGTCGGTGTAGTACTCCTCGCACGGCACGCAGTACTTGCCGGCGTACACGTCGAGCTCGATGTCGCCGGCGTCGTAGCACCGTTGCAGCAGTTCGGCCACGCCGATCTTGTGGCGCTCCTCGGTGGTGCGGATGAAGTCGTCGTTGGTGATGCCCAGCCGTTCCCACGCCTCGGCGTAGAGCGGGGCGATCTCGTCGACGAAGTCCTGCGGCGACTTGCCGGCAGCCTCGGCGTAGTCGGCCACCTTCTGGCCGTGCTCGTCGGTGCCGGTGAGGAAGTACACCTCGTCGCCGATGAGGCGATGCCAGCGCGCCAGCGCGTCGGCGGTGATGGTGGAGTATGCGTGGCCGAGGTGCGGCTTGGCGGTGACGTAGTAGATGGGGGTGGTGAGGAAGTAGCGGCTCATGGCAGGTCCTTTCGGGGAATGGCGAACAACGGCTGGATCAGAAGCCGGTGCACATTCGACGAGCGGTCGCCTGGTACGTCATGCCGCCCACCATATCGCTCAGTCCTCTTCGAACCGGCTGACTAATCGGCGGAGCTCCTCGCCCCCGAACTGCTCGGTGAAACCGTCGACCGTGTAGCCGGTGAGCGTGGAGTGCTGCGCCGCCACGGCGCGCGCCGAGCGGGGCAGGTTGAACAACGGCGCCATCTCGCCGAACACCTCGCCCACTCGCGCGGTGTGCAGGAGTTCGCCCCCGCGGGTGAGCTCGATCGCGCCGTCGTCGACCCGGTAGAGGCGGGTGCCTTCGTCTCCCTCGTCGAACAGTTCCTCGCCCGGGTCGAGGTTCACCACGATCATCGGGGTCATGTCGTGCGCGTGCTCGGGTGACATCTCGATCACCTGGTCGGCCAGCGGCAACAGCCGGCTGTCGTGGGTGCTCACGATGACGGTGCGGCCCCGAGCCGTGAGCCCGCGAAGGATGCGTAGCACGGTCTCGACCTGCACGTGGTCGAGGTTGGCCGTGGGCTCGTCGGCCAGCACCAGCGGCGGGTCGAGTGCCAGCGCACGTGCGATGGCGACGCGTTGCATCTGCCCGCCGCTCAACGAACCGGGTCGGTGCCCTCCGCGATCGCCGAGCGCGACGTCGTGCAGCAGGAGGTCTGCTCGAGCTGCTGCCTCGCGCTTGGCCACCCCCGCCGCGCGCAGCGGCACCATCACGTTCTCGCGAGCCGTCAGGCTGGGCACCAGGTTGAACGCCTGGAACACGACGCCGACGGTGTTGCGGCGATAGTCGGTGAGTTGCCCGGGCGACATCGACGTGACGTCGAGGTCGTCGACGAGGATGTGTCCGGACGTGGGTTCCTGGATGCCGGCCAGACACGACAGCAAAGTGGTCTTGCCGCACCCCGACGGGCCGAGCAGCAGCGCCAGGTTGCCCGGTTCGACGTGCGCGGCGAAGCCGTCGAGCGGCCTGATCGGATAGCCGCCGCGGTGGTACTCCACCACGATGTCATCGATGGTCACCCCCTGGTGCAGCGCCATCACGGCCCCCCGAACGCGGTGGCCGGTGCGACTCGAGCGGTGCGGACCACGCCGAACAGGCCGGACACGATGCCGACGACGACGGCCAGCACCGGCAGCGTGACCATCGCGCTCACGCCGATCTCCACGTTCATCGGGAAGAACGGTGCGAGCAGGAGGGCCAACCCGATGCCGAGCACCGATGCCACCACGGCGACGATCACGGCCTGCAGACAGATGCCCGCCCCGATGGCCGCGTTGCCGACGCCGGTGGCCTTGAACACGGCGAAGTCCCTCGTGCGTTCCAGGACCGTGAGGTACACCACCGAGGCCACGATGAGCGCCGCCACCACCCACAACAGCACCTTCACGAAGTCGATGGAGCGCATCGGGTTCTGCATCGGTCGCAGCAGGTCGGAGCGAGCCTCGGCGCGGGTGAACGCCGTGTAGCCGGTGGGTACGTCGGGGATGCCGCGGAACACCACCATCGACGCCAGCGGCTGGCCGCCGAGCAGCAGTTGTTGGGCCTGCTCGACCGTCACGGTGACGGTGGGGGTACCGGCCAGGAGGCTCGCTTCGTCGACCACCCCGGTGACCACCAGGTCGATGCCGGCCACGCGCAGGGTGTCACCCACGCCTTTGCCCAGCGAGCGGGGAACGATCACCTCGCCACCGCCGAGCTCGGCCGTGCCCTCGACGATCGACATCGGCGCGCCCACCCCGAGGGGGACCACGCCGAACACGGTGACGTTCACCACCTCGTTGGCACTGTCGCCCGGCGAGGTCTCCGCGGCGGCACTGCCGAACACCACAGGGGCGGCGTCGTCGACACCTGCCTGTGGCGCGGTGAGGACGGCGAGGTCGGTCGGTGTGAGGAAGCTGCCCGGGCTGAACGCCCCTGCGGCGTCGTCACGTGTGACCCATCGGTCGGCCGCCATCGTGTCGAGCGTGCGGTCGATCTCGACGACGAAGGAGTTGCTCAGCCCGCTCATCAGCAGGCTCATCGCGAACACCAGCGCGGTGCCGACGATGGTGATGGCGAAGCGCTTGCGCCGCCATTGCAGGTCGCGGAGGGCAGCCCTCAGCATGCGTGCACCCCCCAATGGCCCATCGGGGAGCGACCATAGCGGTATGCGCGCCTCGCCTCCGACCTCGCCGGTGTGGAGGGGGTACGTTCAGACGATGGTCGTCGCCACTCGTCAACTCGGTCGTCACGTCACGGTGCTGTTCGGCCATGAGCAGGGCAAGTACCCGGATGGCAACACGGTCGTCGTGCAGGGTCGAGGTGGTTCCGTGCTCATCGACCCCGCGTTGTCGGTGCGCAACGCGCAACCGCCGCTCGCCGTCGACACCGTGCTGCTCACCCACACGCACGAAGACCACGCCGCTGGTCTCTCGGCGGTGACCACCACCGACATCCGTGTGCACGAGGACGACCTCGCCGCCTTGCGTTCGGTCGACGGGCTGATGCGGCTGTACGGCATCGCGGAATCCCATTGGCCACAGATGACCGACCTGGTCACCGAACGGTTCCACTTCGAGGGCTGGCCGTCGGCCACCGGTCTCGTCGACGGCGATGTCATCGACCTGGGGGACGTGCGGGTGCACGCCATCCATGCGCCGGGCCACACGTCGGGCCACACGGTGTACCTGGCCGAGGATGACGACGGCGTACGCGTGCTCGTGATGGGCGACATCGACCTCAGCACGTTCGGCCCCTACTACGGCGACGCGTCGTCCAGCCTCGAAGCATTCGAGACCACACTGGCGGCGCTGCGCGACCTGCGTGCCGATCACTACGTGACCTTCCACCACAAGGGCGTCATCGACGGGTCCGACGTGTTCCGTGACGCCATCGACACCTACGCCGCGGTGTTCGGGCGCCGACGCGAGTCGCTGCTCGCCCTGCTCGACCAGCCGCGCACGTTCGACCAGTTGGTCGAGAGCGGCATCGTCTACCGCTCCGGCACCAGGCCTCCGCTGTTCGGCGACTCCGTCGAGCGGCACAGCATCCGTCGTCACCTGGACCGCGTGCTGGCCGATGGTGACGTGGCCACCGACGGCAGCCACTATTGGCGTCATGAGTGAGTTCGATGACGCAACCCACGTCGACGTCGACGGCGGCACGGCCATCCACGACGGCTGGGACATCAACGGCAACGCCAACGGCGGTTATCTGATGGCCTTGGCGGCCCGCGGCCTGCGGGCCGTGTCGGGACGCCCCGACCCCATCAGTGTCACCGCCCACTACCTGGCACCTGGCAAGCCCGGCCGCGCACAGGTGGAGGGCACCGTGGTGAAGTCCGGCCGCCGATTCGCCACGGTCGCCGGTCGCCTCCATCGTGACGGCAAGCCGCTGCTGCAGTTGGTCGGCGCGTTCGGCGATCTGTCGCAGCCGTCGTCGGCCTACGAGCACCTGTCGTCCGGGCCGCCCGACCTTCCGCCGTTCGAGGAGTGTGTGCCTCGGAGCGCGCGGCAGGGCACCGTGATGGTGGGGATGATGGATCGGTTGTCCGTGCGCCTGCACCCCGACCACATCGGTTGGCTGCACGAGGACCGCAACGGCGTGGCGGAGATGTCGGGGTGGTTCGCCTTCGCCGACGGCCGTCCCATCGACACGCTGGCGTTGCTGATGGTGTGCGATGCCTTCCCACCGGCGGTGTTCCACCTCGACATGCCGCCCGGCTGGGTGCCGACGGTGGAGTACACCGTGCACGTGCGCCGCGTGCCGTCGCCCGGCCCGGTGCGCTGCGTGTTCCGTTCGCAGTTCGTGCAGGGCGGGTTCCTCAACGAGGACGGCGAGGTGTGGGACTCAGAAGGTCACCTGGTCGCCCAGTCCCGCCAACTCGGCCTCACCCCCCTCACCTGACCCGCGGCCGCAGCGGCACTCGGCTCGGTTCATGTCACACGATTCTCCGAAGATCTTCAGAGAAAGTACCGACATGAACCGGAGTTCGACCGAGCCGAGCAACCGCAGACCAAGGTGGGACACGCTTCGAGTTCCGACGGCAGAACTCAGATGCAGCGCGGTGGGGTCAGTGGGTGCGGGCCCAGCGGACGCCGCCGGCGAAGCCGCCCACGGCCAGGCCCACGGCGCCCACGGTCTGCGTGGTGCGACGGATGACGGCCTTGCTGCGCTTGCGGAACTCCACCACCGGCCAGCCGTGGTCGGCGGCGACCCGTTCGAGTGGCGCATCGGGGTTGACGGCCACCGGGTGGCCCACGGCGCGCAGCATCGGCAGGTCGCTGTGGGAGTCGCTGTAGGCCCAGCAGCGCTCGAGGTCGAGCCCTTGGACGGCGGCGATCTCCTCCATGGCCTCCACCTTGCCGGGGCCGTAGCAGAACGGACCGGCGAGTTCGCCGGTGTAGGTGCCGTCGACGATGCGGCTGCGGGTGCCGATGCCGGCGGTCATGCCCAGTGCCTTGGCGAGCGGCTCGACGAGCTCGATGGGTGATGCCGACACGATGTACGTGGCACGCCCGGCATCGCGGTGCTGCTCGATGAGGCGCATGGACTCGGGCCGCACTCGCTCCATCAGCTTGGGCACGATGTCGGCGTTCAGTGCCACCAGGTCGTCGAGCCGGACACCCTTCACCGCGCCGAGGATGCGGTCGCGTACGCCCATCGACGTGTCGTCGTCGGCGCCGGCGAGCAGGAACTGGAGTGCGCTGAAGGCGTCGCGGACGAACTGATGCGTGGGCACCAACTTTCCTCGCCACGCTGCGACACCGAGCACGAACGCGCTGGAGCCACTGATGAGGGTGCGGTCGAGATCGAAGAACGCTGCGCTCGAACCGGAGGAGGGCGGGGGGTTGCTGCTCATCGGGGAATCGTGAGGGCGAGGTCGTAGACCCGGCGCTTGGATGCGCCGGTCGCACCCATCACCGTAGCGATTGCCGTGCGACGATCGGCGCCGCCCGACAGTGCCATGCGTAACGCGTGCACGATCTGCTCGTCGGTGGCGGCGGTGGCCGCGGGTGCGCCTTCGAGCACCATCACGTACTCGCCGCGCGGTGCCACCTCCGCCAGATGCGCCACGGCTTCGCCGAGCGTGCCGCGCCACACTTCCTCGTAGAGCTTGGTGAGCTCGCGAGCGAGCGCCACCCGCCGGTCGGGTCCGCACGCAGCGGCGAGGTCGGCCACGGTGCGAGCCGCGCGGTGCGGCGCCTCGTAGAGCACCACCGTGCGCCGCTCGGCGGCCACCTCGGCGAGGCGGTCGCCGCGTTCGCGGCCGCTACGCGGGACGAACCCCTCGAACACGAAGCGCGTGGTGTCGAAGCCGCTGACCACCAGTGCCATCCCCAGTGCCGCCGGCCCCGGCACCGCGGTGACGGAGTACCCGGCGTCGACCGCGGCGCGCACCAGACGCATGCCCGGATCACTGATGCCCGGCGTGCCGGCATCGGTGACCACGGCCACGTCGTGCCCGCCGGCCAGCAGCCCGAGCACCTCGTCGGTGCGCGCGTCCTCGGTGTGCTCGTTGGCGACCGCCAGTCGAACACCCGACACGCCGGCATGTGACAGCAGCTTGCCGCTGTGGCGCGTGTCCTCGCAGCAGATGAGCGCGCACGAGCGCAACGATTCGACGGCGCGCGGCGGAAGGTCGCCCAGGTTGCCGATGGGAGTGCTCACCAGCACCAGTCGACCGCTCACTCGCGCCACTCCACCAGATCGCCCACGTGCAGACCCCATCGTTCGAAGGCACCGTGCTGGGCCTCCACCACGCGGGCGGCGTCGCGGACGAACGTGCCGATGCGGTTCGGCGCGAGGTGGCCGATGTGCAACACGGTGCCATCGGCTGCCAGGTGGGCGACGTCGATGGCGAACTTCATGCCCACGGAGTGGACCCACCGAGTGCGCTCGAGCACCAGGGCACCCTCGATGCCGCTGCGACCCAAGAGTCCCTTGCCTCGGTCGGCGTGCGACTCGGCGAGCTGAGCGCTCGCGAGCACGGTGCCGTTGCTCACCAGCCAGCCGTCGCGGGTCATGTCGACAGATTGGCACGTTCGACGCGCTTCACAGGAGCGGCACGTCGGGAGCGGTGGTGAAGTCGTTGCGCCGACCGGCGGCCGCGTCGTACCAGGCCTTGCCGACCACGGAGGCGAAGATGATCGCGCCACCCAGCAGCGTGAGCGGCTTCGGCTGCAGGTCGAGGATGATGAAGCCCCAGATGGGGACGAACACCATCTCTGTCTGGGCGAACACGGTCATCGGCACGGCGGGCACCTGCTTCGACGCGCGGTTGAACATGACCGTCCCCACGACGATGATCACCGCGCCGTGGAACAGCGCCCAGGTCAGGTCGGCGGCCGGTGGCACGAGGGTCTTGCCGTGCGCGATGGTGACCGCCCCGCAGACCACGATCATCAATGCGCCGTAGCCGGGCAGGACGGGCGACCAGTCGCGGGCCGTGTCGGTGCGCAGGCAGACCGTGTAGATCGCGAATCCGACGGATGCGGTGAGGGCTGCGATGTTGCCGGCCATGCTGCCGGCCTCGAGGTCGCTGAACACCGTGATCAGCAGACCCACCATGCCGCCCACCAGCGCGACGATGGTGCTCGTGGACATCCGTTCGCCGAGGACGCGGGCGAACACCACGGCCACGAGCGGCGTGAGCGAGCCCAGGAACGCGGCGTTGGCCGGGGTGGTGGTCTTGACCGCGTACACGAAGCAGAGGGATGCCAGGAACAGACCGAGATTGGCGTACATCATCACCCTGCCGCTGCGCCACGCCCGAACGGTGGGGAACGGCTTGCGCTGCAGCGCGGCCATGGTCTCGATCACCACGATGATCCCGATGGACCGCCACACCATGTACTGGAACGCATCGGACTCGTCGGCCAGACGACTGGTGATGCCACCGAAGCTCCACACGACCCCGGCGCCCAGCGCAAGGAGTGATGCGATGAAGGGGAGCTTCTGCTTGTGCATGTTCCGCCGACAGTAGCGGTACGACCGTTCCGGAAACGGTCCTGGAACGCTAGGCGGAAGGGTTGAATGGACCCCGTGAGTTCGCCACCGCCGTACGCCCGCAGCTTCCGGCCGCGTCGGCGCGGGCTGTCACCCGAGCGGGCGGCGATCTACCGGCGGCTGGCGCCGCGATGGAGCCTCGATGTCGAGGGGCCGCTGCTCGACTTCGAGCAGGTGTTCGGCCGAGCCGCGCCGGTCGTGTTCGACATCGGGTTCGGTGGCGGCGAGGGACTCATCGACATGGCGGAGGCGCGACTCGAGGAGTGTGTCATCGGGGTGGAGATCCACACCCCTGGTGTCGCGAAGGTGCTCGACGCCGTCGAGGCCGGTGGGTGGAATCACGTGCGGCTGGTGGAGGCCGACGCGCTCGACTTCCTGCCGCGCGTGCCCTTCGGTTCGCTCGCCGGTGTGCGCATCTGGTTCCCCGACCCGTGGTTGAAGAACAAGCAGCAGCACCGTCGGTTGGTTCGCCCACAGGTGGTGGCCGCGCTCACCGACCGGCTGCGGGTCGGCGGAGTGCTGCACGTGGCCACCGACATCGACGAGTACGCACGTCACACCGAGAAGGTGGTGGCCGGCGAGGAACGGCTGCAGGGCGGCGCGATTCCTCGGCCCGAGTGGAGGCCCGTCACACGCTTCGAGCGACGGGGGCTCGCTGCCGGTCGCACACCCACCGACCTCTGGTACGAGCGACTGCCCTGAGCCGCGCCCACGAACTGACGTTCCGAGGTCGGAACGTCAGTTGGCGTGCGGGTCGGGGATGCGGCCGGTGAGGCCACTCTTCTTGATGAGCGTGCCGGTGAGCTGACGGTCGAGATGCTGCTGGCGCCACACCAGCATCTTCTGGGCCAGTGGCAGCACCACGGCCGGGTCGTCCACCTTGGTTTGCCACGTGGGGTCGGCGGCCAGGTCGTAGCAGAGCCAGTCGCCGTCGCCGAACTGCACGTAGGCGTACCGCTGGTCGCGCACCACCGCGAGGTTCTGGCGTTCGAGTCGGCGATCCCATGGCCAGGGGTGGTCGTCGCGTTGGATGAACACGTCGCGCCAGTCCCACTCGTAGTGTGCCTCGCGCCGCCACTCGGCCGGTCGCTCGCCGCGCAGGACCGGGGTGAGCGGCAGCCCGTCGCACTGCAGCGGCACCGGCGCTCCGATGGCTTCGCACAGCGTGGGCATGATGTCGACGTTCTCGGTGAAGTCGTCGACCACCGTGCCGAAGCCGGCGGGGTGGCGGGGGTCGCGGATCATCCCGACGATGTGATAGCTCGACTCGAACCAGCCCAACTTCTGCACGAGGCCCTGGTCGCACAACTGTTCGCCGTGATCGGCGGTGATGATGACCACGGTGTTCTCCCACTCGCCTCGGTCACGCAGGGCCCGCCAGATGCGACCCATGTGGTGATCGACCTCGCTGATCATCCCGTAGTACTGCGAGCGGAGTTGGGCGACCTCGTTTGCGTCGGTGGGAGCGGCCGCCTGCGGCACGCCGAGGAAGACGGCGTGAGAGGGGTGGATGTCGTCGGGGATCGGCAACGGAAGCGGGCAGTCCTCGGGTGCGTACATCGTGCTGTAGTGGCCCGCTGCGTCGTACGGCGGGTGAGGGCGGATGTACGACGTGTGGGCGAACCAGGGCCCGTCTTGCTCGCCCAGCCACGTGAGGAAGTGATCGGTGAGGAACTGGGTGACGGAGTGTTCGGCGGGTCGTTCGTGCTCAGTGGCGAGCGCCACCTCGGGGTCGTGCACGTCGTAGCCGAGCGATTGCAGCCACTCCATCCACGGGCCGTGACGTTCATCGAGGCACAGCAGTTCGTCGAAGCCGGGCAGCACGCCTTCCCAGTTCCGCAGCCGCGGATCGTCGGGGTCGGAGATGCGCCGGATGTCGGCACCCTGATCCGTGTAGCCGAACATCACCGGGTGGTAGCCGGCGCGCAACCCGAGGCGGGCGACGTTGTCGAGCGAGTGGGCGAGTGGCGTCCCGTTGGCCACCACCCGATTGTTCATCTGGTACGTGCCGGTGTAGAGCGCTGCACGGCCCGGGGCACACGGAGCGGCCTGCGCGTAGTGCCGCGAGAACCTCACGCCCTCCTGAGCGAACGCGTCGAGGTGGGGAGTGCGCACCAGTGGATGGCCGGCGCAGGACAGCGAGTCTCCTCGGTACTGGTCGAGCGTGATGAGGAGTACGTTCGGTCGCATGCTGCTCCGTGAAGTGTCCTTCGAGGGCCCCGTCGAGGTTCGGGGCGCATTCGATCTCGATCGTACGCCGGACGGCCTGCTGCCACGCCGTCTGCCGGCGTGGACTCGGCCACAGATCCCCGATGTGTTCATGAACACGATGGTCAGCCTCACGGCCGGGGTACGTCTGGTGTTCGCCACCGACTCGCCCGTCGTGGAACTCACCATGCACCCGCGCAGCATCCACCTCGTGGGCAGCCCGCTTCGCCCGCCGGTGTTCCAGATGGTGGTCGACGGCGAGCTGCTTCCCGATACGCCGGCGGCCGGTGGCACCATCGTGCACATCGACCGCGAGAAGGGCGTCGACGGTGTGGAGTTCGAAGTCGGCGGCGCCGTCACCGTTCGCTGGGACGACCTCGGTGATCATCGCAAGTCCATCGAGATCTGGATGCCCACGGACTCGTCGATCGAACTGCAGTCGCTCCGCCTGGTCGACACCGCGATGGTGGACGCCGTGCCCGTCACCCGTCGGCGGTGGACGCACTACGGCTCGAGCATCAGCCACTGCATGGACGTGGACCGCCCGTTCGACGCATGGCCGGTGATCGTGGCTCGAGCCAACGACCTCGAGCTGACGGATCTCGGCCTGGCGGGACAGTGCCAGTTGGACCCGTTCATGGGCCGCGTCATCCGCGACCTGCCTGCCGACGTGATCAGTCTGAAGCTCGGCATCAACCTGGTGAACGCCGCGTCGATGACGGAGCGAACGTTCGGCCCGGCGGTGCACGGTCTGCTCGATCACATTCGTGACGGGCACCCGACCACGCCGCTGCTGGTGGTGTCGCCCATCTTCTGCGGTGAGGTCGAGCACCACCCCGGGCCCACGGTGGGTGCGCCCGACGGCGGCATCACCGTGGTGCCCGCGGCACTCGAAGCGCGCCCGCTGGGGCTGACCCTCACGCGCATCCGCGAGATGCTCACCGACATCGTGTCGACCCGCCGTGCCGCGGGCGACGACGCGCTGGCGTACCTGGATGGTCTGTCGTTGTTCGGCGAGGCCGATCGGACGTTGCTGTACGACCGGCTGCACCCGTCACCGGAGGGGTACGCGCTGCTGGGGACTCGCTTCGCCGTCGCGGCGTTCGGTCCCGGTGGTCACCTGGCGAGTTCGACGCGCAGCTGACCCAGCCCCACCGCCCCGAGCTTGAGCGCCCGGGTGTGCCACGCGCGCAGATCGAACGCGCCACCCTCGCGAGCCTTGGCCTCGTCGCGTGCAGCGAGCCATTCACGCTCGCCGATCTTGTAACTGATGGCCTGTGCCGGCCAGCCGAGGTAGCGATCGATCTCGCTGCGCAGGAACGCCTCGCCACAGCCGGTCTCGGAGAGTGCGAACTGGAAGCCGAGGTCGCCGTTCCACACCTCGCCGCCGTGGAAGGGCGTGCCGTCGGACAGTGTGGTGTGCTGCGGGATGCGGAAGCCGAGGTGCATGCCGATGTCGATGATGACTCGCACCGTGCGCAGGATCTGGCCGCTGAGGAACCCGAGGCGGAAGTCGGGCGACTCGAACCATCCGAACTCGTCGCACAAGCGCTCGGCGTAGAGCGCCCACCCTTCGCCGTGTCCGCTGATGAACGACGTGCGCTGGATGCGGCTGAGCGAGTCGGCCTGCACCATGGCGTAGCCCAACTGCAGGTGATGCCCGGGCACGCTCTCGTGGTAGCAGGTGGTGACGTCGCCCCACATCGGGAACGAGGTGCGGCCCAACGTGGGATACCACGTCCGGCCGGGACGGCTGAAGTCCTCGGACGGCGTGGTGTAGTACGGCGCCGCGGCGGATCCGGCCGGCGGGATGAGCGCCTCGCAGCGGTCCATCACCTCCGGGATCTCGAAGTGTTCGTGGCTGCGACGCAGCGCCTCATCGGTGATCTCCTGCAACCACTCGCGATATGCGTCGGCGCCGTGCACCGCGCGGTCGGGGTCGTTGTCGAGCAGATGGATGACCTCGGCGAACCCGGCACCCGGGAGGATGCGCTCGCACGTGGCCCGGATGTCGGCGCGCAGCGCATGGAAGTCGGACCACGCCCACTCGTACATCTCGGCCGGGTCGAAGTCGGCTCCGAGCATCTGGCGCACACCCACTCGGTACCGCTCGGGTCCGCATCCGTCGTGCTCGGCGGCCGACGGGGCATAGACCTCGCGAAGGTATGCGGCGAACCCGGCGTACGCTTCGTTGGCCGCGGTGGCCCCGTCGCGCACGGCGGCCACGAGCGTGGGCGGAAGTGCGGCATTCGCGGCTGCTTCGTCGGCCAGGGTGTCGAACCACCGGTTCTCGGCCCAGGTCGCCGCCTGGTCGGCGGCGGCCAATGCCTGACGTCGTGCAGCCACGATGCCAGCAGCCCGACCCTGTTCGTACGTGGTGCGCAGACCATCGACGGCGGTGGGGATGGCACTCAGCCGGGCCTCGATGTTCTCCCACGCGCCGGTGCCGTTGCGCGGCATGAGGTCGAAGGTGCTGCGCAACGTGGAGGCGGGCGCGGCGATGGCGCGTACGGTGCGCTGCCACTCGCCGGTGTCGTGGGCGAGCAGCGACGTGCTGAAGCGCTCGTCGATGAAGTCGCGGGCCAGTCGGTCGTCCTCGCCGGTCACCGGCAGGGCGGCCAGTTCCTGCAGCCCGCGGCGGGTGTGCTGTGCGCGGGCCTCGAAACCCGCAGGGGAGTAGTCGGTGAGGAGATGGTCGTATCCGGGGATGCCGCGGGAGGTGGCGGCGCACGGGTCCAACGCGGCCTGGCCATCGATGTAGCGGTCGGCGAACTCGAAGATCGGGGAGGTTCCACTCATGGGCTGGAGCGTAGACCCCAGGTGAGCGGGCCTTTCGTGCAGTTCGCTCTTCCATCGTCGTGGAAACTCGCGGTAGAGTTTCCACAGTGGCCACGTTGGCAGAGATCGCAGAACATGCTGGAGTCGGCATCGGCACCGTGTCGCGCGTGTTCAACGGCAGCGCCAGCGTCAGCGATCAGATGCGCGACCGCGTGCTCGAGGCGGCGGCGGAACTCGGCTACGACCCGGGGGCGAAAAAGCGCTCTCAGCAGGTGACATTGCGCGGGTTCGTCGGC
The DNA here is from genome assembly GCA_016213625.1 of Actinomycetota bacterium. Classification (GTDB taxonomy): domain Bacteria; phylum Actinomycetota; class Acidimicrobiia; order Acidimicrobiales; family Ilumatobacteraceae; genus UBA668. The sequence goes on from JACQZZ010000013.1 coordinate 34,532, forward strand.
CTGCTGGTCACATTCTTCGACGAGCCGTCGGCGCTGCAGCGCTTCAGCGGGCTGGTGCCGCGGCTGCAGACGAACAACCTGCACGTGGTGCTCTACAACATCGAATCACCCAGCCAGGCGCGCTCGATGCTCGTGGAACTTCCACGAACCACCTCGCTGGAGGCGCTCATCGTGGTGTCGCTGCCCATCACCGATGTCGAAGCGCGGGCACTGACGAAGGCGCCGTACCCCACGGTGCTCGTCGACACGTGGGGCAAGGGACTGCCCAGCGTCACCATCGACGACCGTCACGGCGGCCGCATCGCCACCCAGCACCTCATCGATCTCGGCCACCGGCGTATCGGGTTCGTGGGCGAACCGTCCGACAACTCGTTCGGCTTCGTCTCCAGCGCGCGTCGTGAGGAGGGGTACCTGTCGGCACTCGCCGCAGCCGGCATCCCGTCGGATCCCACGCTCATCCGCCACGGCGCGCACCTGCGCGAGGCCGCCAAGCAGATGACCCGCGATCTCTTGGAACTCCCCGATCCGCCCACGGCCATCGTCGCCGCATCCGACGTACAAGCGGTCGGTGTGATGGAGGCGGCGGAATCGCGCGGCATGAAGGTGCCGCACGACCTCTCGGTGGTGGGCTACGACGACATCGAGCTCGCCTCGCTGATGGGGCTCACCACCGTGCGCCAGCCCCTGGAACGGTCGGGGGCTCGTGCGGCAGATCTGGTGCTCGAGGCCATCGGATCTCGGCGCCGAACGGCGTTCGACGAGCAGCTCGAGGTCGAGCTCGTCGTGCGCTCCACTACTCGACCTCCTCGATGAGGGCAGTCACATGAGCGAACTCCACACCGCCACTCCCGGGCGCGCCTGGTGGCGCGACGCGGTCGTCTATCAGGTGTACGTGCGCTCGTTCGCCGATGCCAACGGCGATGGCCGCGGCGACTTGCAGGGCATCATCGACCACATGCCGTACCTCCAGCAGCTGGGGGTCGATGCCATCTGGCTGTGCCCGTGCTTCCCGTCGCCGCAGATGGACCACGGCTACGACGTGGCCGACTACTTCGACATCGAACCGACCTACGGGAACCTCGACACGTTCGACCGCATGGTGGCTGCCGCATCCGGTCACGGCATCAAGGTGATGCTCGACGTGGTGCCCAATCACTGCAGCAGTCAACACGCCTGGTTCCAGGCCGCGCTCGCGGCGCCGAAGGGCAGCCCCGAGCGCGACCGGTTCTACTTCCGCGACGGCAAGGGCGAGCACGGCGAGCTGCCGCCCAACAACTGGACCGCCATCTTCGGCGGCCCGGCATGGACACGTGTCACCGAGCCCGACGGCACGCTCGGTCAGTGGTACCTCCACGTGTTCACCCCGTGGCAGCCCGACTTCAACTGGGAGAACGAGGACGTTGCCGACCACTTCGATCGCATGCTCGCGTTCTGGTTCGATCGTGGGGTGGAGGGCTTCCGTGTCGATGCTGTCGGCGTGGTGGGCAAGACCGAGGGCCTTCCCGACCAGGTGATCGACCCGAACGCTGGCACCGCCACCGAGCAGGCCGGCAAGAACGAGCACATCCAGTTCAAGCCGCGGGCGCACGACTACTGGCGTCGGTGGCGGCGGGTGATCGACGCCTACCAGGCCGAGCACCCCGGCCGCGACCTCGTCACGGTCAGCGAGGCGTACACGCCGGGCAGGCCCGACCTGCTGTTGAAGTTCGTCGAGCCCGACCAGTTCCACCAGTCGTTCAACTTCGATCTGATGCTGGCCCCTTGGATCGCCGGCCCCATCCGGCACTCCGTCGCTGAGGTGTACGACGTGCTCACCGGCGCGGGAGCGTCGGTCACGTGGACGTTGAACAACCACGACACCCAGCGCGCCGTCACTCGCTACGGCCGGGCGAACGCGACCGAGATGGTGAGCTGGACCAAGAACAACCTCGTCTACGTCGACGCGCCGGTCGATGAGGCGCTCGGGCTTCGGCGTGCCGAGGCGATGGTGGCCTTCGCCGCCGGCCTGCCGGGCTCGTTGTACCTGTACCAGGGCGAGGAGCTCGGTCTCCCCGAGGTGCTCGACGTGCCGGCCGATCGTCGCGAAGATCCGCTGTTCGCCCGCACGGGTGGCAAGGAGATCGGCCGCGACGGTTGTCGCATCCCCTTGCCGTGGACCGACGATGCCGCCACCGCGTTCGGCTTCTCGCCTGCCGACCACGCCGAGCCGTGGTTGCCGTTGCCGGCGGAGTGGGGTCGGTACGCCGCCTCGGTGCAGGCCGGCGACGACGACAGCACGTTGGGGCTGTATCGACATCTGCTCGAGCATCGGCGCGCGCTCGACGTCGACGCTCCGTTGGCGTGGGTACTCGCCGACAGCGACGAACTGGTCGCGTACCGCCGCGGCAAGGTGACGGTGGTGCTCAACGTGACCGACCACGCGATGACGTTGCCCGCCGATCTCGTGGGGAACGGCACGGTCATCGTCACGTCGGTGCGCGGCCACGACGACCCCACCACGGTGCCGAGCGACTCGTGCATCTGGTTGCTCGACCGGTGAGCAACGAGTGGTGGCGGCACGCCGTCATCTATCAGGTGTACATCCGTAGCTTCGCCGACGGCGACGGCGACGGTCTCGGCGACATCGAGGGTATTCGTTCACGGTTGCCGTACCTGGCCGAGTTGGGCATCGACGCGATCTGGATCAACCCGTGGTACCCGTCGCCACAGGCCGATGCCGGCTACGACGTCATCACGTACACCGACATCGAGCCCAGGTTCGGCTCGATGGCCGAGGCGGAGGCGATGATCACCGAGGCACACGCGGCGGGCATCCGCGTGCTCCTCGACATCGTGCCCAACCACTCGAGTCACCTGCACCCTTGGTTCCAGGCGGCGCTCGCCGCGGGTCCGGGCTCGCCCGAGCGCGACCGGTTCATCTTCCGCGACGGCGCCGGGGAACGAGGGGAACTGCCGCCCAACGACTGGCCGAGCTGCTTCGGCGGCTCCGCCTGGACTCGCGTCACCGAGCCCGATGGCGTGCCGGGTCAGTGGTACCTCCATCTGTTCGCGCCGGAGCAGCCCGACCGCAACTGGCATCACCCCGACACGCATGCCGACTACGAGGCCGCACTGCGGTTCTGGTTCGACCGTGGTGTCGACGGGTTCCGCATCGACGTGGCGCATTCACTGTTCAAGGCCGACGGTCTGCCCGATCTCGGCGACGTCGTGTACGAGGCGCACGAGACTCGGCCCCACCCGTTCTGGGATCCCGACGACGTGCACGAGGTGTACCGGTCGTGGCGTCGCATCGCCGATTCGTACGACCCGCCGCGCGTCTTCGTGGCCGAGGCCTGGGTGCCGCAACCGGCTCGCCTGGCCCGTTACGTGCGCGCCGACGAGTTGCACACCACCTTCAACTTCGACTTCCTGCGGTCGCCCTGGGCCGCGCCCCACCTCCGTGGTGTGATCGACGCCACCATCGCCGAGCACGCGCTCGTGGGGGCACCGCCCACGTGGGTGCTGTCGAACCACGACGTCGCCCGCCACGTGTCGCGGTTCGCCCGAGTGCAGCAGACGCACGCGCAGCATCAGTTGAAGGACCTCGATGCCGAGGTCGAGGTGGATCCCGACCTCGGGTACCGTCGGGCTCGCGCGGCGTTGCTGCTGATGGCCGCGCTGCCGGGCTCGTGCTACGTCTACCAGGGCGAGGAACTCGGCCTCCCGGAGGTGGAGGACCTCCCGCCCGAGGTGTTGCAGGATCCGTCGTGGGCACGATCGGGCTTCACCGATCCGGGTCGCGACGGTTGCCGCGTTCCGGTGCCGTGGACGGGTGTCGACGCGAAGGCGTGGCTCCCTCAACCGGAATGGTTCGCACAGTTCGCTGTCGAGGTGGAGGAGCGCGATCGGTCGTCCATGCTCTGGCTCTATCGCGACGCGTTGCGCATTCGACGAGACACCACGGGCTTCGGTGACGGACCGTTCGAGTGGTTGCCCACCGACAGCGATGTGCTCGCCTTCCGTCGTGGAGCCGGTGTGATCTGTGTCGTCAACTTCGGCGCGCGGCTGCAACCGCTTCCACCGCACCGAGCGGTGTTGTTGGCGAGCAGCCCGTTGGTGGACGGGCGACTCGCCGGCGACGCGGCCGTGTGGCTCAGCGAATAGCTTGACCCGACTCGAGGTCGAACAGCTGCAGGTGCGAGGTGTCGACGGCGAGCGTGGCGCTCTGGTCGGGGGTGAGCTTGGTGGTGGGCGACACGCGGGCGACGATGACACTGCTGTGCTCGTCACCGCGCGTCTCGGACTCGATGTCTTCTGCGGTCACCTTGCCGGCGTCGACCGTGACGTGGAGCAGCACCTCCGAGCCGAGGCCCTCGCGCACTTCCACCGTGCCGACGATGGTGGACCTTCCTTCGGTGCCACCGAGCGCAGCGTCGGCGATGTGCTCGGGCCGAATGCCCACCGCGATGTCGCGGCCGTCGTACTGCGCCAGCGCCGGACGAGCCGTGCGCACGGACTCGGGCACGCTGATGGTGCTGGAGCCGAGGGTGAGGGTGGCCGCGGCGACGTCGTAGCGACCGCGGAGCATGTTCATCTGGGGCGAGCCGATGAAGGTGGCCACGAAGATGTTGTCGGGGAAGTCGTACAGGTTCTGTGGCGAGTCGACCTGCTGCAGCACACCACGTGACAGCACGGCCACACGGTCGCCCATCGTCATGGCCTCGATCTGGTCGTGGGTGACGTACACGGTGGTGACGTTGAGGTGGCGCTGGATCTTGCTGATCTCGGCGCGCATGGCCACGCGGAGCTTGGCATCGAGGTTGGAGAGCGGCTCGTCCATGAGGAACGCCTGCGGCTGACGCACGATGGCGCGGCCCATGGCCACGCGCTGACGCTGACCGCCGGACAGCTTGGCCGGCTTGCGATCCAGGTACTCGGTGAGCTCCAGGATGCGGGCGGCCTCGTCGACGCGCTGGGCGATCTCTTCCTTCGGCATCTTCTTCAGCTTGAGTGCGAAGGCGATGTTGTCGCGCACCGTGAGGTGGGGATACAGCGCGTACGACTGGAACACCATCGCGATGTCGCGATCCTTCGGATCGAGGTCGTTCACCCGCCGACCGCCGATGTGCAGATCGCCGCCCGAGATGGACTCGAGTCCGGCGATCATCCGCAGGGCGGTGGACTTGCCGCAGCCGGACGGACCGACCAGGACGAGGAACTCACCTTCTTGCACCTCCAGCGACAACTTGTGCACCGCATGGAAGCCGTTCTCGTACAGCTTGTCGATCTCGTTCAGGACAATGTTGCCCACGGGGTCCCCCTCAGTAGCCGGTGAGTCGTACAGAAATCGTAGCCGAGCGGCTTTTCACCGGCGGCACGAAGTGTTATGGTACATCTCGGAATGTTCCAAGGAAATTCCACACCATTTCCACGGTCGGCGCAAGCCCCGTGGTCCAGCATCCTGAGGGGGATAACCAATGAAGACCAAGCGCATCGCAGTGGTTGCGGTCGCCATGTCGCTCTTGGTGGCCGCGTGCGGCGACGATGATTCGTCGTCGACCGATGGCACCACTGGCGGTTCGAGCGGTGGTGGCTCGGCTGAGTCGATCCTGAACGGCGAGATCAAGTGCGAGCAGCAGTACAAGGGCAAGTCCGTGTCGGTGTTCTCGCCCGTGCGTGACAGCGACAACGACAAGCCGATCGCCGACTACGTGGCCGCGTACCAGCCGCTCGTCGACTGCACCGGCGTCGAGATCAAGTGGGAAGGCACCGACCAGTTCGAGACCGAGATCAACGTCCGTCTCGAGGGTGGCAACGCTCCCGACGTGATCGACTTCCCGCAGCCCGGCCTCCTGGCCGCGGTGGCTCGTAAGGGCTTCCTGAAGGAATTCCCCGCCGACCTCGCCGACAACGTGGCGAGCGACTTCCTCGGCGGTTGGGACACCTACGGCACCGTCGACGGCAAGGTCTACGGCATCCCCGGTCGTTCGAACATCAAGTCGTTGGTGTGGTACTCGCCCAAGGCGTTCGCCGACAAGGGCTATGAGGTTCCCACCACGCTCGAGGACCTGAAGGCCCTCAGCGACAAGATCGTCGCCGACGGTGGCACCCCCTGGTGCGTCGGTGCCGAGTCCGGTGTGGCCACCGGCTGGGTGCTCACCGACTGGATGGAGGACTTCATGCTCCGTACCAACGGTGAAGAGGTCTACGACCAGTGGGTGAACCACGAGATCCCGTTCAACGACCCGAAGGTCGCCGCAGTCGCCGACGCCGTCGGTGAGTACGTGAAGAACGCCGACTACCTCGGTGGCGAGGGCCTCGTGAAGGCCATCGCGACCACGAAGTTCCAGGACGGTGGCCTGCCCATCGTCGCCGGTGACGGCAGCTGCTACATGCACCGTCAGGCCAGCTTCTACGCCAGCCTGTGGCCGGAAGGCACCAACGTCGGCCCCGATGGCGACGTCAACGTGTTCTACCTGCCCAGCCCGTCGGACGGCCCGAAGTACATGCTCGGCGCCGGCGACATCTACGCCGCAGGCAGTGACAAGCCCGAGACCTTCGACGTGCTGAAGTACACCGGCTCGGCCGACTACCAGCTCGAGATCGTCAACAAGCGCAAGGAACTGTCGCCGAACAAGTCGATCGACTTCACCCAGATCAGCGATCCGTTCACCAAGCAGCTCTCCGAGCTGCAGGCCGGCGCCGATGTGTTCCGTTTCGATGGCTCCGACATGATGCCGGGCGCCGTGGGTTCGGGCACCTTCTGGACCGAAGTGACGGCGTGGGTCATCGGTGGCAGCACCGAGGACTTCGTGAACAACGTCGAGGCCAGCTGGCCGAAGAGCTGATTCATCAGCTCTTAGCAACACAGTGCTGATTCATCAGCTCTTAGCAACACAGTGCTGATTCATCAGCGCTGATGAAGTGAGACGAAGGGGTCGGGCTCCGGCCCGGCCCCTTTGTCGTACAGTGGTTCGAAGCGTGTGAGAAGGAGGGGGTCATGGGGGACCTGTTGACGACGGTCGTGGTCGTCGTCTTGGGTGTGGGTGGTCTGCTCGCCGTGCTCGGCGGGTTGTACTGGCTCACGAAGTTGTTGCCGGGTCGGTGGACCGAGCGTGGACGTGTGTTCGTGTTCCTGTTCCCGGCCCTGTTCCTGATGATCATCGGGCTGGTGGTGCCGGCATTGCGCACCATCTACACGAGCTTCCTCGACAACAACGGCAAGAAGTTCATCGGCTTCGACAACTACACCGAGATCTTCAACACGCCGAACACCCGCCTCACGGTGATCAACAGCCTCACCTGGGTGCTGCTCGGCACGGTCATCACGGTCGTCGTCGGCCTCACCATCGCTCGCTTCGCCGATGGAATGCGCGGTGAGAAGACGGCGAAGTCGCTGATCTTCATCCCTGGCGCCATCTCGCTCGTCGGTGCCGGCATCATCTGGCGATTCGTCTATGCCGGCCCGCCCGTGAAGGTGGGTCTGCTCAATGCCATCACGAATGCCATCCCCGGATTGCCGGTCAGCATGGGTGGCGATGGTCAGCGCAACTGGCTCATCGAGCGCGGCTTCGGTCCGTTGAACCCGCCCGAGTCGGCGCCAGGCTTCAACAGCTTCCTGCTCATCGTCATCTTCATCTGGGCCTCCACCGGGTTCGCCACCGTCGTGTTCTCCGCGGCGATGAAGGGCGTGCCCGACTCGTTGGTCGAGGCGGCACGCGTCGACGGTGCCACCCGGCGCCAGGCCTTCTACAAGGTCACCCTTCCCTACATCCGGGCCACCATCGTCACGGTGGCCACCACCACCACCATCGCCGGTCTGAAGGCCTTCGACATCGTCGCCGCCACCACCGGCGGCAACTTCGGCACGAGCACCATCGCCAACGAGTTCTACCGGGTGTACTTCGTGCAGTCCCGGTCGGGCTTCGGCTCGGCGTTGGCCGTGCTGATCTTCATCTTGGTGGTACCCGTGGTCGTGATCAACCGCAGGGCGCAGGCCCGCGCAGAGGAGATGATGGGCGCATGAGCGACGTCACCGCACCCGTGGGCGAGCCGATGGGCCGCTCGGTGAGCGCAGCACTCACCAGCCGAGTGGGCAAGTGGATGGTGTACCTCCTGGTCATCCTGTGGACCATCCCCACCTTCGGCACGCTCATCTCGTCGTTCCGTCCGGAGATCGACGTGAAGACCACCGGTTGGTGGACCTTCTTCAAGGATCCGAACTTCACGCTGAACAACTATCAGCGTGTGCTGTCGTCGTCGCCCGGCGAGGACAACATGGGGCACTTCTTCCTCAACTCGGTGCGCATCACGGTGCCCGCCACCATCTTGTCGGTGGGCATCGCGCTGTTCGCCGCCTACGCGTTCTCGTGGATGAAGTTCAAGGGTCGCGATTGGCTGTTCGTGGCCGTCATCAGCCTGCTGATGGTGCCGCTGCAGATGGCCCTGGTGCCGTTGCTGCGGTTGTTCACCGGCGGGGCGCACATCGGCAGCGTCACGATCTTCCCCGACCTCGGTCTCGCCAACACGATTCCCGCGGTGTGGATCGCACACATCTGCTTCGGTCTGCCGTTCTGCATCTTCATCCTCTACAACTTCGTGTCGCGACTGCCATCGGAGATCATCGAGGCCGCGCGAGTCGACGGCGCCGGTCACCTCACGGTGTTCATCAAGCTCATCGTGCCGTTGTCGGTACCGGCCATCGCGTCGCTGTGCATCTTCCAGTTCATGTACATCTGGAACGACTATCTCGTCGGCAAGGTGTTCGGCGGCGCGGGCGAGAACGTGCCCGTGGTGGCCAAGTTGGCCGAAGTGTCGGGTACTCGTGGACAGTCGTACCACCTGCTCACCGCCAGCGGCATGATCGCGATGATCGTGCCCATCTGCGTGTTCTTCGCGCTGCAGCGCTACTTCGTGCGAGGACTCCTCGCCGGCGCCGTCAAGGGCTGAACACCTCCTCACGAACCAGGAGTTCACATGACCTCGCACATCGACGACCTCCTCGACCGCGCATCGGTCGAGGAGCTGGTCGCGCTCACCGCCGGCCGCGACTTCTGGCACACCGTGCCCATCCCGCGTCTCGGCATCCCCGAGATGCGCGTCAGCGACGGCCCGGTGGGCGCGCGCGGCACGCGCTTCGACGGCGAGGCGTCCATCTGCGCGCCGTGCAGCACGCTGCTGGCCGCCACGTGGGACACCGCCGCGATCGAACGAATCGGCGAGCTGCTGGGGCGCGAGACGAAGGCGAAGGGCGCCCGCGTGCTGTTGGCTCCCACGGTCAACATCCACCGCACGCCGGTGGGTGGGCGCAACTTCGAGTGCATGAGCGAAGACCCCTACCTCACGTCGCGCGTCGCGGTGCACTACGTGCGCGGTCTGCAGGCCGAGGGCGTGGCCAGCTGCATCAAGCACTTCGTCGGCAACGACACCGAGTTCGAGCGCAACACCATCGACTCGCGCATCGACGAGCGCACGCTGCGCGAGGTGTACCTGCGGCCGTTCGAGGCGGCGGTCACCGAGGCAGGGGTGATGGCGGTGATGACCGCCTACAACCGCATCAACGGCCCGTGGTCGGCCGACAGCCCGCTGCTGGCCGACGTGTTGCGCGGCGAGTGGGGCTTCGACGGTCTGGTGATGAGCGACTGGTTCGGCCTGCACAGCACGGTCGAGGGCGCCAAGGCCGGACTCGACCTCGAGATGCCCGGCCCCACGCTGCACCGCGGTGAGCACCTGCTCGCTGCCATCGAGGTGGGCGAGGTGTCGATCGACGACGTGCGCGCGCTGGCTCGCCGCGTGCTGGAACTGATGGACCGCGTCGGTGCGCTGACGGCCGATGGACCCGGCCCCGAGACCACTCGCCACGACCGCGACGACATCGAGCTCGTCCGCCGCACGGCTGCGCAGGGCATGGTGCTGCTGCGCAACGTACCCGCCACGTTCGAAGCCACCGTGTTGCCGTTGCAGCTGCAGGGTGTGCGGCGCGTGGCCATCATCGGCCCCAATGCGGCACTCGGCGAGGTGATGGGTGGCGGCAGCGCGCACGTCACGCCCACCTCGGTGTCCACGCCGCTCGATGCGCTTCGTTCGTTCTTCGAGACGGCAGGTGTCGAGGTGGTGCACGCGCCCGGATGCCAGATCCACCGGCGTCTGCCCGAGATGGACCTGCGCCGGTGCAGCGACGTGGTGGTCGACATCTACGACGATCCCGCAGCGCTCGACGATGCGACCGCGGCGCCCGTCACCACGGGCTCCACCGGCACCACGCGGTTGATGTGGGTCACCGATCCCACGGGCCAGGGCGCGGCGAACCCGAAGTTCGGCGTGCGCCTGTCCACCACCTTCACCCCCGACGTGTCGGGCGTCTGGAAGTTCGGGGTGGAGAGCGTCTCGCCGGCGCGTGTCATCGTCGACGGTGTCACGCTCATCGACAACGCCGACGTGCCGGTCGGTGGCTCGTTCTTCGGCATGGGCCGCGGCGAGGAAGTCGTCGACGTGCCCATGGAGGCGGGCCGCGACTACTCGCTGGTGGTCGAGATGCGCCACGCCCCAGTGGGCACCGGCATGGGCGGCATCAACATCGGGGCGCTCGCGCCCACCACGGGTGACCTGCTGGCCGATGCCATCGACCTGGCGGCCACGGCCGACCTCTCCATCCTCGTCGTGGGCACCAACGACAACTGGGAGAGCGAGGGCTGGGACCGCACCACGCTGGATCTCCCCGGTGTGCAGGACGCGTTGGTCGCGGGTGTGGCCCAGGTGAGCCCGGCCACGGTGGTCGTGGTGAACGCGGGCTCGCCCATCGCGATGCCGTGGCTGCACGACGTGCACGCGGTGCTCGTGTCGTGGTTCCCAGGGCAGGAGATGGGCAACGCGCTCGTCGACCTGCTGAGCGGTGCCGCCGAACCGCAGGGTCGTCTGCCGGTCACCTTTCCGTTCCGCCTGGAGGACACGCCGGGCTTCGAGCACAACCCCGGTCGCAACGGTGTGGCCAACTACCTCGAGGGCCGACTGATGGGCCACCACTGGTACACCACCGTCGGTCGCGAGCCGCTGTTCCCGTTCGGCTTCGGTCTCGGGTATGGCTGCGCTGACATCGCCGACGTCGTCGCCCTCGACGCACACACGGTCGAGTGCACGGTGTCGAACGTGGGTGATCGCGACGCCGTCGAGGTGGTCCAGGTGTACGCACACCTCGTCGATCGCGACGGGGTCGCGGCCGACGAGCCCGACCAACGCCTGGTGGGCTTCGCGAAGGTGTCGGCACCCGCCGGCTCGTCGCAGCGAGTCACCGTCGCGCTCGACCCGCTCGGCTATCGCCGGTGGGACATCGCCACCAATGCCTGGGTCACCCCGTCGCTCGCCTACGAGCTGCGCGTCGGCCGCTCGGCCACCGACATCGTGGCCCGCGTGGACGTTCGCTCGTGAACGACGAGCGCGTCGAGGCCCGGGTCCGCCACTGGACGCCGGCGCTGCGCCCGTTGCTCGACGCGCTCTATGGCTCGGTCACCGATGTCGACGCGCTGCTCGACCGCACCGTGGGCCTTGCCTGTGCAGCAGCGCGATCGCGACGCCCCGCGTTGCAGGCGCTCGACGCCCGCCGCGAGACCGACCCGGCGTGGTTCCAGCACTCGTCGATGGTGGGGTACGTGGCCTACGCCGAGCTGTTCGGCGGCACGCTCAAAGGCGTCGCCGACCGCCTGGACTACCTGTCGGAACTGCACGTGTCGTACTTCCACCTGATGAAGGTGCTCCGGTCGCGCGAAGGCGCGAACGACGGCGGGTACGCCGTGGTCGACTACCGCGACGTCGACCCCGCGCTCGGCACGTGGTCAGATCTGGAGTACGTGGCCGACGAGTTGCACGAGCGCGGCGTCAGCCTGTGCCTCGACGTGGTGATGAACCACACCGCACGCGAGCACCGATGGGCCGAGTTGGCGCGCGGCGGCTCCCAGCGGCACCGCGACTACTACCTGGTGTACCCCGATCGCACCGAACCCGATCGCTTCGAGGCCACGCTGCCGGAAGTGTTCCCCGAGATCGCGCCGGGCAACTTCACGTGGGACCCCGACCTGAAGGGGTGGGTGTGGACCACGTTCAACACCTACCAGTGGGACCTGAACTACGCGAACCCCGACGTGCTGGTGGAGATGTTGCAGGTGATGCTCGATCTGGCCAACGCCGGCGTCGACGTGATGCGACTCGACGCGGTGGCGTTCACCTGGAAGCGAGTCGGCACGAACTGCCAGAACCAGCCCGAGGCGCACCTCATCGCCCAGGTGTACCGGGCGCTCCTGGCCATCGCCGCCCCGGGCGTCCTGATGAAGGCCGAGGCCATCGTCGCGCCGAGCGACCTGCTGCCGTATCTGGGTGTGCACCGGCTGGAACGTCCCGAATGCCACCTCGCCTATCACAACCAGTTGATGGTGATGCTCTGGAGCAGCCTGGCCTCGGGCGACGCAGGGCTCGCCGGGGCAGCCATGCAGGCGTTGCCTCCCACGCCGTCGAGTGCGGGCTGGGTGAACTACGTGCGCTGCCACGACGACATCGGCTGGGCCGTCAGTGACGCCGACGCCACTGCCGTCGGCCTGTCGGGCCCGGCGCACCGCGAGTTCCTCGCCCGCTTCTACCGGGGCGACTTCTGGCAGTCGTTCGCCGACGGCGTGCCGTTCTCCAGCAATCCCGACAACGGCGACGAGCGCACGTGTGGCACCGCCGCGGCGCTGTGCGGGGTGGGCAAGGCGGCGCGCACGGGCGATCCCGCAGCGCTCGATCTCGCCGTGCGACGGCTGGAACTGCTGTACGGCGTGATGTTCGGGTTCCCCGGGGTGCCGCTGGTGTACATGGGCGACGAGCTCGCCCTCGACAACGATGCGGCGTACCTGGCCGACCCGTCGCGCGCCGACGACTCGCGTTGGATCCATCGGCCCGAGATGCCGTGGGACCTCGCCGACCGGCGCACCACGGTCGGCTCGCTGCAACAGCGTGTCTTCACGTACGTCCAGCGCCTCGCCGCCACGCGGGTGGAGCACCCCGCGCTGAGCGCCGGGGGTGAGGTCATCATCCACCGTCACGCCGACAGTGCGGTGTTCGCATGGGCGTTGCACCATCCGAGCCTCGGTCGGTTCTACGGCTTGGCCAACTTCGCCGCCCGCGCCGCAACGGTGCCGGCGCTCGCGCTCGAGTGGGCGGGCATGTCGGCGCCGAGCGTGGTGCTGGGCGCGGAGTTGTTGCATCGCGACCATCCCGCGAATTGGACGCTCGACCCCTATGCGGTGGTGTGGTTCGTCGACGATGACGACACCGTCGTGCAGCCCACGGTGTGAGCGTTCAGCGACCTGCGTTCCACCTCTCGCCTCCGGCGGGGTGGATGAACGACCCCAACGGGCTGTGCCGCGTCGGCGATCGGTGGCACGCGTTCTACCAACACCATCCGTTCAGCGACGTGTGGGGTCCCATGCACTGGGGTCATGCGAGCAGCGCGGATCTCCTGCATTGGCACCACCATCCCTTGGCGCTCGAGCCCGACCCGCTCGGCACCATCTTCAGCGGGTCCGTGGTGCAGGATCACGACGACACCGCCGGGTTCGGGCCAGGCGCGCTGGTCGCGCTCTTCACCCATCACACCGAGGATCGTCAGCACCAGTCGGTGGCGTACAGCCTGGATGGCGGCGAGCGATGGACGAAGTTCTCCGGCAATCCCGTGCTGCCGGGCGAGGTGGCGGACTTCCGCGACCCGAAGGTCCGCCGACTTGCCGATGGCTCGTGGTCCATGGTGGTCACGCTGCGGGACCACCTGGAGTTCTTCGAGTCACCCGATCTGCTGCACTGGCGGCCCACCGGCGAGTTCCGCTGCGATCTGGCCACGTGGTGCGGTCGACCCACCGGTGCGTGGGAGTGCCCCGACGTGGTCGCCGTGCCCGACGAGGACGGTGGCACGGCGTGGCTGTTGGTGATCAGTGTCGCCGAGGGAGGACCCCACGGTCGCAGCGGCACGATGGCGGTGCGGGGCTTGCCGACCGGCGGTGCATTCGAGCAGACAGAATCGCCGTTCCGAATGGACCACGGGCCCGACTTCTACGCGTTCCAGTCGTTCTGGGGTGTGGAACCCGAGGCCCTCGGCATGGCCTGGATGGCGAGTTGGGACGATGCGTGGGTGGTTCCCTCGACGGGTTGGCGCGGGGTGCAGTCGTTGCCTCGACGGCTCATGTGGCGTGATGGCCGGCTGTGCCAGCAGCCGGCCGCGGGGGAGTGGTCGACGTTCGCCGGCGACTCGGTGGTGCAGTTCGACGGCGCAGCTGGCGCGACGGTGCGCGCCGGTGTCGATCACGGCGTGGCGTTCATCGAGCGTCGCGGAGGCTGGACGCCCACCTACGACGGTCGCTACGAGGTGCCGGTGACGGGGTCCGGTCCGCATCTCGTGGTGGTCGACCATGGCACGGTCGAGGTGTTCGCCGACGGCGGGGCGGTCACGCTGTCGGCTCGGGTCTTCCTCTGACCCGGCCCTGACCAAGGTCCCTATCCGGTACCCCACCCAGGAGTGGCAGACTGCGAGCACCACGACACCGGAGGTTTGCAAATGGCGGTCGACATCGTCATCGAAGTGGAGAACAAGCCGGGCGAGCTCGCGAAGCTCGCCGCCGCGGTGAGCGATGCCGGGGTGAACCTGGCTGCCGCCACGTTCACCGGCACCGGCGACGCCGCGCAGCTGCACATTCTCGTGAAGCACGCCGAGCCCGTCCGGCACGCACTGGCCATCACCCACGCCGACATCCACCCGGTCGAACGTGAAGTCGTGGTCGTCGACATGGGCGAGAACCCGGCGCTGTTGGGCGACCTGGCCCGCGAAATCGGCGATGCCGGCGTCAACATCGACACCGTCTACGTGGCCACCAACAACCGCGTCGTGTTCCACTCCACCGACATGGACGGTCTGCGCAAGGCGCTCGGCGCCCACGCCACCCACCTTCACTGAGCCTGGCGCTCCTGAGCAGCCCGCACGATGGGCGCCACCGGGCTGAGCTGCAGCACGGCGGACATCTGTCGCGTGATGGCTGACGGTCCCTCGAATCGGATGGTGCCGGTGCGGATCGCATCGGCGGCAGTGGCGCGCCCGAGCCACACTCGGTACATCGTGCGCAGGTCGGTGATGATGCTGGCGTGCACGTCGAAGCCCGGGTCCGACATGCACACCGACGGCTCGCCCGCCTCGATGACGATCCAGAACTGACGCCGGTCGTCGATGAAGCGCACGTGGAGCACGTGGCGCTTCCCCGGGAAGCCCGACGTGTCGAGCCGCGTGTGCATCCACCACACCAACACCTCGGCGTCGAGCTCCTCCGGGTCGGGGTCGCCGAAGGTCCACCGGGCGCCCCATTCTCCCAGCCCGAACACGATGGGCTCGAGGTCGCGGCCCGCCGCGGTGAGTGCGTACTCGGTGTCGGTGCGCTCCACCAGTCCGGCGCGTTCGAACTGGCGCAGTCGCTTGGTGAGGAGGGTGCGCGAGAGGCCGGGGAGGCCGCGAGACAGGTCGTTGAATCGTGTCGTGCCCACCAGCAGGTCGCGAAGGATGAGCAGCGACCAACGTTCACCGAGCACATCGAGCGCGCGCGAGATGGGGCAGTACTGGCCGTAGCCGCGGGCGGTGGTGGTCATCGGGACACCTCCGAGTCGTTGATCAGTCGGTACAGATTCTGCACTGGTCGGTGCAACAAGGTTTCCGTACTTTCGATCACATGACAATGACGATCACACGACCCTCCACCACCGACGAGTGGGTGACCCTCGCGCACGAACTCGGTGCACGCCTGCAACCGCAGGTCAATGACCACGACCGCGACGGCGAACTGTCCGTCGACGCATTCAACCTGCTCCGCGGGGCCGGCCTCACCGCGGCGCTCGTGCCCGCCGAGTTCGGCGGCGGCGATGCCACGCATGCCGACATGGGCGCCGTCCTGCGGGCACTCGCGCAGCACGATTCGTCCACGGCGGTCGCGCTCTCGATGCACTCGCACGTGCTCGCCTTCCAGTTGTGGCGCCACCGCCGCGGCATGGATGCGAGCGGCGTGCTGACCAAGGTGGCCAACGGGGCCATGTTGCTCAGCACCGGCGCTTCCGACTGGCTCGGCTCGAACGGCACCACCGTGCGCGTCGAAGGCGGTTACCGGGTCACGGCGCGCAAGGCACCGATCAGCGGTTGCGAGGTGGGCAACGTGCTCTCCACCAGTTTCCGCTACGAGGATGCGCCCGATGGCCCTTCGGTCATCCACTGCTCCGTGCCCACCGACGCTCCTGGTGTGCGCATCGAACGCACGTGGAACACGCTCGGCCTGCGGGCGACAGGGTCGCACACGGTGGTCTTCGACGACGTGTTCGTGCCCGACGCCGCGGTGGCGCTCACCCGTCCCGCCGATGTGTGGGCGCCGGTGTGGAACGCCATCCTCGGCTGTGCCATGCCGCTCATCATGTCGGCGTACCTCGGGATCGCCGATGCCGCGGTGGCGGCCGCACTCGACGTCGTCCGTGGCCGCTCGGAGGCCCACGTGACGCTCGGCGTCGGTCAGATGATCGGTGCGCACCTTCGGGCCGACGACGCCGTGCGGGCGATGTTCGCCGAGTCCGACGACCTCCGCTTCGACAACACCGACGACCGGGTCGCGCGAGTGCTCGCCCGGAAGACCACCGCCGCCGACGCGGTCATCGAGACCGTCCGTCTGGCACTCGAGGTCAGCGGCGGAAGCGGGTTCTCCAGGACCTCACCGATCGAGCGTCACCTGCGCGACGTGCACGGCTGCCTGTTCCACCCGCTGCCGTCCGCCAAGCAGGTCACGCTCACCGGCCGAGTGGCGCTGGGGCTGACGCCGGTGGGTTGATCGCTGCCGTCCTGGCGGCTCGCCGCACGGCGCGGCGAGTCGCCACTCGGTACATGAGCGCCCACGCCACGGCGACGATCGATGCCACCGCGGTCACCTGGTACATCGGTCGGGTCGCATCGCTCCCGGCGAACGCGGCGTGCATGGCGGTGAGCCAGAACGCCACATAGCTGGTGAGGTGCACCGCTCGCCAGGCGCGCCGCGGCAGTCGGCGCATTGCCACCGACGTCAGTTGGATGGCGACGAGCAACCACATCGCGAGCACGCCGAGCGCGATCGCTCCGGGCTTCCAGCCGGACGCGTACGGCACCGTGATGTCGGCGAGTCCGAAGTGCACGTAGCTGTCCGCGACCAGCGCCACGAGGTGCACGCCGAGGAACGACATCGTCAACCCGGCCAGCCATCGGTGCACCGCCAGCAACCAGACGGGCCTGCGCTGGTCGGGGAACGCCTTCGTCGACAACACGATGCCCCAGATGACGGAGAGCGTGAGCATCAGCCAGGCGACGATGCCGGATGCTCGGGTGAGGAACCACCAGAACTGCGGGCTCATCGGGCACCGACTTGTTCGTTCAGCGTCACGCCTTCGAGGTCGGGTGTGAGGTGGACGGCGCCGCGGTCGTCGATGGCCACCCCGCTGAGTCCGTGGTCGGACAGGTACCGCATCACCGATGTGCTGCCACAGGCGATGGCGGCCGTGGCATGCACCTCGGCGAGCCAACCGGACCGCCCGATGACCGTCACCGCGGCCAAGTCGGTGGTGGACGGTCGACCGGTGCGGGGGTCGATCTGATGGTGCCGCTCGGAGTCGTCGAGCACCCATCGGCGTGATCGTGTGCTCGACGTGGCGACACCGCCGCCATCCAGTGCCAACGTGCACAGCACGCCGTCGAGAGGATCGGCGTGTTCCACCTTCACGAGCCAGCCGTCATCGATGACCGCGCTGCCGGACATCGCCAGATCGCCACCGATGGACACCAGGGCGCCGCTGGCACCCCGCGATCGCAGCATCGCGACCGCGAGATCGGCAGCGAGTCCCTTGCCGATGCCGCCCGGGTCGAGGGCGAGTCCGGGCGGTACGGCCACCGTGCCGCCGTCGGGGTCGAGCACCAACTGGGCAACGGAAGCGGTCGGGGAGTCGTCTGCGGGAAGGACCGTCACGAGCGAGGGGTCGGAAATGCTGGCGGCGTAGCCCTGCTCGATGAGCGAAGGAAGCACCGTGGGGTCGAAGCGACCTTCGGTCACCCTGTGGCCTTCGATCATCGAGGCGAGCAGCGTGATCGTGGAGTCGTCCACCGCGAGCACGCCGCCCGCCGTCGCGTTGATGCGACTGATGTCGCTGGTCGGGATGAACCGGCTCCAGCACCGTTCGAGGTGCTCGAGCCCGGCCACTGCATCGGCCACCATCGCTGGTGTGGCGCCGAGGGTGATGATGTGCAGCTCGCTGGCCATCACCCGGCCGCGGAACTCACTTGCTGCCACTGGTCGTCGCTGCCGGTGCCGGCGAGGCCGGCGCTTGACGAACCACTGGCTGTGCGCTGAGCGCGATCGGCTGCGCCGACGCCAGCTGCACCCCAGCGGGTGCGGCAGCGACGGTGGAACCTGCTGCGCCGGCCGGGTGGATCACCACGACCACGTTGGCTGGCGCCACTGGGGCAGGCGCGACTGCGGTGGCGGCAGCGCTGGAGTTGTTGGCTGCGGCGCCCATCGCCGCAACCAGGCCGAACATCGTGGTCATGCCGATCGCAGTGGCTGCGATCTTGGATCCCTGGGCCACGCTCTTGCGGCGGCGGGGGCGGTCGCCCGCCATCGCCGCAGCCGCGGGAGGGGCGGGCTGTGCTCGGCGCTGCTGCAGCGCCGCCACCTTCGCTCGGCGGAGTGCGTCGGCATCGGTGGGGAGTTCCTGGGTGGTGGTCATCGTGTCGTCCTTGTCAGATCAGAGGTGGGGGTGTGCGGGGAGGGCGGTGGCAATGGCGAGGACGATCAGTCGTCGTCGTCGCCGCCCTCGTGGCTGTCGTCGTCGCTCTCGTAGCCGCCGCCACCGTTGGTGCCCGACGCAGGAGCGGCGGTGACGATGGGCTCGTTGACCGCGGCGCCGACCGTGCCATCGGCGTTCAGAGTGGCCACGAACTCGAGGGTGCGCGTGCCGTTGGTGAGCGACACCGTCAGCTGCTGTGCGCTGCTCTGGGTGAGCGTCCATGTCCATCCGGCCGCCGGCGACACCCGATCGAGGCGGATGCCGGCCTCGGTGGCAGCGACGGCGACGGTGCCGGCCACGTCGACGGTGAACTCCTGCGTGCCGGCAGCCGTCATTGCGGCAGCAGTGGTGCTCGGGAGGTAGACGTCGATCACCTGAGTGTTCGGGGTGGTGAGATCGGCGGCGGTGACGTTGCCCACGCCGGTGGCGGGGGCGGCGTTCGAGACGCCGAGGTTGGCGCTCACCGCAATCGCTCCGGCGGCGCCGACAGCGAGCAGGGAGACGATGGTGATGACCCGAGTGCGACCCGAGAACCATCCGGTGTGCTGAGGAGTTGTCATGGCCCTGACGGTACGGAACGGTGCGCGAGGGGACGGCCAGGCCAAGGCAAACGTTGCGTAAAGGTGGTGGGGTCGGGTCGGCAGGGTGCGAGGCTGATCGCCATGAGGATCCTCGTCGTCGAAGACGACCCGTCCATCTCGGTGCCACTCGCCGAGGGGCTCGGCCGTGAGGGGTTCGAGGTGGAGGTCGCATCGACCGGTGCCGCTGCGCTCGCCGCTGGCCCCGTCGACCTCGTGTTGCTCGACCTCGGCTTGCCCGACCTCGAAGGCAGCGTGGTGTGCCAGCGGCTGCGGGCGACGAGCGCAGTGCCGATCATCGTGGTCACCGCTCGCGGCGAGGAGATCGATCGCGTGATCCTGCTCGAACTGGGCGCCGACGACTACGTGGTCAAGCCCTTCGGCATTCGCGAGCTCGTCGCCCGGATCAGAGCCGTGTTGCGTCGAACGTCGGGCTCGGTCGCCGCCGCGGTGACGACGGAGATCGTGGTCGGCTCGCTCCACATCGACCGGCGGGCGCGTGTCGTGCAATTCGAAGGCCGGTCGATCGCGCTGACGCCGAAGGAGTACGACCTGTTGCTGTACCTGGCGCTCGAGTCTGGCGCGGTGCGTGGACGCGAACAGATGATCCGCGAGGTGTGGGACGAACACTGGTGGGGCTCCACCAAGACCCTCGACGTGCACGTGGCGTCGCTGCGCAAGAAGCTCCGCCCTGAGCTCATCGAGACGGTGCGATCCGTGGGGTACCGCATCGTCGATCTGTCGTCGGGTACACCATGACCCGTCGGTTGCTCGTCAGCTATCTCGCGGTCACCCTCGTGGTGCTGCTGATGCTGGAGATTCCGTTGGCCATCGTCTACTCGCAGCGCGAGCTCGAGCGACTCACCGCCGGGGTGGAGCGCGACGCCACCGTCATCGCCGCCATCTACGAGGACGATCTGGAGGCCGGCCGCACGCTGGACACTGGGCCCGCCGAGCGATACACCGCACGAACCGGTGGCCGCGTCGTGGTGGTCGACGATCGTGGCATCTCGCTCATCGACACCGAGCAACCGGCGCAGCGAGACCTGTCCACTCGTCCCGAGATCGCCACGGCGCTCACGGGTCAGCGCACCTCCGGCCGGCGTTCGTCCGAGACACTTGGCACCGACCTGCTCTACGTCGCACTGCCGGTCGAATCGGGCACGGTCGTGCACGGTGCGGTCCGGGTCACGCTCGACACCGCCCATGTCGACAGCCACATCGGCAGGTTCTGGTTCGTGCTGGTGCAGATCGCGTTCGCAGTGCTGGGCGTGATGGCCATCGTGGGTTGGTTGTTGGCCAGGTCGGTCACTCGACCGGTCCGCCGATTGAACGACGCTGCCCTGCGGTTCTCCAGCGGCGATCTCTCGGTGGTGGAGCAGGAGGAGCACGGCCCGCCTGAACTACGGCAGCTGGCCAGCACCATGGCGATGATGGCCCAGCGCTTGGACGCCATGTTGGTCGAACAGCGGGCGTTCGTGGCCGACGCGTCGCACCAGTTGCGCACGCCGCTCACCGGGCTGCGCCTGAGGTTGGAGAACCTCGAGTCGCGCCTGCCGGCCGAGGAGGCGGCGGAAGTCGAAGCGTCCATCGACGAGATCGCCCGCTTGTCGTCGCTGGTGAACGATCTGTTGCAGTTGGCCCGCGCGGACCGCATCTCCACCTCGGAGGTGCAGGACCTCGCTGCCATCGCCATCGATCGTGTCGACACCTGGGGCGCCATGGCCGAAGCATCGGGGGTGGTGCTCCGGCTGCGTGGCGCCGATGCCCCGGCGATGGTGGATGCCGTCCCAGGGGCCATCGAGCAGATCCTCGACAACTCCTTCGACAACGCCCTGCGAGTATCGGCCGACGGCGGCGAGATCGTCGTCACCATCGAGCGTGGCCCCGACGTGCACCGACTGACCGTCGCTGACCACGGGCCAGGACTGTCGGCCGCCGACAAGGAACGAGCGCTCCATCGGTTCTGGCGGGGCGACACGTCCACGCCCGGCACCGGGTTGGGTCTCGCGATCGCGGTGGCCCTCGCCCGTGCATCGAAGGGCGACCTGGAGCTGGCCGACGCCGAAGGAGGCGGGCTTGCGGTCATCGTCCGCCTGCCCGCCTCCAACGCCATCGGTCGATGACCTACGCCGCAGCGTCGCGGGCGGCCTTCAGCAGGCCGACTGCGTCGTGAAGATCGGCTCGTGCCGCACGCAGGGCTGCCTTGTTCGAGGCTTGCACGCTCACGTCACCGCCATCGGCGGTCAGACCGATCACACCGTTCACCGCGGCGATCGCCTCGTCACGCGCGGCCTGCACGTCCAACAGGTCGGCAGCGACGAACACCTTGTCGCAGGCCACCACGGTGTTCGCCTTCGGGGTCTGCAGCATGTAGATGCGGTACTCGGGGGCGATCTGCCCGCTGAGCGCCTTGAACTCCTGGGCGGTGGTGCCCTCCGGCAGCGCATCGATCTCGGCCTGCAGGGCCGTCAGCCCGGTGGCGTCGGCCACCAGCTGCGCCGACATCGTGGCGGCCTGGCACTCGCTGTGGGTGACGCCCTGCAGCAATCCCTGCAACGTTCCGATCGCCGTCAGTCGTTCCTGGATGGCGGCGTCGGCCTTGGCAGTGGCCGCTGCCTGATCGGACCGTGGGGCGGCGTCGACCACCGACACGGGCAGTGCGGCGCACGCTGCCACAGCGACGCCGATGGCGGCGAGGGTGATCGTCGTGCGGGGACGCGTCGTGCGGGTGAGGGTCGTGCGGGGCCGGGTGGTGTGCTTCATGACTGGTCTCCTTGGGGGTTGTCGATGCTGGTGTCGAGGTCGCCGAGCACGGCATCGAGGTCGCTGAGGGCGGCGTCGATGGCCTTCGTGTCGAGCACGGTGCCGAGCGTGGGGGAGGGGGTGGCCGGGGCGGCCGTCGGTGCGGCCGTCGGCGCGGTCGTGCTGAGCGGGGCGACCGTCGTCGAGGGGGCGGCGACGGTCGTCGTCGGAACCACGGTGGTCGTGGTCGACGCGGTCACCGTCGTGGTGCTCACGACCGTCGTGGGGGTTGCACGATCTTCGTGCGCCTCGCGACGGCCGCAGCCGACGAGCGTCGCTGTGGCGGCGAGTGCGAGTGCCGCGGTGGCGAGCCTGGTGTGCATCGGTGTTCCTCCCGTTCCTCCGTGTCGGCGTTGCTGCCGACGGGGATCAGGGTGAACCAGAGATGTGAGGTGAGTGTGAGCGAGTCGTCAAGGTTGTCGAAGCCCACCCGCCCCAGACCCGAGTGGGCGACGTCCGACCCGAGTGG
Source organism: Actinomycetota bacterium (assembly GCA_016213625.1). GTDB lineage: Bacteria > Actinomycetota > Acidimicrobiia > Acidimicrobiales > Ilumatobacteraceae > UBA668. The sequence goes on from JACQZZ010000013.1 coordinate 57,209, forward strand.
GTGGCGTCCGACCCGAGGGGGTGATGTCCGTCCGAGGGGGTACTCGCACCCTGGGTGCGAGTACCCACTCGCACGGACACGTGGCACTCGGGTGGGCGCGCTGGGACTCGGGTGGGCGCGCTGGGACTCGGGTGGGCGCGCCGGCACTCGGGTGGGCGCGCTGGCACTCGGACCGTGGGCGGTCAGACGTTGAAGCGGAACGTCGGAGCGCGTCCGGTTTGTAGGCTCTGACCTGCGACGCTGCAGGTCGGTCGCGTGCCCGAGTACGCAGAAAGTACGCAGCCCCTCAATCTCGGCTGGGGTACGATGGCCTCATCCGACGCTGGAGATGAATGGATTCTCACTGACGTCAGGAAGTAGGGACTGATGAAAGCGAAGTTTCGGCTCGGAGCACTCGAGATCGACGTTGAGGGCGACGCCAATGAGATCGCCACTGTCGCTCAGTCCCTATCGCGGCGCGCGACAACGTTGGCTCTGAATCCTGGGCCGGCGGAAGAGGAGTCGCCGGCCACGGACCCGTCGGGGAACGGTGTTCCCGAACCGCCGCCGATCCCCCCAGCCCCGCCGGCGCCGTCCGATTCCTCGACGACGGGCCGACTTCCGGATGCCAGGTCGTTCTTCGCCCAACACACGCCAACCAACAACCGCGAGGCGACTGCAGTTGCAGCGTATTACTTGAAGAACATCGCTCCGGCGGGTGAGCGCTCATCGACCATCGGCAAGGACCAACTCGAAGCGGTGTTCAAGGAAGCCAGATGGAAGCTACCCAGCCGTATCGACCAAACGCTCGTTGATGCCGCCGGTGCCGGCTACCTGAAGCGCGTCGAAACGGGCCGCTACGAGATCTCGAATGTTGGCCACAATCTGGTCATCCACACGCTCGGTGGCGCAGCGGAGAACGCGTAGGTGATTGACCTCGATGCCGCGCCCGAGGGCTTCAAAGCCCTCGACGCAAATCTCAAGAAGCGCAAGATTGCCTGGGTCTCGTCCAAGCCGGACTTCGAGGCGATTCGCGGCCTGTGTGCAGAGTGGCAACGGGACTACCGACCGAGGTTTGTCGGCGCCATCGGGGATCTCGGTTCCATACAGGCGGTAGATGCTGAGATCGAGATTCTGCGATCGCGAGTCGGCCGACAGACGGCAGCCGAGGAGATTCGTACGCGGCTCCGAAACGTTGCTCGATTGATCGAGCGCGAGGTGTTGCCTTCGTATGACACGGCTCGGTGGTCGGCGGCATCAGGTGCGACTGCGGACCTGACCGAGTCGGCGTTAGTGACGAAGTTGCGCGGTCTCGACGGTGGGCTCGCCGACAGTTACGCGCAGGCTGCCAAGGACCTCGGTGACACCAGCAGGCTGACTTATCTCGGGCCAGCCGCAGAGCTTCGGGAGGTGCTGCGCGGAACGATCGATCTCCTTGCGCAAAGCGATGACGAAATCAAGGCGCAAACCTGGTTTAAAGGTCACGATGGCCGACCGACACAGGCGGAGAAGATTCGATCAATTCTGGGATCGAAGGAACGTTCTGATCAACCCGCCCGATCCTTGGAGATCATCGATGAGGCCGTCGGATCGATCGGGCGAGCGACCTACACCCGCGCATCCCGAAGTGTCCACACGTCGGCCAGTCATGATCGGGACGAGGTGCTACGTATCCAGCAATGGGTGGATGTCGTACTTGCTGAGATCATTCGCGAGTGACCCCTAAAGTCACATGTCGTCAGCTTGCCGCCGACAACTCGACCGTTATTTTGAGATCGAGTGCGGCGGCGACCTTCTGGAGCGTCGTCAGGGTGGCGCCGACACCGCCGGCCTCGAGGCGGGCCACGGCGGCCTGGCTCGTGCCCATGCGAGCGGCGAGCTCGCGCTGACTGAGGCCTGCCGCCTCGCGGGCGTCGCGGACCTTCTCGCCGACGTCGAGCGCGAGGCGGGTGGCCGCGTAGGTCTCGTCGAAGACGGCCCGTTCGTCGGCGGTCATGGCGGCAAGGCGGCTCTTCTTCAGTTCATCGATCGTCGTACGGGTCATCAGTCGTCCTCCTCGGCGGTGTGTCCTTCGTTGATGCAGCGGGTCATCGCCCAACGCGCTCGCTGCACCTCAGCGCGTTCGTTCTGTCGTTGCTTGTGGAACACGGTCAGCAGCACGATGCGCCGGCCGGCGGCGAAGAAGTACGTGATCCGCCACGCCACTCGGAGCAGGTCGAACCGCAGCTCGAACAGTCCCTCGCCGAGCGCACGTGACGCCGGCATCCGGAGCAGGTTGCCTCGTTCTGCTAGGCGCTCGACGTGGGGGAGCATCGACGCGAAGTCGTGCACGGTCAACCGACTCATCCATTGCTCCACCTCCGGCTCCAGCTCGACCGACCACATGACACCAAAGATGATATCAACCCGTGAGCCGGCCGGCGAGCGATCTAGCCCTGCGCGCCTCGAAGCTCGTCGGGTCGGAAGAGGCGGCCGATGGCGTCGCGGACGCGGTCCTCCTCGCCGGGCCAGAGGTGGCCGTAGACATCGAGGGTGACCTTGGCGGACTTGTGACCGAGCGCCGCTTGCACCTGCTTCACGCTGCAGCCGGCGTGGATCAGGGCGCTGGCGAAGAAGTGGCGCAGGTCGTGGAACGTGATCGACTCGGGCAGCCCAGCGCGTCGACGAGCAGCACGCAGCTCATAGCCGAACTTGGCCGAGTCGAACGGCACGCCGTTGCGGTGAAGGAGCACACCGTCGGCACCGAGGCCGTGCTGCTGGATGTGCGCGGCGAGGTGGTCGAGCACCCACTGATCGGCCGGCACGATGCGGGTGCTCGCCTCGGTCTTCGGCGATGTGAACGCTCCGGTCGTCGAGCCCGTCGCCTGCTGCCACTGGCGGTCGATCGTGACGGAGCGCCGCAGGAAGTCGACCCTGTCCACGGTGAGGCCGGCCGCTTCGGACTGGCGCAGGCCGAGGCCGGCCCCGATCACGATGGCCGCCTTGAACGGTTCGCTCGTCGCGGCGAGGAGCGCGTCGACCTGTTCGATCGACATCGGGAAGATCGGCGGGGCGTCGACTCGCGGCAGCCGCACCCCGTCGCACGGGTTGCGCCCGCCGAGCAGGCCGTCGTCGAGCGCCGTGTTGAACACGCCGGAGACGTGCTGCATCACGACCCGCACGGTGTTCGGCGCGAGCGGCAACCCGCTGACGAACGACTGCACGTCGCCCTTGCGGATCGACGCGATCGGCCGGTCGCCGAAGTGGGCGATCGCGTAGCGCAGCCGCTCTTCGACCGTGCGGTGCGTGCGAGGCCGCCAGTTGCCGCGCTGGCGATAGCGGAGTGCGACTTCGGAGAACGGCGTCCGGCCGAGCCGAGGCGGGGCGTAGGTGCCCGTCAGCAACCGGTGCTGCATGTCGACGAGGTGTCGTTCGGCGTCGGCCTTGCGCTCGAACGACCTCGACAGCTCCTTGCCCTGCGCGTGCTCGCGCCACATGGCGAGGTAGACGACGGTCTTGCCGTCCTTCAGGAGCCGTCGGCGGACGTACGCCACGCTCTACAGCCTTCCATGCGACCACGGGTCGTCCGGACGCCGCCGTCGACGAGCGCACCGGACCAGCTCGAGGAGTGGCTCTCGTGGCACGAGCACCCGCCGGCCGACGTTGAGCGATGGGATCTCGTCGCGGGCGATCGAGTCGTACGCGCCCGACCGGGAGATGCCGAGCAGCCTGGCGACCTCGTCTACCGTGAACGTCAGCCGCTCGTTCATCGGTTCCCTCTGTCCGTTCGTCGGTGCTTCACTCATCGGTGACCTCCTCGTCACCTACCTACAGAGGCAATCGCGCCCCAGGCGCAGCACCGAACGCCGAAGAAATCGCGATCACCACACACATGCACCAAAGGTTCGTGCACGTCGCGGGCGAGTCAGAACACGCCGACGCTCGACGTTCGCCACTGGCGATGTTCACACGACGGACACGACCACGCCGCGTAACTGTCGTAGTCGGCGAGCGCGACGCCAGACCCGTTGATCGCTGCGCCCACGTAGGTGACGTAGTCCTCCCGGTGGTCATCGGGCGCGACGCCGAGCGCGTGGTCGGCTACCGACTCGCCGTGCTGATCTTGGACAAGTGCCGGCACCGCCCAAGAGCACCACGCGGCAGCCGCTGCGAACAGGATCGACGACGGGGTCACGAATCGCGACTGGCACCGCCCGCACACCGAGATGGCGACTCCCGCGAGACTGGTTGTCGATGAGCCAGGGGGGACTTGGCGAAAACTGTCAGATGATTGCTCGGCGGAAGGCGCCACGCTTGCCGCGATGTGGCGCAGGGTGTCCAGCGCCTCGTTGAGCCAGATCTTGTCGGGCTCGGACTGAGCACTCGTGAGGTACAGATCGTTGAACGACCCCATGCCACCGTAGGCCGACCGATGATGGGCAGTGCTGCCTTGTTCGCGCCAGGTGCCGATGTCTTCCTCGATCCAACGCAGCCAATGGCCTTCGCCCGCTGCTTGCAAGACTCCCTGCATCCCGATGAGCGCTTGCTCGTACAGGAGACCGGCCGGTCCAACGCACCAACGCATCACGGGAGGTGGAGATGATCGGCGCATACACACAACGCTACGTGTGTCGAGCGTGCCGACAGGTCGATCGCGCACGCAGTCGCGTGTTCAGCAACACCTCGCGAGTACGCAGAAAGTACGCAGCTTCTGCGGACTCGGGCCCAGTCGGCGGACAGCAACGGACGTGAACGACCTGGTCAACGCACTATTGCCGCGACCGTCCAGCCGGCGAAACCCTTGCTACACGTTGAAGCGGAACTCCATCACGTCGCCGTCGGCGGGGTGGTAGTCCTTGCCCTCGATGCGGATCTTGCCGACTTCCTTGGCCTTGTTCCAGCCGCCGATCTCGAGCAGTTCGTCCCAGTGGATGACCTCGGCCTTGATGAAGCCGCGCTGGAAGTCGGTGTGGATGCGGCCGGCGCACTCAGGGGCGCTGGAACCGGCGTAGAAGGTCCACGCACGGGTCTCCTTCTCGCCGGTGGTGAAGTACGTGCGCAGACCCAGCAGGTGGTACGCCGAACGCACCATGCGGAACAGTGCTCCTTCGCCCAGGCCGAAGCCCTCGAGCATCTCTGCACGCTCGACCGGGTCGGTGATGGTGGCGGCCTCGGCCTCGAGTTGCACGCACATGCCGATGACTTCCACGTTGTCGCCCGCCGAGGTGAGCTCGGCGCGCACCCGCGCCTCGACGGCAGGGATGGTGTCGAGTTCGTTCTCGCCCACGTTCACCACGGCGAGCACCGAGCGGTTGGTGAGCAGGAAGTACGGCTGCAGTTGCTCTCGCCATTCGGCCTTCAGGCCGGCGCGGTACAGCGGGATGCCCTCGGAGAGACTGTCGTACGCGGCCTGCAACGCTTCCAGTTCGCCGGCGGCGCCCTTGTCGAGCTTCGCCTGGCGTGTTGCCTGGGTGAGGCGCTTCTCGACGGTCTCGAGGTCGGCGAGGGCGAGTTCGATCTCGACCACGCGCAGGTGCTCGATGGGGTCGCTCGGGCCGGGGACGTCGTCGTCCTCGAACGCCCGGAGGACGAACACGATGGCGTCGACCTCGCGGATGTTGGCGAGGAACTTGTTGCCCAGACCCTCACCCTTCGAGGCGCCTTCGACGAGTCCGCCGATGTCGACCACCTGCACGGCGGCGTGCACGAGGGTCTTCGTCTTCGACATCACCGCCAGGCGATCGACCCGCTCGTCGGGCACCTTGGCGACCCCGATGTTGGGGTCCTTGGTGGCGAAGGCGTAGGGCGCAGCGAGGGCGCCTCCACCGGTGAGTGCGTTGTACAGCGAGCTCTTGCCCGCGTTGGGGAGGCCGACCAGGCCGAAGCGTTCCATGACGGGCTGCAGGCTACCGGCAGGGTGGTGCCGGGGGATTTTGCCGATCCGGTGAACTCGCCGTGCCCAGTAGGGGCATGAAGCCTCGTGTCGCCCTCTCCATCGCCGCCGGCCTCGTGGCGCTGGGCGCGGCGTCGTCGGTGTGGGCCGGTCAGCTGGGCGCGTCGGTGCCGCCGTGGTGTGCCGAGCACACCTCGTTCAGCGCTGGCACCGATGCCCCGGGCGACTTCCGTTGCGCCGGGTTGGCGATTCCGTTCCACACCGCGGGCGCTGCGTCGTCGCCGTACCCGCTGTGGGCAGGCCAGTGGTTGTTCCGCGACGAGGTGGGCCAGTACCGAGTGGGCACGTGCACGCTGAACCGCGGCATCCACCCCACCACCGCGGTGCCATCGCAGGTGGTGGACCAGTCGTTCCCGAACGACCCCGACGGCACCAAGGGTGCGTACCTCAGCTGGCGCTACGGCGACTCCGACGACCCACTGGTGGCCGCCGGGCTGTGGGCGGTGTTCCACCACTACGCGCTCGACGCCGCCGGCTCGAATCGCAGCAGCGACCCGACGGCACCGTTGGTGCCCCGACTCGACGGACTGGCGGCCGCCACCGGGCGAGCCGACCTGCAAGACGCGGCCATCACGCTCGACGCAGAGGCCCGACAGTTCAGCGGATCCTGGGCGCTGGCGGTCCGTATCGACGAGGGCGGCGTCGTGGTCGCCTCGCTCACCAGCGGGGGCACGCCCGTGCCCGACCGCGAGATCACCGTGCTCGTGAGCGGAGTCGACACTCCGTTCGCTGCCACCACGAGCACGGCCGGCGAAGCCACGGTGACGGTGTCGCTCCCGCCCGGCACCGTCACCGTGGTCGCCACCGCCGAGGCCCCCGGCCCAGCGCTGGTCTACCGAGGCGCGCCGGCGTTGCCCGACGGCCAGGGCGCGCAGACCCTGGTCACCGCCGGCCCACCGACCTTGCTGCGCGCCGAAGCCACCGCCGAGGTGGCAGCACCGCCCACCACGGTGCCCGACACGACCACAACCACGACCATCTCGCCCACGACCATCCCGCCCACGACCGTGCCCGAGACGACCGTCCTCGACACGACCGTCCCCGAGACGACGGTGCTCGACGCGACCAGCACCACCGTGGTGGAGGTGGCGCCGCCCACCACTCCCGTGCCTCCGGCCCCCACCGTGGCGTCGCCGCCAGCGTTGCCGCGCACGGGAGTGCACGGAGGGGTCGCCTGGTTGGCCACCGCGTTCCTGGTGGGCGGCATCGGCCTGTTGGGCACCCTCCGGCGCCGCGACCACACCGCGTAGACTTCGCCGGGTGACACCGGTGGAAGCGCTCGAGCAAGTGGTGCACTACCTCGATCGCGCCCACGACACCGGCTTCAAGGCGAAGGCGTTCGTGCGTGCGCTCGACGTGGTGCGGTCCGTGCCGCCCGACGAGTTGCAGCAGCGGGCCGAGGCCGGCACCCTCACCGACCTCGACGGCATCGGCGATTCCACCGCCGCCATCATCACCCAGGCACTCGACGGCGACGATCTGCCCTATCTGGCCGACCTCGACGCCAAGACCCAGGTGCCCATCACCGCCGAGGGCGAGCGGTACCGCCGGGCGCTGAAGGGCGACCTGCACCTCCACAGCCGGTGGAGCGACGGCGGCGCCACCATCGAGGCCATGGCCCGCACGGCCATCGCACTGGGCCACGAGTACATGGTGCTCACCGACCACTCGCCCCGGCTCACGGTGGCCCACGGGCTGTGCGCCGACCGACTGGCCGAGCAAGTGGCCGACGTCGAGGTCTTGAACGAGCGGCTGGCGCCGTTCCGCATCCTCACCGGCATCGAGGTCGACATCCTCGAGGACGGCACGCTCGACCACGGCCCCGAGGTGCTGTCGAAGCTCGACGTGGTGGTGGCCAGCGTGCACAGCAAGTTGCGCATGGGCCACGACGAGATGACCGCGCGGATGGTGCGGGCCGTGGCCAGTCCCGATGTCGACATCCTGGGTCACTGCACGGGTCGGCTCATCGGCAAACGCGAGCCGTCCACCTTCGATCCCGATTACGTGTTCGCCGCCTGCGCCCAGTTCCACACTGCCGTCGAGATCAACTGCCGCCCAGAACGACTCGACCCTCCGCGTCCGCTGCTGCAGATGGCGGTCGAGTACGGGTGCTACTTCACCATCGACTCCGACGCCCACAGCACCGGTCAATTGGAGTGGCAACCTCACGGATGCGACCGGGCGGCCGAGGTGGGTGTGCCGGTCGAACGGGTGCTCAACACCTGGCCCGTGGAGGAACTCCTCCGTTGGGTCGCGGGGGAGTAGCCCGATAGGGTTGTTCCCTATGTCGAAGAAGACCAAGAAGCGCAAGGCCCGCCTGCGCCGCAGCAAGGCCAACCACGGCAAGCGCCCGAACATGGGGCGTGGCTGACACTCCGCTGATCTCTTCGCCCGCCACCCGGCGCGGCGAGGAGAGCGACGTCTATCACGGCGTTGCGGTGCCAGATCCCTATCGGTGGCTGGAGGACGGTTCGTCCCCCGAGGTCGCCGAGTGGGTTGCCATTCACAATTCAAGAACCCGACAGGCGCTCGATGCCCGGCCCACATGGCGTGGGTGGCACGAGCGCCTTTCCGCGCTCGTGGCGTTGCCCACCACGCTCGATCTGGTGGTCGCGGGTGAGCAGCTGTTCGTGCTCGAGCGGGCGCAGGGCGCCGATCAGTACGCCCTGGTCGTGCGCAGCGCGGTGCGCCCCGAGGTGCCCGCCCGGGTGCTGCTGGATCCCGCGGCCCTCGCCGCTGACGGCGCCGTGGCCATCGACTGGTTCCACCCCTCGCACGATGGATCGCTGGTGGCCTACGGGCTCAGCGAGGGCGGCACCGAGAACAGCGTGCTGCACGTCATGCGCGTGGCCACGGGCGAGGTGTTGGCCGATCGCATTCCCAACACCCGTGCCGCCAGCGTCGCCTGGCTGCCCGATCACAGCGGCTTCTGGTACGCCGTCTACCCCGAGGGCGACGAGTACCACCGGCACATCAGGTTCCACGTGCTGGGCACGCCGGCGTCCGACGATCCGGTGGTGTTCGACCGGCTGCCCACGCCCCAGTCGTGGCCCGACGTGAGTGTGTCGACCGACGGCGAGTGGGTGCTCGTCCACTTGATGGTCGGTTGGTCGCAGGTCGATGTGCACCTGCTGCACGTGCCCACCGAAGAGTGGACCGTGGTGGTCGAGGGCGTGGAGGCACAGTCGTCGTTCCGCTTCTCGTCGAGTTCGCTGGTGGGAGTCACCACGCTCGACGCGCCGAACAGTCGCGTGGTGCGGGCGTCGCTGGAAGCCCCGGGTGAGTGGGTCACCGTGGTGCCCGAGCGGCCCGATGTGGTGCTCGGTCGACTGGTGGTCTGCGAGGGCGACCTGGTGGTGTCGGCCAGCAGGGTGGCGGTGGATCACCTCGAGCGCTACACGGCCGAGGGCGAGTTGGTGCACACCGTCGACCTGGGCGCGGCCAGCGTTGCCGCGCTCGATGCCGACGACGGCCACCTATTCGCCGCCGTCGCCACGTTCGGTGCACCCATCGGGGTGGCCCGCATCGAAGCCGACGGTGGCGTGCACGCCTGGAGTCGGGCCATCGACCCGGCGCTGCTGCCCGAGCTCACCGTCACCCAGGTGTTCTACCCCTCGCTCGACGGCACGCAGATCCCCATGTTCGTGGCCCATCGGGTCGACATCACGCCGTCGGCCGACACGCCGCTCATCCTCACCGGCTACGGCGGGTTCGCCATTGCCGAGTCGCCGGTGTGGATGCCGAACCTGGCCGCTTGGTGCGCTGCCGGTGGCGTGTACGCCATCGCCGGGCTACGCGGCGGGTACGAGTACGGCGAGTCGTGGCACCAGGCGGGTCGCCGCGGCAACAAGCAGCGCGTGTTCGACGACTTCCACTCCGCAGCCGACTGGCTGGTGGCGCAGGGCCACACCCGGCGCGACCTGCTGGCCCTGCACGGTGGCAGCAACGGTGGCTTGCTGATGGGGGCCGCCATCACCCAGCGCCCCGACCTCGCGCCGGTCGTGTGGTGCGCGGTGCCGTTGCTCGACATGATCCGGTTTCCGCAGTTCCTCATCGCCCGGCTGTGGACCGACGAGTACGGCGACCCCGACGTCGCCGAGGAATTCCAGTGGTTGTGGGACTACTCGCCCTATCACCACGTGCAGCAGGGGGCGCAGTATCCAGCGGTGCTGTTCACCACCGCCGAAGGCGACACACGGGTCGACCCGTGCCATGCCAGGAAGATGGCAGCGCTGCTCACCGAGGCCAGCGCCTCGCAAGCCACACGGCCCATCCTGCTCTGGCAGGCAGGTCGCGCCGGCCACGGGGTGGGCAAGCCCGCCTCCATGAGGGTGCGCGAGGGTGCCGACGTGCTGGCGTTCTTCTGCTGGCAACTGGGTGTGGAGCACCTGGCATGACCGCCGTGGTGGAGCTGCGCATCAGTTCGGCCGTCGAGCCGTGGGAACGCATCGGGCTGCGTGTGGTGGACGGTGTGGCACACATCGGCGGGGTCACGCTGCGGTTCGAACCCGGCGACGCCGGGCTCCTGTCGTGGGGCCTGGCCGACTCGCCCACGCAACCCGAGGCCATCGACGGCCTCCCCACCTTCCACGTCGACCGGCACGGCGAACCGTCGCACGAGCACCCGTTGCGCATCGTCGGGTTCGATCACGTGGTGGTCATGACCTCGTCGCTCGAGCGCACGTGTGGCGCCATCCAGGAGGCCACCGGCGAGGAGCTGCGACGCATCCGCGAAGCGGGTCCGGTGCGCCAGGGCTTCCACCGGCTCGGCGAACTCATCGTCGAGGTGGTCGAGACGGCCCAGATCACCGCGCCGCAGGCCGCGTTCTGGGGATTCGTGTGGAACGTGGAAGACCTGTACGAGGCGTGCGACCACATCGGCCCCGAGCTGGTGTCGCTGCCGAAGACGGCCGTGCAGAGCGGTCGGTTCATCGCCACCGTGAAGTCGTCGGCCGGGTTGGGCGTCCCCCTGGCCCTCATGACCCCACGCTGACTCGTGCGGGCCGTAGAATTCCGGCGTATGTCTCGTAGCTACCGGGTACTCGCCCTCGCCCTCGTCGGTGTGCTGGTGCTCGTGGGCCTGGCGAAGGTCGCGGGTGGCGATTCCGATGCCGCGCCCGTTGCCGATCCGGCAGCGTCGGGCGCGAGCGAGACCGTTGCCTCGGAGGCGATGACTCCCGTCGAGTCGGTCACCGACGAAGTCGACGGCGACGTCACCACCACCAGCACCACCGCGCCGCCCGTCACCGGGCCGTGCACCGTGACGGCGGCCATCCAGACGGGTGCCACCGGCGCCGAAGTGCAATGCCTGGAGAGTCAGCTGGTGGCCGCGGGGCTGATGGCGGCGGCCGATGCGACGTTCGACGCCGCCACCGATCAGGCCGTGCGTGCCTTTCAGACCGCCAAGTCGCTGGAGGTCGACGGCATCGCCGGTCGCCAGACCGCGCAGGCGATGGGCATCTGGGCCGGGCCCCTCGGCCCGCAGCCCGCCACCGACGCCGATTGCCCCAGTACCGGGCACGGTGCCATCGTCGACCGGGCCAACCAGCGCGGTGCGCTGTGCGAGAACGGTGCCATCACGTACCAGTTCCCCCTCACGTCGGCCTGGAGCCAGCCCGACCCCGGGGTGTACCCCGTGTATGCCAAGGACCTGAACGCGTCCAGCAACTTCGGCGGGCACTACAGCACGATGACCCACTTCGTGGCCTTCACCCGCGGCAAGTACAAGGGTGCCCGCATCGCTTTCCACAGCGTGCCCAAGCTGAGCAACGGCGACTGGGTGATGCCGCTCGACGGCGTCGGCACCGAGCAGTACCACGGCGAATCCTCCGGCTGCATCCGAGTGCTGCCCGATGACGCCGTGAAGATCTGGGACTGGCTCTCGTCGGGCGACGAGGTCCACGTCATCTCGTAGCCCGTGCAGGTCAGGGGTCGATGTGGTCGTCGCTCTCGCCGCGCAGGAACACCTGACCCTCGGTGCACTCGCTCTGCAGCGGGCACCAGCGGCAGGCCACGCCGACCTTCTTCAGCGGTGTGCGTCCCTCGACGGTGAGCTCCACGTGGCGGGCGATGCCCTCCAACGCGCGGGTGAGCGCGGCGTGCAAGGTGCCTTCGGTGACGTCCTCCACGTCGCTCTCGGCGTAGTCGAGGTAGTAGGTGACCAGCTTGCGCGGCGGCACCTGCTGGCGCAGCGTCTGTACGAGTGCGTAGAAGCGCAAATCGTCGCGATGATGGAACGACTTGTTGCCGCTCTTGAAGTCGATGATGAGCAGCCGGCTCTCGCGCCCCGCGGGCTTGCCCACCACGAGGTCGACCTTGCCGGTGAACTCGATGGTGCCGGTGGGCTTCCATCTCGCTGCTGCCTCCAGCACCGGCTGGGCCGACAGGGGGAGCGGCGGGAAGTCCTGGAGGAACTTGGTGGTGCGGTCGATCGCTCGGCTGCGCAGCTCGGCCCACTCGCCCTCGCTGAGGCCGGCCACGTAGGCCCCGCGGTTGTCGGCCTGATCCACCAGGCGGGCCATCGCGTCGTCGACCACCGCGGCGGGGTGCGGCTCGCCGCGCCAGTTGAGCGAGAGTTCGATGGCCTTGTGGGCCACGAATCCGGCGGCCGACGCGGGCTTCCACTGGAAGTCGTCGGGCGCCAGGTGGCGCACCTCACAGCCGTGCACCTTGGCCAGGAAGCCCTTGCTCACCCACAGCGACTCGCCCTCCAGGCGAGCCGACAGCTGGGCGATCTCGGTGGTCGCCCGCTCGAGCAGCTCGTCGACGAACTCCTGCGGGAACACCAGCGGCTCGGTATCGCGCCGGATGAGCGCCAGCGTGCGTTCCTGCGTGGGGGTGAGCGCGGCGGGTTCCTGCACGGCCCGACACTACCGAGGAGCGCGCGAACTTGAGTTCCGGCGTCGGAACTTGAGTTCGCGTGCTCGGTTGATGCACGGGGGAACTGCGTGACACCCATTTGGCACCATGCAGGTATGGCCACCCAGCAGACCACGCTCGATTTCGCCCACGCCGCCAGGGCGCTCGGGCGCGAGGCGCGCCGTCGCGGGTTGGTGGCTCCCAGCTTCCGCAGCCCGCCGCGCATCGTGGGGGTCGATCGGTCCATGCGCCGCTACCCGAAGGGGGCCACGGTGGCGGTGCAACTGAAGGGCCGTCCATGGATGGCCGTGTTGTCCGACATGATCGAAGGGGTGGTGGTGGCCAACCGCTTGCAGCCCCCGCACGCCGATCGGCTGCGTACCGAATTGTGGAAGGGGGTCGGCGCCGACGAGGCGGTGGTGCCGTTCGCCCCGCAGGGAAGGGTGGCCTAGACCGGGTCTACTGCGGCAGGTACACCAGCAACAGCACGGTCTTGCCCTCGGGCACCGAGCTCTTCGCCGACGACAGCGCGTCGGTGTCGAAAGCCTCCGGCGACATGAAGATCAGCGCGAGGAGTTCGCCTTCGGGGCTGAAGTAGCCGTGCTCGAGCGTGCCGTCGATGCCGATGTCCTGGACGCCCAGGTCCATGAAGCCCGCATCGGCCAGGGCGGTCGCCCAGGCGGCGTCGGCGTCCTCCATGCTGGCTGCGGTCACTCGCGTCTCGCCGTAACCCAGGGTGTCGCTCAGCCCCAGCGCGGCCGACACGGCCGGCAGTTCCACGGCCTCCTCGCCCGGAATGGTCGGCAACGTGTCCCACCACGTGGGCCGCTCGACCACCGGGTCCGGGTCGCACACGGTGCCCTCGTCGGGCAGGGTGAGGTCGATGAGCACGGCCGACTCGGCCTCGGTCACGCACTTGCTGGCCAACAGCTGGCCGTGCCCCTCGCCGGTGAAGGTCACCAAGCGCGCGTTCGCTCCCAACGCTGCGGTCATCTCCTCGGCCCAGCGGATGGGTGTGGCCGGGTCGTTGGTGCCGCCGACCACCACGATCGGGCCGTCGCCCGAGTAGTCCAACTCCACGATGTCCTGATCGGGCATCAGGTCGGCGCAGTCGCCGGTGGTGTCGGTGAGATCCTCGAGCGTCACGTCGGCGCCCCAACGCGGTGCCTGCTCCTTGATCTTGGCCAGCAGTGCGTCGGGGTCGTCGGGCGGTGCCTGCTCGATGCCGCTGGCGCACTCGATGATGCCGATGCTCTGGAACAGCGTGTCGAACGTGCCGTCGGCGTTGCGGCCCTTGTAGTCGTCGGCCATCGAGAGGATGCCCTCGCCATCGCCCGTCTCGGCCTTGGCCAGGGCGTCGGCCAGCACCGGCCAACTGGCCTCGCTGTACAACGCGGCCGACGTCGCCACGTCGAGGGTGCTCTGGTTCACCACTCGACCGCTCTCCACGGTGATCGGGTTCTCGTCGAGTTGCACGCGCAGCGCGTCCCAGCGGGCGCCCACGTCGGCGGCGTTGAACGGGCAACCGGCGTCGTCCTGGCACCACTTCGCCCAGTCGTTGAACGCGCCCTCGAAGCCGACGATCTGAGTGAGGTACTGCTCCTCCACCGTGTCGCCATTCGGCTCGTACGCGCTGTCGAGCACCATGGCCCGCACCCGGTCGGGGAACAGGGTGGCGTACACCGCGCCCAGGTAGGTGCCGTAGGAGATGCCGAGGTAGCTGATCTGCTCGTCGCCCATGCCCTCGCGGATGAGGTCCATGTCGCGGGCGGTGAAGTCGGTCGAATAGAACTGCAGCGTGTCGCCGTAGCGCTCCTTGCACCCGTCGACGAAGCCCTGGGTGTCCTCGTCGAGCAGCGCCTGCTCCTCGGGAGTGTCGGGCGTGTCGTCGAGGTATAGGTGTGTCTCGATGAACGCGTCGTCCACGCAGCGGATGCCGTTGCTGCGATCGACGCCTCGGGGGTCGAAGCCCACGATGTCGAAGCCGTCGAGGCCCATCTGGCTCTGGATACCCGTGCCGTTCATGGCGATGAAGTCGAAGCCCGACCCGCCGGGACCACCAGGGTTCATCAGGATGGCGCCCTGACGATCGGAGGTGGCGGGAGCGCGCACGAGCGCGAGGTCGATGGTGTCGCCGTCGGGGGCGTTGTGGTCCAGTGGCACGGCGAGGGTGGCGCACTCGAGCGCCTCGTCGGTGGCCGACTCGTCGTCGCACGGCTCCCAGTCGATGGTGCCGCCGCTCGACGAGCCGCCGGTGGTGTCGGGTGCGCTGTCGTCGGGTGCCGAGTCGTCAGGAGCGGTGTCGTCGGGCGAGGCCGAGTCGTCGGTCGCGGTGGACCGATCGGTGACCCGCACGCCGGCGTCGGTGCTGCATCCGGCGGCGATCACCGCCAGCAGCACAGACGTGACGATGACACTTCGGGTACCCGCTCGCATGCCGGCAACGGTAGTTGCGGTCGTGTCGCAGGTGGGATCGCGCGCCCTCAGGCGCGCCGCATCAGACGGTGCGGCCGAGGAATTTGAGGAACTCGGTCTGCAGGTCGTCGCCTTCGGCCGGGGCGATCTTCGGGCCGAAGATGCCGGGCTGACGGATCATCGCGTCCATCGGCTTCAGGCCCGAGTAGCTGGCGGCCACCACGTCTTCGGGCAGGCGCTCGTCGCCGCCCACCGCGCGCGCCAGGTCCCAGGTGTGTACGAGGATGTCCATGCACATGAACCGGCCGATCATCTGCTCGGCGGGCATCGGGCCCATTGGGCCGGGCACGTTCTGGCTGAGGTCGGCGCTGTTGGCCGCGGCGAGCATGCGGTCGCGGGCGCCGTTCCAGCTGCCCACCGGATCGGTGGCGTCGAACGCAGCCGGCTCGGTGCCGGTGAGGCCGGCGGCCATGCCGTTCATGTTGTTGGCGATGTGGGCGACCACGTCGGTGGCGGTCCACCCCTCGCACGGGGCGGCGTTGCCCCAGCTGTCGGCGGGGGCGGCCTGGACGCGGGCGTCGAAGCCGTTGGTGAGAGAGGTGAGGCGGGCGATGACTTCTTGGCTCATGGCGCGCGACCGTACTACTCCGGCAATGGGCTCCTCGCCTGATGCCAACGTGACGAGCCCTTCACGCGGTCCGCCGCATGCGGGACAATGGTGCGATGCCGGTCGCGTTCAACCACACCATCGTCCATGCCCACGATGCGCACGAGTCGGCCACGTTCTTCAGTGAGATCATGGGCCTGCCCGCACCCGTGCGCGCCGGCTACTTCTTGGCGGTGCCGATCGAGCACGGCGTCACCCTCGATTTCGAGGAGGTGGCCGACGGCGAGACCGTGCAGCCACAGCACTACGCATTCCTGGTGTCGGAAGAGGACTTCGACGGCATCTACGGAAGGATCGTGGCTCGCGGCATCGAGCACTATCCAGAACCGACTCGCGATCGTGTGAACGAGATCAACCATCACGACGGTGGCCGCGGGGTCTACTGGTGCGACCCGAGCGGTCACTTCCTGGAGATCATCACCGTGCCGTACGGCGGTTGGCCGACCGGCGTCGATCCTCGCCAGTAGCGTGCACGGCACCTGGCCCGGGTGGTGGAACTGGCAGACACGGGGGGCTTAAACCCCCCTGAGGGAGACCTCATGTGGGTTCGAACCCCACCCCGGGCACCACGATCTAGCAGGTATTATGCTCTCTTAGAGCACCGGCGAGCAGGTGACGCCCTGGCCTTTCCTGCACAGATCCTGCACAGAGTTGCTACGGTTGCACCATGGCTCGTGGTTCTGTGAGACGACACGACGGTGGTTGGGGCTATCGCATCGACCTCGGCGCGGACCCGTCTACCGGCAGGCGTCGCCAGGCGTCGAAGCAGGGTTTCCGCACGAAGCGCGAAGCCGAGTTGGCGATGCAGGCGATCATGAAGTCGCATCTCGAGGGGAACGTCCCGCAGCGAAGCCAGCGGACCGTTGGCGCCTTCCTCGATGAGTGGCTGGTGCTGCAGCGTGATCGGCTCCGCCCGTCGACTTACTACAGCTACGGGGTCGCGATTGAGCGAATCAAGTCTGGCCTCGGCATGGCAAAGCTCCAGTCGTTGACGCCGTTGCAGATCGAGCGCTTCTACCACTCACTCGGGTCCGACGACGCCAAGAGCGGCCTGGCTCCAAAGACGGTCCGCAACACCCACGTCGTCCTCCGCAAGGCGCTGTCTGATGCGGAACGCCTGGAGCTCGTGACGCGCAACCCGGCCGCGTCTGCACGTCCGCCGTCACCCACTCGTTCGGATCGTTCAACGTGGAACTCGGAGCAGCTTCGCGAGTTTCTCGACGGGGTTGAAGGCGAACGCCTCTTCGCAGCTTTCGTGTTGTTGGCCACTACTGGCATGCGACGAGGCGAAGTGATCGGTCTGCGGTGGCGAGACCTCGACTTCGATGCAGGCGACCTCGCGGTTGCGAACACTTTGACGACCGCCGGGTCATCGACGGTCGTGTCCGGCCCGCCGAAGACGCCCCGCAGCCGACGTCAGATCTTCCTCGACGAGTGGACACTCGATGTGCTTCGAGGGCACCGACGTGCGCAAGCCGCCGAACGTCTGGCGGTAGGACCTGCGTGGAATGCGGGGGAGGACTACGTGTTCACCGACGAGGTGGGCAACTCGCTGCACCCCGACTCCGTGTCACGGCAGTTCCAGCAGGCGTTGAACCGTTCCGGTCTACCTCGCATCCGACTGCACGACCTCAGGCACTCGTACGCGACGGTCGCCCTAAAGGCCGGCGTGCATCCGAAGGTCGTATCGGAGCGACTTGGCCACGCAACCGTCGGGGTCACGCTTGACCTGTACTCACACGTGACGCCTTCGATTGCTCGCGATGCAGCGAGCGTCGTTGCGTCGAAGATCCGCGCCGCGCAATAGGCACGGTCTGTCCAGACGCGCTGAGACATGCGTTATGAGCGTCACCTCGGGCCTTGCAAAGTCCGACTCCGGCGAACACTCGTAGCTCGTACGATCTGCTCATGAGCATGACGATGCGAGGTCCTGTTGATCCGTATGCGTTGCGGACCTTGCCGACGTCGGAGTGCGCCGTTCTGTTGCTGAGGTCGATCGTCAACAGTCGCACTGTCAACTCGCACAACACTTTCCGAGGAGCCGAGCAGGCGTTCCAGCACAACGGCGAACGAGACGTGAACCTGCTGTTGGAGCGGCTATCTGACGCCTGGGCCTGGCTTGAAGCGCATGCGCTGATCGGCCCTGATCCGAACCAATCCGGAGGCTGGCAGAGGGTCACGACGCGGGGTCGGACTCTGGCCAACGACGCCCAGGCTGTCGCAGTCGTGCTGGCCGAAGACCGCCTCGCGATGGACCTGCATCCCTTGCTGGAGTCGAAGATCCGCCCGTACTTCATGCTCGGCGACTACGAGACGGCGTCCTTCTCGGCGATGAAGGCCGTTGAGGTTCGCGTAAGACGATTGGCGGATGCGTCGAATTCACTGCTCGGGACCAAGCTCATGCAGGAGGCCTTCAAGCCTGACGGCGGTCGGCTGGCCGACGCTGAAGCCGACGGAGGAGAACAAGTTGCCATGATGCAGCTCTTCGCCGGGGCGATTGGCACCTTCAAGAATCCGCCGTCGCATCGCACCGTCGCCTACGACGATCCCACGGAGGCAGCGGAAGTCATCCTCCTCGCCGACCTGTTGCTCCGGCTCCTCGACCGCGTAGAGCAACGCACCTCCGGGCCGGCATGAATCTGACCCGCTTGATGTGGATGTCGACGCTGTGTCCGAGCACGGGTTCGTGACACATCGCCGATCGCCCGACTAGCCGGATCCCGCCACACGAGCGAACGCATGCTGGAGGCGTTCATGGTTCCATCGTGGATCGATGTACGGGCAGAAGTACGCCGGGCCCGAGTTCTGCTGATACGCGTCGCGGAAGAATTCGCCAGCCGCTTGGTGCAGTTCCTCGGGGATGAACAGGAACGCGACCTGGTCAGGCGTAAATCGCATCCCGCCGGGAACTCGCCACTCTCGCTCCCACTCGAATCGATAGGACGAACCCCCGTAGTCGCCCGGACGCTCGACGAACGGTGTGAGGCGCCACACGGGGTGGTCGTTGACGAACGGATCTAGCGCCAGGTCCTTCACACCCTCCACCCAGTCGCCGAGCATCGATGGATGCTCCACGTACCAAACCGGTCCGCCCCCCGCCGCCGTCACGGTTTCCTTACGGAAGGCAAGCCCGAAGTAGCTCCCTCGCCGGTCGGTCAGTCTCGCGAGGTACTCCAGCGGAATCTCGGAGAAGCACGCACAAGCTTGGGTGTGCGAGACGTGAACCATGTTCCTGGCCATCCCAAACGCGTTGCGTGCCTCAATGGTTCCGGACCCGAGGATGCCGAGCAGGGCCTGGTAGCCGTCGGCTCCGTCTGTGCCCTTGGTGAAGTGCACCAAGTATTCAGACATGTCCCGCCACGCAGCGTTGCCCCGAAAGCCGAGCACCATATGCGATCCAGTCTGTCACGCCGCGAGTGGGGTTCATCCATAGCCGCGCTGGCATGACCGTTGTCGTTTATGGAGCGACTGGGTGCGCCGTGTTCGAGCGTTCGAGGGAGGTCACGATGAGCGAACCGATGGACGACGAGTGGGCCTGTCTGCCGATGATGCTCAAGGTGGAGGAGGCAGCGAGCGTCCTTCGGATTGCTCGCTCGACGGCATACGAACTCGCTACCGCATACCTCGAGAGCGGCGGTACGGAGGGTCTACCGGTGCTCCGAGTCGGCTCCGTTCTGAGGGTCCCTCGCTTCGCGTTGCTCCAGCTCGTGACGACTGGAGAGCTTGTAATGCTGCGCACGCCTGTGCCGGCATAGCGACGAGGGCTGGAAGGCTGAGGTCGGACCAAGCGATTCATCCATGGGGGCTCCTCGATGTCCGTTGTAGGTCGTGGACACGCGGACCGTGCTCGGGGTTATCATTCGTGGTGCGTCGCTGCGCATGGTTCGAGAGATCCCTGGCGGCGCTGACGGTCTCTCCTGTGACACGTCTCTTCGCGGCTGGCGCTGCGTCGAGCGGACTGTGTACGGGAGGTTGATCATGTCTTGCCGCTGGCTCCCATTGCGCGAGCGCTTGCGCTCGTTTAGCGTTTCGTCCTACGGGCGGGTTGATCGGGGGATTTATGCCGAGGACAATCCGATGTGGGGTGTTGACCGTGCGGTAGGTCGTCGTGTGTTCAGCACGACGGCGCTCCTGCTCCTTGCCCTCGGAGCAGTCGCGTGCGCCGACAGCTCTGACTCCTCGCCGAGCACGCCCAGCTCCACCGATCCCATCAGCGTCACGTCGACGGCGGCATCCTCGACGTCGACCTCGATCATCACCTCGACGCCGAGTACGTCGACGTCCTCGACCTCTACGACGACGAGCGAGCCGCCAGCGTCTCCCGAGGACGACATCCGCGCAGCGATTGCCCTCGCGCAGCAGACCTTCTCCGACTGCCTCGTCGCGATGCCGCAGTGTGACCCCGCAACGCTGAGCGTCGCTCGGGCCGGGAATCTGCTCGAACGCAACACCGCTCGCGTCCAAGAGTGGAACGCGGCGGGCTACACCGTGCGCAATCGGGACCAGTTCAGGTACGTGGTCGAGACGCTGACGCTGAACCCCGATGGCATGACTGCATCCGCGACCGTGTGCATCGCGGACGGCAGCGAGCTCGTTCACCCCGGCGCAGGGCCCGGCGGAGCGGACGTGATCGTCGACGACGCCTACACGTCAGGACGCTCCGCCTGGGACATCCGACTCGACCCCGATGGGCAGTGGCGGGCATACGACGCACCGGCGGTGGGACCAACTGAATCGAGCGACGTGTGTCCCGCCGCCTGATCATCGCTGTTCTGGCCGCTAGTTGCTTGCTGCCCGTTCCGACTGCCTTGGCCGGACCCGGTGATGGATCTGGCCAGGGGAGCGGCGGGCAAGAGGCAGACGTGATCCTCGCTCAGGTCTCCTACAGCACGTCGGGCGGCAGCACGTCGAGCGGTGGTTGCTCCTGGGAGCTGAAGGACGGGGTGACAATCGGGGTTCCAGAGCTGGGATCGGTCACATGGCCTCGTGTCCAGGACGGTGTCACGCATCACCTGTGGATGCGGACCTGCAACGGCGAGGCAGTGTGGGTCGACGTTCCGGAGGTCCAGCCAGCGGACATCCTTCCGCAGTTGCTCGATCAGCTGCAGGAGCGCACGCTGCCGAAGCCGGTGCCGGTCTTCGAGATGCTCGACCCCGAGTTCGGGTGGGCATATGTGCAGACGCCACTCGACTTCCGTGCTGGCGGCGACTCCTGGCGACCGGTGTCCGTGACGGCATCGGTGGGGCCGATCTGGGCGACGGTCACGGCCCGTCCGACCTCGCTGTCGTTCGATCCGGGCGACCCGGCGAATCCGGGCCCCGTCACCTGTTCTGGCTCCGACCCGATCGACGGGTACGACCCTGCGGCGCCGGGTGCTTGCTCGTACACGTACGTCAACTCCTCGTCGACGTCGCAGGTGGACGGGTACCACTTCGCAACTTCGCTGTCGATCACGTGGGCGATCACTTGGACCTCGTCGACCGGGGCTGGCGGAGCGCTCGATTCGTACACGACGACCTCCACCTCGTTGCTCGCCGTGGCCGAAGTGAAGGGCCTCGTCGAGTGCACCGGTCCGCGACCCGAACAAGGAGGGTGCTGATGTCCCGCACGATGCAACGGCCGAGCGGCCGAATCGGTAGCGGCCAGAGCGATTCGAACGATCATGCTTCAGCGCCGTCGGTCGTCTCGCTCTCGGCACCGAAGCGCAGACGGCCGTCCTGGGTAGTGGCCGGCGTCTTGTTGGTGGGCCTCTCTGCGCTGCTCGCGGCGTGGGTGTTCAACGCCACGTCGGAGACGATGAGCGTGATTGTCGCGGCGCGCGACATCGCGCCAGGAGAGGTGATCGACGCATCAGATCTACGCGTCGTGGAGATGGGCCGAACCAGCGGGCTTCGCGCTATCCAACCATCTCAACAGGATCTGATCATCGGGCGCGCCGCACGCGGTCCGATCCCAAACGGCACGGTGCTGAACACGGATCTCTTCGCCGAGAAGGGCCAGGTGATCCCGGCAGGGTTTGTGGTCGTCGGGGCGTCCCTCGATGCAGGCGCCGCACCCACGTCCAGGCTCTCGCCCGGCGACCAGGTGGACCTCTTGGGAGTGGTCAAGAGCGCGTCGGCTACACCGGGTGACGCAGCCACGGCGACGTTGCTCGGCTCAGGCACGGTCTGGTCCGTCGAACGAGTCGGATCGGGCGCCACGTCGTCCAAACTCTGGGTTTCGGTACTCGTCCCCTCCGATGTGCAGGCGGCAGTAGCGCAAGCTGCGGCTGACGGTCGGCTCAGACTCTCGCTCCGTGGAGCTGGCGGATGATCGTCACCGTGAGTTCGGTGCGGGGCTCGCCGGGGGTTACCTCGTGGTGCCTTCTGCTGGCTGCAGCGTGGCCGGAGGAGCTCGGACGCGAGCGTGTCGTGCTCGAAGCTGATGTCGATGGCGGGGTCCTCGGAGCCCGATACGGCATCGGCGTCGAGCCGGGTGCCGTCTCACTGATCGCGTCGTTGCGTCACGCCGGCAACGAAGTGGCTGTCGGTGAGCACGGACGTGAAGCCGCCCCCGGCCTGTGGTTGGTACCTGGACCGGAATCCGGTGAACAGGCCGGTTCGGTGTGGTCGGGTACGGCAGCGCAGGTGGCCGCACAGCTTGCTCGAGATGACCGGGTCTGGTTACTCGACTGTGGCCGTCTGTCGCCGTCGAAGCCGACGATCCAACTGGCCGAGTGGTCGAACCTCGCGCTCGTCGTGTGTCGGGCCGGACCCGAGGATCTGGTGCAGGTCCCTCGTCGAGTCGCAGCGATTCAGCAGCACGCAGCAATGGTCGGTGTGCTGGTGATCGGAAAGCCGCCCTACGACAAGCATGAACTGGCCGACTTCTTCGGAACTGCACCGGTGTGGTCTGTTGCAGCCTCCGATGACCTGGCGCGAATGGCCGGCCATGCTCTGGCTCCAGGCAAGGCGCGCAGGTCCTGGCTGTGGCGATCGGCCGTCGAGATCGCCGCCGAGGTCGCGAGCTTGGCTGTGATGTCCGAGCCACTGGCGGCGATCTCGAAGGGAAGCGATGTCGAGAGGCGGTTCGCATGAGCGCACCGGACCTGATGCTCGTCACGGCGGTGACGCGGGCGGTGCAAGACGCCCTCGAGGCGGATGCCACGGAACGCGTGCGCGCTGGCAAACCACCACTCGCACGCTCCGGCCAGGAAGCGCTCGCGTACAAGGTGCTGAGCGCGGAGCTGCAGCGCCATGACGCCGAGCGGTTGGGAAGCGGTGGCGCGCGGCTGACGCCCGAGATGGAGCAATCCGTTGTTGATCGTGTCCTCGCGCTGTCTGTGGGCCTTGGTCCGGTCGAGTTGTTGCTGGCCGACGAATCGGTCGAAGAGATCGTGGCGTCTCGCTTCGACCTCGTGTTCGTCTACCGATCGGACGGCTCCGTCGAGCACCTCGATGAGCGGCTGTGGGCGAGCGAGCAGGAGCTGGAAGCGTGGCTCTCGCATCTTGCTCGTACCGCTGGACGGACGGAACGTCAGTTCAACAATCAGGTGCCGCTGCTCGTGATGCGCCTGGGCGAAGGTCTGCGCCTCGCCGCCACTCGGGACGTCTCGCAACACGTCTCGTTCGCGCTCCGACGGAACACGTTGGGCAAGGTGACGCTCTCGGATCTGCTGGGCCTCGGGATGATGCCGGCCGCAGTCGCAGAGCTGCTTGCCGCGTGCCTGCGTTCGACGGAGATCCGGCTGGTCTTCTCGGGGCCGACCGGCTCGGGCAAGTCCACGCTCGTTCGAGCGTGCCTTGCGGAGCTGAGCCCGATGGCGCGAGTCGTGGTGATCGAGGACACTGCCGAGCTCGACTTCTTCGACCCTGTGCTGCACCCGAACGTCGAGTCGTGGGAGGAGCGGCTGGCGAACAACGAAGGGGAAGGCTCGATCTCATCGGGCAGTCAGGTGAAGCACGCACTGCGTTACCGGCCGGACTGGTTGGTCTTCGGCGAGGTTCGTGACTCGGATGGTGCTGTCCCGATGCTGAAGGCAATGACACACGGGCAGTCGTCGTTGACGACGGTGCACGCGGCCTCCGCGGTCGGCGCGCTCGACAAGTTGGCCCTCTACCTCGGCACAGGCGAGGACCGACTTCCGCCCGAGGTTGCCCACAACCAGCTCCGCCAAGCGATCGACTTCGTCATCCATCTCGATAGAGGATCGGACGGCCGACGCGTGGTCGTCGAAGTGACCGAGGTGGCTGGCTTCGATGGCCGCCGCTGCACGACGAACTCGATTGTCACCCGAGATCCGGCCACCGGCGAGACCGTGACGTTGAACCGTCTGGAGCAACACCATCGGGAGCGCTTGCGTCGAGCTGGATTCGATGACTCCGTGCTCGGAGGAGGGTTCAGATGAGAACTCTCGCTGGAGCGGTCACGGGGCTGCTGTTCGCCGCCGGCTTGTGGATCGTGATTGCCGGCTTTCGTGGTGTCACACAGCGTTCCACGGTGCGTCGGCCGATCTCGTGGGATCAGCTCTGGTGGCGCGGTGGACTCGTCGTGGCTGCTGCCGCCGCCGGATGGGCGTTGACGGGTTGGCCGGCCGCCGGTGTGCTCGCAGGTGGCGCCGCTGCCGTTGCGCCGCTGCTGTCAGGCACTCGGCGACGTCGAGACGAACTCAACGCCAAGAGCGAAGCCCTTGCGTCGTGGGCGGAGATGCTGCGCGACACGATCACCGCTCATGCAGGTCTTCGCGAGGCGATTGCCTTGACCGCGCGGGTGGCGCCTGCACCGATACGGAAGGAGGTGCAGCTGCTCGCCGTGCGGGCCGAGCGGGAATCGCTCACGTCGGCGTTGCGTCGGTTCGCTGTCGAAGTCGCCGACCCTGTCGCCGATCTCATCGTGGCTTCGCTGGTGATCGCAGCGGAGCGGCAGGCACAGCGGCTCGCCGAGCTGCTGACGCAGATTGCAGGATCGGCGAGGGATCAGTCGGCGATGCGTCTGCGGGTCGAGACCGGCCGGGCTCGCACCTACGCGTCGTCACGGGCGCTCGTCGCGATCACGTTCGGACTTGCCGTCATCCTGCTGGTGTTCTCCCCGACCTTCATGTCCCCGTACGACAGCGCGACGGGGCAGATCGTTCTGATGGCGATCGGCGCGTTGTTCGCTGGAGCGCTTTGGTCGTTGGTTCAACTCGGTCGTCCGGTCACGCCGCCGCGACTTCTCGCCGGCATCGAGGACGAACGGGTGGGTCGATCGTGAGCGTGCTCATGGTGGCTCTGGCAGGCGGTCTCGCGGGTGCCGGTGTGCTCCTGGTGGTGAGGGGCCTCGTCGGCGCAACCACACCACTCGCGGCTCTCGTCGCCGAGCTCCACCGACCTCGACTCGTTCAGGTGCCGGTGGACCATCGAGGACTCGCCGTTCGATGGCTGGCAGGCTCTGGCACGCCGTCCCGCGACGCCGACTTGGCGGTGTGCGAGCGCGATCTCGCTCGCTGGGTGCAAGACCGACTCGTCTGGTCGTTGCTGTTGGCCTCGCCCGGACTCGCACTGGTGCTCTTGTCGGTGGCTGGTGGCGTTGCGCCGGTTTCTCCCTTCGTGGCCGTCGCAGCGGCATGCGTCGGCGCGATCGGCGGTTGGTTCTATGCCCGCATCGACCTGGCGTCCGATGCGGACAAGGCGAGGCGCGCGTTCCGCCACGGTCTGGCCGGCTACCTCGAGTTGGTGACCATCTTGATGTCAGGCGGCGCAGGCGTCGAGACGGCCATGTTCGACGCAGTGGCAGTGGGGCGTGGTGGACCCTTCCGTCATCTGCGAGCAGCCCTCTCCGCTGCGCAAGCGCGACGTGAACCTCCCTGGCGAGCGCTCGGCCAGCTCGGTGATCGGCTCGGAATCGTGGAGTTGGAGGAGCTCGAGGCCTCGATGACGCTCGCCGGTGGCGGCGCCCAGGTTCGTGACTCGCTGACAGCGAAAGCGACGGCGATTCGAATCAAGGATCTCTCGCAGATCGAGTCGGAGGCGCAGTCGCGCTCCGAGACCATGGTGCTTCCCGTCGCCTTGATGTTCGCGGGGTTCCTCGTCCTCATTGGCTACCCGGCGCTGGCTGCGCTCTCGTCGCCATGAGACCGCTCGACCGAAGCCGTCGTGGTGTTCCGGCCCACCACGAAGTACGTCCACTCTCGACCGGCACTCACGAGAGGAGCACCAGCCATGCTGGAACTACAGGTACAACTCTGGTCGGTGTGGCTGCGCGCTGTGGCGGCGACGCGGGAGCGACTGGTCGAGGCCGGCCACGAGAGGGATCGTGGCGAGGTGACGGCGACAACGGCCTTGATCGTGATCCTCGTGATCGCGGCCATTGCCGCCGGCGGCGTGATTGCGATCAAGATCGCAAACAACGCGAACAACGTGCCGGAACCCTGAGGCACCGCGATCGGGGAGAGGTCACGGCCACCGTCCTCATGGTCCCGCTGATTCTTCTCGCCACGTTGTTCGTCGTTCAGTACGGGCTGGCGTACTACGCCCGGCAGGTGCTGGCCGGCGCGACACAAGATGGTGCCTCTGCCGCGGCGCGTCAGGACTCGTCTCCCGAGTCCGGCGCTGCGCTCGCAGAGGACCTCATCGACGAGGGCGGCGGCTCCTTGCTCGATTCGTACTCTGCCTCGGGGACATCGGATGGCGAGACCGTCACGGTTGCCGCCAGCGGTGAGGTCGTTTCGCTGCTGCCGTTCTTCGGGACGATCACGGTGAAGGCCCAGGCGACCGCCAAGGTGGAGTCGTTCGACCCGCAGGGTGCGCCATGAGAGAGGTGGACGAGCGATCGATGCGGCACGATGACCGGGGCTCGGCTGGCGTAGAAGCGGCCATCGCCGTCACGTCGCTCCTCCTCGTCGGCTTCTTCATCATCGGCGCGATTCGAGTCGTTGGGAGCGGCGGAGACGTCGACGCCGCTGCGCGCTCCGCAGCTCGTGCGGCGGCCGCGGAGTACGACCAGGGCTCGGCTTCGGCTGCCGCCGAACAGGTCGCTTCGCAGACTCTCGCCGCACGAGGAGTTGCATGTCAGAACCTGGCAGTCACGGTCGAGGGCGACCTGTCGCCGGGCAGTGTCGTCGTCGTCGAGGTCACCTGCAATGTGTCCCTTGCCGATGTGGTGCTCGCGGGCTTTCCTGGCAGTCGCACCGTCACGGGCCGAGGCGTCGAGCACGTCGACGTCGTTCGGGGAGGTCAAGCGTGAGAGGGTGCAGGAGCCAGCGCCGTCATCGACCGGACGAGCTGCGTGACAGCGGCTCGGTCATGCCGATGACGACGATCCTCGTGGTCTTCCTCATGTTCGGAGCGTGGTCGCTCGTGTCGGCCACACAGCAGTGGTCTGCTCGCCGCGATGCGCACGCCGTGGCGGCAGCGGCCGCCCGTGCGGGCGCGCAGGGTGATGCAACAGCGCTTCGATCCGGCGGCGTGATCGACGAAGCCGCTGCCGTCGAGCGCGCCGAGGCGATCATCGCTGCGTCGGGTTACTCGGGCGACGTCGCCGTGGATGGTGAGACGGTCACGGTGACGGTCTCAGCGGGTGTGGGCTACGCGTTTCCCGCACCAGGATTTCCCGAGAGTGTGAGCGGCAGTGCGACGGCCGTCGCTCAGCGCGGTGTGACCGGGGAGGAGGGAGGCTGACGTGGCCCGTCTAACGAATCGCATCCGCTCGCTGGCTGCGCTGCTGGCACTCTTTGCCCTCCTCGTCGGTGTACCGATGTTGCTCGCCCTCGTGGCTGGCTGGCCGCTGCCCCGCCGTGCGCCCGATTGGAGTCGCATCTCGACCGCTGTGCAGCAGGGCGACATTCCCGGCGAGGCCGTCATCAAGGTTCTCGCCGTCCTGGTCTGGATCGCCTGGGCGCAGCTTGCGTGGGCCATCGTGTGGGAGCTGGTGGTCAACGTGCCTCGCTCGAACCGGGGTCAGCTCGCCCAACCAGCACCACTGGTGCCGGCGGGGGTGGGTAGGGGCATCGGAAGGCTGGTGGCGCTGGCCCTGTCGATCGGCATCACACTCGCATCGACGCCCACTCCATCGCTGGCTCGCCCTGCCCCAGCGGTTGCCATGGCGTCGCGGGCGCCCTCTGCGAGCACCATCGTGCTGGGCGCATCCGGACCCGACAACGCGACGACGGTCGAGCAGGTCCGCTCTTGGCGCGTCGCCGACAGCGACAGCCTGTGGGACATAGCGGTCGTCGCACTGGGCGACGGATCTCGTTCATCGGAGATCATCGACCTCAACTGGCAACTGCGATCTCCGCGCGACGTTCGAGCGGGACAGGTCCTTCGGCTTCCGGCCGACGCAGCGGTGCCGGCCGACAGAGTGCCCTCATCGGCCCCGCCCGAGGGACTGCTTGATCGCGTCGATTCGTATCTCGCGCCGGCCGTCGTCACCATCGAGCCGGGGGACACGCTGTGGGATCTCTCCGAGGACCGCCTCGAGGTGGCGAAAGCTGAACCCGTCAGCGGTCGCGAGACGATCGAGTACCTCGACGAGGTGATTGCAGCGAACCCCGACACGATCGAGGACCCGAACCTCATCTTCCCCGGCGAGCAGTTCATGTTTCCGGCGGTCGGTGAGGCTCCTGCACCGACCGCCCCAGCACCCGAGAGCACCCCAGCGCCGGAACCCTCTCCGCCTGAGTCCCAAACCGTACCGACGACATCACCGACGGTCGTGCCGGAAACGCCACCCTTGGTGCCCGTGACGACCACTGTCGTGCCGGCGGCTGCGGTGCCATCGGCAACGGACCCGGCCACGACGCCTCTGTCCGAGACACCGATCGTCTCGTCGTCTGACTCCGATCGCGCAGCGACAGAGGATGGGAGCGCGGCGCAATGGTTCGCTGGCTTGGCCGGTGCGACGGTTCTCAGCGCTGGAGCGCTTGCGGCGTACCGACGGCAACAACGTCGACGCGCAGCGCGTGGGGAGCGGACGCTTCGCCGCGATGCTGCGGTACGCACGGAGACGGAGCGGCAACTGGTGAGAGTTGGCGATGTGTCCTTCGTTCGATGGGCGAATCTTGAGCTGGCTGAACTTGCTCGGTGTC
The DNA here is from genome assembly GCA_016213625.1 of Actinomycetota bacterium. Lineage (GTDB taxonomy): Bacteria > Actinomycetota > Acidimicrobiia > Acidimicrobiales > Ilumatobacteraceae > UBA668. Next base: position 86,103 of record JACQZZ010000013.1, read on the forward strand.
TTGTCCCGGCCGACGTGCGCGGCACGCCGATCGCGGTCGAGATGTCCGCCGACCACGGGCTCGAGTTGCTCTGGGATGAACCGAACCCTGTCGCTCCCCGACCATGGGAGGCTGCCGACGGTGGATGGTCGTGGCGGCTGATCTACGACGCCGACCTCCACTTGCCGGCGACACCCCAGACCGCGCCGATCCCCGGTCTGGTCACCTTCGGCAGCAGAGACGGCGGAACGCTGCTCGTCAATCTCGAAGCGCTCGGCTCCCTCGCGGTGACCGGTGATGCAACGGCGGTCGAGGCATTCATCCGCTCATTGGTGCTCGAGCTCTCGCTGTCGGAGGAGCTGGCAAACAGCTACTTGTTCCTCGTCGATACAGATCCCGAAGCGGAGGCCAACACGGGGCGAGCCTCTCCCGCCAGTGAGAGGGATGCAGTCTCACGGATCACTTCGGTCGCAGAGCAGCACGAAGAAGTCCTTCGAGCCGCTTCTCTGGACTCCTCGTTCGGGCTTCGCCTGAACGGAGCCGCTGACGGTCGCGAATTGACGGTTGTCGTCGCTGCTGCTGACCAGCTGAAGCACGCGGATGTGCTGTCGGCTGAGGCGCCCCCGAATCGAGGCGTGGCCGTCGTTCTGACAGGTGACGCGCCGGCGCGTGCGACTCTCGCAGTCGATGCCGATGGATCGGCGCTGCTGTCGCCTATCGGCCTGCGCTTTCAAGCTGTCGCACTCGAGGTGGCTCCGGCCGAGGCTCTCGTCTCGCTACTGCACGGGTTCGAGATGAGCGACGAAGACACTGTTGACGGCGAGGATGAGGATGGAGTCGGTGAGGCTCGCCCGCTCGACGTCGATGCGCTCGACATCGATGTGCTCGACGACGATCTCGGTGAGGATGACGAGTGGGAGCCGCCGGCGCCAGAGGTTCTCGTGCGAGTTCTCGGCCCGCCACGCGTCGACGGCTACCCGAACCTCGGTCGCCTGGACGTGAGCCTCGTTGCATTCCTCGCCTGCAACGGCGGTCAAGCCACGGAGGATCAGGTCGTCAACGCGGTCTGGGGAGGCAGAGCAATCGAGAAGGTGACACTCTGGAATCGCATCTCGAAGGCAAGGGTCTCGCTTGGTGCTGCGCTTCCAGCCAGGGAACAGGGTGCCAGCACCGTTCGCCTCGCCGACGGCGTCCTGACCGACCTGAGTGTGATGAAGGCCTTCGCCGCGCGTGCGGCAGAGGTGTCGTCCGGCGAAGCCATCGACTTGCTCCTCCATGCGACGGCTCTCATCGAGGGCACGCCGTTCGACGCCCAGGGATACGACTGGTCGTACGAGCACCAGTTCAACGCCGAGGCATGCGAGGCGATCGAGAGTGTCTGCGTGAGGCTCGCAGAGTTGGCGCTCGAGCACGGAGACCTGTCAGTAGCTCGGAGCGCGATCGCTCGGGGCCTCCGGGCACTCCCACTCAACGAGCCCCTGTACCGCTGGCGAATGCGGGCCGAGGCGTACGCAGGCAACCGTGGAGGGGTCCGTGTCGCGTTCGAAGAGCTGTGCAATCGTCTCGCTGAGCTCGACTCGGAGAGTGCACCTAGCGCACCCACTTTGCTGCTCTACAACCAACTCGTGTCCCCGCCATCGGCTCTGCGCACGGCGTGAGGGGAGGTTCGACTGAGAAATCGGCGAGTCATCGGTCACCTCGCAATCGCTTCGCAGCGGGGGCCGCCCCGGTGGACGCGGAGAGTGTCGAACCGCGAACTTGCCGACGGCCCCATCGGCGAGTCGACTCGCCGCCGGATGGACGTTGATGTAGATCGCTATGGAAGCGTCCATCCGATCGGGCCCGCCGATCGGTAGCGCGTTCCGCACTCATCACACGTGCCGGTGCGTCGAAGTGTCGCACCGACGCCGGACGAGCCGCCGGTGGCAGTGATGCGGCCTGCGCAGTAGACACACTCGAGTATCGGTGCGGCGAGGCGGAACTCGGGGTCGTAGTGAAGCGGAGCGAAAGCAGCGTTGATAGCAGCGCGAACCCGGTGTTCGACGGTTGCGAAGGCGTGATCCGGCTCAACCTGGGCGACTTGAGGCAGACCGTTGGTGCTCATCGCCCAAGTGTCGTCGCCAAGTCGCTCGCACCAGACGAGCGGGCCGCGCTGCGCTTTCCTGCGCCAGTCGTCCCAATCCTGCACTGCGACGCGGTTCCACAGCACACACGTCCCCTTCTCGATCATCGGTGAAGGGAACTCCGGATACCGGCCACGGTATGTGGCAACCGCCTCTCGGTGTCGAAGTCCGAGTTCCGCGGCGACCTCGGTTGAGTTGAGTAGATCCTTGGGATCGATCATGTCGCTCCTCGTGGCGCAGTTTACGATCTGGATACTACCGCTTGGTATCCAGATCGTAAACTGAAGACGCGAAACGGTTCAGCTCGTCTCCGGGTACGTGCAGCACTGCGATGTTGCGGCCTGTCACGCTTGTGCCATGACCAAGCGCCCCACCGATGCGATCCTCGTTGACTTGCAGCAGTTCAAGGACCTGGATGACGCGCTTCAACGGATTGCTCTCGATAAACCGTTCGATGATCTCGCGCACGAGATCCTGAAGACGTTCTTGGGGCGTGGTGGCGAGTGGAACCACAGTCTCGTCTTCTTCGGTAGCGCAGTCTCACGGGCTCGCGCACTCCGTGAAGGGATCGTTCGGGAGATTGCTGCGGCCAATCCGCACGCAACCATGACGCTGCTGCGCCAGTTCGCCGAGACCGTGGCAATGGCGTTCTACGTCGCCGACCATCCGAAGTACGTAGAGGTCCTGATGACACGGCCGAGTGAGACCAAGAAGGGCGCGCCGAACCGGAAGTCCGTTCAAGCGCTTGTCAGCTATATGGACGCCAACCACACCGACCAGTTCGCTGTGGTCTACAGCGAACTGTGCGAGATGGCTCACTTCGGGACCATCGCGCTGTGGTCGTCGCATCAAACGAGAGACAACGAGGACGGCACCATCGGATGGTCGTGGTCGAGCGTTCCGGCGTGGAAGACGGAGAGCGAAGCACTGGTGTGCTGCGCGCAGTTGCTGGAGCTGAGTGACGGCATGAACTCGGCGCTGATAGCCCTCGGCAAGTCACTCGTCGGTACGGCGGAGCAGAGCTAGCGGGTGCTTCGGGGCGCCGGCTCAGCGCTCGCTATCCGGCGCCGTGGCGGCTAGGACGCTGCGGAGTGGATCCTCAGCAGCGCTGCGATACCGGCGCCCGCATCAGAACCGACAGCCGGCGGACGGCAGACTGGCGGGGTCGATGCCTGTGCTTTCGAAGTACAGGCTTCGGACAAGTGGCTGTGGGCAAACCTGCACTCCATCGACCTGGATCTCGAGGTGGACGTGGGGTGTACCAGAGCGTCCGGTGTTGCCGCTCCGCATGATCTGCTGGCCGGCAAGGACGGTGTCGCCGGGCTGCACCATCAGGGCGCTGCCGTGGCAGTACGTCCAGTGGGTGCCCTGCTCGTCGATGATCGTCACGCCGATACCGCAGGTGTCGCAGCCGTTGCCGCCCTCCGAGCCGCAACCTCGGTTCCACCAGTTGTACGGCCAGGTCCGCGCGACGGCGACGCGGCCTCCTCGAACGGCGTAGACCGGCGTGCCCACAGGGATGAGCCAGTCCCACGCGGGATAGTCGTGGTGCGGCTGGTCAAGTGCTGACGGGTTGGCATCGATCAAGCTGCGCGGTCCTGGCAGGGACCAGTCGCCGTCCATGGGCACGACTCCGCCGCCGAGACAATCGGCCGCTGGCTCGGTCGTCGTCGACGAAGCCTCTGTCGTACCGACTCCGGTCGACGCGTCGACGAGCCTGTTGTACACCACCATCCATCGCGCTTGGTATTGCCGTGGCGTGAGTCGGTTACCTGCGGCTGGGTACGGCACGGTGTCCCACTCCGCCGAGGTCGGACCCGGAACGTGGCCGATGTACCAAACGACCGGCACGGTCGTGACGTCGCCACCGTGGTCGTTGAGGATCCCCGTGACGTTCTCCGCTGCCTTCGCGTCCTGGACCTCGGGCGGAGCGTCCTTGGCGTGGGTGTAGCCGCCGTAGCCCGCCCACGAGCTGTCGAGGAACTGATAGGCGCCGGAGGCGGTCGACCCGGCTGCCTGGGCCCGGTAGTTGCCTCCCGACTCGAGCGTGCGAATCGTGGCGAGCACGGTGTCGGTCGAACCGGCCTGCTGACCGCAGATGGTCATCGGTGGCGGGTCGCCTCCAGCAACGAGCACCGGCAGCACGACGATGCCGAGGAGCAGAGAACTCGTGAGAACGATCGCGGACTTCATCACCTCCAACGGACATCCCAGTGATGCATTCGGTGAAGCGATTCATCCTCGGCGGTCGGGGTGTGTCCGTTGGTGGTCGAACCCCTGCCATGTCGGTCGGGAGCGAACACCCAGGAGGACTCGATGGACGTAAGGACAAAGGCGAACAGTCGAAAGGCTCGATTGCTGGCCGTTGCCTCGGCGATGTGCTTGGTCAGTGTGATGACGTTGCCGCAAGTGGCCTGGGCGGGTGCGGCGATCCCGAACCCACCAGCAGACGGCACGGCTCCCGGCGCCGAGCTGGTGGGGCAAGTGCTCGGTTGGCTGAAGTGGGGCGGCCTCACGGCCGCACTGGCCGGCCTCCTCATCGGCGCAATCACCACCGGGATCGGTCATTTCGGCTCGAACTACGGGGCATCGTCTGCCGGGCGCAAGTGGCTGCTCGGCGGGATGGGTGCGGCGATCCTCTCAGGCCTCGCGTGGACGATCGCTACCACCCTCTACGCGGCGACAGGCGGCTGATCGTGCGTCGGCTCACCGTGTTCTTCGCAGTGCTCGCTGCAGTGGCCGCGATCGGTGTCGTCGTCATGCGCATCGGCTCCCACGAGTCGACCGCATCCACGGACGCGGTGGTCGATGACCACCAACTCCAGCTGCCACCCACTGAACCAAGCGATGACATGGAGGATGCGCGCATCGCAGCGGTGGCAGCCGTCGCCCTCACCGATGACGTGGCTCGCGCCGGGTTCATCTCTCGCCGCGAGTTGATCGAGTCCTTCACCACTGATTCGTACGGGCCGACCCTGGCGGAAGAGACCTCGGCGGCCGTCACCGCAATGCTGCTCGACCTCGGCGAGCGTGACGTCAATCCGGCCGATCTGCACGTCGTCGAACAGCCGATCTCCGCACGAGCTGAGGTGACCGCGAGCGGCGTGCGCGTCGAGGTGTGGTCCGTCTTGGTGGTGGCGGTGCCGGGCACGGGACCCGGCCGACAGGTGTGGCGCACCGTGACGCTCGACATGGTGCAGGTGGGCAGCCGTTGGTTGGTCGACCGGTGGTCCTCGGTGCCCGGGCCGACTCCTTCGCCCGCAGCGGAAGCAGCGTTCGATGACGCCAAGGCGTTCGTCGAGCCGCTCGGTTGGCCACCGGCAAGTACAGCGGCGGTGCGCTGATGTGGCCGTTCCCGAACCCCCTTGACTTGTTCGGCGACGCCATCGGGGGCGTGGTCGGCTGGGCTTGGGACAAGGTGATCCAAGGGATCTACACGTGGTTCGCGAATGGGTTGCTGCTCTTGATGGAATGGGTGTGGCGAGTCCTCGATACGGCAACCACTCCTCGGCTGAGCGAAGCCTGGTTCGAGACGGGTCTTGTGCGTCCGCTCGCCGGCATCTCGCTCGGAATCACGATCGCGTTGATGCTCGCGTCGGCTGTTCAAGCCGGGTTCGGCGGGCGTCCGGAGCTGGTCGTCGATGCCCTCAAGGAAGGCCCGAAGGCGATCGTCGCGTCTGCGCTGACGGTGACCGTCATGGACGTCCTGATCCGCGGCGCAGACGTGCTGTCCGACGTCGCTTGGCAGGCCGGTCGCACCGATGCGCAGTCCGTGCTGGACGGACTCGCCCGCACGATGAGCAGTGCTGGCGGATTGGCCACCACGTTCCTCGGCCCGCTTGCTCTGCTGTTCGGGATGATCGGCCTCATCGTCACCACCGTGGTGCTCTTCATGCGTTCCTCGCTGCTGTACCTCGTTGCAGCATTCGCGCCAATCGTCTGGTCGTCATCGGTGTCGCCGATGATGCGCGGCTCGGGTCGTCGACTCGTGCACGTCACCGTGGCGCTGGTCCTCGCCAAGCCGGCGATCGCAATGACGCTGGTGGTCGGCGTCAAGTTGCTGGCCAACGCCGGTGCTCCCGGCGCGGAGGGAACGACGGACGGCGCAGCAGCGCTCGGCACATTGATCTCGGGCTTCGCCTGCTTCGCGATCGCGGGCCTCTCTCCGTGGGTCGTCTATCGACTCCTGCCGTCCGTCGAGGGTGCCGCCGTGTCCTCGGGAATCGTCGGCGGCTGGGGACGTGCCGGCCTGACTGCGGCGCAGGCCGGTCTGATGGTGAAGTCACTCGGCGCGAGCGCGGCGGCATCCGCCGCAACTCGTGCGTTGCCGCAGCAGCTCTCGTCCGCCGGCGCGACGGGGGGAGGCGGGAGTGCGACGACGGGTACATCCGGTACCTCGGGCTCGCAGGGCTCATCACCGGCGACTGCCAGCGTGGGGTCGCCAGGAGCCGGCAGCGCGGGTGGTCTTGGCGCATCGGCACGAACTCGACCTGCCCGGCCATCGGTGGCTCCGAGGCCCGGCGCAGTTCCGGCGCCACAGCGCGACGATGAGGAGGTGCAGTCGTGAGCGACGCAGCACCAGTGCGCTATCGGTTCGGCGACCCCGCACGTGCCTCGCTGCTCCTCGGCCTCTCGCTGCGCCAGTCGATCCCGCTCGTCGTTGGCGTGCTCTGGCTCACCCTCTGCCTGATGGCTGGTCTGCCACTCGTGGGCGCGGTCGGCCCGGCGGTCGGCCTTGCCCTGGCGTTCGGCCGCTGGCGGCGCACACCGCTGTTCGATGTAGCCGGCCCCGGCATCCGCCTGTGGTGGACTCGGAGTCGCAACCGCAGTCCATGGGTACGGGCCTCGTTGCTGGCGGCGGGCCCCGGCTTCGACGACGATCTCCCGGAGCCATTGCGCGGTCTTGCGATGCTCGACGCACCGATCGACTGGCAAGCCGGCCGCCGGAGCGTTGCCGTTGTGCACGACCAGCGAGCCGGATCGGTGTCCTTGGTGTTGCAAGCGACTGGCGCCGGTTTCCCCGTCGCTTCACTGCGGGAGCAGGACGGGTTGATCGCCAGTTGGGGAGCAGCGCTCGGCCCGCTGGCCCGAGCTCAGTGCGCAGTCAGCCGACTCACGTGGCAGGAATGGGCACACCCGATCGGAGTGAGCGGTCATCGGGAGTTCCTCGACGGCCTCGACTGCCCGTCGAGCTCGGCGGCGAGCAAGGACTACCAGCAGCTGCTCGACCTGCAGGACCCGTTCACGATTGCGCACGAGGTACTGCTCACCCTGACCGTCGACATCCGTCGGGTCCGGACGCGCCGGCGAGAACCAGTCGCGGCGGCGATCGACACGCTGACGGATGAGGCTCGGCTGTTGGTCTCGCGGCTGGAGTCGGCGGGGGTTCGAGTCACTGGCCCCTTGGATGCACTCGAGCTGTCGACGGCGATTCGTCTCAGGTCGGATCCGTCACGAGTTGCACAGGTGTCGACAGTGCGGCGCTCCTTGGCGGCCGCGATCCGGAGAGGGCCAATCGAGTGGGGCCCGATGGCAGTCGAACCGCGCTGGGATGTCGTCTCCGTCGACGGCTCGATGCACCGGTCCTTCCGCGTCGCGGGTTGGCCGATGCTCCCGGTCGGCGCTGATTGGATGGCGCCCCTCCTCGCAGGCGACGGTGCGACCCGCATCGTCACAGTGGTCCTCGAGCCGGTGCCACTGCAGCGAGCCGCTGCAGACGCGAATCGACAACTGACGTCGATCGAGGCGGATCACGCGCAGAAGGAACGACACGGCTTCCGGTTGACCGCCCGCGAGCGGCGACGCCAGGCCGACGTCGAGACACGCGAGCGAGAGCTCGCCGAGGGGCATCCCGAGTTCCGACACGCAGCAATCGTCACCGTGGTGGCGGGCGGAAGCGACGAGCTCGACGACGCATGTGCCCGCGTCGAGCAAGCTGCGGCGCAGTCGATGCTCGATCTCCGACCACTTGCAGCGCGCCAGGGCGAAGGGTGGGTGGCGTCGCTGCCGCTGGGGCGATCGTTCACAACTGGTACTCGCGCATGAGCCGCCAGAGTGATCTCCGGCTGCTGCCATCCGAGCAGGCGCGCCAACGTCGGGCGCAAGCCGTCCTCAGCGGCAGCGCGCTTCGGCGTGAGCGTCCTCACTCTGATGTACGCCCACCGGGAGTTCTCTCGGCCCACCGCGGGATACCTGGCGACTGGGCGCGGTCCACCATGGCGCACCTCTGCTCCGTGTACCCGTTCCACGCGGATGCATCGTTCGGTGAGCGGGGAGTGCTCATGGGCGCCAACGTCACGGCTGGGATGGGCGGCTTCTTCTTCGACCCATTCGAGTTCTACGCCCAAGGCCACTTGACCAACCCGAACATGATCGTGATGGGTTCCGTCGGCTTCGGGAAGTCGGCCACCGTCAAGGCGCTCGTGCGGCGCCTGAAGGCGGTGTACGGCACCGGGCGGTATCTGGCGATCGTCGACCCGAAGGGCGAGTACAGCTCCCTCGCTCACGACCTCGGGCTCACCGTGGTGCGCCTCTACCCCGGAGGCACCGATCGCGTCAACCCGATGGACGCCGGAGGTGGCGACCAGGACGGAAGCGTGATCGCCCGCCAGAACCTGGCTGCGCAACTCGTCGTCGGGGTGCTGGGTCGCGAGCTCTCTCCGCTCGAGGACGCAGTCCTCGGGTGGGCGATCGAACGCCGATGTCAGAGCCCGGTGCCCTTCACGCTCCGCGATCTGTGCGCCGAGATACTCGACCCTCCCGACGAGCTGGTGCGCCTCTCTCGACACTCGCCGCTCGAACTCGCCCGGGCCACGGCTCCGGTGACCTTCGCTCTCGACAAGCTCTGCAGTCGCACGCTCCGGGGAATGTTCGATGGGCCGACCACCGTCTCGATCGATTGGGACAACGGTCCGGGCGTGGTGCTCGATCTCTCCACGGTGTACGGGAACGCCGAAGCGTTGCCCTTGGTGATGGTGGCCGCCACACACTGGTTGACCGGTGCCCTTCGAGGCAGACCGGAACGGCGGTCGGTGCAGGTGATCGACGAGGCGTGGGCAGCGGTCCGTCACGGCGCCAGCTACTTCCAGTCGTCGCTGAAGCTCTCACGCACCTACGGCGTCGCAACCGTGCTCGTCTGCCATCGCCCATCCGACCTCACGGCGCAGGCCGACGACGGCACAGCCTCAGCCAAGATCGCAGCGGGGCTGCTGTCCGACATTCAAACGCGCGTGTTGCTGCGCCAACCACCCGAGCAGGTGGCGCTCGCTGCCGAGATGTTCGATCTCACCGAACGAGAGCGTGACTGGCTCGGGCAGCTCGTGCAGGGCCGCGGCATCTGGCGTGTGGGCGCAAGGTCCGCCGTCGTGCACACCGTGCTGACCGCGAACGAACGGCGGCTGTTCGACACCGACCAGGCGATGGTGGATCAGGGCGATGGGCCAGCGTGACCACCGCACCCATTGGCCGATCGGTGACGTGCTCGATCGCACCGACCTCGCTTCTCTGCTCGACGAACTCACGGAGTCCTCGGGCCGATCAGGGCCCGGCAGGAAGTGGCATTGCCCAGTAGCCGACCACGATGACCACCACGCCTCCGTCACCATGTTCCGTGACCGACACGGGCACGAGCGCTGGCGGTGTTGGTCGGCCGACCATCGGGGCGATGCCGTCGACCTGGTGGCCAGCGTCAGGCATTGCGATCGCCTCGACGCCGTCGATTGGCTGGCGACGCGAGCCGGGCTGATCCCCGACAGACCCCTTCCGCCCATACCGATCAAGCGAACCCAGCCAGCGGTGGCAGCGGTCGAACCGAGCCCCATGGTCGAGCGATACGTGCGGGTCTGCGAGAGCGTCCTTCGGGGTCCGCAGGGTCGTGAGGTGCGTGACTGGCTGCACGCTCGCGGCTTGAACGACGACACGATTCGCACCAACAGGATCGGCGCTGATCCGGGGCGGAAGGTGATGCGCCGCGATCGTGGGCTGCCTTACGGCGCTGGGATCGCCGCCGTCATGCCGGCGCTCGATCCTGCGACTCGTGCCGTGTACGTCCAGGCCCGCTATCTCGACCCCGACACGACGGGGCGCAAGTACGACAATCCATCAGCGGCGATCGCCCCGCACCCGCGCCTCGCTTACCCCGTCCCGAGCGGCGAGCGCTGCCAGACACTGTTGGTGTGCGAAGGCCTGCCCGACGCGCTCACGGCGAGCCAGGCCGGCTTTCGATCGGTCGCACTGCTTGGTGCTCAGACCCCCGACGAGTCGGTTGCTGCTCGTCTTGCGAACTACGCCGCGAATCACGGCCTCGAGATCGCGATTGCCGCCGATCCGGACGCCGCCGGGCGCCGGTTGACAGCGACGCTCACAGATCTGCTCGACCAGCAGCAGGTCGGGGCCCGCTCGATCATCCCGCCCGAGGGGCTCGATGTGAACGCCTGGGCGCTCGCCGATCCGACCTGGCATCAGACGATTGACGCACAGCTCCGACGTGCCTCGCTGGCAGCGTCGGCCGATCGTCCCGAGATCGACGGAATCGACCTCTGAAAGGAGATGTGCGACATGTGTCGACAGCTGCGCGGTAGCGTGAAACCAACCGGTTCGAGGTGCTCCGTTCAAGCGCCCCCCATCATGCACTCACAGATGTGGAGGGGGCTGCTATGAACGTCTTGAGCCTTACAGGGGCGCTCGCAGCGGACCCGGTTCGGCGCGACACCAACAAGGGTGTTGTCTGCGAGTTTCGTCTCGCCGTCGACTCGCGGCCGCGATTGTGGATCGTTGTCCAGACCTGGGGACAACTCGCCGGCCGGTGTGCACAGCACCTCACATCCGGTCGCCACGTGGCCGTCAGCGGTCAGCTGCTGTGCGAGGAGTTCGTGACGCGTGCCGGCGACAAGGCGACTCGATGGTTCACCAGGGCCACGACCGTCACCTTCCTCGACCGCCCCGCTCATGATGCGGGAGAGACCGCACTGGATGAGGTGGCACGATGACCGCCGTCGGCGAGTGGGTGTTCCGCCATGCCGGTGGGTGCCTCATCGACTGGCCGGACCTTCCGATCCCGGCGAATCGGATCGCATGGCGATGGGTCGCAACGCTCTGGCCTGATGCGCTCTGTCACGACGGCTTCGCTGCGCTCGATTGGGAGGAAGGGGCGCGCGGCTGGCAGATCCCGATGACGTTGTCAGTCGGCGACGTCATCGAGTTCGGCATCACCACACATGACCCGGCCGGCGCGCCGATCGAGGCGAGCACGCATCGTTGGTACGGTTGGCTCGACCACGCCACCGAAATCGGCCTGATCATCTCGGGTCCCTACTCGCATCCCAGCGATGCCGTGGCCGACGCCCGAGCGCTCGTCGACGAGCTTCGCCTCGATCAACTCGACCCGCCCATCGAAGCGCTGGTCGAACTGATGCAGGCTGCGGTGGATCGGCCGGGAGAACCTCGGTGACGAGCGAGAGAGAACCGGGAGCGGGAGGGGAACTGGCGCTCATCGGTCTCGGCCTCGCCGTCATCGGCACGGGCTTCTCGATCTGGCTCGGTGCGCGACTCTCGGTGCTGTTCACCGGCGGCAGCGTTCACGGGGGACTCGACCTGTGGCTGCGTGTCGGCTGGCGTCTCGTGTCCGGCACTCAGCCGTCCGACGCGTGGGGTGCTTCTGCGGTCGCCTTGCCCGCCGACTGGCTGTACTGGGTGTGCACCGCGACGGCAGTGCTCGCTACGGCCGCGGCCGGCACGGCGCTCGTCTGGTGCTGGCGACGCCTCGACGGCACGACCAAGGAACGCCGTCGGTTCGGGCAACAGACCGAGGCGCGCCAAGCGACGCCGGCCGACATCGGACCGCTGGTTGTCGATGACGTGGTGCCGCCGACTGGCCGCATGTTGCTCGGTCGCCTCGCCGATCACAAGCACCTGCTCGCGACCGAGGACCGCAATCGTCATCCGCTCACGGGCAAGGCCGCGCGACGTCAAGGAAACCGCGGTTCCGTCGCGCTCATCGGGCCGACCGGCTCGGGCAAGACGGCGCTGGCCACGTCCGCCATTGCGACCTGGGACGGGCCCGTCGTTGCCGTGTCGGTGAAGCGGGACCTGTACGACTCCACTGCCGCAGTACGCGCTCGGAAGGGTGAGATCGCAGTGTTCGACCCTGGAGCAGCGACCAACCTGCCCAGTGCGCGGTGGACGCCGCTCAACGCTGCGGTCACCTCGTCGGGTGCTCTTCGTACAGGCCGGGCTCTCGCGCAGGCGATACCGCGCAGCGGCGTGAGCAACGCGGAGTACTGGGCGAAGCACGGCGAGAACCTGCTCGGTGCGTTCATGTGTGTCGCCGGGTTGTCGCGGCTGACGACGGAGGCGGAAGGGAAGCCGGCTCGGCCTGTGTCGATGGAGCAGTTGGCTGCCTGGGTCACGGTGCTTGCGGTTGCATCGGAGCCGACGATCAACGGTCTTCTCCGACGGGGCCTCGATCAACGGCAGCCCCTCGAAGTGAAGTTGCTGGCGCGACACGCGGCCACGACGTTCGCTGGCGTGGCGAAGGAGGACCACAAGATCCGGTCGAGTATCTACTCGACGGCCGCTCTTGCGCTGGCTCCATGGTTGGAGCCGTCCGTCGCTCACTCCGCGACCGACTCGCCGCGGCCTTACTACTTCTCAGAGGATTCGTTTCCGCTCCAGCCCCGGTACATCGACCTCGAGTGGCTCCTCGGTGGAGACTCCGATCGCGGCAACACGCTCTACCTCACGGCGTCTCAGCCGGAGTTCGAACGGCTGTCTCCGGTGCTCGGTGGGCTGCTCGCTGACCTGAAGGACACCATCCACTCGTGGGACATCGCCGGCCGTCGGCTCGACAAGCCGCTGCTGTTCGTGATCGACGAGGCCGGGCAACTCGAGCTCGGTTGGCTGCCGGCCGAGGTATCGACGATCGCCGGACTCGGTGCGTTCTTCGTCACTTGCTGGCAGAACCTGTCGCAGGTGCAGCACCGCTACAACACGCTCGCCGACGCCGTCTTGTCGGGTCATCGCACCAAGTGCTTCTTCGCGGGCGTCGATGACCTGTCGACTGTGAGGTACCTCTCCAGCCTTCTCGGGCACGAGTACGTAACCCGGTGGAACTCGTCGCGTGACATCCCATCGCTCTTCGGTGGTGAGCGTCAGGGTCGACGAAGCGTCTCGCAGAGCGTCCAGCGCGAGGAGTTCGCTCCTGCGAACGCACTGCGTCAGATGTATCCAGGTGAAGCCGTCCTCCTGCACGGCACGCTCCCGCCGATCCACCTCGACGCGGTGCGCTGGTGGAACGAGAAGCAGCTCGCCGGGCTGGTGCCGCTCGACGACAACGGCAACCCTCGTCCTCCCGACGACCTTCGCACATGCCCACTGACCGACCTGCCGGCAAGCGAGCCCGTGAGCCCGGTCGATCCTGCGACGCTCGCCGCTGCGCTTGCCCAGCTGCCGGCCCCCGACGGCCAAGGCAAGCAGACGGTCCCGCCATCGACATCTCCTTCGGCGAGCCGTCAGCGTGACGGCTCAGACGGTGTCGATCCACCGCCAAAACGGCCCGTCGGCGAGGGGAGGGTGACGAAGGTCCGCTGCGATCTCTGCGGTCAGCTCATCGCTGCCGACGACTGTCGAGTTGACCAACAGGGCCGACGTTCGGTCAGGCAATGCTGGCCGACATGCGTCGAACGACGGAGAAGAGCGCTGCGATGAGCGGATGCGCCGCGGCTCGTCGCCTGTCGGCCTGCGTGCGGTCGATGGATGCTCTGCGCGTTCGCTGCCTGGTTGCTCGATTTGGCCATCGAGGTCGGCTTGGGCGACCGCCCATGGTGGCGTCGTAGCTCGAGGGGTAGCAAGGTTGGGTCTTCGAGGCCTCAGCGTCGGCTGTGCGAACGCTCGGCACGCTTCCAGGCGCCGGCGTCGTTGAATGCCCACTGCATCAGCTCGGTGCTGACGTTCATGTGGCTGGCCGCTTCGCGAATGACCTCGCGTCGTTCATTAGCGCTCGCCGCGAAGTTGCGTCGAGCAGTTGCCACGGTGAACGCCTCCGAGATGAGCAGGCATCGGCCGAGGAGCCCGGCTTCTGCCTCGACTCGGGCGTCGCTGATGCGCACCTTCGTGCCGGACAGGAATGGGGTGTTGCTGTGCTGGAGGATCGCATGAGCGGCCTCATGGGTCTCCGTGGCTCGCTGGCGTTCGACGCCGTGAGAGTCGTTGATCAGAACGACACGCCTTCCGCCTCGATTGACGAGAGCGCCAGAGAAAGAACTCTGATCAACGACGTACAGTTGAGCGGTCGCGACCCACAGCGATTCGTCGACCTCGGCGACCTCGGACAGACCCCAGCGACGAAGGTCGAGCAGCTCGAAGAGAGCGGTCGTGTCGAGGCGGTCGTTGGTCCTGAGGCCCAGGGTGGAGCGGATCGCCTCGGCCTGTCGACTTGCCTTGGCCTTGAAGCCGTGCAGGTACTCCTTACCGCGCAGCGCGCTTCTTGCGATGAGCTCCTCTTCCACATCAGCCGTCCTCTTTGAGCCTCTCGTACGCCGCTCTGACGATTGCGGCGATCGCGTCTGCCGAGTGAGAACTGAGCTGCGGATCGGCTCGGAGGAGGGCAGCGATCGAGGTGGGCGCGTAGTGCACCTCGTCGCTGCGACGGAGGAACAGGTTGGCGTCGACCGACGCCCATTTGCAGAGTCGAGCGAAGCTGTCGATATCGGGCCGCGTTCCCGTTTTCAGTCGCGACAACGTGGACTGGCTGACACCGCTGGCGTCGCTGACCTCCTTCCAGCTCGCGAGGTCGTGCGCAGCCTTCGCTCCTTCAAGCGCCTCGACGAAAGCATCGAGGTCGAATGTGTGTGGGTTGTCCTCCGGCATCATGCCTCCTACCGGGGAAAGCATAACTCTTTTCGTTGCGCGCTTGCAATCTTCTCCCGACTGCGCGATTGTGGGAGTGCAACAACGTTGCACATACGAAAGGAGAGCGGCGTGAACGAACCGCACACCGAGCAGAGCCACACCGACAAGCAGGACGACGTCTCGAAGCGACCCCGCTTCGTGGTGATCCCTGTGAATACCGAACCGGTCCGCTTCGAGAAGAAGGACGAGTTGACCGGGCTCGAAGTGAAGGAGACAGCGATCGACCAGGGCGTCGACATCAAGGTCGACTTCGTTCTGACTGTCGTCCATGCCGGCGGGCACAGCCGTCAGGTCGGCGACTCGGACACGGTGAAGATCACCGAGAACATCGAGTTCTTCGCGATCCCGGACGACGACAACTCGTGAACACCACCGTCGCATCCGCGATCGAGAGCGCTATCGACGATCTGCGCCGACACTTCGGCAACAACTCGGTAACCGTGCTCGGACACGACACGGGCGGCACCTGGGTGCGAGTCGATGGTGTCGCTCTTGGAGGGGTGTGGATCCAGGCGACGACGTTTGTGATCGTCCACCTCGCGTCGACACTGCCGTTCGCCGACATCTATCCGATCTTCGTCCGTGCCGATCTCGGTCGAGCCGACGGCCGACCGTTGCAGACACCGGTGACGCCGGGCCATCAGGCCGGCCCGATCGGTGCTCAGGTGCCTGCGGCCCAGGTGTCGCGCAGAACGCGCGGAGACGCATCACGCCAGACCGCCGGACAGAAGATCACCAAGGTCATCGAGTGGCTGCGAGTCCAGCCATGACGACGTGGAAGGTGTACATCCGGGGAGACCACTGGCATCGCCTCCACGAGCACCTCCACGGTTCTCCCGGCGAACACGGCGCCGTGTTGCTTTGCGGCGTCGCTCGCGGCGTCGACCACGAGCGTCTGCTCGTCCACGAAGTGCACATTGCGCAGGACGGGAGCGACTACACGTACGGCGACGGGGTGTACCGACTGAACGGCGCATTCGCGACCCGCCAGGCGTTACGCGCCCGAAGCGAAGCCCTCGTTTACATTGCGGTCCATCCGCACGGCGGCTTCGACTCGGTCGAGTTTTCCGGCGTCGACTTGCGTAGCCAGCACAACAGCACCAAACCCCTGCTCGCCGCCTCGGGCAAGGACCGGGTCGGCTGGCTCGTCACCGCTCCCGCCGCGGCGAATGGCGTCATCCGCACGAAGGACGGCGAGGAGCCGATCGCAGAGGTGGTCGTCCTCGACGAGTACCAAAGGCTGGTACGCACCCCGCGGCCTGCGAACTCGACGATCGTCAGAACCGAGCCGAGGTTCGCTCGGCAGGCATTGATCTACGGTGATGTCGGTCAGCGCATGTTCGCGGGTGCCACAGTCGGCATCGTTGGGCTCGGCGGCGGTGGGGCAGTGCTCAATGACATGCTGTCGTCGCTTGGCGTCGGACACCTCGTGCACATCGACCCCGAGCGGGTCGACATCAGCAATCTGCCGAGGCTCATCGGCGCTACGCGGTGGGATGCCCTCGAACCGATCTCCCGATGGCTGCCCGAGAAGCTGCGGGAACGGCTCTCCAGGTCGAAGGTCGCCGTCGCCAAACGGGTCGCCCGACGCAACAACCCGAAGATTCGTCTCACCACGCTGCGTCGCGCGGCGAACCACAACGACGCCGTCGAGGCGTTACTCAAGTGCGATTACATCTTCCTCGCCGCGGACACGGCCGGGGCTCGCCTGCTCGTCAACGCCGTCAGCGCTCAGTATCTGATTCCGATGACCCAGATCGGCGCAAAGGTCCGCCTCGACGACGAAGGCACCGTCAAAGACGTCTACTCGGTGTCACGCGTCGTCGGCAGGGCGCCCGGCTGTATGTGGTGCAACGGGCTGATCAACACCACCCGTCTCGCCGAGGAGGCGGTCAGCGTGGAGCAGCGAGCCGACCAGCAGTACGTGCAGGGCGTTGCCAACCCCAGCGTCAAGAGCCTCAACGTCATCGGAGCTGCGTGGGCGGTCGAGGACTTCCGAAACTGGTTCACCGGTCTCCGTTCCGCCGGACAGCTCTACACCACCGCTCATCCTCACGAACCCAGGGTGACGAGCTCGATCCCGCGCCACGACGCCGAGTGCCCCTTCTGCACGGACGCTCTCGGGCGAGGCGCTACCGCTGCTCTTCCTGGCGTCACATGATCGGCCCCAGCACCGCTCATCGCATGACCGAAGGCGGGACATCGACAGAACCGGGCGCTCGTTGGGGGGCGCAGAACGACTGTGATCACGCTCACCAGCGGAATGTGCCACATCGGCGCATCGGAGCGCCTTCCGCGGGTCCCGCCAGCTGGCGGCATTTCATAGGATCGATTTCGTGAGTCGAATCGGCAGTGTCGGAGGTGTTCCCGTTCGGGTACCTGAATCGAGCGGTCCGGTCGAGCAGTTGTTGGAGTTCGCCGCTACCTACAACGCGTACGAGACGTTTGCGCGGACGCCGAACGAGCTGGAGCGCATCGTCATGCCGATCTACGACGCGATCAGTCGCTCGGGTCAGGTTCCGGATTGGCTCGGTATCGATCTTGCACGCGCCGTCCTATTCTGCGCGTACCGAGCCGATCACTTCGGCGGCGGCTACGGCCCCTACGAGCCGATGAGAACGCTCGTCGAGGCAATCCGCCAGATGAGCGGAGGTTGGGTCGATCGCCGCGCAGCGGCCCAAACGTCGGAACCGCCGAATGCTCGTGAGGCAGATGAGTTTGTTGACACGGCTGAGTACTCAGAAGACGCGATCTATCGCTGGTGGTTCCGCCGGCGCTGGGCTCACGGGCCCACGCTGTGCTTCATCGGCCTGAACCCCGCAACGGGCGATACCGACGGCAAGCCCCGCCCGACGCTTCGACGTGTTGTCGGATGGGCACGCCGCGAGGGTTGCGGATCGGTAGTTGTCGTCAACCTCTTCGCATATCGGGCGACGAAACCTGACGATCTCCTTCACGCAACAGTTGACATCGTGGGTGAACAAACTGACGACGTCATTCGTCGAGAGTCGTCTGACGCGGCGATCACGCTTGTGGCGTGGGGCTCGCACCGGCTCGCCACGTCGAGAGCCTCGATCGTTCTGCCGCTGCTGCGCCATCCGGTGTGCGTTGGAATCACGAAGTCGGGTTCACCTTCCCATCCGCTCTTCATGCCGGCAGCCGCGCGCTTCAAGCCCTACCCCTGAGAAGACCACCAGCGGAATACGCCGCGACCAACGCCGCTGTGTCGAACGAGATCCAGACCGCCAAGTCCACGGAGTTCATCGACTCCGGTCCGGACTCGGGCAGGACCGACGAGACGGCTGCGCTTGGTCTTTAACTTCGGGCTCGACCTGCCGTAGCACGACGCCAGCTTGAGTCGCAGGTGTGTGGTCGAGTGTGCGGACCGGTGTGCCGCGATCGTCAGCGTCGACGGCATGTTCGACGTTGGAACTCTCGATGTCTGCCTTCAAGCCCGTCGGCGGCGAGCGCTGCCTGGTGAGTGGCGGGTTGACCGCCGACTCGATGCGGTCGGGTCCGTCGACGAGGTCGTCGCTGCAATCCGGAGGCTCGATGATCAGTCGGACGTCGTCCTTCGAGGGCTGCTGGATGTGCGTGACCGTCAGCAATCGGCAGGCGAATTGATCTTGGCTGCGCTGGTGCCGTTCGTGCTGGCGCGATGCGTCGGGCGTCCAGACCGGGTGGATGAGTTCGTGGCCGAGCTGGCGATCGTGATCGGGGAGGAGCGGGAAGTCGGTGTTCTCCGGTCGACCACGCGTCGGGTGGCGAACCAACTGCTCGACCGCGCCTGGGGACGCGTGCGTCTTCCGGCTCGGCGTGTGCAACAGCCGATTGCCGTGGACCCTGTTCGGCTCCATCGCCGGCTGCTTGCAGTCGAACCCGATCCGGCCGACCTCGCCATCGAGCGTGTCGACCGCGCCGCCGCGAACGACCGCCTTGCGGGCTGTCGGCGGTCCGACGCAGCGGTCGACCGTGCGTGGAGGACGGCCGTGCATCTGATGGATGTCGACGGCCGCACGGAGCGTGAGAGGCAGCAGCTCAACTATGCCCGGAGGATCCTGCGGCAGTCGATCGACCCGCAGAAGGTGGCCTGACCTCGAGAGTGCGTGGTCGAGTGAGCGGTCGAGTGCGTCGTCCTCATCACCGTGAGTCCCGTGGTAGTCGTATCTCGGCCCTTCTCGTTCGACGAGGAAGATCCTCGCCCGATGTTGCAGCACCTCGACTCGTGGGCGCGGCACTCGCTCCGATCGCCGGAGGCCTGGGCGTCGGCGCTGGAACGATGCGGCCAGTGGGTCGACTACTCGGCGAGGAATCAGGTGTTGCTCGTGTCGTACGGAGTTGTCGGTCCGGTCGCCGGCGCAGCGACCTGGGAGCGGGTGGCCTCGACCGAGACCGGACGGAACTGCGCCGTGCGTGCAGGCGAGCACGGTCTCCCTGTGAGGGTGCCAGTCGTGTCCGAGGGGCCGACCACCAGTGAGCGGTCCCGCACAGGAGCCTCGTCAGAGTCGGTCGCACGCGGACTGCGCTGGGAGCCCGTCTTCGCACTCGAGCAGCTCGCGCGCCGGCCTCATCCTTCAACGCTCAATTCGGTCGCGGCTCCCAAGCTGTCGGCCGCCGACTGGATCGAAGTTGTACGTGTGGCGTCCGGCCGCGTGCTGGGACGGACCCCCAGGAAGGTGAGCGACCCTGAAGTCCAGCTGGCCTCCCTTGCGTCGAGGGTGACTCACGGGGCGGGCAGGGTGCGACTGCCAGACGAGCTGGCGGCTCAGGCCGGTTGGCTTGTGGCCGACCGGCTCGGACTCGCCTCCGGCGCGATGCCGGCATTCGACCCGGTGGACTCGTCGGCACGCGAGAAGTGGCGAACGCTCGTCGATGTGCGCCATGCGGCGGGCGTTGTCATGGATGGCGTGTCGCACGGCCTCGGGGTGGACCTCGCACAATCTCCGATCCCTCGACACGAGTTGGTCGACGATCGTGAGGTGGCGCCCGGCCGGCGGAACTACCTCGCGCCGGCCGACCTGCGGGCACTGCCGATTGGCGTGTGGATCGAGGCTGGGCCGTACTCGCGATCTGAGTGGCTGTCACGAGGTGTCGCTGGTGCCGTCGGCGTCGGTTCGTTCTGCCGAGTGAACGAGCGCTCGTATCTGGGGGTCTACGAGACCCGCCAGGGAGCGATATGGCGACTCGAGACGACAGGGCGTGGCGCCCACCACGGGCTCGTGTGCGAAGGCACCGCCGACTCGCTCGCGGAGGGGAAGGAGGCCGCCTGCCACGCGCTGCAGGAGCGCTTTCCCGAAGTCGCTCGCTCCATTGAGGTGGCGGGCGAGTCCAGGGTGGTCGGCGCCTCGCTCGCGTGGATGCCGATGCCGGAAGCGCGTGACGAGCGAACGCTGCAGCGCGTGATCGACGATCGCGTCGCGGCGGTGGTGGCGCCGGGTCCAGGCGGTCGATGGCAGACATGGGCGACGGTGGACGGTGTGCTGAGACAGGGTCCACTTAGTGCCTCTGTCGACTCGGCCAAGGATGCGGCCGACGCGCTAGTCGCAGGAGCGTTGGCCGACCTCGCGATCTACGCGCCGGACCGGGCGGACCGCTTTGTTGCCGACCTCGCCGCGAGCGACAACTGGGATCGTTCGAAGGTGATCGCAGTTGTGGGTCACCGACTCTCTGACCACGACCGACAGTCGCTTGATGCGACTCAGGACCCGGTGGAGCTCGTCGACGCGCTGAATTCCACGGGTGTGCTCGCACCGCGCACGATCCTGGCTGTGCTTCGGGCCGAGGACGTGCCTCTGGACCTGGTCGTCGGACTTGTCCCTGCGATCGGTCTTGGTGTGCCCGAGGCGATCGCGGGCATCCACGAGTGTTGGGATGCAGATCGTCTCGACATTGCGGCCTCGATTGGCGCCACGGTCGAGGAGCTGCGCGCTGCCGGATGCACACCAACCGAGCTGCTCGCCGCCGCTCCCAGGGAGACTCTGCGAAGCCTCGACTCGCGCGAATGCACGTGGGAACGAGTCGGGCCGTCGCTCCTTGAAGCCGGCTACACGGTTGGGGAAGCGGTGGCGCACATCGCTGCGCACGCGCCGACTCCTCAGGCGTTCGTCGCTGGAGTGGTGACGCTCGTGGACGATGCTCCGACAGCATTCGCATTCTCGGCACGCCGAGCCGGCCCCGAGGATCTCGCCGCTCTCTCCGAGCGCTACGAGCTCGACCCACGCGAGACGGCTCGCACCCTCGTCGACGCGTCGGTTCCGCTCGACCGAGCGATCGAAACGGTCCACCTCCGATGTGACCACGACGTCGACGCGACCTTCGAGCTGGCATCGTCGGTCCTAAGCGCCGATGGGCAGCTCATCAACCAGGTGTTGGCGGGCGAGCAGTGCGCTGTCGTCGAACTCCACGCCTACGACGTGACACGCGAGCTCGTTGATGCCGCGTCGCTTGCAGATTCCGGAGTGGAACTGTGAGCGACGGGGCGTGCAGCGTTGAGTACAGCGAGGCGTGGATCGATGTCGCCGCCGCCGTTGAGTACCTCGGCGCCACCCACCGACCCGGGCTCACGGTCTGGGACGCGCTCGCAGAGGCGGTGCGCTGGTGGATCGAGGGCGCGAGTTGGCAAGCTGACGCGGGTCGCGGAGGTGGCAGCCTTCCGTGGAGCGATCCCGACCCCTTGCGCACGGCGCTCGAGTCGCTGCTCGGAGTCGTGGGCCCTGCCGGCACACTTGATGGGCACGATCTGCCGACCGTCGTGGACGGCGCGCTGTGCGGTTGGCTGGATGCAATGGCCGAGGCGTTCAACGACGGTTCCAGATTCGCTCGTAGGGCATAGTGCTGCTTCGGCACGTTTCTGTCCCCAGCCGAGCATTGCCGGAGAGTCGAGCAGCTCCAGAGGCGAGCGTGGGCGACCACCTGCGAGCTACAAGGCAAGTTCTGGCAAACCGGATCGCATCGCGAACAGGGCCCACCCTCGCGAGGCCACATGGAAGGCCGTGAAGTAGTCAATCGCGAGAGTTTCAACACTGCCGGTGATTGTTGCTAGACCGATACCCTCCGGGCCCAGATCCGTAATGGTGGTGCCCGCTGCGCCGAAGTGGGGCCAGATGAATCCGTGCGCCGCTCCGGACATCACACGCCACCGCGACTCCAGCTGTGCTCGTTGACGTTGCTCGGGGACGGTCGCCTGCATGGCTGCAGGGATGATTATGTCAGTCAGATTCCAGCTGGTTGGTCCACCCAGGGGAGCAAGCACTGCTCGGATTTCGTCGGATCGTTGCCTCATACGACCCATCTGCTCGTCCGCCGTCTGATGGATGTCGTCGATATGGAAGGTCCGGCTCACCTGAGCCCCGAATGCGAGATGGTTGCGGTAGTCCTCGAGCGCGAAAGTAAGCATCCGTCGTCGTCGCTCGTTCGCATCGTCGGGCGCAAGCATCCACACCGCGATGGAGCCGCTCATGAGAGCGGAACGTGCAAGCGTGCTCGTAACAGAAGGGAACAGTTCGCCAGCTTCGATCAGAAGTCGAATGGCGTGGAGATGCTCGCGAGCGCTGCCCAGGCTCGCGATACAGAGGGACGTCGGGGGCGCCCATGGCCAGACTCGGTCGTCATTCACGAGGTCGGCGTCGGGCCTGGGCTCGGGACGACTGGCGATCACCGTTCTCCAACGGTCGAGTCGGCCGAACGTCTTGCGAAGCTCCACCATCGTCTCGGTATCGGAGGGCTCGTGGGGTTCATCAGCGTTCGTCGCGTCTTCGGTCACCACTCGATCTTCGCGTGTGACAGCCCCCACTCCGGCGCCGTCTCGGCGGGCCAGCAGCGTATGACGCGGCTAAATCTCAAGGTCGAACGAGTCGACGGCAGCCGAGGACTGCAGCTGCGGCACGCGAGAATTGGCTAGCTCTCGATCGATCTCCTGGAGTTCGACCACGTGGGGCCAGTGCTCCAGGATCCATGCTCGGCGATCGGCCTGGCCGTTGAGGGCGTCGCGTAGGAGTTCGGCGGTGTCGTCGAGGGTGAGTTGGCCCGCGGCGAGGTCGGCGATGACGTGCCGCCAGTCGGCCGGTGCTTCGTCCAGGATCTGCTGCAGCTCGGCGCGGCGGTGAAGGAGCTCGTCGGAGGTTGGCACCTGAAGCGGCTGGGTCTCCAGCCGGTCGGTGGTGGCGAGCCAGGTCCGGGTGAAGGCGAGGTGCTCTTGCAGTTGCTCCCAATGCATCACTGCAGGACTGAATTCCGGTTGAGGGCCGAGCCCGGCCTCTCCGTCGGGTAGCTGACGGCTCGAACGCCAACGAGCGATCGACTCGACGGCGTCGTCCCACGTGACGGAGCCGACAACGTCAAGGGGACGATGGCCGACGAGCTTCGTGAGCCACGCCGGCCGGTCGGCGGTGAGTGCGTTGGCTGCACTCTCCACGTGTTGGCGCACGGCTCGCTCGAAGGTGCGGGCATCGCCCGGCTCCACGCCGAAGGTTCGGACGTGATCGCCCCACTGTCCGATCAGCTGGTCAGCCTCGGCGCGACGAGCGGAGAGGTGCTGCTCCGCAGCGGGAGTGAGCGGCCGAAGGTCGGGAGTGTGTGCTTCTACGATGCGAAGGTCAGCCCAGTCGAACGTCCTGGTGGCCTCCCGTCCGCTCTCGGCGATGAAGTGCAGGGTGGCAGTTCCGTGGGTGTCGTCGAACGCGACCACGATGCCGAGGTTGTGCCGGTCACCGGGGCTGAAGGTGGCGCCGATCGACATGTGGCGGGCGATCCCGTCGACGAGAGTGAGTCGTTCGAGAAGGTCGAGTGCGTTGTGGCCGAGGTGGTTGGTGGCATTCCGCTCGGCGGAGACCGCGAGGTTTCGCCGCTCTTCAAGCTCACTGAGGGACAGGTGCCTGGCAAGGCGATCGATGCGCTCGATGTCGTGGTCGAGGCTGTGGGCGAGTTGCTTGGCGTGGGACCGGCTGACTCGCTCGACGAGGTCCTGCTCGACATCGCCAACCTGGTCCCAGTCGGGCGTCAGGTCGCTGTCGTGCCGTTGAATTTCGGCGGAGGCCTGGCGGTGAAGCTCAGCCGCTTCGGGATCGGTGAGGAAGATCCAGTTCTCATGGCTCCCGCGTGACAGCTCGACGTACGCGCCCTCCCGGTACAGGCCGTCCGCACCTACGGCGATGGCGAGGTCCCAGGTTCCTCCTTGGGCTCGGTGTGTGGTGAGGGCGTATGCGTGCGTGAGTGCTCCGCCCCGCCGGAGGTAGCGGTCCGTGAGCGTCACCTCGTCGCCAGCGTCGAGCCGGACGGTGATCTGCGAGTCCGCGATTGCCGTGACGATTCCAGCTTGGCCGTTGGCGATGTCCAACAGATCGCCTTCGATTGTCCGCTCCGTGCTGTTCCGCCGGACGATGACGCGCTCGCCGAGGCGGAAGGAATGCGGCCCGAAGCCAGCGGGGTCGTCCGTCAGCTCACCGTTCTCGACCAACCGCTCGATGACGGTGGCGTTCAGGCGGTCGACCGTCTGGTTCGTGCCGGCGAGCAGGACCGGGTTGAGACCCTGAGCTCGTGCCGCGAACCACCGATCGACCGCGCCGCAAATCATCTCGTCATGCGTCTCCGTCACCACGACTCGATCGTTGGCAAGGTAGGCATCGACCGCACGCGCGACGCTGCCGGATCGGAGCTGCTCGAGCGCGATCTGTTCCCACTGGTGGCGTTGGCGGCGATTCACGGTGAGCTCGGCGACGGTGGGTGAGTGCGTGGCTGCGTAGGCGAAGCCGCCGCCCGCGCCGACTTCGGGCAGCTGGTGGTGGTCGCCAACGAGTAGAACGCGGCCACCAGCGGCCACTTGGCGAGTGACAACACACTGGAGCGTGCGGATGTCGGCCATGCCCGCCTCGTCAATGATGAGGAGCGAGTGAGCGGTGGGTGCGTCGTGCTGGCGATCCCAGGCAAGCAGCAACGAGTGGAGCGTGCGCGCCGGGACTTGCGCTCCGCCGGCCAGTTCGAGGGCGGCGCGTGCCGATGGCGCAGCTCCATGGACGTGCCAGCCTGCGGTCTCGAAGACGGTGCGCACAGCGTCCATCGTGAAGGTCTTGCCGGTGCCTGCGGGGCCGACCAAGACGGCTACTTGGTTGTCAGCGGAGGCAACCGCACGAACGGCTGCTGCCTGGTCGGAGCCGAGTGCTCCGAAGCCAGCGATTACCGAAGCAAGCTGAGCGGCCGGGACTGCGGCAGCGGAGTCACGAGCATCGAGCGCTCGAATGAACTGTGACTCGACGTCCATCAACTCTCGGCTCGTCCAACGCTGCACGCCGTCCCGGCCCGCCTCGACGGGAATGACCAGTGGTGAGGAGAGCGCCCGAGCAGCGATCCGCTCCAATGTCTCGATGGTGGCGCCGTGGCCCTGGCGAGCGGCGATGGCTCGGACGAGGTCGGGTTCGGTGAACGTTGACCGATCGCTCGTCAGGTCCACGCGCAGAACGTGCTCGATCCATTCCTCGGGATCAACGATTCGCTCGATCTGCTCTGGGTTGCCGTGCTCATCGAATGCAACGCCTTCGAGACGCCAGACCTCATCGTATGCCGGCGCGGTACGAGCCTGGTACCAGCCGACCAGTCGCTCGGCTTCGGCCGGGCCCCATCCGGCAGCCTCGGCCTCGACCTTCCAGGCTTCGTCGAAGCGGTGACCTTCGAGTTCGCGCTTGTGCCGCCTCGTCGCAAGCACCGCCTCCTGGCGACCCTCAGGTGTATCGGGAGTGCCTGTCGCAGCGAGCCACGCGTCGATCTCGTTCGTGCGCTTCGAGAAGGTGTCGAGCAACTGCTGCGGGATGCCCGCGATCTCCGGCACGTGTCGACCGGGCCGCCACTCGACACCGAGCGAGTGGGACAGCTCGGTGCGGTACACGGCCTGGAACACCTCGCCGGCGGCTCGAACGTGCCGGTAGAGGTCGGGGTGGGTGAACGCCGACCATTTGCCGTCGGTCCCCTCGGCGAGGTTGGCAACCAGTGTGTGCCAGTGCAACAGCGGGTCACCGGCTCGAGAAGTGCGGTGGCGGAACGACGCTGCCACGACGCCAGAGGTGGGCAGCTGGCGGGGGCCGGCGCCTGGCTCGTCGGCATGGGCAGCAAGCCACGCTTGATTGTGCGAGCCGCGCCGGACGCGGATTGCCTCGCGCTCGATCCAGCCGATGGCAGCGACCATCGCCACCTCTCCCGCCTCGATCATCGCTCCCTGCACTCGGGGGTCGTCGGAGACGGCGTAGAGCACTGATGCGGACTTCGGAGCCTTGAACGTGAGGTCGAAGCCTGGAACGCGCCGGGGATGCGGATGTTGCCGATCACCGTTGGGCGTGAGCCCGCCGACACCTGGCGCCAAGCCAGCAAGCACCGCTTGAAGATCCTCAGCCACGACATCGCCGCCGAGACCGAGCCGCTTCGCGCCGCCGCCCACCCACACACCGTTCGCTTCGCCGGCGTCGGTGTAGTAGGCGTCGAGGGACTCCGCAACGCCCGACAAGTGGTACGCCTCCTGTCCCACGCGGAGCTTTGCAATCGAGAGCACGACCCCAACGGACACGCCCGTCCACCCTTGGGTGATTATCTGTGCAAGAAGACCGCCCCTCGGGCACCACCGTCTCGAGTGGACCGTGCCGACAGCGGATCAACGCCGGGCGGACGCGAAGATGCCCCGGCCCTGAGCGGACCGGGGCATCAAGTTTGCGTTGTGGAGTGGATCAGTAGTCGCTGGGCCAGAGGATGGTCGTCGCAGTGTCGGGATCGTCGAGGTCGTCGGTGATGATCCACACGGCGTCCTCGTCGGTGTCGGCGGCCAGCGAATCCGAGACCACGAAGCGCGAGAACAGTCGACCTTCGTGACGGCGGAGCGCGAGTTGGTTTGCTGCTCGGTCCTCGTGGTCCAGGTCGCCCCAGTCGCTGTTGTCGTGGCGGGCCAGGCACTCCGCCAGCCACGCTTGCCGCTCGATGTCGTCGTCGGCCCAAGCGGCGACGTAGGCCGTGATCACCACAGTCGACGGGTCGACGATCATGACCACACCTCGTCGTCGGCGAAGCGGTCGTCGTAGGCGGCCTCGAGGTGTTCGTCCGGAGAGCCATCGATCGCCGGTCGAGCGATTCGGCCGGCCTCGTCGAGGAGTGCGATGCGATCTTCGCCCACGGGCGTGAAGCCACCGCCGTGAAGCCAAGCGATCAGATCTCGTGCGGCGTCGATCCGTTCGTCGAGCTCGGCGTCGGGGTCGCGCATGACGCGCATTGCGGTGGTCGGGTCCATGTGGCTGCTCCTGTCGTTCGCCCGCTGAGATGCCGGGTTCGTCGTTACGGGTGGCGTCGCCGACGAACGGCCGGTCAACCCGAAGGGCTCGGCCCCGAGCTTGCGAGTGGGCTTGACCGGCCGTGAGCGGGGACGCGCCCACTGCACCCGCCCGGCGGGCGGCAACGTCACCGCTACGCCGAGCGTGGCGAGCGGCACCCTCCGCCGCTCGCCACGAGTCGGTCAGGCCGTCGGCTGGTAGGCAATCGCCAGGCACTCGGGGAGGCAGGCCAGCTGTCGCTCGGTGAGCGTCGGAAGGTTGAGGCGGATCGTCACGACGTCGGTGGCGAGGAAGGTGACCACATGGAACTGGCTGAGCCGCTCCAGGCTGGCCCAGAGCTTGCACCGGTTCCCTGCCAGGCCGACTGACCGAGCAAGCACCGCGGTGTCCCAGCAGGTCTCGTTGTAGACGGCGTGGCGGGCGAGCAGGTAGGCCAGCACGGTTGCGGTCGGTCCTAGGACGGGGAGCCACCACCAGATGTCGTCGCTGTCGGTGCGGTGTGGTCCGTCGCAGTGGTCGGCGATCACTCGCACGCTGGTCGGTCGGGTCGTGTCGTTCATCGGGAGCTCCTCCGGGGATTGGGGTGTCCGAACGGAGCGGCCGAGTGCTTCCCCAAGACTCGACCGCTCCGACCGGCGACCCGCCCGTTGAGTGGGCGGGCTTGCTCTTACGGGTGGCGTCGCTAGCGACCACCCGGTCAACCCGAAGGGCTTGGCCCCGAGCTTGCGAGCGGGCTTGACGGGGTGGGAGCAGCGACGCGCCCACCGCAACCGCCCGAAGGGCGGCAACGGCACGAGCTGCCGGCTCGCTCACGCTGGGCTGAACCGCTCACCCGACCACTCACTGCACCACTCACTCGGCCGGGAGAGCGTGGTCCGGTTCCGCTACGGAGACAGACGCGGCCCGGCTCGCTTCTATGGCTGCGCACACGACCTCGACGGCAACGATCTGTCGGTGGTCGAGGTCCGCCACCCAGATCAGGCGGCGGACCTCCCTCACAGCATCGTCGACTCTCACGCCGCGGCCTCGAGCTGCTCGTCGGCCGAGCCGCTGGGCGGTGACCAGCCAGCAAGAGTGTTGAGATGGTCGACCGCTCGCTGCGCATGTCCGCACGCGGCAACGAGTGCTCGCGAGTCACTCTGCAGGAGAGCCAACCAGTCGGCGAGGTAGGCGGCGTGGTCCTCGCGAGTCGCCTGGGCCAGTTCGAACTGAGCACACCAGAAAGCCGCGCCCAACTCTGCGATGAGCTCTTCAGCGCCATAGGCGTGATCGCCGAACCTGCCCGAGAGGTCACGCCCGAGCCGGTCGGCGTGTCCCGTCCAGTGGGTGTGCTCGTGCGCCGAGGTCGAGTAGAAGTCACTCGGGCGGTCGAACTGCTCGAACGCTGGCAGGTGGATGGTGTCGAGAGATGGGACGTAGCACGCACGGTCTCCGCCGAGCAGCACTCGCGAGCCGATCGCCGAGAAGTAGGCGTCCGCAGCCGCCACGCGTTCGCGCTCGGGTCGATCGATGCGCGAGATGAGGACCCGGTCGCCACCCTCGACCTGCTCGGCCGCGAACACGGTGAACGTGCGAGCCAGCAGCGAGCGACTCGCCCGACCCGTCTCGTCCTCGCTCGTCACTTGGTCCTTGCGCTCGGTTGGCTTCCACAGGACGACCTGCGTGCCACGCTCGCCGCGGCGAACCTGGCAGTTGTGCCGCTGCCAGCCGCGGTAGGTCGCCCAGGTCGAGGACCATCCGCGATCTGCCGCGGTCATCGCCAGAACGAGCGCGTTCCATCCGCGATACGGCCGCCCGTCGATGCTTCGCGGCGTGCCTGCTGCAGCGAGCTGCTGCCATGGCATCCGCCAGCCGCCCGCCCCTTCCTCGATCGCCGCCACCAGATCGGCGGTCACCTTCTCGAACAGATCATTTGCCGACATCTCGACTCCCCCTTCGCAAGTGCGGGTTCGTCGTTACGGGATGCGGCGGCGACGAACGGCCGGTCAACCCGAAGGGCTTGGCCCCGAGCTTGCGAGGGGGCTTGACCGGCCGTGAGCGCCGACGCACCCACTGCACCCGCCCGGAGGGCGGCAACGTCCGGTTGTCCGCGGCAATCAGTGCTCGCCCCGTCCGCAGGGCCGGTCGCTGTCAGGTTGAACGTCACTTGTGCGCCCTGGAAACGACGACCGAGGTGCTGGCGTGACGTCGCCTCGTCACCAGCTGGCGGTTGCTGGGAATGGGGGCCGGGTCGCCGTTAGGTTCACCGTCGTGGCTAGGCCGAAGCGAGTGTTCCTTGACAACAACCTTTGGAACCTCCTGGCCGACAGCAGGTGTGCGTTCACGGTCGACGACCTTGTTGCCGCCTTCCGGTCTGGACGGCTTGAGATCGTCTCCACGATCGAATTGTTCGAGGAGGTTCTTGCGACTGCCCGTCGGAACCAGTCGAAATTCAAACGGATGCGTTCAGCGATGGTGAAGCTGACCGGTGACCGCCTACTGCTGACGTTGCCGGAACGACACCGACTCGAACTGGCGAGCGGTGGCCTCTTGTCCGAGGCGACCCGCTATCAGCCAGCACGTGTGCGGCGGCAAGTATTTGCTCTCTCGCCTCGGTCGGTCGTGGCCAAATCGATCAACGATGAGGTCTATCAACGGAAGTTGGATCGCAAGGGGATCGACGCAGCGATGACCAGGGATGTATTGGACGCTCTGTCAGCGACCGGCCGCAAGCTCAAAGACGTCGGCAGGTTCGTCACCGCCGAGACGGTTCGGGAGAACGCGATCGACACGATCCGTGATGGCCCCAGCTTTGGCCTTCCCGTCATCCCAGATGACTCTGTCTCATTTGAACGGGTTCCCTCGCTGTGGCTGAGCAAGGGTGTTGAGGCGGCTCGCCTCACCCGCACTGCGGGCGAAGGCCGGGCGGTTAGAGCGTCTGACAATCATGATCGATTGCACGCCGCCGCGGGCGCGTACTTCGAGGTGCTCGTCACCGACGACGACGAGTTCCGGCGCACTCTGGCCCTTGTGCCGGACCTACCGTGCGTTGTCATGACCCCCGAGGAGTTCGACGCCTGGCTCTCCAAGGAGTAGCTGTGTCCGCAGGAAGTTGTGTCAGCCGGCGATGACGTGGCGCGTCTTGAGTCGTCGTTCTGTCAGGTCCGATCAGCACTCGCTGGCTCGTGTTGGCAACATCGTCGCCCCGAGCTGCCAATGGTGTCGGGTCACCTCGACGAAGCACGGCATTGCACGCACGGTCTCTCGGATCTTGGTCTCCGACGGCGGTGGATTCGGGCGACGCTGCTCGAGCATCGTTCGCCTGATAGCCGGAACCGTCATGGGGCCCGAACAGGTGGCCAGTACCGCAGCAATGTGGCACTCCAACGGTGGACTCTCGAACGCGTCGATCGCGGCGGATGCAAGCTCGGCCTTCGCTGCCTCGCCAGCCAGCAAGACCTCGCTAACTGCGGCAACAGCAACTCCCAGCCCCTTGCCGACTTTGGCCCGCCGAGCGGGATCAGCCACAACCCATGCGGTCAGAACGGCGATCAGTGACCAGCCTGCGAGTTTCGGGAGCCCCAGATGTCGTGCGGCTGCTTCGACCGCTGCGTTCATCGAGAGGGCCGTCAGTGTTCCCGTGAACTCGATGCTCTGCGGGACAGCCCCTGCCAATTCGAGGGCTTTGACGGCGGCAAGAACCGGTGACAGATCTGGCGGTGCGATTCTTGGCCGCCGAAGGTCCCGGTCGTGCGAATACACGACACATTCTGTGAGTGCGAGCAGGGCGGCGAGCTGGCCGGTGGGCTTGTCTTTCGCATCGAACGTCGCGACCGCGAGTGCCATGTGGCTGTCCATCAGAACGCCTGTCACGTCGACAAAGCGGATCGAACGCAAATACTCGGCCTCGAACACTTGACGAAACGTCGCCGCGTGCGTGGGCCACCCCTGCTCCATCGATTGTGCGCACAGCTTGTGGAACTTGTCGGGAAAGAAGAGGGGATCCTCCTGGTACATCTCGATGAGGACGTGCGTCGACGCGTACCAGGGTGCTGGGCGACCGCCGAGTCTGCTGGTGAACACAGAGTCGAGCGCCGATCCGCGCACGCGAGCCTTCAAGTCGTTCATCAGGGCGTCGGTGTCGATGACCCCGATGCGCCGTCCCTGAGAAGTCGTGACCTTGGGCGGGCGTGGCGTCTTCATGTCGAAAGTATGGACGGACCGCCGGGTACGGCGGCCCGAGAATCGCTTGGGGGTGAGACTCGTCTGGTTCAGTCGGTTTCCGCGACCCACTCGTACAGAAGCGCTCCAACGAGGCGGACGATTTCCGCGCGCGTGCCGCTGTCGGAGTAGAAGACGTCGGCCATCTGGTTGTGGGCACCATTGTTGTCGGAGACCGCATCGAGCACCCCGTCCGTCAGGTGAGGCGACTCGAGGAATTGCTTCTTCGTGTTCACACGCGCTTGCCCGACCAAGGTCGCATCGCCGAGAAGCGTGTTCAGCAAGCCCTCCACAAACGTCTGCTTCTGACCGGCCGTGAACGCCTCGTCGCCGAAGAGGTCGTTTAGCCGGTCGATCACCTCCTGGAGCGCGACCATCTTCGGCTCCCGTCGAGCACCTGACCCGGCGCCAGTAATGCCTCTCAGCCCGACATCGGCATCGACGCCGAGCTTGATGTCGGCGGCACCGCGATCGATCTGTGCGACGTTCCGTAACGCCACGTCTCCCAAGTCGATCTCGGTCTGTGAACTGCCCGGACGAATCACGCGCTCAAGAAGCCGGTAGAAGTTCGCCCGCTTCTCCATCTCGGCGCCGTAATCGATGACCTGTGAGATGAAGTCGTACACCCGCACAAACGCCGCGACGTCGTTGCGAAACAATTCCAACTTCGCGAGCTCGGTGCGGTCGCTGTCCGACTCGGCCTGACGGTAAGCGGCCAGGAACCGTCGTTGCGCCGGCTGCACCGCAGCAGCAAGCGCGTTATTCCCGCCCCCCTTTCCGCGCGCCCCCGCAACCCAAGCCACGGCCGCCTGATCGATCTCTGCTTGTGTGTAGAGGTTCGACTGATCGAGTTTGGCGGCGATGTCGTTGACGACGTTCGGATCGGTCTCGATTTCGATCCACGCGTCCTTGAAGTACGGCTCGAACGCAGAGCGGATCTCGGCGGCGTCGTTAACGAAGTCGAGCACCATCGTGGTGTCCTTCACCTTCCCGGACGGCGTGACATAGGTGCGGTTCAAGCGGGACAGGGTCTGCACCGCGGCCACACCAGCCAGCCGTTTGAACACATACATCGCCGACAGCAACGGTTGATCGAACCCGGTCTGGAACTTGTTCGCCACGAGCATGATCTGGAACTCGCCCGACGCGAACGCCGAGGGCAAGTCCCGTCCACGAAGGTTCGTGTTCATCGACGCCTCAGTGAACGCGTTCGGCCCCGACTCGGGATCATCCACGGAACCTGAGAACGCGACGAGCGTCCCGATCTCGTAGCCCCGGTCCGCGATGTAACGGTCGATCTCCAACTTGTACCGCACCGCCGCCTTCCGCGAATCGGTGACCACCATCGCCTTCGCGTGCCCCTCGAGAAGGTGGGCGACGTTCGCTCGGTAGTGCTCGACGACGATCCCGACTCGTTGAGCGATGTTCGTCGGATGCAGCGCCACCCACCGCACCAGACCCTTGGTCGCGGCGGCTTGGTCGACGAGCTCGTCACCGTGCTCGGTGCGCTGTGCGATCTGGAAGGCGAGGGCGTACGTCTGATAGCCGCGCAGTACGTCGAGAATGAACCGTTCCTCGATCGCCTGCTTCATTGTGTAGACGTGGAATGGGACCGGCTTGCCGTCGCCGCCGGGTCGTCCGAACAGCTCCAACGTCTTCGCCTTCGGTGTGGCGGTGAACGCGTAGTACGAGATGTTCGACGAATCCGCTCGCGCCGCCGTCTCCGCGGCGAGCACCGCTTCGATATCGATCTCTCCGCCGTCCTCAACGTCGGCGAGCTCCTCAGTCGTGAGGACCGCCTTGAGTTTCGAGGCCGTTTGCCCTGTCTGGGAGGAGTGCGCTTCGTCTGCGATCACAGCGAAGCGTTTGCCGGCGAGACCCTTGTGCTTGCGGATCGCTTCCATGGCGTGAGGGAAAGTCTGGATCGTCACCACGACGATTCGAGTGCCCTTCACGAGTTCGTTGGCGAGGACCGTGGACTTCGACGCGCCCTCACCCGCGTTGCGGATCGCGGCGTCGTCGACCGTGGAGATGTAGCCGGCGCCCGGCTCGATCTGCCGGATCGCCTGCTGCAGTTGCGAGTCGAGCACCGTACGATCAGTGATCACGATGACCGTGTCGAACACCGGATCGTTGTTGTCGTCGTGAAGCTTCGACAACCGGTGCGCGGTCCACGAAATCGACCCCGTCTTGCCGGAGCCGGCCGAGTGCTGCACGAGGTATCGATTCCCGGGCCCTTCGGAGCGACTGCTCTCGACGAGTCTCGTGACGACATCCCACTGGTGAAGCCTCGGGAAGATGAGCGTGGTGTCGGTCGACTTCACGGCAGAGATCGGGTCGACGGTCGTCTCCGTGGTGACGAACACGAACTTGCCGATGATGTCGAGCCAGTTGTCGCGGGCCAGCACCCGCTCCCACAGGTAGGCGGTCGCCGAGCCTTTCGGGTTGACCGGGTTGCCTGCCCCGCCGCCGACGCCGAGGTTGAACGGCAGGAACCGGGTTGTCGGCCCGCGCAACTTGGTGGTCATGTACACGTCGGTGTTTGACACGGCGAAGTGGACAAGCGCACCAGAGATCGGCGTCAATAGCGGCTCATTACGCGGATCTCGGTCGTGCTGGTATTGGCGGATCGCATCCTGGACGGACTGCGTGAAGTCAGTCTTCAGCTCGGCGGTCGCAACGGGGATGCCGTTCACGAAGAACACCAAGTCGATGGAGTTTCCGTTCGTCTTCGAGTAGTGCACCTGGCGCATCACGCGCAGCCGAACGCTGGCGTACCGCTCGCCTGTCGCGGAGTTAAGCGAGTTCTCCGGCCGGAACTGCGCCATCGAGAGCCGGGCATTGATATGAGAGAAGCCCTTGCGGAGTACCGTCACGGTACCGCCACCATGATCGTGAGGCGTGTCCAGGGCTGCCCGCAACCGGGCCAACAGCTGAGCTCGCTGCTTCGCCTCTCCGGCCGTCCCCAGCTTCACCACCTTCATCAGCTCGTCCGGCTGGGTGGACTCCAACCACCCGACCACGTCGCTCGCGAACAGCGCCAAGTCGCTGTCGTAGCCGGCATCCGTCGGCGAGTACAGCCACCCGTGTGCTGCAAGGTGATCGCACAGCTCCGTCTCGAACTGCAGCTCGTGGAAGTCACTCACGCCGCACCCTGAACATCGATCTGGCCGGTAACTGCCGCCGCGACTAGAGCTCCACGGCGCTCTTTCGCCAACACGACGAAATGCTCCGCCTTCTGGATCAGCGCGTCGATTCTTGACGTCTCGTTTCGGAAGAGGTCAACACTAGCCTTCTGCTCGTCGAGACCTGGCGCATCGATCTCGATATCAACCAGGTCTGAGAAGTTGATGCGTGGCGTTCGCACGCTACCCGATTCGATGTTTCCGATACCCCGAACACGGGACGCCATTTCGCTGACAAAGGCCGGAGTACGCATGATGGCTGCGAGCCATCCCGATGCGAGGTTTTCGTGAGTTCTGAGCACCAAGTAGTCGGGACTGGTAAGGCCCGGCTGAGGCGCTACGCCGAGTGCGCCTTGGAACGCACGCATGCGGTTCACGACGATGTCCCCTCGGTTAACGACTTTGTAGGTGCTCAGATCGTCGGAGCGGGGCTCGTCATCGGAAATCTCACTGCGCGGACGCACTCCCCAGCTGATCGAGACGGACAGCAACGGAAGGTCTCTCCAGCGTTCGCCGGCGCGCTCGTCTACGGCGTCGACGTACCACTTCAACCGTCTGCCGGAGCCTACGGCGGGCCCCAGCACCTTGCTCGAAACAGCAGTCGCTCGCTCTCGAAGCGTCTCGATCAGAAGGATCTGCTTGTCGATCACCTGATCGATCTGGGCCGTTTCCGCGTCGAGGAAGTCCGCGATCCTTCGTTGTTCATCCAGCGGGGGCAGGAGCCATGGCGCGTCCGCGAGCTCTTCACGGTTGATCTTCGGCATCTTCACTCTCATCGCGATCGAGCTCGCATAGTCAGAAAAGAGCTTCGACAGGATGAAGTTCAACGCGTAGCGGACGTCGACCTCGGGCACCGGAGTCATCGCGTACATGTCGGCGCTGCACAGGCAGTCCTCGACGGCGATCGCCGCCTTGTTCAGGGCCGGGCGGATCTTCGAGTACAAAATCTGACCGGCGGCAGCCACGTACTTCCCGCTGTCAGCGCTCTGGTCGCGAGCTGTCTCTCGCCCGATAATTCGTCCCGTGTCAGGCTCTATGTGATTCGGCGAGACGAGAACCATGCTTGCCCACGGTTCCTCCCGCGGATCGATCTGACCGCCGTTGATCATCATGACGCGACGGAACTTCGTCGCCGTCCAGCCAGCTGGCACCGACCCAACCAATGGGTCCGCCCCAGCTTGCCGTTCTGCGACCGAGCGGTCGGTAGTCAAGTCCGTCACCACTGCCGGACCCCTCTCGTCGACCTTGACAGTCCACTGATCTCATTGCCCTGGGACGTCCAAAACCAACGGCCGCTCACTTCTCCACCTCGCGGAGCAACGCAATGATCTCGCCAGCGAGCTGGTTGAGGTCCGCATCGATCTCGCTGAGTGGGCGCGGAGGGACGTATTTGTAGAAGTAGCGGGTCAGCGGGATCTCGTAACCGACCCGTGTCTTCCTGTAGTCGATCCACGCATCCGGAACGTGCGGCAGCACCTCGCGTTCGAAGTACGCCTTGATCGTCGCTTCGACTGGGACAGCTGCATCCAGATCGAACGGGACGTTCTCAGTGTCCCGGAGCCGCGGGTCCGGCTTCGGTTTGACCTTCCGATCTGCTGTTGAGACGCCGTCGCCGTGGAGCGGACGTTCGACGGTAATCGTGTAGTAGCCGAAGGCCCGACTGTCGAACACTTTGGAAAATTCGAGGTTTTCGGTCGCCTGCTCGTCGAAGTCGGAGTACATCCGCAGGATGCGGGCACGGCTCGAGTCGTCGATCTTGCGGTTCTTGTTGCCGAGGTTCTTGCTGAGCTTCGTGTAGAACGTCGTGGCGTCGATCAGTTGAACCTTGCCTCGCCGCTCTACGGGTTTTGTGTTGTCGAGCAACCAGATGTAAGTGGCGATCCCGGTGTTGTAGAACATGTTGGTGGGCAAGGCGACGATCGTGTCAACGAGGTCGGACTCCAGCAGCCAGCGGCGGATCTCTGACTCGCCGGACTCGGCAGCGCCGTTGAATAACGGTGAGCCATTCAACACGATTGCAGCCCGGCCACCGCCGTCGCGTTCGGGTCGCATCTTCGACGCCAGGTGCGACAGGAAGAGCATCTGGCCGTCACTGATCTTTGGCAGCCCGGCACCGAACCGGCCCGCCTTGCCGGTGGCGGCTCGTTCCTTCTTCACCGCCGCCTCTGACGCCTTCCAGTCGACGCCGTACGGTGGGTTCGAGAGGCAGTAGTCGAACGTCTTCCCAGCGAACTTGTCGTTGGCGAGGGTGTCGCCCATCTGGATGTTCGAGGCGTCCTGACCCTTCACGATCATGTCGGACTTGCAGATCGCGTACGACTGATCGTTGATCTCCTGGCCGTACAGCACCATGGTCGCCGTTGGGTTCTGTCGAAGTAGATGCTCTTCAGCAAGCGACAGCATTCCTCCGGTGCCGGCCGTCGGGTCGTACACCGAGCGAATCACGTCGGGTTTGGTGAGTGCCTCGCTGTCCTCGGCGAACAGCAGGTCGACCATCAGTCTGATCGCGTCACGAGGTGTGTAGTGCTCGCCGGCCTCTTCGTTCGATGCCTCAGCGAACTTGCGGATCAGTTCCTCGAACAGATCGCCCATTGCTGCGTTCGGGACAGTGTCGGGGTGGAGGTCCACATCGGCGAACTGCTTGACGACGAGGTAGAGCCGGTCCTTCTCGGCGAGCGTGGCGATCTCATTTTCAAACTTGAACCTGCTGAAGACGTCAACGTTCGAGGAGAAACGACTGATGTAGTCGATCAGGTTGTCGGCGAGGCCGTCGGGGTCCGCCAGCAACCGGTCGAAGTCGTATTCCGACGCGCAGTAGAAACGCAGGTCGGTCTGTTTGCGGATCTGACGTGCCAACAGGTCCGGGTTATCGGTCTTCTCTGCGAGCTTTCGCATGACGGGTCGATGTTCGGCCATCACGGCGTCGAGCCGTCGCAGGATTGTCATAGGCAGGATCACGCTGCCGTACTGGTGTGGTTTGTAGACCCCTCGAAGCTGGTCGGCAATCTGCCAGATGAAGTTCGCCAGGTTGACCGGGCGCACGGGGCTGCTGGCTGACATCAGGCGGCGGCCTTCCGGCCCGCGCCCGAGCGTGGCCCGCCGCGCCGATCGGGTTCGATCCGCCTCCGGATCGATGCGGCCCCAGGCGCCTTGTCCCGGAGCGTCTCCGCAGCGGCGCGCACGACAGCGCTGACCGTCGTTCCATGAGCAGCTGCTTCCGCCCGTAGCGCTGCCAGCTGGTCGTCCTCGATGGTGACTGTCATCCGCTGCATGCGGTGACCGTAGCCGTGCTCTGGATTCAGAGTGTGACTTTGCCCCCGGCGCTTGACATGACCACGTGCGAGATGGAGCGCCCGGCGGGCTGCCCAGCCAGGCCCGTAACCTTGTGTCACGGCTTACTACGGTGAGTTGGGGCACGCATGGCTAGTTGCTGCGTGCTGACTGGACCGGGATCGTGCGAGTGACGGGGAGGCACAGGTTTGGCTGAGGAGACGGCATCCGCTGGCTGGCCCGATAGAGGTATCGATCTAGCGAGTTGGATCAACAGCGGCCGCGAGGCGTGGCTACTCCTCGGAGTTGCAAACGGTTGGCAGCCGACGGAGGGGAGTCCGCTACGGCTTGACGATCTCACGCTCCATGCCGGGGCAAGGAGCAGCAACAGCGGCTGGTTCTCCCGCCTGTCGATGCTCGGCGCAGCAGACATGCTCAGCGGTGTGGCGACGTTGTATGCCGCCACACCTGCGGTCCCACTTTCTCGAGCCCACTTCCCGATAGCTCGTTCTATCCAAGAACATCTCGGACAGGTGATTTGGCTCCTGGAGCCTGGCAGCCTCGTCACGCACGATGGACAGCAGCCGCCTGTGGCTTCGCACGACCTCGACGCTGACCTGTTCCGCGCCCGTTCGCGGCGAGCGGCGATGTTGTACTGGAAGTTCTTGGACGACGCTTGTTCGTCGGTCAGGTTGGAGTTTGGGGAGGGTTCGGCGGAGCACACCGAAGCCGTGAGTAACAGGACCGAGGCGAAGCACATCGTCGCTGAACTCAGCGGCGATACGAACGCGTTCCCAAGCTCGACGGACTTCGCGAACATGACGATCCAATTCGTCTACAAGCTGAACGGCCAGGCGGTGACCGACGCCACCAAGCACGTGTACAAACGTCTGTCCGAGACGGCACACGGAGGCCTATACGGGTTGTACGGAGACAAGACCGTGGATCCGCAGTCTGGCCACTACGGCTTCGTCCAGGACGATGCCGACCTGGACGCTGTGGCCCGCCAGGTCGGAATCTGGTGGTACGCGACCACCCAATTGGTTGCATCTGGACACGGTTGGAGTTGGGCCAGCGAGTTCAGCGAGTGGGACCGCGAGATGCGCAGACTGTTCAACTGAAAGGGCCGCCTGCTGGACGAGGCAGGCTTGACCTTCACAGGCGAGTCAGTCGGTTGAGTTCGTTGAGCGCGTGGCGCACGCCCGGCCAGCGGCTGCCAAGTGAGTCAAGTGCCCTGGCGATGTCGCGTTGCCGTCGAGCTAACTCAACGGCGGTCTCGATGAGTTCGTCGATCTGGCTCTGCGGAAGCGATCCCATCGAGTTCGACCGCCGGAGGCTCTCGATCTGCTCGACGACAATGGCATTTGGCGAGTTTCGCATGAGCGAACGTACGTTCGCAAATGGCGACCTTGGGCGGCGCGCAGCTTCTCGTCGAGAGCACAGCATCGGTTGCCTATCGAGTGGGTCAGCCGGCGCAGGCGTCAGAGCACACGGTGCACGCTGCGTCGGGCTCGGTGAGGACGATGCCGGCTTCGCCGTCGGCCGCAACGAGTGAGCCGGCGGGATGGGTCAATCGAAAGGAGCATTCAATCGTGCCGTCGGGCCAGCGGACGCCGGTGAGGTCGGCCGGAAGCGGCTGGCTCGAGCCGGCCACGAATGTCCGTTTCGATGGTGAGGTCGTGGACATCGGATGGATCGTACGGCGGCTGGATGCTCAGCCCTGGAGGAGGGCCTTCATCTCGGTGATCTCGCCTTGTTGGGCGGTGATGATCTGGTCGGCGAGGGCGAGCACGTCGGCGTTCGAGCCGTCGGCCTTAACGGCCTGGGACTGGGTGATGGCGCCTTCGTGGTGAGCGATCATCATCTCGAGCCACGTCTTGTCGAACTCCGTGCCGGTCATGGCCGCCATGGTGTCCATCTGTTCGGCGGTCATCATGCCGTCCATCGACGACATGTCGTGGCCGTCGCCGCCGTCCATCATCACGGGCTCGCCCGCGGCGGTGAGCCAGCCGGTCATCAGTTCGACCTCGGGGTCTTGGGCGCCCTTGATCCTGGTCGCGAGGTCGAGGACTTCGGGGCTGGCGCCGACCTTGGGGTCGAGCGCGATCTCGGCCATCTCGATGGCTTGTTCGTGGTGAGCGATCATGCCTTGGGCGAACTCGATGTCGGCTGCGTTCAGGGCGACGGTCGGTGTGGATCCACCCGGGGCTTGCGTGGCCGTGGTGGTGTCGGCCATCGACGAGTGGTCGTCGGAGCCGCATGCGGCAAGGGTGGCGGTGAGCGCAAGCGCGATGGCAGGTGCTGCGAGGCGACGGATCATCTGAGGAGCCTTTCGGGGACAACTACGACATTATGTAGTATAGAAGTGGATCGGTTGTTGGGGGCGCGCCGGTCTCGGTCTGGTTCGAGGCCGGCGGGGAGACGACCATCGCGGCAGTGATGCCGACGATGATGAGCCCGATTGCGAACTCGGTGACGATCGCTTGTCGGAGAACTCCAGTGTGGCGGCTGACGCCGTTCGGGTCGTCGAGGCGATGGTCGACTCGTCGGCGGTTGGCGTTGGCGATGCCGAGCATTGCTGCGAGCACGACGATCTTGGCGACGAGGAATCGCCCGTGGTTGACGTCGAGGAGATCGAAGGGGTTGCCGACGAGGCGCACGGTTTGAACGAGCCCGGTGAGGACGAGGATGGCGACGCTGATCGCCGCCACTCGCGAGAAGCGGCGGACGGCTGGCACGAGCACGTCGGCTTGGGTCTTGGGGATGACGATCCAGCCGACGATGGCGAGTCCGGCAATCCAGGCTGCTGCGGCGGCGTGGTGGGCGACGTCGGCGGCGACACCGACCGCGGGCCAGCGCATCGAGCGCGAGTGGCCGGCGAACGCCCAGGTCGCGAGCAGACCGAGCCCGGGTAGCGAGATGGCCGTCCAGTACACGTCGGCATGGACGATCCGGTACTGGAACAGCAGCAGCCACATCGTTAGCGCGAGCACGATTCGGATCGCGAACGCCATCCCGGCGTCGGTGGTGGTGGCGGCATCGATCGAACCGAACGATGACCACGGGGCTTTCCCGCTGATGTCGGATGCGACGACGAGCAACTGCAGGAACCCGAGCCCGGCGGTGGCGAACAGCGAGCGGCTGAGGATGCGGCGCAACATCGGGTGACCGCCCGCGCCGGACCAGACGTATGCGGTGGTGAGAAGGATCCCGACGATGGCCATGATCGCCAGGTACGACGCGTAGCGCAGGACCCAGCGCATCAACGTTGGGGTCGAGTAGGCACCGTCGCCTTGATCGAGCGACGACTCGGTGACCAGTGCAGGGATCGTGGTCGTGGGCGTGGGTGCTGCGACGGCCGGTGTTGTTGTAGCGGTGGCGGCCACGGTGGTCGGCGGCGGCGTTGAGATCGTGAAGTCGACGCGACCGGTGAGGGGATGACCGTCGGGACCGACGAGACGCCACCTCACAGAAACCGGCCCGGGCAGCAGTGCCGGAAGCGGAGTGACCACTTGGGCGTCGCCGGCAGCCCCGTGGCTCGAGCCGGCGAGTTCGCTGCGGGCGCCCGTGGCGTCGGTCAAAGTGACCGTCATCGTCTCCAGCGGAACTGCCTTGTCGAACACCCACGTGATCTGCGTCGGTGCCACCGAGAGCGCAGCGCCATCGCTGGGATCGCTCGACAGCAGCGTATTGTGCGCCGACGCCGTGCCAGACGTGATCCCGACGACACTGGCGATCACGGCGCAGCTGGCGACCGTGAGCAGGGCGAGGCGGCGGGGAAGGGTTGCAGACATAGGCTGTCGAGTCCGGCAGCGCCCCGACAGCAGAGCAACTACACGATGTAGGAGTATATTCGGCGGCGTTTGCATTTTGGCGTCGCGCTACGGAGGATGCGCATCACGCGATCACCTGATGAGGCCCTGGAGGCCGAGATGCTGAACGCGCTCTGCCGCACTGAAGCCCCGGGCGGACCATCGCTGGCGGCAGAGATGGTGCTCGTCAGTGGACCGAGGGGGTTGTGCCGGCGGTGTATTGGTCGGGGTTCGCGACAAATGTGTCGTGGCAGGCGGTGGAGCAGAAGTAGTAGGTGATGCCGCGGTGTTCGGCGTGCGCTCCTGCGCTGGCCGGTTCGACGGTCATTCCGCATACAGGGTCGGCGACCGATTCGGGGATGGTCTCCTCGCTGGTGCCGATCTCGACGGAGGGTTCGGTGGGCGTGGGGCGCTGGGCGTCGTCGATGGGACGCGGGTGCCAGCGACGGAGCCGGCTGGCGTTCGCGACTACCGAGAGGCTCGACAGAGCCATGGCCGCCGCGGCGAACATCGGGCTTAGTTGGGTTCCGGTGAACGGGTACAGGACGCCGGCGGCGATGGGGATGCCGAGGCCGTTGTACACGAACGCGAGGAACAGGTTCTGGCGGATGTTGCGCATGGTGGACCGGCTCAAGGTGATG
The DNA here is from genome assembly GCA_016213625.1 of Actinomycetota bacterium. Taxonomy (GTDB): domain Bacteria; phylum Actinomycetota; class Acidimicrobiia; order Acidimicrobiales; family Ilumatobacteraceae; genus UBA668. The sequence continues at coordinate 128,518 of JACQZZ010000013.1, forward strand.
GCGGTGACCACGCCGTTGAGGGCACCGGAGATGAGCGTGATGTCGGAGGACTCGATGGCGACATCGGTGCCGGTCCCGATGGCGAAGCCGACGTCGGCCTGGGCCAGCGCGGGGGCGTCGTTGATGCCGTCGCCGACCATGGCGACGACGCGGCCTTCGTCTTGGAGCCGTCGGACCTCGAGCGCTTTGTGCTCGGGCAGCACTTCGGCGAGCACGCGTTCGATGCCGACTTGGCGAGCGATCGCCGTGGCGGTCCGCGCGTTGTCACCGGTGATCATCGCAACATGGATCCCGAGTCCACGCAGCGCGGCGATGGCGGCAGCGGAGTCCTCTTTGATGGTGTCGGCAACGGCGATCACGCCGCCGGGCTGCCCGTCGATCGCGATGAGCATCGGTGTGCGGCCTGCTTCGGCGAGTCGGTCGACCTCGGTGCTGAGGTTGGTGGTGTCGATCGAGGCGTCGTCGAGGAGTCGACGGTTGCCGATGAGGACCTCGTGGCCGTCGACGAGCGCCCTGATGCCTTTGCCGGTGATCGACTCGAAGTCGGTTGTCGCCGACAGATCGAGCTCGCGGAGGCGGGCGCCGATGACGATCGCTTGAGCGAGCGGATGCTCGGAGGATTGTTCGGCCGAGGCGACGAGACGCAGCATCGCGTCTGCGTCGATGCCATCGGCGACGATGACGTCGGTGAGCGCCGGTTCGCCGCGGGTGATGGTGCCGGTCTTGTCCAACACGATCGTGTCGATCTTGTGCGCGGTTTCGAGCGACTCGGCGGAGCGGATGAGGATGCCGTGTTCTGCTCCTTTGCCTGTGGAGACCATGATCGACAGCGGCGTCGCCAACCCGAGCGCACACGGACAGGCGATGATCAACACCGCGACCGCGGCGACGAGAGCGAGGGTGAACGCGGGTTCGGGTCCAACGACGAACCAGGTGACGAACGTGGCGATCGCGATGAACATCACCGCCGGGACGAAGTACGAGGACACCAGGTCGGCGAGGCGCTGGATGGGGGCCTTGGAACCTTGGGCTTGCTCGACGAGCCGGATGATCTGGGCGAGCATCGTGTCGGCACCAACGTTGGTCGCCTCGAATCGGAACGCGCCGGTCTGGTTGATGGTGGCACCGATGACGATGTCGCCGGTTGACTTGGTGACCGGGATCGATTCGCCCGTGACCATCGACTCATCGAGGGTGGAGCGGCCCTCGACGATGATCCCATCGACGGGCACCTTCTCGCCGGGGCGAACGAGCACCACGTCGCCGGGGGTGACGTCTTCGACGGGGGTCTCGACCTCGACGCCGTCCCGAATGACGGTGGCGGTGCGAGCTTGGAGCCCGATCAGCTTGCGAATCGCTTCGCCGGTGCCGGCCTTGGCGCGGACCTCGAGGAGGCGACCAAGCAGGATCAGGGTGATGATGACGCCGACCGCCTCGAAGTACACCTCGCGCACATCGGCGGGCACCAGCGACGGCGCGACGGTGACGAGCACGCTGTAGCTGTACGCAGCGATCGTTCCGATCGTGATCAGGCTGTTCATGTCTGCGCTGCGGTGCTTCATCGTCAGCCAGCCAGTGCGGTGGATCGGCCACCCGGTGTAGAACATCACCGGAGTGATCAGCGCGAGCTGGAACCATCGATTCAGCAGGAATTCGGGCACCCAGGTCGCTCCGAAGATGTCGACCGCCATCACGGCGAACACGACCGGTGCAGCCAGCACGGCACCGATCAGCACCCGCCTCGACAAGTCTGCGATCTCCGCATGACGTTCCGCCGCCTCCTGGTCCTCAGTTGGCGCCGAACCCGGTGCTGGACGAGGGACCATTCGGTACCCGGAGTCGGCCACGGCCGCTTGCATCGCGTCTGGGGTGACCTGGGTGGGGTCGTACTCGACGGTGACACGCTCGGTCCCGAAGCTCACGTCCGCTCGATCCACGCCAGGGATCGCGTCGAGTGCCGACTCGATCCTGGTCACGCACGAGGCACACGACATCCCGCTCACCCGGAACTCGACCTGCTCCGTCGACACCCTGCCGCTCGTCGATGGTCCGACACCGACCGCGCGCGCGACTTCTCGAACAGCGGCCTCGTTCGAAACATCCGCCGAGATGTCTCCGCCCGCGGCCTCGACGACCAGCGTGCCGTGGATCATGTTCATGCCACATGCGAAGGCGAATTCGCCGACCTTGTCGGGTGTGAACTCGAGCGTCGCCGTGCCGAACGCAGGGATGGTCTTCGAGGCGCCGAAGTCGGCGAACACCACGCGCGATGTGCAGTCCCCGGACTCCTGTCGATCGAAGGTGAGTCGCAACGGGACGCCCTGCTGCACTCGGATCAGGCTGGGCGAGTAGCCGCCCTTCACGGTGACCGTCACCTCCTGAACCCCACCGACAACGCTTGCGCTGCGGGCGCGCTTCGGGCCGAAGAAGAACCACCACAGGAACGCGCTCAACAGAACGCCCGCTGCGATCACCACCAGGTCGGCACTCATGAGGTCCTCCAAACCGATCTCGAAAGCGACTTTCGGCTCTGGTTCGAAGCTACGCCGTTCGATCGCCTCGGTACAGGGCCATAGGGCCCTACCCCTAGGGGGTATCTGGCGAGACACTGGATGTGCCTCATCCGCTCCACGAGGAGGACAGACAGATGGCCGGCTATGTAATCGATCGAGACGACTACCTGAGGCGGCTTCGTCTCATCGAGGGCCAAGTCCGCGGTATCGCTCGCATGATCGACGAGGACGCCTACTGCATCGACGTGCTCACCCAGGTCGCGTCTGTGACCAGTGCGATGCGCAGCGTGGGACTTGGTCTCCTCGATGGCCACCTCCACCACTGTGTCGTCGATGCCACCACCGTCGACGCAGTGTGTGGCGAGAAGAAGATCGCTGAGGCGGTCATGGCGATCGAACGGCTTCTGCGCGCCTAGCTGATTGCGGGGGCACGGTCGCTCCCACCATTGATCGTCGCGCCGGAACGACTGATGGATTCGGGACTGCTCGCGTGTCGAAAGGTACCGACGGCTCAGCCTACGAAACAGATCTGCCGAGAGGCTGGCAATGGCTCAGCCGAGGTTGCTGGTGACGAGCCCGGCGAGCTCGCTGGGTTCAATCCACATGCCGGGGTAGTCGCCGCGCCACCGGATCATTCCGTCCGGTCCGACGAGGATGAACGTGTGTCCGGGCAGGTTGGCATGATGACCGGTCCCGAGAGCGTTGTAGGCCGCCGAGGTCGCGCCAGTGGGATCGACGAGGTAGGGGGTGCGCAGACTGAATCGCGTCAGTTGACTCTGTACGTCTGCGGTGGTGTTCATCACGATGGGGAGCACGGTCAGGCCGGCGCGCTCGAGCGAACCGTCGGACTCCAACTTGCCGAGCTGGTAAAAGCAGGCATCGCACCCGACGCCTTCGTTGAAGTACAGCAGTACGTTCTTGCCCTTGAACTCTGCGAGGGAGACGGTCTGGCCGCTCGTCGAAGCGAGCTGGAAGTCCGGTGCCTGACCGCTTTGGACGGACGACGGTGTTCGCCCGCCGATCATCACTGCGATGACCGCAGCGCCGGCGATGGCAAGCGCACTCGCCCACGCGAACCAACGTCGGTGGGCTTTGTGGAGCTTGCGGAGACGGACACGCTGGTGAGCGTTAGTGGCAGCTGTGTGACGATGTCCCGGCGGATGATTCACGGGTGCTTGCTTGGTCGACATGTGCGCTCCTTTGGGGGGTGCTGGTCCGGTCGCGTAGACCGGCGATGACGAACAGTGCGGCAAGGGCGAGTAGCCCTATGCCAAGGATCGGTTCGGGAATTGGCTCGAGCCACCGTTCGATTCGGGTCAAGAGCCTCGACAGGCCTCGCCCGACCGCGAGTTGGGCGCCCGGTACCGGTGTGGTGTCGCCGCTGGCCGCAAGCCAGAGGACGAACGCTCCCATCGAGGCGAATACGACCGCGACAGCGATGTTGATCGTGTTGGTCGCCCAGCGAAGAGGACCGACGTGCAGGTGGAGGGTGCGGGCGGTCATGAAGCGCCGTGTGCCGAGGTCGTATCGGTCCCAGACGAGTGCCAGCACGAAGAGCGGAAGCGTCATTCCGAACACATACGAGAGACCGAGCAACGCTGCGCCGGCGGTGGTGGACGACAGGGCGGAGAGCGTCATCACCCCGGCGAGTACCGGTGCACAGCACGACGACGCGATACCAGAGAACACGCCGAGCGCGAAGATCCCCGCGCTGTCACCGCGCTCGGGGTCCGGCGCTCGCACGAACGATGGCAGGCTCCAGCTCTTCCCTGCGATCGCGAGGACCGCAAGGCTGACGAGCAGCACGCCACCGGCGGCGTAGAGCGGCGTGTGATAGCGGGTGAGCGTGGACGCGAGGAGGCGTACGCCGAGTGTGATCGGCACGAGGACGACAGCGAGCCCGAGAGCGAAGGCGAATGTGAGCGGCAGCAGCCTCCAGCGCCGGTTCTTGACGGCAGCCGCGATGTAGGACGGCAGCAGAAACACGATGCAGCATGGAGCGAACAGTGCGACAGCACCCGCGAAGAACGCCGCGATGACCGATCCCGAAGTGAGAAGTGTCATCGCGACCCTCGTTGCTCGAGCTGCTCGAGTCGCCGCCGAAGCTTGCCGCGAGAGAGCCTTCCCCAGCCGAGCAGTTCGCCGTCGATGATCACGATGGGGGGCATCGGTGCTCGTGTGGAGCGCATGATGGCCCGTCCCTCGACGCTGGAAAGGTCCACCCGACGGAGCTGGAGACGATGCTCGGCCGCCATCGCTTCGAGTGCCGACTTTGCATCCTCACAGAGGTGGCAGGCGTCGGCCTCGACCAGAATGACCTCGATGGTGTCGGTCCGTGTGCTCGGCGTGTTCATCCGTCATCCCCCGACCTGCCACGTGGCGTCGATCGGTCCCGGTAGTCCGGTGATGGTCAGATGCACAGTGCCCGTTGGCGGACCCTGGGCCGTGAACGTCAGATCGCCATCTCGGTGATGCCCACCCGGAGCGGCCCCGGTCCAGCTGTCGACGGGCCACGTGGTCCCGTTGACGTCGAGCTCGGCGGCGGTCGTCAGGTCGAGGGAGAGATCTGCCGAATGGGTGTCGAGACTGACAGCGAAGGTGGCGCCGGTGCCATCGAGCCGCGTTGGGGTGATCACGACATCGACGGCCCCGGCGGTGAGTGACCGGGAGGGGAGAACGGTGTCGGAGGGAGCCTTGGACGCGCCCGAGGCGCATCCGCCGATCGTCACTACGGCGAGGATCGAAACGGTCAGAAGGCTGAGGCGGTGGGCGTTCATGTCGTACTTTCGTGGTGATGTGGTGCGCGGAAGAGTTGGCGGGCGGCGAACCCGACAGCGGTGAGGTTGATCGCGATGCCGGTGAGCATGAACGCGATGCGGTGATCCGTCAGAAACCCCGCGGCGCTGGCTGCGCCGATGATCGGGAGCACATCTGCCAGGTGATGGGCGCAGCATGCGACCATTCCCACCGTGGAAGCCCCGGCCCCGGCGCCGCCAGCGGCTGCGGAGCGACGTCCGAGACGGTGCCGGAGACGCAGTTCCGAGACGAGCGCCACCTGTGTGCCGAAGCCGGCGATGATGGCGACCAGGTAGTACCAGTCCAGGCGGGCCTGATCAGCCAGGTGGGTCCACGACCCGGAGGCAATTCGAACGACACCCACGTAGAACAGCAGCATCGAGGCGGCGCCGATGACACCGTGGCGCACACTGCGCCCGGCGAGGTGGCGATCGTTCGCGGTGCCGCACTGCTGGGCGCCGCTGATTCGTGCGATCGGTGGCGCCGAACTCGACTCGGCGACGGTGTTCATGGCTGCGCGATCGGTTCGGCTGCGTGGCTTGGGGCCGGAACGATGACGATAGGCATCGGTGCGTGGTGGAGCAGGTGTCCGCACACCGACCCGAGCAGCCTGGCGATTGCGTGTCGGTCGCGGTCATCGCCCACGACAAGAAGGTCAGCGTCGACGGCGCCGAGACCGTCGGCCGGGTTGCCGTGAACGACCTCGCCGAGCACGGACACTCCTTCCGCTCGGTGAAGCGCGGCGACCCGGTTGACTTCGTGCTCGACGAACGACGTGGCGGCGGCGCCACTCTCGGCCTCGGTGTGTGTGTCGGTCGCGAGCGTCGATGGCTTCCAGACGTGAACGAGTGTGATGGTGTCGCCCCGTTGGGCGTGGTCCACGGCCCAACGCACTGCGGCGTGCGAGGCGAGCGAACCGTCGACCCCGACGGCGATTCGCTCAGACCGACGGGTGGTGCTCATGGTCGACGCTCTGTCCGAGGTCAGGCCGATTCGACCTGGCGGACATGTCGTGGTTCATGAACTTCATCATCAGCGCCATCATCACCGTGCACGCCAAGGCGGTGAACAAGAACCCTGGGCTGGCGACACCGGTAGCGACGAGGAAGATCGCGATTGCCATCATCGGGATGCAGCAGGCGATCATCATCCAACCGTGGCCGCCGTGGCCGCCGTGCGCGGCTTGGCCGTCGTCGTGGTCGTGTGGTTCGGTGGATGCGCCGATCATGATTGGTTCCTCAACGAGCGGGGTGTGTAGCCGAGCTTCTGGTACAGCGGGCAGTGTCCGAGTGCGCCGGTGACGACGAGGTCGAGTCCGGCGAGGGCGAGGAGCACTTCGAGGAACACGGCGATCCCCGAGCCTGCGCTGGTGAGCAGGATGAGCGCGGCGATGAAGGTCGCCGCTCCGAGAACAATCCGGCCGCCACGCTCGGAGGGAGTGATGTTCACACTGAGGTGCCGGTGGGTGGCGCCGTGTGGCTGCAGCGCCTGGTGGTTTGTGTTCATGATGCTTCCCTTCCGTGCCCACCGTGGTGGGCGTGTTCGACGTCGCGTGGTGGCTGCTCGCCTTCATGCTCGTGTTGGCCGCCGTGGTGGTGGCCATGCGTGCCGCAGCCGCCGTGTCGGTGCATGGTCAGCATGACCACGACGAACGCGATCAACAGCCAGTTCGCCTCTAGGAACCTGATCATTGCGACCTCTTTCTGTCGTCTCGATCGTGTTCCCGTGGCGCCGTGGGCGCATCCGTCGCCGCTACCGAATGAGGCTGCGGTGATCTACGGAGTGGAGATGATGGGTGCTCCGCCGAGGGGACGGGCACGGACCATGAACGCAGCCGAGTGCGCCGCGCATCTCGGTGCTGAGGCGCTCCGCGACGTCGTCGCGTGCCAGCCAACCGCCCGCTCCGTCGCGGAGCGCGGCGGCCATGTAGGCAGCGTCCGGTTCGGGACCGACGACCACGACTCGATCGCGCGGGAACCCGTCGACGTTCTGGCAACAACACTCGGGGAAGGCTGAACTGTCGATGATCACAAGATCCGGGGCCTGGTCGCGGATGGCGGCGGCCAGGTCGGTGTCGACGGCGCGTGCTTCCCAGCAACCGTGTTCGCGTTCGAGCAGTTCCAGGATCAGACGTCGCATCGCCGGATGGATGATCGCAACCAGAACACGTGGGGTGGCGTCACACACTGGGCAACGATCAGCCGCCATGGCGCATCACCGTTGTTCGCCGAGCCGCATCGGTCGCGCGAGTGCCAGGAGTGGATTGAACTTGGCGGTGTATCGCGAACCGTTCACGCGCCCATTCTCTCCGTGATCGCGCCGTTTGTACATCCGCAGGAACTACGGAACGCTGATCCGGCGGCTCACGAGTCGGGCGCCGGTTCGTCGAGCAGGCCGGAATCGCGGGCGTAGCGGACCAGTTCGGCTCGGCTGCGGATGTCGAGCTTCTGTTGGATGTGAGCGCGGTGACTCTCGACGGTACGCACGGAGACGAACAGTTGCGTCGCGATCTCGCCATTGGTCAAGCCCAATGCGACGGCGCGTAGGACCTCGATCTCTCTCGCGGTCAGGTCACCGCCCGGGCCGTGAAGGCGAGCCAGGGGAACGTCGGCTGCCAGCAGTGCTGCGCCGAGGGTGGGGTGGACGTATTGACGTCCGTCGGCGACCTGGCGGATTGCCTGGACGAGCTCGACATCGGCGGCTTCTTTGACCATGTAGCCGTCGGCGCCGGCCTCGAAAGCCCGCCGGAGATATGCGACATCGTCGTGGACGGTGAGTATCAGCACCCGAGTGGAGGGGCTGACGCGGCGGACTTCGAGGGTTGCAGTGACGCCGTTCCCGTCGGGAAGACCGATGTCCATGACGAATACGTCCGGTCGCTCGGCCACCGCGAGGACAACGGCTTCCCGGACACTGCCGGCCTCGCCGACCACCTCGAGGTCGTCTTCGCCATCGATGATTCGTCGCAAGCCGCCGCGCACGACGCCATGGTCGTCGCACAGCGCCACCCGGACAGTAGGCCGCTCAGCCAACGGGTACCTCCAGGACGATGGTCGTGCCCGCGCCTGCCGACGAGAGGATCTGCACGGTGCCCCCGATGAGCTCGGCTCGTTCCCTCATTCCTTGCAGACCCAGGTGGCCGGTGGCCGGTGCGCTGGGATCGAACCCGACGCCGTCGTCCTCGATCACTGCCCGTAGGTGCCCGGCCGCGGAGGTGACGGCGACGCTGGCGCCGTGAGCGTGCGAGTGTCGCACGACGTTGGTCAACGACTCCTGGACCACTCGGTAGACGACCGTGGCAACATCTGCCGGAACTTCGGCCTGGTCAGGACGTGTGTCGACGACGGCGTCGACGATCAGCCCTGAACGCTCGCTGACATCGGCGACGAGCCGCGTCAGGGCGGGGGCGAGCCCGACATCGTCGAGAACTGTTGGGCGGAGGTCGAACGCGAGCTGGCGGGTCCGCCGCAGCGCGTCGGCGACCAGCTCGCGAAGGTCCTCGACGTGTCCTCGCGAATCGGCTGCCGTGCCACTCCCGGATCCGTCGTCTTCGATCAGCCGCAATCCAAGCAGCACAGAGGTGAGGGCCTGGCCGATGTCGTCGTGCAGATCTCGCGACACTCGAGCCCGTTCGGCTTCTTGTGCGGAGATCACTGCGGCCAGAAGTTCGCGGCGTGCCCGGCCCGTGTCTTCGGCTTCTACTCGTCGCACGATCTCGTCGGCTCGTGCGCGCTCTGCTTCGACGAGATCGACGCTCTCGATCGCGGCGGCCGCAAAAGCAGCGAGCACCATCACGAGGCCTTCGTCCTCGGCGTCGAATGGCACGTCCCCGGCCTTCTCGGTGAGATACAGGTTGCCGTAACGGCGACCTCCGCGCCCGATCGGTGCGCCGAGAAACGTGCGCATCTCGGGATGACCTGGAGGGAATCCGCACGAGCGCTGATCGGACGTCAGGTCATCCAGCCGCAGCGGAGCGTCGGCGACGATCACCCGGCCCAGGAGCCCTCGCCCCACCGGCAACTCGCCGATCTGTGCGACGGTGCCGGCATCGATGCCATGGTGCACGAACGAGACGATGACCCCAGCGCGGTCGTACACACCCAGTGCCGCATACCTGGCGCCGGAAACCTCCGCCGCACCGACCACGATCCGCTGCAGTACCGCGTCGAGGTCGTGTTCGCCGACCGTGTCCAGGGCCCGATCGATGAGCACTCGCACCCGCGCGCGCCACGACCCAGGGTCGTGCTCATCGCCGTGGCTCACTAACGTCGACATGGTGTAGTAGCACGCTACCAGCCGCCGATCGACGGTCATCTCTGGGCAGGTTCACGCACGACGCAGGAGATCCGGAGTTCCTACGGATGTTCTCGAGCTGACCGAGGCACATGATGAGGGCAACTCGAGAGGCGTCCCGAAAGGAGCCCCAAAATGAAGCACCCATTTCGAATCGGGGCCGCAGCGATCGCGGTGTTCATCGCCTTCGGCGCTGCGACGTCGACACCGGGCGACAGTCAACCCAACCCGCAGCCCTCCGCTTCAAGCGGCAGTTACGACCACGCCCAGATTCAGGTCGACATCAACATGACCCAAGCAATGTCGACTCCGAGCGCGGCGGGACCGATGCAGAACGGCCAGATCGCCGACAGCCAACTGCAGCGGTCGAGCGACCCCGGCTACGTGCAAGCCCTTGGCCAGCATCAGGCCGACATCAACCGAATGATCGGCATTGCCCCGTAGTCCAACACCAATCGGTTCCATCACCGTCTGCGTCGTCTCTGTGGTGGCGCGTCGGGCAGGCCCGAGCAGGCGTGCGCTCACTGCACATCGAATTCATCGATTCTCCTCGAGCACCTTCGACGATCGATCGGCGAACGCGTCCTTGACCCTGGCGATCGTCGTGTCGTCGAGGTTGGCGTAGACCAGCTCGGCACCGGTGAACCTGCTTGCCTCGACAACGAGAGCGTTTCGGTCCAGATCCTCCACCAGCAGCGCCACCGTCGCTGTTCGGGGCTGCACCGCTTCTCTGAACCAACTGACCCACTCGTCGGGGATTCCCAGGTCCACGAGCTTTGCGGTGGCGGCGCCGGCACTGGCACCCACCACCAGACCAGCGATCCAGCCCACAGGTCCCCCGAGGATGAGCCCGAACAGGCCGGCCCACATCGCTCCCGAGAAGGCTGCGCGCCCTGGTGAGGGATCGATGGTCTCGTGGACGAATGTCTTGCCGAGGTCATCCTTCACGATCGTGACCGTGTCTCGAACCTTCAACTTTCCAGTCGCGGCGAGGCCGCTGACGGCGACGAGGAACTCCTGTGCGCGGAAGGAACTTTCGAAGGAGACCCCGACCAGCGTTTGGGGGTTGTCCGATTGCGGCGAATGGCGGATGAGCATGGGATCAGCATCGCTGATCTCGATCGCCTTGGCATCCGTGCTGTCTCGCCGATGCGTTGCGGAGTTCTACGCATGTCGACCCCCACGACCGACGGTCTCGTGGAGTGCCGAAGGTGCAAATGCGTAGTTGATCCGGATGCCAGCCGTCTCCTCCCGCCCGAGAATGAGCTTTGTCAGGGGATGACTCCCTGATCCCCAGGAAGGAGCGACCGATGAAGACCGTGCACAGCGGATGCTGCGGTCACGGCGATGGACACGCACCCGGACGTCCCGTTGAACACGACGAGCCGGCGTCTTGCGAGAGCGCCACCACCGATTGTTGCGGTAGCGGTTCCGCCGAGGCGGCAGTCTCGCCTCAGCCGATCGAGAGTGACTCACCGACGTCGCGGTAGCCACTCGGGCAGGTGAAGGAGGCGAGTGCATCTGAACTGCTCGACAGCTGAACGGAGCGGCCCATGCGGCCGCTCCGTTCGCCGCGTCTCGGGGAATCTCCGAACGCACTACTCGAGGTACGCTGCACCCTCCGACCGCGACCCGCACTGGCACTGCTGTGGCACGTGATCGTGGGGCAACTCCTCGATGCACCACTCCGTGACGAAGTCGTGCGAGGCCGAATGTTCGACGGTGTCGTGTACGTCATCCGCGGTGCAGTTCATGGCTGCCGCTCCGCTGTGGGCGAGGGAGTGGGTTCAGCGATCTTGGGTGCGGCCGGCAGTCGCAGGCGCTTGAGCATGATTGCGTTGACGGCGACGATGAAGCTGGAGCCGGACATCGACAACGCCGCGATCTCAGGTCGTAGTACGAGGCCGAAGGCTGGCTCGAAGACGCCAGCGGCGATGGGAAGGGCGATCAGGTTGTAGCCGATGGCCCAGCCGAGGTTCTGGCGCATCTTGTGGACGGTTCCTCGACCGATTTGGAGCGCGATGGGGACATCGAGTGGGTCGCTGCGCATGAGGACGATGTCGGCCGTCTCGATGGCGACGTCCGTGCCCGCGCCGATTGCGATCCCGACGTCGGCCTGGGCGAGGGCGGGGGCATCGTTGACGCCGTCGCCGACCATGACAACCTTTCGCCCCGCGGCCTGCAGGGCGGCAACCTTGGATGCTTTGTCGCCGGGCAGGACGTCGGCGATCACCGTGGTGACGCCGAGCAGCGTGGCGATACGGCGAGCGGTCGCGTCGTTGTCGCCGGTGAGCATGACGACTTCGATGCCGAGCTCCCGGAGTGCCGTCACTGCGGCAGCGGCCGTTGGCCTCGGTGCGTCTGCCATGGCGATGAGACCAGCCGCGCGGCCGTCAACGGCGACGAACACGGCGGTGCGTCCGCCGTCGGCGAGATCGCGTTGACGCGCAGTCAGCTCGCCGAGGTCGATGCCTTCGCGTTCCATCAGCCGTAGGTTCCCGACGGCGACGCGGTGCCCGTCGACCGTGGCGAGGGCACCGTGTCCGGGGACGCTGTCGAACTGCTCGGCCCGCAACGTCGGTGCGCCCCGCTGGTCCGCGTCGACGACAACGGCTCGGGCCAGCGGGTGTTCGCTTTCGCGTTCGACGGCTGCGGCGAGAGCGATGAGTCGATCCTCGTCGATGCCGGTGGCGACGATGTCGGTGACTTCGGGTTGGCCCTTGGTCAGCGTGCCGGTCTTGTCCATCACCACGGTATCGATGTGCGCGGCCGCCTCGAGTGCGACGGCGTTCTTGAAGAGCACTCCTCGGCGGGCGCCGAGCCCGGATCCGACCATGATCGCGGTGGGGGTGGCGAGCCCAAGAGCGTCGGGGCAGGTGATCACGACCACCGTGATCGCGAAGAGCATGGCCTCGCTGACCGATCTTCCGACGAGCACGTTCCACACGAGGAAGGTCATCGCCCCGCCGACGAGAGCGACGAGCACCAGCCAGAACGCAGCTCGGTCGGCGAGGCGTTGACCGGGGGCTTTCGAGTTCTGTGCCTCTTGCACGAGTTTGACGATCTGCGCGAGCGCGGTGTCGGCGCCGATCTTGGTCGCCCGTACGCGCAGCGTGCCGGTGGTGTTGAGGGTCGCGCCGATGATCTGGTCGCCAGGTGACTTGTGCACGGGGAGGCTTTCGCCGGTGACCATCGACTCGTCGAGATCGCTGTCGCCGTCTTCGACGACGCCGTCGACGGCAACCTTGGAGCCGGGGCGGACGAGGAGGAGGTCACCGACCTGGACCTCGGCGGTCGGGACCTCGACGGTCTCGTTGTCCCGCACGACGGTCGCCATCGGCGGGGCAAGGTCGAGGAGTGCCCGGATCGCCTCGTTCGCGCCGCCGCGGGCGCGCATCTCGAACCAGTGCCCGAGCAGCACGAAGGCCGACAACACGGTGGCTGCCTCGTAGAACACCTCACCTCCACCGGTGAGGGTGATGCCGAGCGAGTACAACCAGCCTGCGCCGACGCCGACAGCGACGAGGACCATCATGTCGAGTGTTCTTGCGCGCAGTGCTCGGATCGCGCCGTCGAAGAAGATCCACGCGGCGTAGAACACGACCGGCAGGCTCAGCAGCAACTGGAAGACGTCGGCGCGCATCCCGAAGGGTGCGGCGACATGAAAGTTGAAGACGTCGCTCCCGATCGGTGACCAGAGCAAGACGGGCACCGAGAAGATCGCGGCGATCAGGAACCTGCGGCGCATGTCGGCGACCATGTCGGTCATCGACATGCCGCCGTGGCCGCCGTGGCCCATCATCTCGTGGGGCGAGTGTTGCTCGGCTGCCGGTGCTGCGTGCCCGGCGTGTTCGGATGCGCCGTCCGGTCGTGGTTCGGTCATTGGATGGCAGACGTGTTCGGGGACGGATTGACCCGAGCAGTGGTAGCCGCAGGCTTCGACCCACGTACGGAGTTCGGCGAGGCTGGTCTGGTTCGGGTCGTAGGTGACGGTGGCGGTCTGGCCGACGGCGTTGGCGGTCACGCTGGTGACACCGTCGAGGCGGCCCAGCGTCGATTCGATCACCGCTTGTTCGGTTGCCCAGTACAGACCTCTGACATCGAGTACCGCGGTCGTGTTCTCGGTCGCCACCCCGTGGTGGTGGGCTCCGTGTGAGTGGTGCTCGTGGGTTGTTGAGTTGCTCACGTCAGTCTCCTGGCTGATGAGGCGAGGATCGCGCAGATCGTTGTGATGGTCGCACGGATCAGGTGTCAGCGCATCCGTAGCCGCCACTGCTCCCGCCTGCGTGATTCCCCGTTGGGAACGTGTCGACCGCGGTCGGCGGCGAGCCTGGACTTCCGATGCGCGATGGCGATTCCTGCCGATACTGCGATGAGGAGGATGCCGGCCATGAGGAAGGGCAGGTCCTGGTGTCGGGAGATGAGCGAGCCGCCGACGACGGGGCCGAGGAACTGGCCGAGGCTGCCCGCGGAGCTCTTCCAGCCGAGCGCCACGCCAGTCGTGGAGCGGGAGCCGAGTGAGACGAGAGCGGACAGGTTCGGGATCACGAGCGCTGCTCCCGCGGCGAGGATGGCGACCATGACGAGCACGATCGGGTACGACGTGGTGGTCAGCAGGGCGGTGATACCGGCGCCCATCAGCGCGAATCCGATTGCGACTTGGGCGAGCGGTCCTGCGATCCTGGCCAGCATCCCTGATGCTGGGACCTGGAGAACTGCCATGACGGCACCGCACACGACGAAAGCGATGCTGGTCTGTGCCGGTGTGAGTGACAGACGGTTGCGGGCGTAGAGGACGAACGTGCCCTCGAAGATGGCGAGCCCATATTGCGATGCGGTCACCAGACCCAACAATGTGCGCAACCGGGGACCGCGGTTGGCGCCGCAGGGCTCCGGTCGGTCGAGCGACGACGACTGGCTCGGCGCGTCGGCGGAAGCGAGCGCGCGCCGGGCGTAGCCGAGGATGATGATGGTGAGCACCGCGCTGAACAGGAACGGGAGCGAGTAGCCGTCGATCCGAAAGGTGCCGGTTCCGACGTTGATGCCGGGCCGACTGAGTGCTCCCGCCATGGCCGGACCCGCGATGAGGCCGAGACTGACGCTGGTGCCGAACCATGCCATTCCCCGTGTTCGATCGTGTTCGCTGGTTCGGTCGGTGACATAGGCGGTGGCGGCGACGATGAGTGCGGCGGCGGCGATGCCACCGAGGAAGCGCAGCCCGTACAGCAGCGGCAACGACCCGGTGAGACCGAACGCCGCCTGGGTGGCGGCGAGCCCCGCGAGTCCTGCAAGCAATGTGGAGCGATGTCCGAAGTGGTCGACGATGCGGCCCACGAATGGGCCCGCGAGGAGCTGGGCCAGGGCGTAGATACCGGTGAGCAGACCGACTTGAAACGCGACGGTCTCCGGCGACGCGCGTGCGAGCGCATCGACTCGTTGAACGTGGTACGGCAACACGATCAGCGTGCTGCCGTATCCCACCATCACCACGAACAACGACGCGTACAACACCGTGAGCTCGGGAGTTCGCTCGATCTTGCCTGCCACGGCGATGTTCAGCCCACCAGATGGTGTCCCGCACCGCGGGCGCGACACAGTTCAGCGGAGCGGAGGACATCGCCCATGGTGAGGATGCCGGCCAGGCCACCCTGGTCGAACACGAGCGCCCGTCCGCCCTCGTCGGTGCTCAAGCGCTCGGCGACACCTGCGAGCGAATCATCGGGCGAAGCGATCGGCACGGCGCTGAGGGGAAGGGCAACATCGGCGAGGCTGGTGCTCGAGCGATCTGACCGCCGGATCTGGCGAACCTGCGCCAGCGTGATCATCCCGATGACCTGACCATCGGGACCGACCACAGGGTAGGCGGAGTGACGACCCAGGGCGTCGGAGTCGATGAACTCGGCCACCGACATCGATCCGGACACAATGACAGGCGGGGCACTCATCACCTCGGCGACGGCCACCCCCAAGAGCGCCCCCTGCAACAGCGCGTCGGCCCCCTCGGCTCTCGACGCGGTCAACAGGAACCACCCCACGAACACGAGCCAGAAGCCGCTCATGCTGACACCCCAGAAGAACTCCAGCACGCCCAACCCGATGAGCAGGAACGCAACTACCGCACCCGCCTTGGCCGCAGTGACGGTGGCGCGGAGTCGGTCGCCGTGGCGGCGCCACAAGAACGCCCGGAGAACCCGCCCACCGTCGAGCGGCGCTCCAGGCAGAAGGTTGAACACTCCCAACATGAGGTTGATGCCGGCCAGCCACGCCGCAGCGACCACCATGAGGTGGCCGACACCAAACCGGTGCAGACCGACGGCGGTCAGTTCGAAGACGGCGGCAAGGCCGAGACTCGCAGCGGGGCCGGCGGCCGCGATCCGAAAGTCGGCGCGCGGTGACGGTGGCTCGCCGCCAAGTGTCGCCATCCCGCCGAACAACCACAGCGTGAGCCCCTTGACCTGGACCCCGTGGCGACGAGCGACGAGCGCATGTGCCAACTCGTGAACGAGAAGCGATCCGAAGAAGACGACAGCAGTGGCGAAGCCTGCCAGCCAGTAGGTGAGCGCTGCATGACCCATCGCGTGGTGCGGAAGCGACGTGGTCGCCAAGCTCCACGTGAGCAGCGAGGCGACGACCAAGACGCTCCAGTTCATCGCGAGGGGGAACCCGGCGACTCGTCCGAGCTTGATGCTGTCGTTCAATGGCGATGCTCTCATGCGGCCATCGTGCACGAGGTCATCGATGACGTCATCCGGCCGGACGCTGATCCTGCTGCGGGAAAGTACGGGGCGGTGCGGCCTTGCCGGTTCTACGCTGGAACACGGTTGCGGCCATGGCGCTCAAGCCGCCGAGCCAGGCGAGCCCGAGCAGGAGGCCACGAATCTGGTCGAAGTGGCCCGTGAACGCTCCGTCGATCATGATCCGCGACGCCCCTCGCGCCGGAAGGAATGCGCCCCAAGCGGGTGGGCCGTCGGGGAACATCACGCTCTGTCCGAGGCCGACGTCGATGAACGCGAGCAGCAAGATCAGGTACAGGCCACCGAGACGTCCGGTGAGAGGCCCGACCAGCACACCGATCACGGCATACGTCAGCGCGATCAGCAGATTGGCGCCGACGAACACGACCCACTGCTGGGGCGCATAGAACATTCCCGACACGGTGACCGCGACGGCAGTCGAGATGACGGTGGCCACACCGATGACACCCAACCGACCAGCGAGCACCTCACGGGCCCGGAACCCTGCCAACACCAGCCGCCGATCGCCGGCCGCCGACTCGGTGACGACGAACAGCCCTGTGATCCCGGCCAGGAATGCCGAGGCGATCGGCACCATCGTGGCCGCGTGGATCCGACGCTCGGACAGCAACGCGACGAACCGTCGGCCGCCGTCGACGAGTGAGATCGGCCCCGGTCGGTCGACGGTCACCATCACCGCCATACCGATGAACACCGCAGGCACCGCCACCAGCAACATCCACAGCACACGGTTCCGGCGATACTCCCGCGAACCGCCTCGCATCACCGCGACAAGCCGCCCGGTGATCGACCCGGGCTCAACGGGTGCCAACTGAGCGGAGGCAACGACCTCAGCCGTCGCCAGTGGTGCTGCCGGGATCGCGATCGGTGTCGCGAGGGACGTGACAGGCGAAAGATCCGTTGTTGCCACGGCCAGGTTGGAGTGCGGCCGGGGTGCGGGGCGGGTCGTGATCCACAGTCGGAACGATGCCATGACTGCGAGGCCGAGTGCCCACAGCAGCGACCAGCCGACGTCGCCCAGCGGGCCGGCATGTCCGCTCGCCTGCCCCATGAGCACGAGCGTCGGATAGTGCATTGGGAACAGCCGCGTCGCGACCGACGAGCCGGGCCCGAGCGCCGGTCCGAAGAACACGTCGAAGACCCACACGAGTGTGACGAGCAGTGCCCCGTTCATCTCGGACCGCACGAACGTTCCGACGAGCACTCCCAACGAGAGATAGACGACGGCGATCACGACCGTGCCCGCCATCGCACGGATGGGGTCGTCGATCCCCGTACGTGCCGAGAGCGCGACAAGACCTCCCGTGGCGGCGACCACGGCGAGACCGAACGACGCCCCCAGCCGACCAGCAACCACGGCGGCTGTGCGACCACCAGCCGCGGACAGACGACGATCAGCCGGTCGCGCCCCGATCACTTGGAAGAACCCGGCCAGCCCGGCCAGTGCGGCGGCGGCCCAGCCGGCGGTGGCCGCTTCGATCTGTCCGCGATCGCCCTTGCCCCCGAGAATGATCTTCGAGAACTGGGCGAGCGATCCGCTCCACACCACGACGATCGCGATCGGCACGGCAACGAGGAGCACGAGGTTCAATGGTCGCCGGGCGTAGTCGAGCGCGGCGCGTCGTGCGACGAGGGCACTCAACGTGCTCATTGGTCTCCGGTCCTGCCGTCACGGAGCTCGATGAGGCGATCGAACCGCTCCAGGTCGGTCACGAAGTGGCTGATCACGAGCACGCTCCGCCCAGCGGCCCGTCGCTCGGCCGTGAGCTCCCAGAACTTCTGGTAGGTGTCCCAATCGAAGCCTGCGTACGGCTCGTCGAGGAGCAGGATCTCGGGGTCGGCGAGCAGTGCCAACGCCAAGTTGAGCTTGGCTCGGGTTCCTCCCGACAGTTCCTCGACACGGGATGAGCGCCAACGGCCGAAATCGAGCGCACCGTAGAGGTCCTCCGCGGCCTGTGTGATCGCACTGCGGTCCATGCCGTACGCGACACCGAACAACTCGAGGTGCTCGTCGCACGTGAGCCGCTCGTACAACACCGGCTCCTGAGGGCAGTAGCCCATCCGGCCCTCGATCCGGACCTCACCGCTGTCGGCTGCAATGGCGCCGACCAGGATCTTCATCATGGTGCTCTTGCCCGAGCCGTTCTCCCCGACGAGCCCGACCACCTCGCCCGTGCCGACCGTGAGGTCAGCACCGCGTAGTACCGGTAGCTGCCGCCGCCGAGGCCAGATGCCGTGGGCGTACGACTTCGTGATCCCACGCGCCTCCAAACGTCGCCCCGGGTCAGGTGACACCTCGACGAGAGATGCCGTCGTTGTCACTGCGGGTCTCCTCGGCATCATCCCTCCTCACATCGCTGCCTGCCATCACGGTCGCATTTCGAAGCGGTGACGTCATCAGCAACGCCGCTGATTCCCAGCTGCGGGAAACTACGCAGGGCGGGATCAAGCGGTGAGCTCGATCACCCTCGATGACTCTCGATCAATCTCGGCGTCGTCGATGGATGCGTGCTCCGATCCTGGTTCGCGGCGGGGACCGCCTGCAGGTCGGCCTCTGCGGTGGCGGGCGAGGGGTCCTCGCCGGTTGGGTCGATTGCTGGACGCTGTGGGGTCAACAGCCGCATCGCGGCGGCGATCGTTGCGGGAATCACCACCACGACGATCAGTGCTCCTGCGACGTACGGGTTGTTGTGCCGTGTGACCAGCAGCGTGGTGGCAATCAGCGCGACGATCGCATATTCAACGATGTGGACTCGATGAGTGGCTGTCGGGCTCTGGTGGTGATGAGTCGAGTGCTGCATCATGAGGTCACCTCCTGGACATTTTCAGCATGATCCTGCGGTGTGGAGACCGTGTGGAGATGTGAGCAGCGAGCGGAAACTCCGGGCGATCTCCATCCGTCGTCCATCGGATCTGCACACCGGCGCGGAACGCTCTCGGTGCTGTCTCGGTTGACGCAAGCCGTGCTCGTCGTCGAGCACGAGGTGGTGATCGGCGAGATCGCGTGGGGCGAGTCGAAGAATCGGACGAACTCCACCCGACCTCCACAGGTTCTCCACATCGGCCCAGCATCGTGTGCCGGAGAAATGCGCGCCTCCTGACCCCTCCCGAGAAGGAACACACCACATGAAGATCTGGTCTCGTCGAGAACTCCTCGTCGCCGGCAGTGCCGTCGTCCTCGCGGCCTGCGGCTCAGCCGGTCGCTCGTCGTCGGGCGCGTCCGGCGCGCTCGTCAGTCCGACCGACCCAGCGGTCGAGCAACGCGATGCACAGCGTCGCTCTTCGGGCGCCGGAGTGGTGAAGGCCACCATCACCGCGGCTCCCGTCACCGTCAACATCGGTGGACTCGATGTCGCGACGTGGGCTTTCGGCGACCGGCCCTCTGCCGGTGGGATCCGCGCCAAGGTCGGCGACCTGATCGAAGCCACCTTCATCAACAACCTTCCGACCGCCAATACACTTCACTGGCACGGCATGGCGCTGCGCAACGACATGGACGGTGTCCACGATCTCACCCAGCCCGCGGTCCAACCCGGGCAACAGTTCACCTACCGCTTCACCGTCGCCGATGCGGGCACCTACTGGTTCCACCCGCACATGGGCCTCGAGTTGGATCGCGGTCTGTATGCACCGTTGATCGTGGAGGATCCCAACGACCCAGTGACCGCTGATGTCGACGCGACCCTGATGCTCGATGACTGGCTCGACGGCTACGGACCCACCCAGGAACAGGTACTCGCAAACCTGAGGAAGGGTGGCGGAATGGGAGACATGGGCGGAATGGGAGACATGGGCGGAATGGGAGACATGGGCGGAATGGGAGACATGGGCGGAATGGGCGGGATGGGAAGCACCGATTCGTCGACCACCGCCGGCACGGGCTCAATGATGGCCACGTATGGGGGTGACGTCCCCTATCTCGTCCACGTCATCAACGGACGCGCCCCCCTCGATCGCGAAACCGTCAACGCGAAGCCTGGCCAAAAGGTGCGACTTCGGGTCATCAACGCCGGCTCAGACACCGCCTACCGCTTCGCGATCGCCGGTCACCGGCTCACCGTCACCCACGCCGACGGGTTCCCCGTCACCCCGGTCGAGGTCGACAACGTGATCCTTGGCATGGGCGAACGCTACGACGTGATCGTGACCGCCGGCGACGGTGCCTTCCCCATCGTCGCCGTCCCCGAAGGGAAAGCCGACGGCGCCGCCGAGGCCGTGTTGCGCACCAGCGCCACCGCTGCAGCGCCAGCACTCGGTTCCGAGCCTGACGAACTCCACCGCCGTACTCTCATCTACTCCGATCTCGTCGCCACCGAACCGGCGCGGCTGCCCTCGAAGGACCCCGACCGCGCTGCAGAGATCGTCCTGACGGGATCGATGGCCAAGTACGACTTCGGAATCGGCGGCGCCAACTTCCCCAACACCGCGCCGATCACCCTCCACGAGGGCGAACGACTGCGGTTGAAGATCCACAACAACACGATGATGTTCCACCCGATCCATCTTCATGGCCACACGTTCCAGATGGTCAACGACGGGTCGGCACGCAAGGACACCGTCAACGTGTTCCCGATGACAGCGCTCGAGATCGACATCGCCGCCGACAACCCTGGACAGTGGATGCTGCACTGCCACAACACCTATCACCTCGAAACCGGCATGGCCACCGTCGTCTCCTACCGCATTTGAGTCACTTGGCGAGTGATCACACCGACCCGAGGCTCCGCCGACACATGCGCGTCGCGATGGCAGGGTCTGTCAGGGCAGTCGAACGTCGAATCGGCCCGTGAAGTCGATTCGACGGCCATCCGCCCATGTGGCGGAAGCAGTGATCTCCCATGTGCCCGGTACCGAGAGGTTGATGTCGGCGCTGGAGAACTGGTTCGGCGCGAGAACTGTCGTAGGGAACTCGCTCGGCGGGGCGTCGCTGCCAGGCAGTGATGCCGTGATGGCAACCCGATCGGCGCACTCACAGTTGAACCCGCCTCCGGGCTCAGTGATCGTGACATTGATCGTCGCTCCGCCGGTGACAGGTGGCTCGAGTTCGATGGTCGCCGCGTATCCGTCCTGAAGGACGGACACGGAGGTCGTCGTGGAGCGGTTGGCCGCCGTGGCGGTGACGGGGGGTGGGCTGCCTGCAAGGATGCTCGTGATCGCGAGGATCACCAGCGCGCCGACCGCCTCGACGGTCACCGCTCTCCTCAGTGTTCGTGGAGCGCTCGTCGTGGTTCCGTCGCCGTCGCCGTCGCCGGCTTCGTGCGCCGGGGCGCCCCGACCAAGCACCGATCGCGAGATTCCAGCGACCGCAAGCACGGCCATGACGACCGCCAGTTTGATCAGCAGCGTCCTCCCGTACGTGGTGCTGAGCAGCTGATTGACGCCTCCTGTCTGTCTCCATGCGTTGACCGTGCCCGTGACGGCGAGTACGGCGACGGATGCGAGCGCCAGCGGCGAGAATCGTCCTGCGGCTGGCCAGAACGTCCGCCGTGGAACGACGAGGACGAGCATCGACAGCCCACCGACCCACATCGCCATCGCTGCCAGATGCAGCACCGTCGCCAGGAGACCAATTCGTACCGAGCGGCCCGAGATCGCGTGGCCGGCAGCTGCAGTCACGAGGAGCAGCGCAATGGCGCCGAGACCAGCGCGCCATCGCGCTCCGGGGCTGGTCAGCAACCGCCGTCGGCGCGTGATCACTACTCCGAACAAGAGCGCGCCGACGATGCGCAGTGCCCACCACCGACCCGATGGGGTGTCGAGTACAGCGCCCCAGTTCGTCCAGGAACCTTCGAGACCCTCTGACTGAGCTGCGCCCATGAGCGTTGTGCCGGCGACCACCACGCCAACGCCCGTCCACAGCGCGACTGCGGCCCGGCGCGAACTGAGGGCGGCCGGTGCGCAGATCGCGAGGGCGACCAGTCCGCCGATGCTGGCCGCCAGCCCGGCGTAGCTGAGGAGGCGGCCGAGATCGATCCAGACGTCGTTCGGAGCGCCGGCGTTCGCTGCGGCGAGTGCGTCCTGCACGAGTTGCGGCGGGGTTGCCTCGACAGCTCCGACCGAGAACGCGAACGCTCCGCTGAGGAGGTGGGAGTCGTCGGAGGCGACACGCCAGGCCACGACGTAGGTCCCGTCGTCGAGCGCCGCGTTGATGGCGACAGTGATGGTGTCGTCGGCGGTTTGAGTCACCTCACCGAGTTCGATTGGCTTGCCGCTGCTGTCGGTGAGACGGATCGCGCGGAACGCGGGAGTGACTCCCTCGGTGAAGGTGAGCACGACTGCGTTCGGCGGGACGGGAACGACCGATCCGGACGATGGCGTCGACGACGTCAGCTCTGCGTGTGCACTGACCACCGACGGCCTCCCCCAACCGACTACGAGCGCGAGAACGGCAATCAGGACGACGACGCGAGCGAATGCTGACCAGTGCCGTGGGAGCGCGGGCACAGGTCGGCGAGATGTGCGTGGTTCGTTCGGCGCCACACTCAGCTCCTTGGTCTGCGGCGAGGCACGTCGTTAGCGGCTGGCGAAGAGGAGATCGAGCCACAGCCCGACGGTGACGACGAGTGCGGCAAACAGAACGATAAGCACGACGACCTCGGCACGGTCGGCCGAAAAGGGCGATCGGTGTCGCCTAGCCATGCGGCGCCACCAACTCCGCCCGTTCGCCTCGACGCTCCGAAGTTCGGTGCGAGCGACGCTGAACTGGTGAGTCAGTCGAGGGTGGGGTGCGAAGGCTAGGCATACGACGACCTGTGAACGCATCGACTGTCGATGCTCTACACAGTGTCGGAGACTATCCAACTTTGCTGAGGTCGTCGGCACATTGGTCCGGCGGCGGCGCGACCGTCTCACGATGGTGCTGGCGGCCCCGACTCAGCGGCCGTCCGAGTCGAGCACCGCCTTGCGGCTGCGGTAGTCGTCGGGTTCGATCTCACCGCGGGCGAGCCGCTCCGCAAGAATCTCTTGAGGTGTCGATCGCATCGAGGTGGAGGGCGAGGACGGGGTCATCGGCGCGGCCGGAGCGTGGCCGCTCCGACGCACGAGTGCGACACCGAGCCAGATGAGTCCGCCCCAGAAGACAACCATCATCAACATCATCGGGATCCACCACCAAGACCCGCCGTTCCAATCGTTTCCGTAGTGCATGGCGCACCTCCTTGTGGAGTCAACGCTACGCCTCGACCTGCCTGTGTGGCAGGCCCGGGATCCGAAAGCAGACGGTCTGCACCGCATCTCCACGCGACCCACACATGCGGTGGCCGTCGCCGACCATCGGGTTCAGCGTCACCCGCGCCGATGGCTTCCCCGTGACTCCGGTGGAGGTCGATGCCGTGGTGCTGCGCACCATGGCCCCGAGTCATGTGACGGTAACGGTGACCTTCATGCCGGCGGTGTAGTGGCCCGGCTGGTGGCACCCGACCTCGTACGTGCCCGGCGTGTCGAACGTGTAGGCGAGCGAGCCGGATTCGCCCGGTTGAACCGTGACTGCGGCTTCGTCCATCGCGTGGCCGCTCATATCGCCTGCGCTGGCCATCGCCTTCATCTCTTCCTCGTGTTCGGCCTGGGCGGTGCCGTCGCCGATGAACGCGTCGTGGGGGACCTTGCCGCTGTTGATGAATCGGAAGTTGACGGTGTCCCCGCTCTTCACGGTCAGGGCGGTCTGGTCGAACTTGATGTCCTGCATTGCGATCTCAACCGGCTTGCTCGCGTCGATCGGGTCACTGCTCGCGTTGCCGCCGCTCGAGGATCCGCCGTTCCCGCATGCAGCGAGCAGAGAGGAGGTGACGAGTATTCCGACCGTGGTGACGATGAGGGTTCGACGCTTCATGAGTTGGCCTTCCGTGGTGGGCAGACAACAGTGGATGTCTTGCGCAGGCACTCTGCAGGATCGATGTGGAGAGCGTGTGGAGATGGCGTGAAGGTGGTCTGCTTTCGATGCGAAGGCGGGGCCGCATCTCGACCTTGAGTCGTAGAGTCATGATCGATGGCCACCACCGTGCTTGTCGTCGAAGACGAGATGAAGATCCGTGAGCTCATCCGTCGTTACCTCGAACGCGAGGACCTCTCAGTGGTGACGACGGAGTCTGGTGCGGAGGCGATCACCATCGTCGAGCGTGGAGGAATCGAACTGCTCGTGCTCGACCTCAATCTTCCCGATGTCAGCGGGGAGACGGTGGCCACGGAAATTGCTGGCCTGGTTCCGATTCTGATCCTGACCGCGAAGTCCTCCGAAGCGGATCGCATTCGAGGCCTCGAGCTCGGTGCCGATGACTACCTCACGAAGCCCTTTTCGCCGCGCGAATTGGTTCTTCGCGTGCAGGCCGTGCTGCGGCGAAGCGTCCAGATGTCGTCGGTGACATCGACCTTGTCGTATGGACAGGGGGCGCTCGTGATCGATGCCGCGCGCCATGAGGTGACGCTGCGCGGTCAGGTCGTGGAGTTGACGCCGACGGAGTGGTCGCTGCTTGCGGCCTTGACATCGGCGCCGGGTCGAGTGTTCTCGCGCAGCGAGCTCATCAACCGTGTTCGTGGGTACGAGTTCGACGGATATGAACGAACGGTCGACTCGCACATCAAGAATCTGCGCCGAAAGCTGGAGGTCGACCCGCGCGATCCGCGGATGGTGGAAACGGTGCTTGGGGCTGGATATCGCCTCGGGCTGAATCGCGATAAGGCCTGAGGATGCGGCACCGTCCCCTACTTGGCCCTCTCGGTCGTCGGCTTGCTTTGGCATTTCTCGTCGTAGCGTTCGCTGCGATCGCCGTCTTCGCGGCGCTCACCATGCTCTCGGCACGACATGAGGTGTCTGGGCTCACGGAGTCCAGTCGGAAGAATGACCTTGCGGCGACAGCAATTGCCGCCGGGGAGGCATATCGCGCTGCCGGCAA
>JACQZZ010000104.1 GCA_016213625.1 Actinomycetota bacterium
ATGAAGGCCGTCTGCGCAGATGGTTGCGCGGCGCGTTGCCCTGCACACGGTCCGAGTCGGTCGAACGTTCCTCCGACCCCGTTCGACCGGTGGTGCACCATGATCGCAACGCTTCCATCGCCTCGCGCCGCTGCCGTTGCGGCGACGCTGCGCCGTCTCGGCGGGGTAGGTGACTTCGTCCTCCTCACCTCGTACGAGCAGCTGGCCCGACTATCTCGATACTCCGTTCGAAGCGTGCAGGATGCGCTGGTGGAACTGGCGCACCTCGGCGCAGTTGAGGTCACCCAGCAGTGGCGCCAGCCGACCATAACCGTCGCCGCAGTGGCCAGCCGGCTGGACGAGATTCTCGACTCGACACTGCCCGATCAACCATGAAGACCATCGTGACGAAGACGAACCGGCGGGGGGCGCCCGACGTCAGCTCCGTCGAGCCCGAGTCCATCCTGCGGCACTGGCGACCGGTGGACCTCGGTGCCGTCATCGCAGCCGGGTGTCCGCTTCCAGTCCCCACCGTGGGGGCCGTCATCGGTGGTGCCGGCGCACTCTTCTACTCGGGATGTGTGAATGCCGTCTTCGGCGAGTCGGGCAGTGGAAAGACCTGGCTCGCTCTGAAGCTCATCGCCGATGTGATTCGAGACGGTGATCACGCCTTGGTGCTCGATTTCGAGTCGAACGCCGAGATCCTTTGCGGTCGGCTCCTCGCGATGGGCGTGAGCGGTGCCGCCGTTGCCCGACAGGTGGTGTACATCGAGCCCGACTGCCCTTGGGGTGCCTTCGCCGGGATGGCGATCGACGAGGTGCTGCTTCGACACCCGTCGCTGCGTGTGGTGATCGTCGATTCCACCGGGGAGTCGATGGCCGTCGATGGCGTGAATCCCAACGCGGACGATGAAGTCGCCCGCTGGTTCCGCGGTGCTCCCAAGGTCCTCGCCAACGCCGGACTCGCGGTGGTGTTGCTCGACCACACGCCGAAGGCGAGGAGCGGCGCAGGTGGGTACGAACATGCGGCGGGTTCGTTCAGAAAGCGAGCCTCGGTGTCAGGGGCGGCGTACTCCCTGGACGTGATCGTCCCAGCTTCGAAAGACTGCGCGGGTCGGATGCGGCTTGTCGTGCGCAAGGACCGCAATGGGTTCCGGGCGGTAGGCGACGTGGCCTGTGAGATGACGCTCACGCCCGCAACCGGGGACTCGCTGCTGAAGGTCGAGTGCCGCGCCGCTACTACCTCTTCGGAATCTGCCGAGTGGAGGCCCACGGTCCTCATGGAGCGTCTCTGCGAGCACCTCGAGACATCCGGGCCACTTGGCGCTAGGGAGTTGCGGGATGCGCCCATTGGCCGAGGCGGTGCTCGGGCCAAGGCGGAGCACGTCGACAAGGCGGTTCGCCTCCTGGTGGCCGAGGGGTACGTAGAACGGCCGCCTCGCGGCAAGGCGCGTCTACTCCGCCGATATCGGGCGGCAGACGACCAGATCGCGAAGTAGGGCCTGCCGCGCTCAGAACGGCTCGTCGCCGTCACCGTCGTCGTCCCAGTCGTCCTCGCCGGCGTAGCTCTCGGTGTCCCACCGCTCGTTCTGCCCGAGCAAGCAACGGTTCACGTCCAGCAGCACAGAGTTGAGCTGCTCAGTGTGGATGACTGCCGCCACGATCGAGAGTTCGTGCAATGCCCATTTGCGTGCCTGCTCGCATTCCTCTCGGCTTGCGCCAGTCCCGACGTGCTCGAGCAGCCTGCCGACTCGCTCAGCCGCCATCGCGGCGTAGAGGAGTTCAACCGATGGAGCACTGCCGTCTCTGGTTCGAGGATTGGTGAGAGCCCTGAGTTCGAGTGCTGCATCCAGAATCGCCGCCACGCTGTCCATGGTGATTACCGTGCGCGCGTCCGACTCCATCGCACGCACTCGAATGGTTCTTCTCCCTCTACTTGTTGGGCATCCGATGGTGCGTCACTTCGTACCTGTGGACGTCACGCAAGCCCTGCGTGAGCTGCACATCAGGTTGCCGCTCGCTTGCACCTAGACGCCGAGAAGTGGCTTCCTCGACGGCAACCTGCTTCGAGCAGTTCTAGAACTACTTCGGGGGTCCCAGTTCGGTTAGCTTGCGCCGGACGTACGCCTTGGCGTGAGGAAGCTCCCATGGTGGCGTTGGGAGCGGTGCGCTTCTAGGGTGCCATTCGAGGTGCCATCCAAGGGGCAACCCAATCTCCGCCATCGTCACAAGGTCGCAGGACTCAACGCGAGGTCCTTGGTTCGTCGCGGAGCCTTCGATGGACCAATGAACGGTGAGGCCGCGTTCCGCGCGGGTCTGCGTCTCGAGGCGCACGTGGCTGAATCTACGGGCGACGAGCACCTGCGTGCGTTGCCAGTGCAGATGAGCACCCAACAGCCCGGCCTCGTACCTCCAGCGGCGCAACACCTTGTCTGTGATCAAACCCGCGGAATGTTGGGCGGGCCACCAGCGCTGGGGCTTCGAAGGTCTCTTGCTGGGGGGTCTGTCAGAGGCCCAAATGAGCTGTTGTCCGGTTAGCCCCGACGTGGTGATGAGCGTTGCCAGCTTCGGGGTCCTTCCTGCTCGCCAGCCCCGGATCGTCTCGTAGGACACATCCAGAATCGGTCCGTATTCGAGGAGCGCTGCCGCTATGTCGCACTGAGCCGGCAGAGCCTCTAACAGCTGGTGCATGAGCCGTTCGGCTTCCTGCGGGGCTGTGGAGCTCGACTCCATGGCGCGACCCTAGTTGAGGGCGAAAACGCAAACGGCGCCAGCCCCCGAGGGAGGCTGGCGCCGTTGAGTTGTGTGGTCAGGCGGCGATGGTGCGCCGGGACACCCGCACGATGGTCTGTACCGGGAGGGCGAACCCGCACTGTGCGGCGGCCTGTCGAACTGCCAGGGTCGGCCCCTTCACCGCAAGGCCGACGATGGAACCGGCGGGGTGTGCCCACAGGTCATCGGTGATGTCGCCATTGACGACCGGGACGTTCGACCACGTCGAAGGAAGGGCGCCCTTCTTGCAGTCGAACACAACTGCGACCCGATGACCCTTCTTGGTCACACGTGTGATGTCGGCCGAGCCCCAGACCTCGGACGCCGAGTACACCAGCCGCAAGTTCTCCTGCTCAGGCCGTTCGGCCGGAGAGAACTTGGTGTACGAGTACGCCTTCGGTGCCACATCCCACAACCCCGGAGCGACGAGTTCCCACCGGATGTCGTCGGAGATGTTCACCCGCCACCGTGTGTTCTCGTCGCCGTAGGCGCTCGTGAGCAGCTCGAGTTGGTGTGCGGTCAGCGTCAGCGCATAGGCCGGCATGGCCACGGTCAGAAGGTTGCGGCACAGTCGGGCCAGCCGCGAACGGGTCATCAGGGCGTTGTTCGAGTACGACACGACGCAGCCGGCGCAACAGCCGCACGTGGACCGGGGACAGACCGACACAGACAGCAGGCCGTCGACCTCGTCGACCGTGCGCCCGACGGCCGCTGCGAGGGCGTCCCGCTGGGCCGGTGTGATCGACTTCCACATTCGGTGGGCGTCCGTGGAGGCGTGCAGAGTGACGCCCACGGTCGGCAAACCCGCCTTCCCCAACTTGACGTTGGTCTTGTCTGTGGTGACCCATCCGCCGTCGCCGGCAAAACCGGCAGCCTTGCGGATGTCGCTCCACGCCATGAGTGCGGCCTGAAGGTCCGCCCGCTTGCGGTCCGCCGTTCCCCACGGTTGACCACCGAGTCCGCCGAGAATCAGACTCTCGATGGGGGTGTACTTGCTGTTCATGGTTGCCCTCCTTTGGGCCTGTCGTCCGGGTGGATCCCGTCGACGCATGAATCAGTGCCGAGTAGGTCGACATCTGCAGAGCTCCCTTTTCCGCGCGTGTGAGCGGCCCTTGCGACCACCCAATTCGCCCCAACGGTGGGTGGCGTCTGAAAGGAGACGACAATGGATCAGGGCGTGTGGTGCAGAAGGCCATGGCTCGAACGCCGGCTCGGTGAGCTCGATCGCGCGGGGCTCGGTGACCTCTACGACAGGTACATCACCGCCGTGGTGACGCTCGCGTTCTCGGTAGGAGCGCGGCTCAATCCAGCGCTGCTATCGCAGCAGCGGGACCAACTCGAATCCTCCTGCGGCAAGCTCGTCGAGGGAGTGTTCAACGCTGGCCTCGGCACACCGATCACGCACGCTCGGTTGGAGCGCCAGACCCAGGAGCTCCTACGCATCTACATCGCGGCAGGAAGGGCTGCGAACCCGGTGCGCAATCAATGGTTCAACGCCGATGGAGCGAAGTAGAAGGAGCCGGGCAACGCCCGGCTCCTTCGACCTCATCGTCGATCCGCTCGCACCCGGTTCGACGCTCACACGCCTCGGATTACGGTGTTCGAAATGAGCCGTGCTCAGATCGATGCTGTTGCTGCACACGCGCGCGCGATCTTCCCGGCGGGCACCACCTGGAAGACGCCAGATGGCTACCCGGGGTCGTTGGCGCTATGCATTCTCGACTCGATCTGGTCAATTGGCGTCAATTACGACCGTCACGTAATCCCGGTGCTCAGTCGCTACCGAGGTATCGGCAGCGCAGCCGGTCGAGATCCCGACTTCGACACGCCCGCCGACCTGGCCTTGACAATCGAGCGGTGCGGCGGGCCGGACTTGTTCGCAGAGGCCGTCGGCAGTCGCCATCGCACCTCTTCGAGGAACGGCATCCTCAAGGCCGAGGCCGTCGATGCCGCAGCGCGTCTGTTGTGTTCGCAGGGCATCTTGACCGCGATCGATCTCGCTGATCGCGAGGCTGCGGTCAAACCGGACTGGCTTCGAATACGCGGACAGAGCAGCGGAGTCAGTTGGAAGTACTTCCTGATGCTCGCAGGTATCGACGGGATCAAGCCTGACCGGATGATTCATGGATTCATCAGCGGGGTCATCGGTGCCGCCGTCACGAACGAGGAGGCGGTTGAGATTCTTACGTGCGTTCAGCGTGCGTGGCCGGAGCCTCGCCCGACGCTTCTTGAACTCGATCATGCGATCTGGCTACATCAGAGCGGGCGGACGACGGCGTAATCAAGCCGTCGCCCGTAGGCGGAAGCTCGACATTCCTTCACGTCACTGACTGGGCGTCGCCGCCCACTCCGCCGCTGCGCGCCATGCGGACACGACGAGCGGCCAAACGTCAGGTCGGGTGTTGACGTTCGTGACCGATGGATGAGGACAGGGGAACTCCCGCGCCTGGGTGCTTGGCGGTCGATGGTTGCCCCACCCTTCCCGCGCTGCCTTCCCGCCAAGAATCACTGATCGCAGCTGGGGGAGGAGAGCGACGAGTTCCGCGAGCATCGGTCCAGCGTCGGCGACATCGCCGCTTCGCCAGGCGCGAATCTTCGTGTCGGTGCCGAGGTAGTAGGGGATCACGTTCCAGTGCACCACCTCGACGCGGCTGACGCCAGCTTCCGTCCGGGTCCGCCACGTGTTCTCCGCGGCACCATCATTGTTGTCACAGGAGATCAATCCGCTTCCGCCGCGCTCGGTCGTCGCCTTCGGACCTGGAGCCTCGAGCAACCAGAGAATCCTCGCTTCTACGCCTCCATCGGCTGGATCGAAGTACGGCACGATGGCGGTTGGACCCAGGCGCTGTCTGATAATGCGCACCAGGTTGTTCAGAGGCGCTACGTGCGGTTCATCCAGTCGCCGATGGCGGTCTACGAGAGCGGTCGGATCCTTGAGTGTTCTCGGTTGGCGAGACTCCATTGGAGGAGCTTGCCCGATGTTGGCCGTTAGCGTCGAGGACGACGGGACACCCGTCGGTCGAGGCCGCCACCGCGGGTCCTCAGTCGAGTGCGTTCGCTACGCGGCGAAGGCCTACGAGACGTACCTGTCCAGCACTGCCCGTGCCTCATCCACGCGACGAAGGGCGACATCTGCGGTCACGTAGAACCGCTGCCCGGAGCGCAAGTGCCAGACTTCAACACCAGCAGTCCTGCCCTCGCCCAACTCCTCCTCTAGAGCGATCACGATTGGGCCGGCGAGGAGCTCCGCTTCCTCCTGGCTAGTTGCAGGCGTGTCCCACAAGACCAACCGTCCGACGTAGCCGACCGGGTCGATCAGTACGACATCAGGCGCCACACCGATCGAATGCTCCCCGAGCCACACGTCGCGCTTGATCGGAGTCATGATCGCACGGCGATCATCCGAGCTCGCGAGGTCTACGTACGTGTCGAAGCAGGTCTTGATGGCGACCGCCCAGCCCTTCGCCGATGGGTTGCCGGATGCACCCCAGTAGCTGCTCCGGTCGAACGTCTGGTGCAGGATCATGGTTGCAGGGTCGGCGCCCTGTTGGTGGAATCTCCGAATTGCGGCCTGGGCCTGTGGCATCGGTGTTACCAGCGGCCGCGCCCCGGCTGTGGCCGCTCTCCGCGCTGCGGGATTCCGTGCCGCCCCCTTGAGCTCTGAGAGGGTGATTCGAGTCATCGCCGGGCCTGATAGTTCGGGTAGGCCGACAAGACTCCAAGCGCTTGGTCAGCCCACCTTCTGTGTAGAGCAATGTTCTGGCCGAGCGGAAGCGACCGCCCGCCGTTGAGGAGTTCGGGGTAGTCAAGCTGGAGGTCAAGATCCGACTTGCTGGCGAGGTCCTCCACCAAGCGAATGAGATGGGTCAAGTTGTCGGATGCCGACTCGCTATCAAGTACGGCGGGGTCACCGAACGTGTCGCGGTCGTACACGCAATCGGAGGTTCCGCACCATTCGAAGCTGATGCGACGGATCAGGCACGGTGCGCATACGCCGCAGTGGCGGCTCGTTCGCCCGATCGACCAGCACGACACGGTTTCCGCAAGTGGGCCGCCAACGCCGAGCTGGACACCTCGCTCGACGACCTCGGGCTTGGTCATTGCCAAGAGCGTGTTGCGAATTGTGATGTTGGAGCCCAGGACCATCCGAGCCAACGCCTCGACGCGTTCGAGAACGGCTGGCGCGGCCGTATGCGTTGAGAGGCTTCCGATTCGTGCAGCGGTCATCGGAAGGTGGATCGCCATCGGTCCGTTCTCGTTGATGAATACCTCGTTCGTGCCACCGACACTCGCGACGAGTGCACTTACGGCTAGGAACAAGAAGCTTCGGCTTCGCTGTGACTTTTCGGGGTCCGGGAAGCTATTGCCTTGCTTGGCGGCGGACAACCCAACGCGTTCGAAACCGCTGTACATGCCGACGAGCACTTCCTCGACACGCGACTGGGCGCGGGTTGTGGCTCCCGCTGCGGTGTGAGAGACCGCGAGAGTGCGTCGGCCGTCCGCGATGAGGCCCACGGCCCCCACAAACGAGTCCACTCCGCCGGACACGAGCGCCACGCAATCGTGATCGGGGAATGGCTGTGACCGCTGCCGAGGGGCTGGACTCGGGTTCGGCTCAGACTCGAAGTGAAGGTGTATGCGGTCGGAGGTGAAGTCGCCAAATATCTCTTGGAGCGCTGGCGATTGACTCTGCCAGTACGCGGGGTCCCGAACGGGCAGATGCGCGGTGATGTCTCGTGCCCAGCTGAGGTCGCCGTCGCCACGCTTACAGGCCATGTCCACCGCGAAGATTTGTCCGGCCACCTCAAGCCAGTCCATCTCACGCTCCGTGAGCTGCCGAGGAAGTCCGGCAGTCGCGTAGTCGAAGTTCAGGAGGAAGTTTCGGTCGCCGTGTTGGGTGTTGCGAGTGCGGACCGAGATCGGTCCACCCACCACCGGTACGGCGGCGCAGTCGTTGACTACCACGGTGTAGCTGGTCACTGCGCACGCCTCGGCAGTGCTGCGCCGGCTTCAAAAGCGGCCGATACGAGTTGGCTCCAGCGTGCCGACAGCTGTTCGCCAACCGCAGCCGGCGAGTAGGCGGCAGAAGCCAACTGTCGAGCGCCCGCGGCGAGCTCCGTTGAGAGTGCGGCGGACGTGGCCGCTCCGATGCTCCGTTCCGCGAGGCGTCCGGCCTCCCGATCCACTACGTGACGCGCGTACTGTCCGAGCACTTCTCCTAAGTACCGGGCGACCGCCTCAGACGATGTGGCACCGCGGTTGGCCAGCCACTGCTCAGTGGCTGCGATCGGATTCTCAGCGCCGCCAAGAGTGCTGAGAACAAGGCGGGCGAGTGCCCTCTCGGCGACTGGCAGCGCCGCCGAGAAGCCGACCTCGTGGCTCGCAGCCCGAGCCTCGGATAGTGCACTCCCTACGGCTGCGGTCGCCGAAGTTGACTCGGCGAGACGGGCTGGCATCTCGTCGTAGAGCCGCTCCACAGTCGACGCGAAGCTCGCAACGGCTGCGGAGGACAACTCGATCTGCCAGTCGTTGCCAGCATTGAACAGTTCAGATCGAACTCGGTCGAGCGGTGCGCCACCGATGAGCGCAGACACGAACGCGGACCATCGCGGCGAATTTGGTGCCCGGTACGACGTAGAAGTGCCCACCTAGGAGGCCCCTCCTGCAATCGCTGCGAGGTGGTCAGCCGTCACTAGTCCCGGCTCCAGAGCCGAATGCCAATCCAGTCGGCGCCGACGTTCTATCGACATCTCCTGTTCTTCAATCGTGGACGCGAGCCACGCCAAGTCTGAGGCGCGCACGTAGCAGAGGTGCAGTCCAGTTCGCTCCAGGATGTCCTCAGCCCGCGAGTAATAGGGATGCCTGCCGCCTTGCAGCCCGGGAAAGTGTGAGGACACCACGATCATGTATCGGAGCGGGAATCCCTCAGCTTCAAGATCTGGTGACAGGGCGTCCCAATACTCCACGAATCGCAACACGTGGTCAGATTCCATCGTGTAGCCGTTCGCAGCAGCCTTACAGTCGAGCAGCGCTGAGCAGGGCGAACCGTCGGGCCATTGCAACACTGCATCGGGTAGACGCTTGCCTCTCGCAGCCTCCCCGTATCGCTGACCACCAAACAGAAACGCAGCGGTCACCAACCTAAACGTCTTCCGTTCGAGGACGTCCTGTGGCTCGATACCGCTCTCCATCAACGCCGGAGGTAACTCGTTCAACGCGACGGACGGCAACCACTGAATGCCAAACCGATCAAAGAAGTCGGCCCGCTCAAGGCGGAGAACCAGGTCCAATCGATCGACGGCCACGGAAGGACCGTCGGAGTCCCAAGCAGCGAGTGGTGATCCGATGATTCTGAGGACTGTGTCGCTTGGCGGAATCACGTAAACCCCGTGCGGCATAGTCAGGTCTGCCGGTGGATCGACCAACGTCAGGAACAGGACCTCGTCAATCCCGACGGCCTCGATGTACCTGGCAGCGTCGTCAATGTGCGACTGATCTAGTGCCCGGAAGCAGAGCCTCACAAGAGATCGCTTCTGACGCCACAGCGTTGGTGTACTCACCGCAAAGTCATCGAAATCAGCCTGCCTCCTGACCTCCGTTACCGTCGCCCCCTCGGCCAGCAGCAGCCCGTGGCAAAGCTTTCGAAGTTGGTCACGATCGAGTTGAGCCAGTTCTTCGGGTCCGAAGTCTCGTCTCGCGCGGGTTACAGCGCGTGTCGGGCCGCTCATGTTCAGAACCGTAGTGCCGACCCACTCCTCGTTGTGTTCTATCCGGGGCGCGGGTCGCGCTGGGTGGTGAGACGGGCAGCGGTCGTGTAGCCGGCTTCGCCCCGCCGGATGACAGATCGAGATGAATCCCAGGTTCGATCGTCGACCGCCGCCAGCTGAGCGCAGTCAGTCGGAGTCGTGCTCTTACTCGTCATGCTCCGACCCGGCACCGTCAGGTCGGGCCGACTCTGCGAGCGCGGCTCGCAGCTCCGCCTCGGCCTCGGTGCCACGAGCGATGGGGTCGCGCAGCTTGTCCCGCGCGATCTTGTAGCCAGTGATTCCCAATCCGATGAGGAGTGTGGTAACGCCTACGCCCTTGAGGAAGATCCCTGGTGCAGCCTTCGCCACGGCGCCGTCACCGATGTTCTTGATCAGGCTGTCCGGGCCGCCAGCCTTCTTCGCCGCCTCGACCAGGACCTGGTACTTCCCTAGGTTGCTCATGCCGTACTCCTCCCACGAATCATGGCCGACGCCGTAGTTACCAATGTCAATGACCCAACCGACAACCATCGCAACTCTTCGTGCGAGGTCAAGGACTGCGTTCCACATGAGGCTGAGCGTGGCGGGCGAGGTCGTGGATCTGCCCTAGCGACGCTATCAATCCATGCCAGCAGCGCGTCTCAGCTCATCGTCGCTGAAGCCGAACGTGGAGTCCTCATCCATTCCGCTCGACAACCAGATGTCAGCCGCGTCGTGAACGTTCAGGGCCTCGCCGTCGTCGTCATCATCATCATCGAGTGCGTCGGCTGACCCGTAGAAGGCGTCGGCGTCTACAGAATCTTCGGTCTCGTGCACCTCACCGATCATGCAACGGCAGTCCACTGCGGACTGGACGATCTCGCCGTCCACCACCTTGTTCGTGTAGGCATCATGCAAAGGTCCAGTGGGCACGTGGCGAAGGTATTCGAGCGACTGAGGTTCGTCAATCGTGGCCCAGCGGTGCTCGGCTTGCTCCGTCAGACCGACCCATAGGCATCATCGAGGCGACCGTTCCCCACTTGCTCGTTGCCGACCATCACGCCGGCATAGTGCCGCATGAGCACTTCGACGCTGTGGCCGAGCCGTCGAGCGACCTCGCCGGGCGCAACGCCTGCGGCGAGTGCGAACGTCGCGTACGCATGGCGGAGGTCGTAGGGCGAGATGGAGCCAACCCCTGCATCGCTGCACGCTCGACGAAGTGCCCTTCCCCAGTTCGAAAGCGAGGGCACGAGGTTGCCGCGAGTGGTGACGAGCGGGCCACTCGAGCGGCCGTCCAGCCAGTCCCTGACGATGGCCACACACGCAGGTGGCACGGGCACAGTTCGGGTGACCCCAGTCTTGGTCGGGCCAACGCCGCCCTCGCCATCATGTGCGTGGCGTACAACGACCCGCCCCCAGCCATCGGCCGGCAAGGTCCAGTCTTCTGCTCGCACCACGAGCGCCTCAGATGGTCTCATCCCGGTGTACCAACCGACTTGGCTCAGCATCCAGAATGCTCGACTTCCAGGTTGATGTGAAGGGATCCGATCGATGATCTGAGCGAGCTGTGCAGGGGACGGAAGCAAGTCGACATCCACCCGTTCGGACTGCTGCTCTCGAACTCGCCGACCCCGCTTCGCAGCGGGCCACGGGTCGTCGGCCAACTTTCCCAACTCAAGCGCGTCGTGCAGAAGTGCGTGTGTCGTGGAGCGATACCGGGCAGCCGTTGAAGCGGCTGCGGGCTGTAGGGCGTCAGTCAGCCCGAGCATTCGATGCACATGCGCAGCGGCCGACTTGTCGAGGCGGGCGAGTTCGAGCGACCAACGGCGAAGCCACGCCTCCGCCGCCGTATTCGTCGCGGTTCCATCGGGGGCCAGTACAAGGCTGAGGTAGGCCCGCGTTCCCTCGGGCGCCTGAGGGGCACGCTGGGGGACAGCGTGGATCACGGCCCGTGACAGCGCCTCGATGGCACTCTTCCGACTGCGTGGCGCCCACGTCGGCCACTGACGTACCAGCCACTCCTTCGCCCATTCGAAGAAGGTCTCATTGCTTCCCGACCATTGCGCCGGCTCGCCACTGTCGAGGTCGAACTTCAATCCGTCGCGCGCAGCGAGGAGGAGGCGAGCTCGCCAGTCGTCCGCCGCGGCCTTCGTCGGGAAGGAACGGGATCTCTCCTTCCCGTTGATGGTCCAACGAACGATCCAGGGCCGGCGAGTCCCTCGACTCGTCCGGTCCTGGATCTCGTAGACGCTCACCTCCACCGGCCGACGCATCAGGCCGCCTCCTCCCGCTGGCACAGCCAATCCTCGAGTTCTGAACGCCGCACACGGACACTGCCGTTTGGCAGCACGATGCAGCACGGGCAGACTCGGCGAGCCCGCCACTTCTCCCACGTCGAGCGTGAAACTCCCAGGGTCTCACACACCTCGTCTACAGTCATCAGGTCGGACACCTTCGCCCCTCCTGCCGGCCGGGACCTTCCCGGCCGACGAAGTGGTGGTGCCGGGTAGTTTCGGCACGGCACACGCTCCGTTCGGGACATGGCCGGGACACACCCGAAAACCTAGAAAGCTGGCGGCACCAGGAAAGACGGTACTACCAGCGACAAGCTCCCGTAGCTCAGCTGGATAGAGCAACGGTTTCCTAAACCGTAGGTCGCAGGTTCGAACCCTGCCGGGGGCGCTGAAAGACCTGGTAGGTAGCTGTGCTTGCGATGCACAACTACCGGCTACGCGCCGAGTTGTTGTCCATCTTTCGGATGGACAACCGGTGGACAGCGAGGCGTTTGCGCACTGACACGGGCCAACTCGGGGGTGTTCGGGCAGGCACCGATTCGCCCTCGACCAGAGCGCGGGTCGCCGCCGTGAAGACATCTTCAGGCACGAGACGGTGCACATCCCGTTGCCAGCAACCCCGACGGAACACGAATCGTCGCCCGGTGGCGCGAGCTATTCCGCTGATGCGGCCTCGCGGAGGTCGGCGATGTTCGCCGCGTAGCGCTCCGGGCCGCCGGTGAAGACCGCTGAGCCGGCGACGAGTACGTTGGCGCCTGCGGAGACCACTGCTGCCGCGTTGCCGACGATGATGCCGCCGTCGACCTGCACATCGACCGCTCTGTCGCCGATCAGCGCCCGCAGCCGAGCGACCTTCTCGACGGTTGCGGCGATGAACCGCTGGCCGCCGAAACCGGGGTTGACGGACATCACGAGCACTAGGTCTGCATCGTCGAGCACGTGCTCTACCACGGTCACCGGCGTGGCAGGGTTGATCGCCACACCGACCCGCACACCTAGTTCCCGTGTGCGTTGCAGGGTCCGCGACAGGTGTGGGCCGGCCTCGGCGTGGACCGTGATGGAGTCGGCGCCGGCGTCGGCGAAAGGCTCCAGGAAGGCGTCGACCGGGGCCACCATCAGGTGCACGTCGAGTGGCTTCGTCGTGTACGAGCGAATCGCCTTGACCACGGCTGAGCCGATGGTGATGTTGGGCACGAAGTGACCGTCCATCACGTCGACGTGGATCCAATCGGCGCCGGCCTCGTCGACGGCGCGGACCTCCTCGCCCAGGCGGGCGAAGTCGGCCGACAGGATCGAGGGTGCGATCGAGATCACGTGGGCCGGCCTCTGGCCACCACGATGGACATCCCCAACGTCTGTCGCCTGTTGTCGTGGCCGACGAGCCGGACGTGGTCGTGCGGGTTGGCGGCGCGACAGGCGGCCAGTTGGGCCACGACCACCGCTGGGTCGCGTTCGCCGAACATCGGCAGCTTCCACATGTACCAGTACTGGGTGCTCGCCCGGCTGGGCTCCACGTGCTCGATGGCGCAGTTCCATCCTCGGTCGACGATGTGCTGCACCTGCGCGCGTATGCCCGCGTCGTCGAACGGCGGGAGGTAGGAGAACGTACCGAACCGCTTCGAGGCGGGGTCGCCGAGTCGTGATCGGTAGGGCTGAATGTCGGTCTGCATCGGTGTGTCCTGTCGTGATGGCTGGGTCGTGATGGTTCGGTCGGTTGCTCAGTGAGTGGCGAGCTTGTCGACGACATCGAAGTCGAAGCGGATCTCACGCCACGTCTCCATCGCGGCCGCCAGTTCGGGGCTGTGGCGCGCGGCGTCAGTGAGGATCTCGCGAGACTCCAGCTCGAGGTGGCGGCCCTCGTTGCGGGCTTGCACGCACGTTTCGGCGGCCACCCGGTTGGCGCAGGCACCGGCGGCGTTCCCCCATGGATGGCCCAGCGTGCCGCCGCCGAACTGCATCACCGCATCGTCGCCGAAGATCGACACCAGTGCCGGTATGTGCCACACATGGATGCCCCCCGAGGCCACCGGGAACACTCCCGGCATGTGCCCGAAGTCCTGGTCGAAGAAGATCCCCCGGCTGCGGTCCTCGGGAATGAAACGCTCACGCATCAGATCGATCCACCCGAGCGTCGCCTGCCGGTCGCCCTCCAACTTCCCCACCACCGTGCCGGAGTGCAGGTGGTCGCCGCCTGACAGGCGCAGGCACTTGGTCAGCACGCGGAAGTGGATGCCGTGGTGGGGGTTGCGGTCGAGCACCGCGTGCATCGCGCGGTGGATGTGCAGCAACATCCCGTTACGTCGGCACCAGTTGGCCAGCGAGGTGTTGGCGCTGAACCCGGCGGTGAGGAAGTCGTGCATGATGATCGGCATGTCGAGCTGCTTGGCGAACTCGGCCCGCTCGTACATGTCCTCCACCGTGGGGGCGGTCACGTTGAGGTAGTGGCCCTTGCGCTCGCCGGTCTCGGCCTGTGCCTGGTGCACGGCCTCCGCGACGAACGTGAAGCGGTCGCGCCAACGCATGAACGGCTGCGAGTTGACGTTCTCGTCGTCCTTGGTGAAGTCCAGCCCGCCACGTAGGCACTCGTACACGGCTCGCCCGTAGCTCTTGGCCGAGAGGCCGAGCTTTGGTTTGATCGTGCATCCGAGCAGCGGCCGGCCGTACTTGTCCATCTTGTCGCGTTCGACAACGATGCCGTTCGGTGGGCCGCCGCACGTCATCACGTAGTGCAGCGGGAAGCGCACGTCCTCCAGGCGCAGGGCCCGGATCGCCTTGAAGCCGAACACGTTCCCGACCAGTGAGGTGAGCACGTTGACCACCGACCCTTCCTCGAACAGGTCGATCGGGTACGCGATGAACGCGTAGAACCGTTCGGGGTCGCCGGGCACTTCGTCCACGCGGTAGGCGCGGCCCTTGTAGTGGTCGAGGTCGGTGAGCAGGTCGGTCCACACGGTCGTCCACGTGCCGGTGCTGCTCTCGGCAGCGACCGCCGCTGCAGCCTCCTCACGCGGCACGCCCTCCTGTGGCGTGATCTTGAAGCAGGCCAGCAGATCGCTGTCCTTGGGGATGTAGTCGGGCTCCCAGTAGGTCTGGCGGTAGTCCTTGACGCCTGCGTCGTAGCGGCTCATCTCGTCAACGTTCCTGTCTCGTAGGCGCTGGCCATGACGGCCGGCGGGATGGGGGTGATGCAGGACGCACGGCCGGCGGCGCCGAACTGCTCGAACCGCAGTCGGCACAGGTCGCGCATCGCAGCCAGCGCGGGTGCGGTGAACTTGCGCGGGTCGAACTCGCGTCGATCGTTGCTCGCGACGCGACGCATGGCGGCGCTCATCGCCAAGCGGCAGTCGGTGTCGATGTTGATCTTGCGCACCCCGTGTCGGATGCCCTCCTCGATCTCGTCGACGGGCACACCGAACGTCTGCGGCATCTCGCCGCCGGCAGCGTTGAACGCGTCCTGCAACTCTTGTGGCACCGACGACGACCCGTGCATCACCAGGTGCGTGTCCGGCAGCCGGCGATGGATCTCGCGCACCACCGACATGGCGAGGATCTGCCCGTCGGGCCGCCGGCTGAACTTGTACGCGCCGTGTGACGTGCCCATCGCGATCGCGAGCGCGTCGACGTTCGTCCGTCCCACGAAGTCGACCGCCTGCGCGGGATCGGTCAGCAACTGGTCGTGCCCGAGCACACCGGTGGCACCGTGACCGTCCTCCTGCTCGCCGGTACCGTGCTCCAGGCTGCCGAGCACACCGAGTTCACCCTCCACGGACAGCCCGATGGAGTGCGCGACCTCGGTGACGCGGCGGGTGATCTCCACGTTCTGCTCGTACGTCGCTGGCGTCGTCGCGTCGGGCAGCAGCGAGCCGTCCATCATCACGCTCGTGAAGCCGTTGCGGATCGCTGAGAAGCAGGTGCCCTCGCTGTTGCCGTGGTCCTGGTGAAGGCAGATGGGGATACCGGGATGCATCTCCTCGGCGGCATCGACGAGGTGCCCGATCATCACGTCTCCCGCATAGGAACGTGCCCCACGACTGGCTTGCAGGATGACCGGTGCGTCGACGGCCGCGGCCGCAGCCATCACCGCCAGCACCTGCTCCATGTTGTTGATGTTGAACGCGGGCACGCCGTAGCCGTGCTCCGCCGCGTCGTCCAGCAACTGGCGCAACGTGATGCGAGCCATCAGTGACTCCTTTCCGTGTCGGTGAGCGCTTCCCGTGCCGCGGCGGCGACAGCGGTGGCCGTGATGCCGAAGTGCTCGTAGAGCTCGGCGGCGGGGCCCGACGCGCCGAAGCCGCTCATGCCGACGAACCGGTCCTCGGGGCCGAGCCAGCGATCCCAGCCGAACCGGGCCGCGGCCTCGACCGCGACCCGCGGAGCCGTGCCGAGCACGGCCGCGCGGTACGCGGCATCCTGCTCGTCGAACAGCTCCCAGCACGGCATCGACACGACGGCGGCTC
The DNA here is from genome assembly GCA_016213625.1 of Actinomycetota bacterium. Classification (GTDB taxonomy): domain Bacteria; phylum Actinomycetota; class Acidimicrobiia; order Acidimicrobiales; family Ilumatobacteraceae; genus UBA668. The sequence continues at coordinate 16,228 of JACQZZ010000104.1, forward strand.
GGATTCCATTCTCGGCCAGGGCCGCCGCGGCGGCGACCGCGATCGCAACCTCGGACCCGGTCGCGAGCAGCGTGAGGTCCCGGTCTTCGTCACCGCTCACCAGGTACGCGCCGTGGGCGACGCCGTCGGTCGCGGGATCCTGTCGCTGCAACGTCGCCAGTGCCTGCCGGCTCAGGCAGAGCACGCTGGGCGTGCCGTTGTCGCGCAGCGCTGCGCCCCATGCCTGGGCGGTTTCGATCGCGTCGGCTGGCCGGAACACCCGCAGGTTCGGGATCGCGCGCAGGGACGCGATCTGCTCGACCGGTTGATGGGTCGGCCCGTCCTCGCCGAGGCCGATAGAGTCGTGCGTCATCACGTAGACGACACCGGTTCCCATCAGCGCCGAGAGCCTGATGGCCGGTCGGCAGTAGTCGACGAAGGCGAGGAAGCTGCCACCGTAGGGGAGGAAGCCGCCATGCAGTGCGATGCCGTTCATCGCTGCGGCCATCGCATGCTCGCGAACGCCCCAGTGCACGTAGCTGCCGCTGAAGTCTTCGGCGCTGACGGCTCGCTGCGAACTCGCGCGGGTGCCGTTGGAGCCGGTGAGGTCGGCCGAGCCGCCGACCAGCGAGGGCAGTGCGCCGGCCAGCGCTTCTAGCACCTGCTGCGATGATTGACGCGTTGCCAGCGCCGGCTGCTCGGCGAGGAACCTGGCGGTGACGACGGCAAGTGCTGCTTCCGCCTCGGCGGTCCATGCAGCGCCGCGCTGGAACGACGCCAGTAGTTCAGCGTCGGCGGTATCGCACCGTCGTTGCCATTCGAGTCGGGCGACCGTGCCGCGTCTGCTGGCGGCGCGCCATGGCTCGCGCGCCTCGTCGGGGACATCGAAGGGTTGGTGGGGCCACGCAAGGCGTGCCCTCGTGGCGGCGACCTCGTCGGCTCCCAGTGGGCTGCCGTGCACGGTCGCGGTGCCGGTCATGTTCGGCGACCCGTGACCGATGGTCGTGCGGCACGCGATCAGCGAGGGCCGCGGATCTTGTTCGGCTGCGGCGAGGGCCGCGCGAATCGCGTCGCGATCGTGCCCGTCGATGGAGGCGACGTGCCAGCCGGCGGCGGCGAACCGCGCCGGTTGATCCGTGGACGTGGTCAGCGAGGTGCTGCCATCGATCGAGATGCCGTTGTCGTCCCACAGCACCACCAGCCGGCCGAGCCGGAGGTGGCCGGCGAGATCGATCGCTTCGTGACTGATGCCCTCCATCAGGCAGCCGTCGCCGGCGATCACGAACGTGCGGTGGTCGACGAATGCATCCCCGAACCGTGCATTGGCCATGCGCTCGGCGATGGCCATGCCCACCGCGGTCGCGATGCCCTGGCCCAGAGGCCCGGTGGTGGTCTCCACGCCGGGGCAGTGCCTGTGCTCGGGGTGGCCGGCGGTCAGCGCACCCAACTGGCGGAAGCGGCGCAGCTGATCGACTGACACCGCTTCAACTCCCAGCAGGTGGAGCGCCCCGTACAGCAGCATCGAACCGTGCCCGGCGGAGAGCACGAAGCGGTCGCGATCGGGCCACTCCGGCCATGTGGGGTCGAAGATGAGGTGCTCGGTGAACATGACCGCGGCGACGTCGGCCATGCCCATCGGCATGCCGGGGTGGCCCGAGTTGGCCGCCTGCACCGCATCCATCGCCAAGGCCCGCAATGCGTTGGCCGGCCCACGGGTCTCGCCGTGCTGTCCTGCGATCGTGTTGGTCGCGCTCATGCTGCGCGCCGCTGGCGGTCGATGAGGCGGTGGATCATCGGGGTGAGGATCAACTGCATCGCGATGTCCAGCTTCCCGCCGGGGATGGCGATCGAGTTCGCCCGCGACATGAAGCTGTCGTGGATCATCGACACCAGGTACGGGAAGTCGATGCCCTTCGGATTTCGGAAGCGGATGACGACCATCGACTCGTCGGGTGTCGGTATCCACCGGGCGACGAACGGGTTGGACGTGTCGACCATCGGCACCCGCTGGAAGTTGATGTCGGTCTGCGAGAACTGCGGGCAGATGTGACGCACGTAGTCGGGCATCCGGCGCAGAATCGTGTCGGTGACCGCCTCGGTGGAGTAGCCGCGTGTGGTCGAGTCGCGGTGGATCTTCTGCACCCACTCGAGGTTGATGACCGGCACGACGCCGATCTTCAGGTCGGCCAGCGCGGCGATGTGGACACCGCCGGTGACGGCTGCGCCGTGCAGGCCCTCGTAGAACAGCAGGTCGCTGCCCGCCTCGATGGGTTCCCACTCGGTGAACGTGCCGGCTGGGCTGCCGAAGCGTTCGGCCTCGGTCGCGTCGTGCACGTAGTGGCGGGTGCGGCCCGTGCCCGCCGTGGCATAGGTGCGGAACACCTCCTCCAGCTCGGGCAACAGGTTGGCCTCCGGGCCGAAGTGGCTGAAGTGGTCGTTGCCCTCCGCGGACGCGATCGCCATCGCGTCGCGCATCTCGGCGCGGTCGTAGCGATGGAACGCGTCGCCCTCGATGGATGCGGCGGTGATGCCTTCGCGACGAAAGATCTGGTCGAACGTGTGCTTGACCGTGGACGTGCCGGCGCCCGACGAGCCGGTGACGGAGATGATCGGGTGTTGCGCGCTCATCGCCATCACCGCCCTTCCCGGAAGAGACCGCGGGTGCCGAACAGCGGCGCCCGCTCGGGGTCGTTGCCGACCACCTCTCGATAGCGGGCAACCCGCGCGACCTTGTCGGCCGAGCCGAACACGAGCGGAGTGCGCGCATGCAGGTGGTCTGCGCTCAGTTCGAGGATGCGGCGGCTGCCGTCGGTGGCCGCGCCGCCGGCCTGCTCGAACAACATCGCGATCGGCTGCGCTTCGTAGACCAGGCGCAGGCGGCCCTGGGAGTAGCCGGCGCGGCCGTCGTCGGGGTAGAGGAAGACGCCTCCACGCAGCAGGATCCGGTACGCGTCGGCGACCAACGCGCCGAACCAGCGCATGTTGAAGTCGGCCTCGCGCGGCCCGTCTGCGCCCTCGATGAGATCGGCGATGTACGAGCGCATCGCCAGGGACCAGTGCCGCCCGTTGGACGAGTTGATGGCGAACTCGCGCGTCCCCTGCGGTGTGCAGACGCCCTGATGGATGCGCCGCATGCAACCTGAGACCTCGTCGAGGGCGAACACGTCGGTTCCGTCGCCGACTGTCAGGGCGAGCACCGTGGCCGGCCCGAACAGCACCATGCCGGCGCCGAGCTGGGCGGTGCCGGCGCTGAGGAAGTCGTCGGCCGTCGCCTCGCGATCAGTGGGTGCGGGGCGGATGGAGAAGATCATCCCGACCGGTCCGTCGACTGCCAGATTGGCGGAACCATCCAAAGGATCGATCGCCACCAGCAGCGGAGCCCCGGGCGTGAGCGGGAGGATGCCCTCCGCCTCCTCCGACGCGATCGCCGCCACCGGTGAGCCGGCCAAGGCCGCGACGAAGGCGTCGTGGGCATCGACGTCGATGCGGCGCTGACGGTCGCCGTCGGTGTTGCTGCCGGTGGAGTCGTCGTGATCGCCGCGCAGCAACGCGTGCCGCAGGGCGCCGGCTTGTATCGCGCTGGTGGCGGCGATGACCTCGATCGTCGCCATCGTCGCACTGCGGGTGGGGTCGGTGCCGGCCCACTCGCGCAGGCAGCTGCCGAGGTCGGTTGGTCGGGTCGTGCAGGCGGGCATGTGGGCCATCCTGCAGCTCCCCAAGAGCAAAGTAAAGGTGAAAGATGTTTGCTCAAGGAATACGAAAGCTATTGTTGGCGCGCATGCACGACGTCACGCTCAAGCAGCTCCGCTCGCTCTCCGCCATGCTCGCCGCCGGAACCATCGCCGGCGCTGCGCAGGCCCTGCACGTCACTGCGCCGGCCGTGGCGCAGCAGTTGCGGCTGCTCGAACGCGCTGCGGGCGTGCCCCTGTTCGAGCGCACTCCCGATGGGCTGCGCAGCACCGACGCCGGCCGCGAACTGATAAACGCGACGGCGCACATCGAGGCCGAGCTCGCTCGCTGCAGTCGCGTCGTCGACTCCATCCGCGCCGGCGCCGGTGGCAAGGTCGTGTTCGGCGCGGTCAGCACTGCCAAGTACTTCGCGCCGCAGATGATCGCCTCGTTCCGGGTCGCCCACCCGGGCGTCGAGCTGCAGCTGCACATCGGCAACCGGCAACAGACGATCGAGCAACTCATCCGTCACGACGTCGATCTCGTGATCATGGGTCGTCCACCGACCACCGCCCTCGACCTCGACACGGAGGTGCTCGGCGAACACCCGCACGTGGTGATCGCGGCCCCCGATCACCCGTTGGTCGGCGAGCCGTCGGTACCGCTGGCGAAGTTGGCCAAGCAGACGTTCCTGTTCCGCGAGATCGGTTCCGGCACGCGTCAGCTGGCCGAGGACATGTTCGAACGACGTCGCCTTCGGTTCCCCGCCGGCATGGAGATGTCGAGCAACGAGACGATCAAGCAGGCGGTCATCGCCGGCCTCGGTGTCGCGCTGATCTCCGCCCACACCGTCGCCGCCGAGGTCGCCGAGGGACGCATCGCGGTGCTCGACGTGGAGCGACTCCCGATCGTGCGCCGCTGGTACGTGGTGCGGCGAGCGGACCATCGGCTGCTGCCACCGGCGGCTGCCCTCTGGCGCTTCCTCGTCGAGGAGGGCGCGGCGCACCTACCGGAGATGCGACTGCCACCGGTGGCGCCCGTTCAGGCCAGACGCGTTGCGTCGAGGCCATCGACCTCGAGCAGGCGGCGGTCGAAGCCGTAGGGGAGCTCCAGCCGGTGCCGAGCCAACAGAGCCGCGTCGGCGAGCATGGTGCGCGTCTCGCCGTCGGCCGCTGCCATGCCGCTGTCGACCACGACCGAGCGCGGGCACAGCTGCAGTGCATTGGCGGCTTGCGGGCCGACCGCAGCGTTGGCATCGAAAAGTTGTCCAGAAGTGGCCCGGGCACCACGGAGATTCACCCTGGGCGCGGCGACACGTCCGGTCGGAGAAACCGGGTGATCAGCGTGGCGCACTCCTCGGAGCGCTCCATGAGCAGGAGGTGACCGGCTTCTGGAATCACCTGGACGGATGCGTTCGGGATGCGGGCGCCGAGGATGCGGGCATTGATGGGTGGTACGACGGGGTCCTTCGCTCCGCTGAGTACGAGCGTGGGTGCGGTGATGCGATGCAGCCAGGGGAGGCTGGTCCACCCGGACACTGCGAACAACTGGCTCATGTAGCCCCATGGTGTCGGGGGACGCGACCGGCGGGCGACGATCTGGTGGCGCATCAGGGCGCTGTCGCCCTCGGGGATCGGTCCGTACACCCAGCGGGCGGTGGCACGCAGGAACGTGGGCGAGTAGTAGCGCAGTGGGGTGGCCAAACCGGCGGTGTGGAGGCGGGACGCTCGGACGCGGGCGAGCTGACCGCGTCGGCAACGATCCACGACGGTGGCGAAACTCTCTCGAACACGGACGAGCGATTCGCCGGGATGGTTACCTTCGTACGCGGCGGTGAACGCGTTGGCGCGGAGCTTGCGGTGACCGGCGAGTCTTTGAATATGTTCGAGTCGGGACTCCTGTACTGCACAGCCCTGGACAACAGTGACGAACTGTTCGCCTCAATGGTCGACAAGTTCGGCGTGGACGCCGCATACGAGATCCTCGACATCGACGAGTTCGCGTCACGAGTACTCGCCCGACTCACCGAGGTCGAGCCGCACCTGCGAGGAGCCAAGGCCGACCTGCAGCGCCTGCTCGACAACCCGGCCGACGACCCCGAGTTCCAGGCGACGATGGTACGTCATCGTGAACGAGTGCTCGATCGCCTTCGACCATTGACAATGCGCCTCGGTCCTGTCAGCTACTACGACGTACCCGCCGCCAAGAATGTTGCCGAGATGCCGGGCGTGGATCCGTTCCGCAAGCCTGCTGGCTACTCCTGGCAGAGGGAGCACCGCATCGTGCTTACACCGTTCGACTGTGGCGATGCAGTCGTTGTGGAAGTACCAGCTATCCGTGAACTGGTACGTATCGTCCGGTAGCTGCGGAGGCACCGCTCTGGCAGTCTTGGTGAATGCCGGTGTGAGCCCTGACCAGTGGACGCAGCGCGCAGCGCGCCGCCTTCGGAGCGGTGACGGGCGAGGAGTCGTGCGACCCAGGCTTGGGACACGCCGTAGGTGCGGGCGACGTCAACTTGGGTGCGGCGATCGAGGGTGACGGCGGTGATGATCAGGCGGGCTTGGACACGCCGGGCACCCTTGCCTATGTCCCGCGACATCCCTCGCCTATGTGCTGAGACAACGCACTGCCGGGGACGCACTGCCGGGGGCGCTGAAGGGTCATCTCGCGGAGCAACCGTCAGTCGACCAGCGCGTCGGCGCGCAGGCCGGCGCGCTCGACGTGAATGGGCAGCACGCGACCGTAGAGCTGCGCCGTGCGTTCGGGACTGCCGACCATCCCCGGCTCTTCCACGTAGCTGAAGATCGCGACGTAGCGCATGCGATGGCCAGCGAGCGGCGTGACGCGGTGCAACGAGTAGCGACCCTTGAAGATCTGCAGATCGCCGGGCTCGAGTTGCAGCGTTCGGATCGTGTCGGAGTGGCCATCGAGCACGGCCTGGACACCCGTGTAGTTCTCGTCGAGCGGGGTACGCACGTACGGGCTGTACTCGAAGTCACCACCCACCTCCGCGTTCTGGATGGCAAGGGTGACCGTGTAGTTGTTGGTGTCGAAGTGCCACGGAAAACCATTGCCCTCTTCGGCCGTGTTGACGATGACGTCGGCGAGCGGGTCGGCGTAGCGGTGGAACTGATCCTCGCCGAGCGCAGCCTGGATGAACGGGGCGAATGGGGGCCACTCGTAGATCTCGCGCAGGATGCTGCCCTGGCCGAAGTGATCGGCCGGCACGAACGCGTTGGATCGGTCGTAGAAGCGGCGGAGCGGGTGGTGTGCCGGGAGGTCGGGCCGATCCTGGGTGAAGTAGGGATTGGTGCGGTTGAAGTTGCGGTGTCCGTGCACGGCGACGGCATCGCACTCCTCGACCAGTTCGGCGATGCGTTCGGGCCGGATGAAGCCCTTCAGTACGGCACAGCCGTCGCTCGTGATGTCCTCACGCAAGCGGTCGATCAGCGCATCGCGCGCTGGGCCGCCGTCAGCGATGGGGTAGCGGTCGGTGTCGACGTACTCGCTGGGCCTCACACGCGCGACGCTAGCTCCGAGGTGTCACTTCAACGGTGCCTCGGCCACTCGTGGAGCTGCTTCGCTGCCATGCCCGTCGGGGTGCGGTGCTCGGTGATCTGACCGCACTTGGATCGAGTACCGTGCCGCATGAGCATCGATCACGTGGGTCGGACCCTGACCGTGGCAGCTGTGCAGGTCGCTCCTGTGTTCCTCGATCGGAGCGCCACGGTCGACGTGGCGGCGCGCCACGTCGCATCGGCGTCCGCCGACCTCGTCGTTTTTCCGGAGTCGTTCGTGCCCGGCTATCCCGACTGGGTGTGGCGTCGTTCGCCGATGAGCGACGGTGACTGGTACGCACGATTGGTCGACAACGCGGTGCGCGTCGACAGCACCGATCTCGATCCAGTGCGTGACGCGGCACGCGATACCGGGACGTGGGTGGCGCTCGGTGTCACCGAGCGATCGCGGTCGGACTCGCTCTACAACACCGTCGTCTACATCGGCGCCACCGGAGAGATCGTCGATCGTCACCGCAAGCTGGTACCCACCGGTGCCGAACGGTTGGTGTGGGCCAACGGAAACGATCATCTTCTGACCGTCATCGACATCGGCGGAGTGAGAGTGGGATCGCTGATCTGTTGGGAGAACTACATGCCACTCGCCCGAACGGCGATGTACGAGCGTGGGGTCGACGTGCTGCTCGCCCCCACATGGGACAACAGCGACGAGTGGGTCCCCACCCTCCGCCACATCGCGAAGGAGGGTCAGATCTTCGTCGTCGGCGTGACTGCCTTCCTGCGGGGCAGCGACGTACCGCGGGATCTGTCGGATGCTGATGACCTGTACGGCGGCGAGGACGACTTCCTGTCGCGCGGCAACACCACGATCGTCGCTCCGGGTGGTGAGGTGATCGCCGGGCCGTTGATCGGTGAAGCGGGTGTCGTGTCGGCCGAACTGGATCTGTCGCGCATCGCCGCCGGGCGTCGCATGTTCGACCCGACGGGTCACTACGCCCGGCCCGACGTGCTCTCACTCCGCCAACCTGCACAGCCCTGAGCATCGTGCGGATCACCGTGCGTTGAGGAACGCCTCGAACGCTTCGAGTTCGTCCTGCGTGGCGTCGGTGCCGGTCATCGCGCGCAGGTACTGGGGCACGTACCCCAGGCGGGTGGCGACCGTCTCGGCGGTACCGACCGCGTAGTAGCCGACTTGGCTGTGGTACAGCAGGCGGGCGCGCACCAGCGCGTCCGCATCGGTGAATCCGTGCCGGCCGAACATCGCGGTCAGCGCAGCCACTCGCTCGTCGTCGGCGTGTTGGACGCGTGCGGCGATCGCTTCGTCGCGACGACCCCAGTCGCGAACGGCGAGGTCGAGCACCGGGTTGTAGAGCCGGTCGTCGGCCCAGCACTCGAACACGCCGAGGACCGCCGACGCGACCGACGCCGATGTTCGGCCGCTGCGTTCCACGATCGACGCGGTGTTGTGTTCCCAGATGTCCAGCAGCGCTGCGAGCAACTCGTCACGATCGGAGAAGTACCAGTAGAAGCTGGATCTGGCGACGCCCAGCGTGTCGGCCAACACGAGCACCTTGAGCTGGTCGATGGGTTGGTCGGTCAACGCCTGCAGCGCGGCGTCGATCCATTCGGTACGGCTGACCTTGGTGTGGGGAAGGGACGGCATCAGTCCCTCGATGTTGTCACGAACGCATCCTGGTGCCCGACGGATCGAACGGCGCCTCCTCCAGCAGCCGCGCCGGGTGTCGAACGCCGACAAGGGGCACCTCGTAGCTCGCGTCGGCCGAGATGTCGTCGGTGTTGACGTAGGCGAGCGCCAGGCTCTTCCGCGTCCGGTGTCCGAAGCCGCCGGAGGTGACGTAGCCCACGGTGCGATCGCCGAGATACACGGGCTCGAATCCCGACGCGTCGGAGGTGGTCGCCGCCACCTCGAGCATCACCAGCGTGGAGGCCGCGCCGCGAGCTCGGTCGGCGAGCGCGCCGTCGCGACCCACGAAATCGGCCTTGTCGGCGGCGACGAAGTGGTCCATGTCGTTCTGCACCGGCCGGTAGTCAGGGCTGAACTCTCGCCCCCAGATACCGAACCCCTTCTCCAGTCGCATGCTGAGGAGCGCCAGTGCGCCCACGTTGCCGAGGCCGAGATCGGCTCCGGCGTCGAGCAGCTGTGTGTAGAGACCGCGGTGGTACATCGGCGGCACCCAGAGTTCGTAGCCGAGCTCGCCGGTGAGCGACACGCGATCCACGATGGCCGGTGCCCGCCCGATCTCCATCTCGGCAACCGACATGAACGTGAACGCCGCTGGGTCGAGATCGTGTCGGGTGAGCCGCTGCAGGACCTCGCGTGACCGCGGACCGACCACAGCGATTCCCATCAGTTCGTCGGTCACGTTGCGCACCGTGACCCCGACTGCGGGTAGGAACCGGTGGAACCAGCGCATGTGCCACTCCTGCATCGGCCCCGACCCGGTGAGCAGGAAACGCTCCGTTCGACCGAACGGTGACGGCAGGCAGAACAAGGTGAAGTCGCCGATGATGGCGCCCCGGTCGGACAGCATCACCGCCAGACGACCGCGATTGGAACGAGGCAGCGTGCTCGCCAGCAGCGAGTCGAGCCATGCTCGAGCGCCCGGGCCACTGACCTCGAACTTCGAATAGCTACTGATGTCGATGAGCCCCGCGGCCTCGGTGGCCCGGCTCACTTCGGCGGCCACCGAGCCGAAGTTGTTGGCCCGGGTGAAACTCGGGATGTCGGCGGCGACCTCGCCGTCGCGAGCGAACCACATGGGCACCTCCACCGCGGCCATGGCGGCGAACACACCACCGGCCGCCTGTTGAAGGTCGTAGATGGGGGTGGTCTTCGCCGGCCGACCCGCCGGCCACGGCTCGTTCGGGTATGGCACCTTGAAGCGCCATTCGTAGAACTGAGTGGAGGTCTCCAACGCATACGTGTCGTTGGCGAACGAGCCGAATCGGGCGGGGTCCATCGCGAAGGCGTCGGAGTCGGGTTCGCCGTTGATCATCCACTGCGCCAGCGCCAAGGCCATGCCGCCCGACTGGCTGAACCCGGCCATGCACCCGCAGGCGAGCCAGTAGTTGGGCAACCCCCGCACCGGGCCCACCAGAGGGTTGCCGTCCGGGGTGAACGTGAACGGGCCGTTGACGACCTTCTTGATGCCCGCGGTCTGCATCAAGGGGAAGCGACGGAACGCCCGCTCGAGCGTCGGTGCCAGCGCATCGATGCGTGGCGACAGCAGCTCCGACTCGCCATAGGTCCACGGTGTGCCCCCGAGTGACCACGGCGTCGGCCCGTTCTCGTACACGCCGAAGAGCAAGCCGCCGACTTCCTCACGAACGTAGATGCCGCCATCGAGGTCGACCGTGGTCATCGACTCCGACGTCTGCGCGCGGATCTCCGGCAGCGGCTCGGTGACCAGATAGTGGTGTTCGTAGGGCACGAGCGGTACACGATGGCCTGCCATGGCGGCCACCTCGCGGGCCCACAGCCCGGCGGCGTTCACGACGTGTTCGGCGTGGATGGTGCCCTGGTCGGTGACGACGTTCCACGTGTGGTCGTCGTTGACTTCCAGGGCGGTGACCACCGTGTGCTGGTAGACCTCTGCGCCGGCGATGCGAGCGGCCTTCGCATAGGCGTGCGTCGCACCGTACGGGTCGAGGTAGCCGTCCGCCGGATCGACCAACGCACCGATCACCTGGCTGGAGTCGATGATGCGCGAGTACTTCGCGACTTCGGCGCCGTCGATGAGCTGCGACTCGATGCCCAGCGTGCGGTTCAGCTCGCTGACGACCTTCAGGAAGTCCCACCACTCCGGGGTCGCCGCGCATGCGACCGACCCGGTGCGGTGCATGCCGACGTCCTGGCCGCTGATGGCCTCGACCTCGTCGTAGGTCTGGATGCCGTAGGCCTGCAACCTGGCCATGCTCAGCGAGCCGTTCAACGAGTGGAAGCCGGCTGCCGCATGCCAGGTGGACCCGGCGGTCAGTTGCTTCCGCTCCACCAGCACCACGTCGCTCCACCCCAACTTGGTGAGGTGATAGAGCACCGCGACGCCGACGATGCCGCCGCCGATCACCACCACGCGCGCTTCGTCCTTCATTGACGCCCCCTTTTGCAGTCTGTACAGTACTGTACAGACTCGGGGCAAGGTGGTCGACAGTGAAGGAACGCAGCCAGTTCGTGCCGTGTGAGGAGCAGATGGCGCTGTGGCCGGATGTGTCCGGCAACACCATCAACGGGCTCGGCGAGACGACGCGACGGAACCCGACACCCGTCATGTGGCACCCGCCGGAGATCATCGCCCACGGCCCCGTGCAGACGTGGTTCTGGGAGCAGGGTGTGAAGACGCCGGAGATCTTCGCTCTTCGCTCGGAGCGGCAGCGGGTGATCGCCGAGGCCGACGCACCCATCGCCGCGGAACGTGTCGACATGGAACCTGCGGCCTTCGCGGCACGCATCGCCGAGGTGGCCCGTGCCGGTGGCGCCGATCTGGTGGGCATCGTGCAGGCCGACCCGTCGTGGGTGTTCGAGGGCTACACGTTCGACTACCCGTGGATCATCATGCTGGGAGTGGCCATGGACCCCGATCAGCTCCGTCACGCGCCGGAGGTGCCAGCGGCGGTGGAAGTCGTCACCAAGTACACCAAGGGCTGGAAGGTCGCGCGGCACACCTCCAACTGGATCCGCGAACAGGGGTGGCGTGCGCAGCCGCACAGTGGGCCCGACGCCGGGCCCGTGTTGGCAGTCCCTGCCGCCATCGCTGCAGGGTTCGGTCAACTGGGCAAGCACGGGTCCATCATCAGCCGTGAGTTCGGACCGTCGTTCCGTCTCGCCGCGGTGTTCACCGACGTGCCGCTCGTGTCCGGTCACCCGGTCGACATCGGCGTCGAGGACTTCTGCAACGTCTGCCGGCGCTGCGTCGACGACTGCCCTCCGGGAGCCATCCGCCACGAACAGCAGATGGTGCGCGGCGAGCGCAAGTGGTACGTCGACTTCGACAAGTGCTTCCCGTTCTTCGCCGAGACGCACGGATGTGCCGTGTGCCTGGCCGTGTGTCCCTGGACGAAGGCAGGTCGAGCGCCAGAGTTGGCCGAACGGATGCTCCGCCGCCGCGCGGCGGGCACCACCAGCACGCCCCGCTTCGGCTGACGGTCATCCCGAACGGTTGTCGATGCCGCCCGAAGGCACTGACTGCCTGCGGAGCTTCGGCACCCATCGCGGGACCGCCTGCTGGTATCGCAGGTAGGACTCGCCGTACGCCGCCAACAACGTCGGCTCCTCGTAGAGGCGGACGAAGGCAGTCACGACGACGGAGAACAGCACGAGATAGAGCCAGATCCCGACGCTCGAGCACAGCAGTGCCTGACCGCCGATCAGCGCCGCGACCGCGAGGTACATGGGGTTGCGCGTGTAGCGGTACGCACCACTGACGACGAGCTCTTCAGTCGGGGCAGTTGGCGATGGTGTCCCTCGACCCTCGACGGCGAACCGCCACACGGCATGCAGCAGGACCCCGGCACCGGCGGCAATGAGAACGGCAGCGACCGCCACGAGCAAAGGCCACGGGCCCCACTCGACCAGGTTCCACCGGGTGATGATCGCAGGGATCACCACGGCCACCGTGCCCGGCACGACGACCACGAACAGCAGGCTCCACAGCACGGGCTTGGCCCGATCACTCATGACCCAGAGTCTCGCGCAGGTCATCCCGCGCAATGTGATGACCGCCCTCAAGTGCCCCAACCCGAGGATCCGTACCTCGCCATCCTCGACTGCGACGGCATCCATCACGCCACCATCCGCACCAACCTCGCTCGCGTCCCGTCGAGTTCGCTCGACCTCGGCCCCTGACCCGGCGCGGCCGGAATTCGTCGCTCCGTGCGATGCGGTAGGGGCCGGCACGCAGGTTCTGGTGACACCCGGTGGGGTTGCAGTGCTACAGGCGATGCAACCCCACCGGACGATCGTTGCCGCGCCCGAGGCGAGGTACCCAGGCCGCAACCTCCCGAAACACGTGGATCACCGTTCGGTCACTCGTTCCCTCGACGTTTGCCGCGACGCCTTCCCTGGGTACCCGGACGACATGACGCTCCCACTTCGTTCGAGGGCAGTCTGCCTCGTGGCCGTGTGCCTCGGTGGGTGTTCACTCGGCGGTACGGCCCCGCGGGTCACCTTGCCACCCATGGACGCGCAACGGTCGGCGACGCCCGTGCCTCCTTTGGCAGTCGTGTTCGACAGCGGGACCGGTGGGCTCGATCCGTACCCCACCATGCTCTGGCTGCTCACGGCGTCGGGTGTGCTCGACGAGGTCGGTGGCCGTCCGGCGACGATCTTCGCTCCGTCCGAGACGGCCTTCCGTGACTTCGCTGTGCTCGATCGCTACGGCCTCGTCGCCAACCCTGTGGCTGCGGCACCGATGCTGCGTCGACACGTGGTCATCGGTGCACTCGGTGCCGACGAACTCGTGGCGGCGGGCACCGTGACCAACCTCGCCGGCGAGCAACTGGCAGTGTGGCGCAACGGTCGGGTGCTGATGGTGAACGAGGTGGCGCTCACCCAATCGACGGCCGACGACGCCGCACGACTCGTCGTGTACGGCGCCGACCGCCTGTTGCTGGTGCCCGAAGGCACCGGCTGAGCGAGGGTCTCGACAACGTGAACGACGTTCGTTACGCGTGACCCGCGGGGTCATCGGGGTGGTCCACGCCCAGGTATTCCACCAGCAGCATCGTGGCGTCATCGTTGAGTCCGGTGCCCACGTGCGCGCCGACGGCGGCCGAGAGCCGACGTACCGTTTCCGCGCCGGGTAGTTCGTCGAGTGTGGCGCGGACGAGGAAGTCGGCCAGTCGCTCCAGTCCGAACCGACTGCCATCGGGCGAGACGGATTCGGTGATGCCGTCGGTGTGGAACAGCACTCGATCGCCGCGCTGCAGTGTCTCTTGCGCCACCTGCACCACTGGGCCGCCGAGTCCCATGGGCATCGAGGGTCTGCACTGCAGCTCGCCCGCGTAGGTGCCATTGCGGACCAGCAGCGGCAGGAGGTGGCCCGCGTTGATCCACGTCAGCACTCCGGTGGCCAGATCCAGGGACGCCAGCTGTCCGGTGACGTAGTTCGAGTTGCCGAAATGGCGAGCGACGAGTTCGTCGGCCTGTCGATATCCATCCACCAGGCCGCTGTGCTCGCGGCGGGTGTTCCGCAGGCTGTTGATGACCGCGGTGGACATGAGCACGGCCGACATGCCGTGCCCGATGGCATCGACGATGGCCAGGTCCAGCTGGCCCGGGTTGATTGCGCAGTCGAACGAATCGCCGCCGATCTCGTACGCCGGCTCCAGGATGCCGCTCACCACCACCTCCGGGCTGGCGGATGCCAATGGCGGGAGCAGATCCCACTGTGCCTCCGCCGCTGCGCTCATCGTGAGCGCCCTGCGGGTGCGCAACCAGACATCGGTGTACCGACGCATCGAGATGATGAGCAGGACGAGCACCGCGGACAGATCGGCGTGCAGTGTCGTCGCGAAGTTCGACGTGTCGAGGACCTCCAGCTCCAACACACCGATTCGCTCGCGACCGTCGACCATCGGCACCCACACCGTGGTGTCCGTGACGACGACCTCGCCGGACGTGAAGGCGCGCCCCGCCATCGTGCCCTCGAGCACGTAGGGCTCACCGAGCGGCGCGTTCGGCCTGAGTACTCGGAGGCAGTTCAGCGCGTAGTCGGCAACGTGCACCTGGGCGCGGTCGGCACCCATGAGGACTCGGGCGACTTCGACCATTCCGCAAATGTCGTCGGGCCCGGAGTGGCGGCGTGCTGCGAGCAGGGCGCGCACCGACCGTCCGAGCAGTTCGTCATCTGGTGTCTGCGCCGGCGCGGCCACGTCTGCTCCTCGGGTCGGCAGTGCCCGGAGACTACCGGCTGGCTCGTTCGACCATTCTCGTTCGAATGAGGGCCTGAGCACATTTGCGTTTACGGCGGGCCGCAGGTGGGTACCTCCCCCACCGAGTTGGCGGGCGAACTCACCACGATGTCGGAGGCTGGATGGACTCGAACAGGAACTTCTTGACACTGACGACGAGCGATGACGGGGTACTCGTGATCGCCGGCGACATCGACATGGCTGGTGGCCCGATTCTGGAGGACGCCATGTTGGCGCGGGAAGCGGAACTGACCGCCGCTGGCGGCGGCGATGTGATCCTCGATCTCAGCGATGTGCATTTCATCGACTCATCAGGTCTGCGCACCTTGTTGGCCGCCACACGCCGCGCCGCGGGACGAGGCGGCAGCTTGGAGCTCCGGTGGATCGGCCCCGAGATCATTCGCCTGTTCGAGATCACCGGCACGATGGCGCAGTTCACGATTGCCAGTCGCCGTGACTGATGCCACCGGTGTGCCAACGACGGCCGTGGCACCAGCCACCGTCGGGCCGGTCCGGCTGGAAC
The DNA here is from genome assembly GCA_016213625.1 of Actinomycetota bacterium. Classification (GTDB taxonomy): domain Bacteria; phylum Actinomycetota; class Acidimicrobiia; order Acidimicrobiales; family Ilumatobacteraceae; genus UBA668. The sequence continues at coordinate 31,846 of JACQZZ010000104.1, forward strand.
TCCCCGCGCTCACCGGCATGTCGCGCATCGCACGCATCACCGGTACCGCTGTCGCGGCGATGGCGGGTTTCACGATGGACGAGATCGACGACATCAACGTGATGATCAGCGAGGTGATGGTCGCTCTCCTGGAGCACGGTGCGTGGTCCGACATCGAGGTCACGTTCGACGTGGGGGACGGCAGATTCACCGTGCGCGGCTCTGCCGACATCGAGGACTTCGACCTCGACGATCCCGACCTCGCGCTGTGCCGGACGGTGCTGGCGGCGGTGAGCACCAGCCACGGCATCGAGGGCACCAGCGTTCGAGCGGACATTTGGGCGAGCCTGCAGCAGCAGAAGCCGTGAGGCTGGACGATCCGGCCGACCTCGCCGCCGACGATGCATGGTTGGCTGACGCGCTGAGCACCTACCATCGAACGCGCGACCAGAAGCTGCGCAACGAGATCGTGGAGCGAAGCCTGTGGCTCGCCCGCCGCTCCGCTCGCCGATTCGCCGATCGCGGCGAGCCGTTCGACGATGTGGTGCAGGTCGCACGCGTGGCACTGGTGCGTGCCGTCGATCGATTCGATCCGGCCCTCGGGGTGCCGTTCGGTGCGTTCGCGACGCCCACCATCATCGGCGAGATCAAACGTCACTTCCGAGACCGCACCTGGCGCGTGCACGTGCCCCGCCGGGCGAAAGATCTACGTCCGGCAGTGAACGCCGCGAGCCACGACCTGAGCCGAGTGCTCGGTCGCGCTCCTACGCCGCGGGAAGTGGCAGTTCACCTGGAGATCGAGGAAGACCTGGTGTTGCAGGTCATCGAGGCGAACAACGCCTATCGCACGTCACCGCTGGACGTGGTCACCGAGGGACCGGTTCGCAACGGGATCGAGGACCAGGTGGAGGGCGTGATGGATCGGGAAGTCGTGCGACAGGTGCTGGATCGGCTGCGACCGCGCGAACGACAGATCATCGAGATGCGCTTCTTCGACGAGATGACGCAGGCGCAGATCGCCGAGAAGATCGGCACCAGCCAGGTGCACGTGGGCCGCCTGATCTCGAGCAGCCTCACGCTGCTCCGAGTCCACCTCGGCAACGACCCATCGTTCGGTTCACCGGGCTGTTCGAGCGGCAGCGCGACATGATCTCCCCCGCAGAGTCTCCGGTGCGCGTGTACCCGTCCACTCCACGCAGCTCCAGAGAGGCGCGGGACTTCGTCGCAGGTGCGCTGCGCCGGGCTGCGGCGAGTGAATCGGCCGTCGACGACATGAGCCTGATCGTCAGTGAGTTGGTCGCCAACTCCGTCCAACACGGCGACGGCGGCGACATCGTCGTGCGGGTCGATCCCCACTCGAGTGAGTGGTACGCCGTGACGGTGTGCAATGGGCTCGGCGCTCAGCGACCCCCAGTCGACCCTGCAGCCTGGACGGTTGCCCCGGCCGACGAGCGGTCTGGGCGAGGCCTCGGCATCGTTCGCCAGTTGGCCGACGAGATCGAGGTCACACTGGACGCGGATCGCCTCGACATCACATGCCGCCGACGGCGCTGAAACCCGACGTTTGCTCACCGCCGACTGCGGGAACTGGAAGGCACAACTCACCCACAGGAGACGCTCTTCCATGATCGGTTTCATTCTCTTCCTTCTCGTCGTAGGACTCATCGGCGGTTTCATCGCCCGTGCGGTCGTGCCCGGTCGTGACGCACTGTCGCTCGGTGGCACCTTGCTGCTGGGCATCGTCGGCTCGTTCGTCGGCGGCTTCCTCGGCTATCTGCTGTTCAGGAACGACGCCAACGACGGCGCATTCCAGGCGTCGGGCATCATCGGCTCCATCGTCGGTTCCGTCCTCGCGCTGCTCGTGTACCGCGCCGCCACCGGTCGCCGCTCCGTCGGGAGCTGACTCTGGCCGACCACTACGCTGCGGCCATGCCGCTGCACCACGTTGCCTACGCCACCCGTGACGTCCTGGCCACGACCCACTTCTACGAGGACCTGATGGGCTTCCCGCTCATCCACACCGAACTCCAGGCGCACAACGACACCACGTGGGTGCGCCACGTCTTCTACGACATCGGTGGCGATGAATGCATCGCGTTCTTCCACTTCGAGAACGTCGGCGAGCAGCCCGACTGGGCCACCGACATCAGCGACAAGGTGGGCCTGCCCGTGTGGGTGAACCACTGCGCGTTCGCCGCCACCTCCGAGCAGCAGGAGGCCGTGCGCGCCCGTATGGAGGCCGAGGGCATCAAGCCGTTGATGGAACTCGACCACGACTGGTGCCACTCGCTCTACTACGTCGACCCGAACGGCATCATGGTCGAGCTGTGCCGCAACACGCCCGGCTTCACACCGAACCCCACCGAGGCGCACCGGTTGCTCACCGCCGACCCGTTCGTCGACAAGAAGGTCCCCGCCACTCGCATCCAGTAGCGAGGCCTCGCCATGGATGTTCCCGAGTTGGTGCGACAACGGGCATCGACGAACGGCGCCGCCGGACAGCGCTGGCTCGAAGCGCTGCCTGCGGTGGTCGACGAACTGGCGCGGCGATGGGCATTGACGCTCGGCGAGCCCTTCGCCGGTGGCACGGCGGGGTACGTGGTCGCGGCGACCGACTCGGCCGGCCGGGAGTGCGTGTTGAAGATCGCGATGCCGTTGGACATGGACGAACACGACACCTTCCTCCGCAGCGTTCGGGCACACGAGATCGCGGCCGGTCGAGGATGCGCCGAGTTGCTGGCGCACGATGCCTCGGTGCCGGCAATGCTGCTCGAACGGCTGGGGCCGAACCTCGCGGAGCTCGAGATGACCGTCTCCGAGATCCTGGAGGCGATCGCTGCGACCTTGACGACGTTCTGGCGGCCGATCACCGTCGACGACGGCCTCCGGACCGGTGACGAGCAGGCGCAGTGGCTCGCCCGGTTCATCGTCGGCACGTGGGAGGAACTCGACCGGCCGTGCGAGCGCGCGGTGATCGACCACGCGTTGGCGTTGTGTGATCGCCGCGCGGCGGCGTTCGACCCGAACAGTGCGGTGCTGGTGCACGGCGATGCACATGGCTGGAACACCCTCGATGCCGGCAACGGCACGTACAAGTTCGTCGACGTGGAGGGTCTGTGCTCGTCGCGCGAGCACGACCTCGCCGTCGCGATGCGCGAGTACAACGAGCCGCTCGTCCGCGGGGACACCGCCCGCCTGGTGCGGGATCGTGCGGAGTTCCTCGCCGAGCGCTGCGGTGTGGACCCGCAGGCGGTGTGGGAGTGGGGCTTCATCGAGCGTGTGTCCACCGGCCTCGCGAACCTCCGCGACTTCGACAACGACAATGGGCCGATGTTCCTCGAGGTCGCCAGACGCTGTCGGTGACGTCGCGCCGGATGAGGCACACTCGCGTCCATGATCGTCGACTGCGCCGCCTACTTCGATGGGGTCCGCACTGCGGTGGACCCGCGGCCCGAGTCGCTCGCGCGCTGGCAGGGTGCCGACGGCGAGTTCATCTGGCTGGGATTGCGGATGCCGAACGAGGACGAGTTGGCTGCCGCGTGCGAGGCGCTCGAACTCGACGACGTGTCGGCGCAAGAACTGCTGATGCCCCACGCCAGGCCGGTGCTCGAGATGGAGGGGCCCACCTTGGTGATGGTGTTGCGCACTGCCCGCTACGACGACGCGGCCGAGGCCACGGTGCTCGGCGAGATGTCGGTGGTGGTCGGTACGAAGTCGGTCATCTCCATTCGTCACGGCCACGCCAGCCCCCTGGCCGCGTTGCGCGCCGCGATGGAACGCGACGGCGATCGACTGTGCCACGGCCCGATGGGTGTCCTCGCTGCCATCATCGGACGCGTCATCGACGACTATAGCCCCGCGCTCGACGGCTTCGAACGCGATGCCGTGGAGGTGGAGCGCGACGTCTTCTCCGAGGGGCGGACGCAGCCGGTCAAGCGGCTGTACAAGCTGAAGCGCGAGGTGCGCACCCTGCTCGTGGCCATCGACGCATTGCAGGATCCGTTGAACCGCTTGATCCGCACGGTGGGTCACCGAGTGACGCCGGAGGTGTTGGCCGACCTCAGCGAAGCCGCCGATCAGTTGGATCGAACGGTCACTCGCACACAGTCGTTGTCGGGGCTCCTCGACGCGGCGCTCACCGCCAGCCTGGCCCAGATCTCCGTGCAACAGAACGAAGACATGCGCCGCATCAGCGCATGGGTCGCCATGGCTGCGGTGCCCACCCTCATCGCCGGCATCTACGGCATGAACTTCGACAGCTTTCCCGAGTTGCACTGGGACTTCGGGTACCCGCTGATCCTGTTGGTGATGGCCGGCATCGCCGGTCTGATGTACCGCTCGTTCAAGAAGGGCGGCTGGTTCTGACCCGTCAGAACACGCGTCAGAACACGCGTCAGAACACGCGTCAGAACACGACTGGCAACTGGCGCGGGCCGCGCACCTGACCGCCGGCCCACGTGACCTCGGCACCGGGCTCGAGGCTGAACACGGGGATGCGCGCCAGCCATTCCTCGATGGCCACGCGCAGTTCCATGCGGGCCAGGTTCGAGCCCGCGCACCGATGGATGCCGGAGCCGAACGCCATGTGGCGGTTCTGCTCGCGGTCGAAGATGACCTCGTCGGGCCGCTCGAACATGGCGGGGTCGCGGTTGGCGGCGGCGAAGTTCAACAGCACCTTGTCGCCGGCCTTCACCGGGCACCCGAGCACTTCGGTGTCCTCCTTGGCCACACGGGCCATGGTGACGGGTGAGTAGGCACGCAGTAACTCCTCGATGGCCATCGGCATGATCTCAGGATCGTCGACGAGTCGCTTGGTGTCCTCCGGGTGCATGGCCAGGTGCCACAGCGAGGCGCCGATGGACGACCACGTGGTGTCCACGCCCGCCAGCAACGTGAGCGCGGCCATGCCGAGGATGGTGAGGTCGGGCACCGGCTCGCCGTCGTTCTCCGCCTGCAGCAGCGAGCTGATGAGGTCGTCGTGCGGGTCGGTGCGGCGGGCTTCCATCTGCTCGACGAGGAACGTGGTGATGCCGTCCTGGCCGCGGGTGCTGCGCACTGGATCGTGGGCGAACTCGAGCACGTCGCGCACCCAGCCGGTGAACGTGTCGGCCAGCTCGCCGGGCACACCCAGCACGTGGGCGATGACCCGCACCGGAATCTGCTGCGCGTAGTCGGCGGCGCCGTCGGCCCGGCCGTTCTCGATGAAGCCATCGATGAGGTTTCTGCACAGTTCCCGCGTCATGGGCTCGTACTCGGCCACCTTCGTGTGCGAGAACCACGGCAGCAACAAGCGTCGCGTCCACGTGTGGTCGGGCTGGTCGGCGTCGATGGGCGGCACCGGAATGTCGATCTGCGGCGTCGTGTCGCCCTTCGGCATCGTGAGCACACCCACGTCGCGCGAGCTGAAGTGCTCGATGTCGTGTGCCACCGCGAACACATCGGCGTAACGGGTGGGCATCCACGAGCCGCCCCATCGCTCGGATCGGGCGAACGGACACTGCTCGCGCAGGTCGTCCCACACGGGGTACGGGTTCGCCACGTACTCGGGGTCGAGGATGTCGTAGTCGGTCGTCCAGTCGTGCACCGGTGGCGTGGTCATGTCGAAACAGTAATCACCTGTCAGTCGGCCACGTCGACCTTGGCGACCACCCTCGTCACGTGGACGCGCACCACCATCTCCGGTGGCACTGCGTTGCGCCGTCCGTACGCCTCGGCCTCTTCGGCTCCCATGTACCGGCCGCCGATGCGAGTCGCCCAGTACAGGAGGTCGGCGGGATCGGTGGAGAGGGTGACGGTGCCGGCGATGGTGGCGAACGCGAATGGAGGCCGCTCGTCGTCGAAGCACAGCGACACGCGCGGATCGCGCAGCAGCGCCTTGCCCTTGATGGTGTCGGCGGCGGTCATGAAGACGATGTCGTCGCCGTCCAGATCCACCCACACCGGCGCCACGTGCGGTGCGCCATCGGCACGCACCACGGCGAGCTTCGCTGTTCGAGCCGGCAGCTCAGCGACGAACTCACGCCACCAGCCGGACGGTGCTTCGTGGTATCCCATGCGGGGCAATTATGGTCCCGCCATGGCCATGTCCGTCACCGAGGCGTTGTACGCCCGAATCTCCACTCGAGCGTTCCTCTCGACGCCGCTGTCACGCGATCTCCTCCACGAGATCCTCGACGCCGCTCGCTGGTCACCGTCGGGTGGCAATCTCCAGGGCTGGAAGGTCATCGCGGTCACCGGCGACGCTCGCCAGGCCGTCATCGACGCAGGGCTCGCCGCACTGGCGGCCAACGATCCCGGCAACGACGGTGGCCACCCCATCTATCCCGCCAACCTGTGGGAGCCGTACCGCTCGCGCCGCTTCCAGGTGGGCGAGGACATGTACGAGAAGATGGGTATTCCCCGCGACGACAAACCCGCGCGCTTCGCACACGTCGCCCGCAACTTTCAGTTCTTCGATGCGCCGGTCGGTCTGTTCTTCGTCATCGACAAGGGCATGGGCGTGGGCCAGTGGGCGCACCTCGGCATGTTCATGCAATCGGTTGCCCTGGCCGCCACCGAGCGCGGCGTGGCCAGCTGCTTCCAGGAGGCGTGGGGACAGGTGCGAGCGCCGCTGGCTGCGCACTTCGGGTTGCCCGACAACGAGATGGTCTACTGCGGCATGGCGCTCGGCTACGCGGATCCTGACGCGCTGGTGAATTCGTTGCGCAGCCGTCGCGAAGAGGTCGACGCGTTCACCGAGTTCCGGGGATTCTGACCGACTCGACCAGGTCGGCCACCGGCACCGAGAGATCTGGACCGAAGCCCTGTCGCATGTCGAAGTCCTCGTGGTGAACGCGCCTCGCGCCGAGCGCTCGAGCCGCCGCATCCATCTCGTGCACGAGTGCCGTGGGTCCGCAGATCACCACATGTGCATGGCGGAGCCCCGCAGCTCCCACTGCGTCCGCGAGGTGGGCGCGTGTCATTCGTGAACCCTCGGTGGAACAGTGCAGATGGAGCTGGATGTACCCCAACGCGTGGGCCATCTCGAGTTCATCGAGTGCGATCGCGTCGTGGCGCCGCCGCACCGCGTAGAACAGGATCGGCGCAGGGTGACCGGACGGCGGCGC
>JACQZZ010000106.1 GCA_016213625.1 Actinomycetota bacterium
CAGGGCAGCGGCGTGGCCGAGACCTACACGGTCCGCAAGCTCAGCTACGGCGTCGGCGTCGAGCGCACCTTCCCGGTGCACACGCCCACCGTGGTGAAGATCGAGGTCGTGAAGCGGGGCGACGTGCGTCGCGCCAAGCTGTACTACGTGCGCGATCGCGTCGGCAAGGCCGCCAAGATCAAGGAGAAGCGCGAGGCCTGAGGCCCGCGTTCGTCGGTGTGAAGAGCACCCACTTTGAGTTCTGACGATCTCGAGAACTTCGAGGCCGAGCGAGAGCTCCAACTCGCGCAGGAGTACCAAGACGTCGCGGGCATGTTTCGCTTCGCCGTCGAGACCGAGCGACGGTTCTACCTCGCCAACGAGGTGAACGTCACGGTTACCGGCGACTCCGCGCGTCCGGTCATCGAGGTGGAGCTCAGTGACGCATGGGTGTGGGACATGTACCGCAAGACCCGATTCATCCCGAAGGTTCGGGTGCTCACGTTCAAGGACGTGAACGTCGAGGAACTGCCCCCGGCCGAGCTCTAGGGGCACCGCTCACCGCCGCTCAGGCGAGAGGGCGATTCGGCGAGCAGGAGGCGGCGCGGTGGTATCTGCGGCACGGGTACGAGGTGCTCGACCGCAACTGGGTGTGTGAGTACGGCGAAGCCGACCTCGTGCTCGGTCGCCCCGGCGAGGTGGTCATCTGCGAGGTGAAGGCGCGGGCATCGGCCGACTTCGGAGGGCCCGTGGGAGCGGTCGACTGGAAGAAGCAGCGACGTCTGCGGCGCATCGCGTCGGCGTGGTTGTCGGAGCATCGCGCGGGCCACCTCGTGGTTCGCTTCGACGTGGTGTCGGTGGTGGGCGCGAAGGTGGAGGTGTTCGAAGCGGCGTTCTGAGTTCCGACGACTGTCTACGATCGCCGGATGCATCTCGCCGGAGCACATGTCCTGGTCACCGGAGCGTCACGTGGCATCGGTGCCGCGATGGCCCGCTCGTTCGCCGATGCGGGCGCGCGGGTGTCGGTCGCCGCTCGCTCGGCCGAGGCATTGGACCTCATCGCCACGCAGGTGCGCGGCACCCCGTTCACGGTGGACCTGCTGGATCCGGCCCAGGTCGACGAGCTGATCCCGCGAGTGGAGGCCGAGGCCGGCCCCATCGACGTGCTGGTGAACAACGCCGGTCTGGAGAGCTCGCAGTGGCTGCGCAAGGAGACCACAGGCGACATCCGCGACGTGGTGCGGCTGAACCTGGAGGCACCGATGGTGCTGAGCCAGGCGGTGCTGCCCGGCATGCTCGCTCGCGGGAAGGGATCACTCGTGTACGTGTCGTCGCTCGCCGGCACCTCGGCGTTCCCGGGCATGACCGTGTATGCGGGCACCAAAGGGGGCCTCACCAACTTCGCTGCGTCCGTTCGGATCGAGCTGCGCGACACGCCGGTGCACGTCACCCTCGTGGCCGCCGGACCGGTGGACACGTCGATGTGGGACCGGCTGGAGGACGAGCGCGCCTTCGACCCCATCCTGCGCCGGCTCAACTCGCTGCACCTGATCCCGAAGAAGTCGCCCGAGGTGCTGGCCCGCCGGGCGGTGGCGGCGGTGGCGGCGGACCGCCGGCATGTGCGCGTACCGCGCCGTCTGCTCGCCACCTACTGGTTGGGCGAGGCGCCTCGCCGGTTGAGCGAGGTGTTGCTGACCGGTGTGCCGTTCGACAAGGGCGACTAGCCCAGCAGGGTCCAGAGCACGAGCACGATGCACGCGACGGCGGCGGCTCCCACGAAGAGGTAGTCGGTGGTTCTGGCGACGCGCTTGCGCTGCGGGTTGAAGCCCATGCGCTCAGTATCGTCGGCCGGATGGAGACCCTCAACGTCAGCCGCGAGAACGGCATCGTCACGATCACGCTGGACCGGGCAGCGAAGAAGAACGCGATGAACGGCGCGATGTTCGACGAGCTGCTGCTCGTGTTCCGCGAGATCGCCGACACCGACGACGATCGGGTGGTGGTCATCACCGGTGCGAACGGTGAGTTCTGCTCGGGCGCCGACCTCACGCCGTCGGGTGGCGGGCAGCCCCGCCACCAGTTGGCCTCGATGCGCCACGTGGGCGACGTGGCACTCGCGCTCCACAAGCTGCCCCAGCCCACCATCGCCAAGGTGCGCGGCGTGGCGGTGGGGGCAGGCTGCAACCTGGCGCTCGGGTGCGACCTCGTGGTGGCGGGCGACACCGCTCGCTTCTCCCAGATCTTCGCCAAGCGCGGCCTCAGCCTGGACTTCGGCGGGTCGTGGATCCTGCCGAGGCGGGTGGGCATGCACCGGGCCAAGGAGCTCGCGTTCTTCGCCGACATCATCGACGCGGCCGAAGCCGATCGCATCGGGCTGGTCAACCGGGTGGTGCCCGACGGCGACCTCGACGCGTTCGTGGCCGACTGGGCCCAGCGGCTCGCCGGTGGGCCGCCCATCGCCATCGCCCAGACGAAGCGTCTGCTGAACAACTCGCTGAACGTCACGATGGAGGAGGCCCTCGACGACGAAGGCATGGCCCAGACCGTCAACATCGCCGGCACCAAGGACACCCCCGAGGCGTTCATGGCGTTCATCGAGAAGCGCCCGCCGAACTTCCAGGGGCGCTGACACCAGCGCGACCGCCCGGGTCACTAGCGTGACGCCTGCATGCGTTCGCGGTTCGTCCTCGTCGGCCTCACGGCCCTGATGTGCGCGGGCGCGCTGTGGAGCGCAGGGCGCACCGACGCGTCGGCGCCTCCCGACACCGGCGACGAGGGCGCCGTGGTGGAGACCCTGCCGCCCGACCCGAACGCCACCACCGTGCCGCCCAGCACCATCGCGCTCGATCCCTCGACGGGCCTTCCGGTGGCGGCCGGGCCGCTGCTCGTGCTGCCCGCCGGATGCGTGATGCCGACGGCGCCGCTCGCCGTGTTCGAGGGTGAGATCGAGGCGGCGGTGTCGACCACGGCACGGTTCCGGGTAAACCGGCTCCTGTCGGGCAACTTGAGGGGCTACGAAGTGGCCGGGTTGGTCGACGTGCAGTACGGCGACGAGACGAGGTTCCTGGAGGTCGGCAACTCGTACATCGTGGGTGTCGGGGCCTCTGCTGCCACCGGGGGGCTGGTGAGCACGGTGCGCGAACCGGCACCGTTGTTCGGTGGCGACGCGGTGGTGGGCCTGAACGACAGCGACGTCGACTGCGTCACCATCCCCGACCCGATCCGCACGCTGCAGATCGACGGCACCTCCGTGGACACCGGCGTGCTCGCACCGCTGCGGGGCGAGGGCCGCAGCCTGCTCGGCGCGCTGCTCCGGCCGCTGGGCGTCGCCTTCGGGTTGTTGGTGGCGCTGGTGCTGGTGAAGCACCTCGTGTTCGCGATCGGTCGTGCGCTGCGCGAGATGGGCGACAGCGAGCCGGTGGAACGCACGCGGCGGCACGACGAGACCGTGGACATCGTGGCCGATCAACCCGACGACGTGGCCGGGTCACACGATGTCGAGGCGTTGCGCTAGATCGGCCACCAGCGCCGCCCAGTCGTCGACTTCGATCTGTTCGGCGGGACCGTCGGTGCGGCACATCACGAGCACGCCGCCGGCGACGGGTTCGCCCAGCAGCTGCTGCAGCGCGAGTCCGTACGCGGCGAGCTGTGTGCCATAGCGAGCGACTCGTTGGGCGCGCTCGGCGCCGGGCGGTACCTGATCGGTCTTGTAGTCGACCACCATCAGTCCGCGTTGCGGATGACGGACGAGGAGATCGATGTAGCCCTCGACCACGGTGTGCCCCACCTGCGTGGCCACGAAGAGTTCGCGCCAGTGGCGCCCCTGCACGCCTTCGGCGACAACGGGTGCCTGCAACGCCGAGCGGGCGAGTCGCTCGATGGTGGACTCGCGGCCGATGACGCCCTCGGCCGCCGCCTGCGCCACCGCCAGGTCGGGGATGTTCGCTCCGGTGCGCAGGTCGGCGAACTGGAGCACGGCGTGCACCGCGCGGCCGATGGCAGTGCCGTACCGACCTCGCTGCCACGGCGGCAGATCGAGATCCACGGGATCCTTGCGGATGCCTTCGTCCTGCGCGGGATCGACCACGCCTGCCTGGGGATGGGTGGGGGCGGCCAGTCGAGCGGCGAGGGTGGTGGCACTGAGCGCCGCCGGTTCGCCGGCGCGTGCGAGGTCGTCGTGCAGAGTGTGCGCCCACTGTGCTTCGTCGGCCCACGGCAGTTCGTGTGGGGCGTGGTCGGCGTGGGGGAGTGCGGCGTCGGATGCTTCGAAGGCGAGGTGTGCCGCACCGTCGGACGCCTGCGCCAACTGCGCAGCGGCGGAGTTGGTGGCACCTTCCACCCGGTGGAGCGACACCACCAGATGGTCCATTGCGCGCGTGCACGCGACGTAGAGCAATCGCTTGCGTTCGGCATCGCTCATCTGTTCGTCGATGGGGGCGAACTGCGTGTAGGTGGGATCGTCGGGCTCGCTGAGGGCCCAACTGGTGGGCGTCCACACCACTCGACGGCCGCGGCTGGCGCCGCCCTTCGAGGTGAGGCCGGACACGATGGTGATGGGGAACTCCAAGCCCTTGGCGGCGTGCACGGTCATGATGCGCACCACGTCGTGGTCGGTCTCGGGCAGCACGGTCTCGGCCACGAAACGGCCTTCGTCGCCCTGCAGACGGGTCCACAACAGGTAGCGGCGCACGCCGTGGCCACCGGCTTCGCTCCAGGCCCGCGCCTGATCGATGACGAAGCGAACACGTCGCCACACGTCGCGGCTGTCGCGCTGGGCCAACGCCAGTTCCATGACGCACCGCTCGTGCACGAGCCACGACAGCAGCTGCGAAGGGGTGCGATACGGGATGCGTTCGAACACCTCGCCGAGACACTGCAACCCTCGCGCCACGGGGTGCTCGGCCAGGTGCTCGGGGATCTGCCACCACTGCCACCGTTGGCCGTGGGTGACCTTCCATTCGTACAGGTGCCGGTCGCTGCAACCGAACAGCGGGGTGCGCAGGGCGCTGACGATGGCGAGCTCGTCGGTGGGGTCGTCGGCGGCGCGGAGCGCCAACATCAGCGCGCGCACCTCGGGTGCGGCGTACACGAGCGAACTGTTCTCGGCGCGAGACGGGACACCACGGTCGGCGAGCGCGGTCTCGAGTGCAGGGAGCGACAGGCGCGACGGCAGGAGGATGGCGATGTCGCCGGGCCGGCACGGGTGCAGTGCGTCGTCGCGCCACACCGGCCACCCCTCGGCCAACGCCTGGACCACCGCCGACGCCACGTCGAGCGCCTCGCGCTCGCGCAACGTGTCGGCGTTGGGCGCGTCGGCGTGCGCGTCGGCGCCGAGCACGGTGACCGTGCCGTGTTGATTGGCCTGGGGCTGACCGTGGTCGCGGGCCGCGACGAGCGGTTCGTAGTCGGGCTGCACGTCGGGCTCGGGCACGATGAGGTTGCCCATGGTGTGGTTCACCCACTCGATGAGCGGCGCAGCACTGCGGAAGTTGGCGGAGAGTGCGGCGCGGGTGGCGCCGATCTGTTCACGAGCTCGCAGGAACTGAGCGATGTCGGCGCGACGGAATCGGTAGATGCTCTGCTTCGGATCGCCCACGACGGTGAGGCGGCCGGGCAGTGGCTGCAACTGCCGCCAATCGTTGGCGACGACCCCGGGCGCAGCGGTGATGCGGACCGCGAGCTCCAGCTGGATGGGATCGGTGTCCTGGAACTCGTCGAGCAGCAGGTGGGTGTAGCGCTGATGCAGTTGCTCTTGCACCGCCGGGTGCTCGGCCACCAACCGGCGGGCGAGCACCAGCAGATCGTGGAACTCGAGTCGGCCGTCCTGCTGGCGCAGTTCCACCGACGACAACGTGAACTCGCGCAGCAGCGCGCCCAGCGTGAGTCGCCGTTCCTCGTGGCAGGCGGCCAGCGCGGCGGCCGCGGCGGCTTTGGCCGTGTCGACGGCGTCCTTGTACGCGGGCAGTACGTCGGCGGATCCGTGGAACTTCTTCCAGTTCGCCGAGTTGCCTTGGGGCTTGCGGGCGCCGGCCACGAGGTCGAGCAGGCGGAGCAGCTCGCCGAAGGGCACCTCGACGGCGAGTTGCGCGGCGAGGTCGGTGAACCAGCTGATGATCTTCTGCTGGCTGTCGTCGGGCGGTGCCTGGAAGCCGGTGACAGCGGCGCACGCGGCGGCCACGGATGCCTGGAGTGCCGTGTCGTCGGCGGGAGGCGGCAGTTCGGACGACACTCGTTCGAGCACGAGGTCCCAGTTCGACTGGAAGTCGTCGGCCATGCGGCGCACACCGGTTTCGATGCCGAACCGGTCGTGCTGGCACAGCTCGACCAGCCGAACGTTGTCGGCGTCGTCGAGCAGTGCCTCCAGGAAGTCGGTGAACCGCTCGTGGAACGCCGTGGCGCTCTGTACCTCGTCGTACACCTCGAACCGCGGTGGGAGCTGGGCCTCCACCGGGAACTCGTTGAGCAGTCGGCGAGCGAATGCGTGCAGCGTGCCGATGGGCGCGAGGTCGAGGTCGTCGAGCGCTCGCTGGGCGAGCGCGGCCGCCACCACGTCGGCACTCTGCGCGGATTGCTGCAGTGCAGCGCGGACGCGGTGCCGCAGTTCGGCGGCGGCCTTCTCGGTGAAGGTGATGGCTGCGATGCTGCCCACCGGCACGCCCTGCAGCACGAGGTTGGTGACCCGGCCGACCAGGGCGGTGGTCTTGCCGCTGCCGGCGCCGGCCTCGACGAACAGGGTGGTGGACAGCGCCCCCGTGACCAGGTCGCGTTGGTCCTGGTCGGGTGCCGGCGGCCGCAGCGGGGCAGTGGGCAGTGCCGCGCCCGTGTCGGCGGGTGCATCGACGAGTGCATCGACGAGTGCATCGGCGGTCGTGCCGAACAGCGGCAGTTGCTCAGCCACGGTCGACCTCGGCCTCTGGCTCGGGCTCGGGCTCGGACTGCAGCCCGAGCAGGGCGATGACTCGGGGGTCGGCGGCCTTGTGCACGAAGCGACGCCAGGCGTCGGCCGTGCCCAGGTGATCGGGGTCGCAGTACTCGCATGGCGTGAACGTGAGACGGAACTGGCTCTTCTCGGGCCGGGCCACGAACAACCCTGAGCCGATGCCCTGCACGATGTGTTGGAGCGTGGCGCCGACGATGGGCCAGTTGTGTGGCCCGACGGTGGTGGAGATGCGCTTGAAGTCTTCCTTGCCCATGAAGCCGTACTCGGCGATGACGGGCGTGTTCCGGTCGAGTCCGGCGTGCAGCAGCGCGGCCGCGGCGTAGGCGGGCAACTGCAGCTTCGAGCCGCCGCCCGTGGGGTCGTCGTCGGAGATGTCGCGGTAGGGGGTGGCGCTGCCGGTCTTGTGATCGGTGACCACGAGCCGACCGTCGGCACACTGGTCGATGCGGTCGGCCGAGCCACGCAAGCGCACCTCGGTGCCATCGGGGAGGGGAATGACGGCAGGGGGTGCGTCGAACAATCCGAACCGGAGCTCGCTGGCGAGCACGTGGCTCCGCCGCTGCGCGACTCGCTCGCTGTCGTGCTGGAGCCACGCGGTGAGCTCGTGCCGTTGCCGTCGTTGCTCGCTGCGCCAGAACGCCGTGCGGCCCGTGGCGCCCTGCTGCTCCATCGTGGTGGCCACGCCCTCGAACGCCTCGAGCAGCGCAACGAGGTGCTCGGGCGACCAGCCGTTCGGCCCGGGCTGGGGGAGCTCGCCGTCGATGACCCGGCGATGGAACACGTCGAGGGCGTCGTGCACCATGGTGCCGCGGTCCTTGGGGGTGATCTGGAGCTGCTCGTCGGGCTGTTCCACCGGCTGTACCCCCAGCACGTACTGCATGAACCACCCGTGCGGACAGGCCACCCACGCCTCGAGACGGGTGGGCGACACCGGTCGGTCGCCGAGTGGATCGATGGGGAGACCGGAGATATCGCCGTCGTACTCGGTGAGCAGCGGCAGGGAGCGAGCGGTGAGCATGGCGGTGCCGAGGCGTAACGGCTCGAGCTGGCGGGCCAGCGGATGCTCGTGGACGGGAACCCCGGCGCGAACGGCGTGCGCGAGCGACCGGATGCGGTGCTGCGACACCGTGGCGGGGAAGGGTGCGTCGGCGAGGCCGGCGGCGAACGACGGGACCGACCGCGGCGTGGCCACGGAGTGTTGGGCGAGCTCGGCCAGCCATCGCGACGGCTGCCGCGCCGCGGTGGCCCGCAGGTCGCCGCGGGGCGACAGCAGCACGGCCCGCTGCGTACCGGCGAGCGCGGCCCAGAGCTGGCGCTGCTGTTCGGCGCTGAGCTCGGCGTTCACCGGCAGCCCGCCGTCGGTGAGTGCTCGATCGGTGTCGCCGAGCAGCGCCTCGGGCGGCGGCGGTGCAGGGAGCAGCCCCTCGCACGCGCCCACCACGACGAGCAGCTCGAACGGCTGACCCACGGCGAACGAGAGCGGGCCGACGTGCACGCCGACGCCGATGCGGCCGACGCGCCCGGGGGCGCTGGACAGCTCGGACTCGAGCGTGTCGGCGAATACCTCGCGCAGCACCGGTGGGGCCAGGGCGTCGAGCCGACCCAACCGATCGAGCGCGGCCTGCACCGCCATGTAGGCCTCGGCCTCGTCGGCCGGCAGGGCAGCGACGCCCCGGTGGCCGCCGAGCCAACGCAACAGCATGCGATGGCTGAGCTCGGCCCAGTGCTGCCAGGTCATCGGTGTGTCGTGGGCACCGAGCTGGGTGCGCAGTTCGGCCACGAACGCCTGCAGCTCTGCCGCGGCCTCGGCCTCGTAGGGGCGGTCGTCGGCCAACTGCCGGCGTTGGTAGGCGGAGAGCCGCTCGCCCCAATCGCCGTCGCCGGCAAGGCCCGCGTCGCGCGAGAGGCGTTCCCACTTCTGCCGCTGGACCATCCGATCGTCGACCGTACGCGCCGGGACGTGCGCGAGCAGTGTGAACAGGTCGGCGCGACGGATTCCCCGGCGGTCGAGCCGCATGAGGTCGAGCACCAGCCGGGCGGCCAGCCGCTCGTGCGACGCGACGCCGGGGCGACCGTTCCACGGGATGCCGGCTTCGAAGAGGTGTTCACCGACGATGCGGGCGTAGGGCTCGTTGCGTGGCCACACGATGCCGATGCGGTGCAAGGGGATTCCCTGATGCACCGCGGCCACCACGACGCGTACGGCCTCGCGGGCTTCCTCGTCGGCATCGGACGCGTCGACGAACTCGAGCGGCACGTCGTGCGGCACCTCGCTGAGACCTTCGATGACCACCACCTGGCCGTGATCGGCCAGGGCGGACAGCAACGCCTGTTCGGTGGGGCGGGTGCGTTGCGGGAGGAACACGACCGTGGCTGCAGGCGCCTGTGCGGTGGAGGTGCACGCGGCGCGCAACAGGTCGGCTTCGTCGTACCAGTCGGCCTGCAGCGCGGCGTGCACGGCCAGGTGCACCTTCACGACCTCGCGTGCCCGTGCCGACCCTCTGGTTCCCAGGCGCTGCACCACGGCGGGTGGCAGATGGCGAAGTTCGCGATGGGCGTCGCGCAGGGCCGTGATGGTGGCCTGGTGGCGGGCGATGGGGCCGAGAATGCCCGCGGATGCCTCGAGTGCCTGGCGAACGGCCACGTCGATGACCGGTGTGGACACCGGGCGCCGGCCACCAGCGGCCATGACCGGCCCGCCGAGCAGCTCGGCGAAGCGGAACGCGGTGAGGAACTGCGCGGCAGCGATGCCCCCGTGCGCGGCCAACCACCGGCGAGCGGCCACGCCCACGGCGTTCGAGTGCACGAGCACCGTGACCGGTGCCAGCGGGTCGCCCGCCTGCACCTGCTGGATGGCGGCTCGGAGCGCGTGGAACGCGGGTTCCCCGTAGGGAGTGGTGCGCCGGTCGAGTGCCATCGGCTGCACTCTACGGAAGGGGTGCGCGCCGGTTCAGCCCCGGTACGCGGCTTCAGCCCGACTGCGCAGGTCGGTGACCGCGTGAGCGAGGCCTTCGGGGTCCTTGTAGAGGGCGCTGCCGGCCACCAGGATGTTCGCTCCGGCCGCCGCGGCGGCCTCGATGGTGGCGGGCCCGATGCCGCCGTCGACCTCGATGTCGACCCGGTCGCCCAGGCCCGCGGCCACGATGAGCGCCCGGAGCTCACGGATCTTCGGTTCCATCGTGGCGATGTACTGCTGGCCACCGAACCCGGGGTTGACGGTCATGATCAGCACCATGTCGACCAGGTCGAGCACGTGGGCGACGGCCGACACCGGCGTGGCCGGGTTGAGCGCGACCGACGCCGTGGCGCCCATCGACGCGATGTTCCCGAGGGTTCGGTGCAGATGGGTGCAGGCCTCGGCGTGCACGATGAGCCGTTGGCAACCCGCCTTGACGTACTCGGCGGCCATCACGTCGGGCGTGAGCACCATGAGGTGCGCCTCGAAGGGCAGCGACGTGTGCTTGCGGGCCGCGGCGATGACATCGGGGCCGAAGGTGAGATTGGGCACGAACTGGCCGTCCATCACGTCCCACTGGATGCGGTCGACACCGGCGGCTTCCAGCGCAGCGACCTCCTCCCCGAGGCGGGCGAAGTCGGCGGGCAGCACGCTGGGGGCGATCTCGATCCTGGGCACGGGCGAAGGGTAGTGCGCGCGTTCGAGGCGTGCCTCGTCCGTAGGCTCGGTGCGATGGACGCCGTCGTCACCGCCCAGAAGATGGCCGCTGGTGGCGATGCCATCGCCCGTCTGGAGGACGGTCGGGTGGTGTTCGTCGACGGCGCGCTCCCGGGTGAACAGGTCAGAGTGCGGCTCGGGACGATGAAGAAGGACTTCGCCCGTGGCGTCGTGACGGAGGTGCTCGACCCATCACCTCATCGCGTGGCCCCGCCGTGTCCGGAACTCGCGAACGGCTGTGGCGGCTGTGGCTGGCAGCACGCGCAGCCGTCGGCGCAGCTGACGATGAAGACCGACATCGTGGTCGATGCGCTTCGGCGCACGGCGAAGCTCGCCGAGCCGACGGTGTCGGTGGGTGGCTCGGTGCCCGAGTGGGGTTACCGCACCACGATGCGGCTCGCCGTGGATTTGTCGGGTCGAGTCGGACTGCGCGGTGCGAACAGTCACCACGTGGTGCCGCTCGCCGAGTGCCCGGTCGCTCATCCGTCGTTGTCAGCGCTCATCGCCCCGCTTCGGGTTCGTGGTGCCGCCGAGCTGACGCTGCGTGTGTCGGTGTCCACCGGAGAGGCCACCGCGCTGGCCACCGATCCGCGTGGCCGCGCCGTCGATGCCACGATCGACGGACTTCCCGATCACGTCGCGGTCGGGTCCTCGGCCGCGCTCCACGAACACGTGGCCGGCGCGCGCCTTCGAGTGAGCGCGCCCTCGTTCTTCCAGAGCGGCCCGTTGGCGGCTGAACTGCTGGTGCGCACCGTCGGTGCGGCGTGTGGCCATCTGCTGCGGCCCGACGAGCCGTTCCTCGACGCGTACGGCGGGATCGGTCTGTTCGCCGCCACGTTGGGTGGGGCCGACGTGATGGTGGTGGAGAGTTCGCCCTCGGCCACCGTCGACGCGGCCGTCAACGTGCCGCACGCACGGGTGATGTGTGAGCCGTTCGAGCAGTGGACGCCCGTCCCGGTACGCCTGGCGGTCGTGGACCCGGCTCGCGCCGGCCTCGGTCGCGACGCGGTCGATGTGCTCGCCGCCACGGGCGCCGAGCGGGTGGCGCTCGTCAGCTGCGACCCGGTGTCGCTGGCCCGCGACGCGGTGCTCCTGGCCGCGCACGGGTACGCGCATCACGAGTCGGTGGTGCTCGATCTGTTCCCGAACACCCCGCACGTCGAAGCGGTCACCGTGTTCGAGCGCAGTTGACCCGTCGTCGCCCGCGTCAGAGGGTGCGCATCGACCGCTCGACGCGGTCGAGGAACTTGGCGCGATCGGCGTCGGTCGCTCGATCGATGCCGTACAGCGCGATCCACTTCGTGCGTGCCAGCGGGTGGCACAACACGCGCAGCGACCTGCTGACGACGCGCTTGCCACCCTCGCCCTGCAGCGTGTTCACGGCCTTGCTGGAACCGTGGGTGGTGACGGCCACGATGCGCCGCACGTTGCGCAGGCGCGGGCGAATGCGGTTGGCGCCGGCGGGCAGCTCGTACGCGACTCCCGCCACCCACACCCGATCGATCCACCCCTTCAGCATCGCCGGTTGCCCCGACCACCAGGTGGGGTAGACGAGCACGAGCGCGTCGCACCAGCGCAGGTTCTCCGCGTAGGGGGCGATGGCCGGCTTGGTGTCGGGTGGGTCGAGGTGGTGCGTGCGCTCCCACGCCGACAACGCCGGCTCGAACTCCTCGGCGTACAGGTCGTGCAGGCGCATCTCGTGCCCGCCGGCGGCCAGCCCGGCGACCACGCGGTCGCGGGCGGCGGCGACGAACGAGTCGCTGCGCGGGTGGCAGTACACGACGTAGACCTTCACAGCGCCCTCATCGTCGCGTCGACCTTGTCGAGGAAGCGTGCACGGTCCTGCGCGGTGGCGGTGTCGATGGCGTAGAGGCCGAGCCACTTGGTGCGCGCGCTCCGGCCGGCGCTCATTCGCACGGTGCGCGTGAGGGTGCGGCGTCCATTGTCGTTGATGGCCTTCACGTACCCCCACGGCGAGCCGTAGGTGCTGATGCCGACGAGGTGGCGCAGGTTGCCGAGCCCGGGCCGCACCTTTCCCTTGGCGTTGAACTTGAAGCCTACGCCGGGCACGAACACCCGCTCGAACCAGCCCTTCAGGATGGCGGGTTGTGCGCTCCACCAGGTGGGGTAGACCAGCACGAGCGCATCGGCGGCCTGCACGAGTGCGGCGTGCTCGGCCACCATCGGGTCGAGCATCGGCTCGTCGCTGTGATACGCCTCGCGCTCGTCGGCCGACATCGCCGCCCGGAAGCCCAGCGCGTACAGGTCCAGCAGGTTCACCCCGTGGCCGGCGGCCCGGAGTGCTTCGCAGGCCCGGTGAGCGAGGGCGTGGCTGAAGCTGTCCTCGTTCGGGTGGGCGAGTACGACGAGCACCTGCATGACGAGGCGACGCTATCCCGCCTGCCTAGATTCGAGAGCAATGGAGTCCGTGAATTCCGCGTCACCGGCGCGTCCGTCCGGTGATTCGGCGCAAGGTCGCGGGCACCCGGGCGATGCGGTGTCCGGATACCTGTTGGGCTTCATCCTCATCGGGATGGGCCTCACCATCTCCGGCCCGGGTCTGTCGCACCTGCGCGATCGCATGCACACCGACGACGGCGGCATCGCGTGGGTGTTCGTCGGTGGGTCGGTGGGCTACATCCTCGGCTCTGCGTTCGCCGGTCGCGGGCTCGACCACGGGCATGGCCATCGACGGTGGAGCATTGCGATGTTCGTCATCACCGGGTCGGTGGTGCTCGTGTCGATCGCGCCGAACCTGCCGATGCTCGTGCTCGCGTTCGCGGTCATGGGGGTGGCGAGCGGGCTCAGCGACGTGAGCGGTAACACGCTCGTGATGTGGAGCCGTCCCGACGGCGCGGGTCGTCTGTTGAACGCACTGCACCTGTGCTTTGCCATCGGTGCCGTGTGCGCGCCGATCTTCGTCAACCGATCCATCCACTGGTTCGACTCGCTGTGGGGGATGGTGCTCCCCATCGGTGCGCTGGCCATCGTGTCGTCGCTCCTCATGCTGCGCCACGAGGCGCCCGTGCGTACCCGGCTGGACACCCTGGAGCGCAGCAACTCAGGTGGGGCGAGAGCGATGCACGTCGGGTTGGTGGCGGCGTTCTTCTTCGCCTACGTCGCACTGGAGACCGGGTTCGCCGGCTGGATCCACACCTACGTCGAGCAGATCGGATTCGGCGACGCCACCACCGCCACGGCCATCGTCACGGTCTTCTGGTTCGGCTTCATGTCGGGTCGCGTGGCGGCCATCTGGATCGCGTCGTTCATGTCACCGGGCTGGATGGTGGCGGCCAGCATGATGGTGTCGGTCGGTGCGTCGATGCTCTTGTTCGCCTTCCGAGGACCGGGCGCGATGCTGTGGGTGGTGACGTTCCTGTTCGCGGTGTCCATCGCGCCGCAGTACGCCTCGATGATGGCGTTCGCCGAGTCGCACCTGGCGCTCAGCGGCAAGAACACTTCGGTGTTCATCGCCGCCTCGGGCGTGGGAGGGTTGTTGATGCCGTGGACGCTGGGCCAGCTCTTCGACGCCATCGGGCCTGAGGCATTGCCGCCGGTGATGGTGGTGACGGCGGTCGCCACGGCGGCCATCGCGTTGGCGGCAGGTCGCGCGTTGCTTCGAGCGGATCAGCGTCCGCCGGTGACGTCGATGAACGAACCGGTGATGTAGCTCGCGTCGGGCCCGGCGAGGAACAGCACGGCGCCGGCCACCTCGTCGGCCGAACCCGAACGCAGCATGGGGATCATCGGGGCCATGCGCTCGACCCGCCCCGGGGGAGCGTGGTCGTGGAAGTCGCTCTCGATGAGGCCGGGGCGCACGCCGTTCACCCGCACCCCGAACGGCGCGAGCTCCTTGGACAGGCCGATGGTCATGGTGTCCACCGCGCCCTTCGACGCGGCGTAGTGCACCCACTCGCCCGAGCCGCCGAGCACCGCCGCCTTCGACGAGATGTTGACGATGGCCCCACCACGTCCACCGCGGTCGGTCCGCATCCGCGAGGCGGCCTCTCGTGCGCACAGGAACGGCCCCGACACGTTGACCGCCCACAGCCGGGCGAGCATCGCCTCGTCGACGGTGTCGAGCGTGCCGTAGCCGCCCGCGATGCCGGCGTTGTTGACGAGCACGTCGAGGCCGTCGAACGATCGGTCGATGTCGTGGAACATCTGCAGCACCTGTGCCTCGTCGCCCACGTCGGCGCGCACCGGGAGTGCTCTGCATCCGGCAGAGCGGATCTCGTCGGCGAGTTCCTCGGTGGCGTCCACGGAGTGGGTGTAGTTCAGCGCCAGGTCGTACCGCTGGCGCGCGGCGGCACGGGCGATGGCCGCTCCGATACCGCGGGAGGCACCAGTGATGAGCATCACGGGTCGGCGTTCGGATGTCATGAGAGTCGTTCCTGGAGTCGGGCGCGGATGGCGGGCCATTCGTCGGGGAGGATGCTGTACGAGGCCGTGTCGCGCGGTTGGCCCGGTGCCACGCCGTCGCCGGCACGCATGCGGTGGTGGCGGAGAACCCCCTCGAACGTGGCGCCAAGGCGCTCGATGGCCGCTCGGCTCCGCTCGTTGCGTGCGTCGGTGCAGATGGCCACCCGCACCACCTGCCACCGTTCGAAGGCCTGTGTGAGCAGCAACAGCTTCGCCTCGGTGTTGATGGCCGTGCGCTGTGCGTCACCGGCCAGCCAGGTGCCGCCGACTTCCACTTCGGCCGGCAGATCCCGCCCCGGATACCAGGCCACGTTCAGGTAGCGAGTGCAGCCAACCGGCGCATCGTCGGCGGTACGGATCTGGGCGAACGGCACCACGGTGTCGCGCTGCGCGTCGACCAGCAGCCCATCGATGTGGGCCTCCATCGACTCGTGCGTGGTGGGCACCGGTGTGTGCCGGTACGTGGACCGATCGCGATTCGCTGCGTGCACGAGTGCCGCCGCATGCCCGCGACCGAGCGGTTCCAGTCGGACGTGGTTGCCGGTGAGGACGAACGGTTCGAGCCGCATGAGCCGACAGCTTCGCACTACGGTCGGTTGTCATGCGGGTCGTTTCGTGCAACTCATTCGCTCCGGTCGATCAACTCGTGGTGGAGGATCGGCCATCGCTGCCGCTCGGCGAGGGTCAGGTGCGCGTGGCGGTCGCCGCGTGCGGCGTGAACTTCGTCGATGCGCTCATCGTGCAGGGGCTGTATCAGCTGAAGCCCACGGTGCCGTTCGTGCCCGGTGGCGAGGTGGCCGGCACGGTGGTGGAGGTGGCCCCCGATGTCACCACCCATTCTGTCGGTGAACGGGTCTTCGTCACCACCGGTCTGAGCGGCGGGTACTCGAGCGAAGTGGTGGTGCCCGCGTTCCGTGCCCTGCCCACTCCGGCCACCATCACCGATGCGCAGGCCGCCACCTTCGTGCAGAGCTATTGCACGGCGTGGTTCGCACTGAAGTACCGCGCACGAGCGCAAGAGGGCGAATGGGTGCTCGTGCTCGGCGCCGGTGGTGGCGTGGGCCTGGCCGCGGTCGACGTGGCGCACTCGATGGGGCTGAAGGTCATTGCCGCTGCCTCCAGCGAGTCCAAGCGCGAGCTCGCGCTGGCCGCGGGCGCCGACGCCGTCATCGACACCGCCAACGAGGATGTGAAGACCCGCGCCAAGGAGCTCAGCGGCGGGGGAGTGCACCACGTGTACGACCCGGTCGGTGGTGACCTGACCGAGGCGGGCCTGCGGTCGCTGCGCGACGACGGTCAGTTGCTCGTCGTCGGGTTCGCCGCGGGCGAGATCCCGAAGCTGCCCGCGAATCAGATCCTGTTGCGCAACCGTCGGGTCACCGGCGTCGATTGGGGCGGCTGGACCGTCACCCACGGCGCCGAGAACGTGCAGTTGCTCGCCGACGTCATCGCCGCCGTGGGGCGTGGAGAATTGCACCCCGTGGTACCGCGCACCTACCCCCTGGCCGATGTGGCCGAAGCGCTCACCGATCAGCTCGAGCGGCGCGCGGTGGGCAAGAGCGTCCTCGTTCCGTGAACCGCCGGTGACGCAGCGGTGGACAGGAACGACGGTGGCCGGGAATGTCAGAGGCCACCCTCGCGGGTGGCCTCTGACTTTCACGTGCGTTGGTGCGCCCCCAGGGTTTCGAACCCTGAACCTGCGGATTAAGAGTCCGTTGCTCTGCCGTTGAGCTAGAGGCGCAGCGGCGAGCAGTGTAGGGGGCACACGCGGTGCTCCCTACCTGCTGCCTTCGGGTGATCGACGGGGCTCGAACCCGCGACCCTCAGTACCACAAACTGATGCTCTACCAGCTGAGCTACGACCACCATGTAGGGCACGTAGTGTGCCACATGCCCGCGTGAATTCCACCCTCGATTCTGCCGCACGTGCTGGGTTGTCGTGCAGGTCACGGTGTGTCGTGTCACGAGCCGTTCACCACGGATTCCGTTGTGAGCTAGTCTTCTGGGAACGAAATCCGGAGGAGATCAGGATGAGCGCGACGGAAAGCATTCCCACGCGTGAACTTGCCGAACGGGCAAAGGCAATCACCCAACGCGAACTTCGCACGTACATCACACGTACGGCAGGTTCCCAGAAGGCAACCGATCGGGCCCGCAAGGTGCTGCCCCTCGGTGTGCCCTCCAGCTTCCAGGCATACGACCCGCACCCCATCGTGGTGCGGCGGGCGCAGGCCTCGTGGATGGAGGACGTCGACGGCAACCGCTATGTCGACTACGACATGGGTTACGGCGCGCTGTTCACCGGCCACTGCCACCCGCTGGTGCGCGAGGCCGTCGAGCGCCAGCTCGACAACGGCACGCTGTTCGTCACCCCGTGCGAGATGAACGCCGAAGTCGCCGAACTGCTCGGCGAGCGGTACAACCTGCCGATGTGGCGGTTCACCAACTCGGGCACCGAAGCCACCATGGACGCCATCCGCGTCGCCCGTGGCGTCACCGGTCGGCACAAGATCGTCAAGGTCGAGGGCGGCTATCACGGCCACCACGATGAAGTGATGATCTCGATGAAGCCGCCCATCGCCATGGCCGGCCCCGCCGACAACCCCACGCCCATCCCGGCCACGGCGGGCATCAGCCCGGCGGTGCTGGCCGGCACCAAGGTCATCCCGTACAACGACGCCGCTGCGCTCGAGCGGGCGCTGTCCGACGGCGACGTCGCGGCGTTCATCGTCGAACCGGTGATGGAGAACATCGGCATCTGCCTGCCGCAGCCCGGCTACCTGCAGGCCGTGCGCGAGATCACCCGCAAGTACGGCACCATGCTCATCTTCGACGAGGTGAAGACCGGCATCACCGCCGGTTGGAGCGGCGGCACCGGCGCGGTGGGCGTGCAGCCCGACCTCGTGTGCCTGGCGAAGAGCGTCGGTGGCGGACTGCCGCTCGGCGCGTTCGGTGGCACCCAGGAGTGCATGGACCAGATCACCACCGGCAAGGTGCTGCACCTGGGCACGTACAACGGCAACCCGCTGTGCATGGCCGCCGCGCAGGCGGTGCTGTCGCAGATCTGCACCCCTGCGGCACACCAGTCGGTGAACGAGATGAATGCCCGCCTCGTGTCGGCGTGTCAGGAGACCATCGACAAGACGGGCATCCCGGCGCACACCGTGCAGTTCGGTGCCAAGGGGTGCGTCACCTGGTCGGTCGAGCCCATCAAGAACTACCGCGACTACAAGGCCACCGACTTCGACCTCGCGTTCGCGCAGTGGATGCACGGCATCAACCGCGGCGTGCTGCTGCCGCCGGGCCTCGACGAGCAGTGGCTCATCTCGATGATGCACAGCGAAGCCGACGCCATGCGCTACGCCGACGTGTTCGCCGAGTTCGTCGACTAACTGCTCGCCTGACCCGCGACTCGCGGGAACCGGTTCTGGGGGAACGCGGCGCTGGGGCTCAGCTCCAGCGCCGCTCTTCCTGATACCGATAGGTGCTCACCGGGGTGCTCCACCGTTGGCGACGGCGCATCGCGCCCGTGCCGGCCAACAGCGCGAGCGCGCCACCCACCAGCAGCAGCTCGAGACCGATGAGCAGTCCGAGCGAGTCGTCGGCCAACGCCGCCGGCAGGCCCGCCCACGGGCTGTCGCTGAGTGCGGGGATCACCCACTTCGGCACCACGTAGCCGAACAGCGCCACCATCACCGCGAGGAGCAGCAGCCCCAACCCGAGGCTCTTGAACAGCGCGCCGCGCTCGGGGTGGGCGGCCAGGCCGAGCACCACGAGCGCGAGTGTGGCGATGGCGGCGATGGGCAGGATCCACTTGAGCGCGGTGCGGAAGAAGTCGAGCAGCCCCACGGTGGGCACGTCGAGGGTGAGCGCCGGCAGTTCTGCTGCAGCCTGCATCTGCGTGGCGTCGACCAACTGTTGTGGCGTGATGGTGACCGGCTCCTTCTGCTGGCCGATCAGGTGTGCATGCGAGTCGTGGATGATCTCGGCCATCAGCTCGGCGCCGGCGGCGGTGGTGGCCACCTGCTCCACCCGTGTGCGTACCGCTGCTTCGGTGAGCGTGGGGTCGTTGGGCGCGAGCGGGCCCAGCTGGGTGGACACCGAGTCGGAGATGAGAGTGACGAGTTCCTCGCGGATCGCGTCGTCCTGCAGCACCACGTCGGCGGCGTCGGCGGATCGGTCGGGATCGAACGCCGTTCGCTGGAGGAGGAAGCCGGCGATGGTGAGACCAGCACAGGCATAGGCGAGGCCGAACAGCAGGCCGGCGAGAGTTCGACGCACGGGCGACAGTCTGGCGGGTTCGAAGCCGATGTTCTATACCATAGGGGGTATGGATCGTCCGATGCCCTCCAACGCCACCATGTTCCGCCGCGCCGCGCTGCGCACGTGTCCTCGTTGTGGTGGCAGCAAGTCGTTCATCAAGCACTGGCTCGGGCGATACGAGCGGTGCCGCACCTGTGGCATCAGGTGGCATCGCGAGCACGGCTTCGAACTCGGGCCCATCGCGGTGAACGTGGTGTTCACGTTCTTCACCCTCGCGGTCACCATGATCGTCGCCTTCGTCACCACCGGCCCCGACTACAACGTGCCCGCGCTGATGACACTGATGATCGGCGCGGCCATCCTGCTGCCGCTGTTCTTCTATCCCTTCACGTACACGCTCTGGCTGGCGTTCGACCTCGCGAGCCACAAGCCCGACCAGCGCGAACTGGCCGAGGCCGACGCCGCGGTGGCGGCGTCCGCGTCGGCGTCGGCCACCGCCTCCTGACCGCTCCAGGAATTCCTTGCCGGCTCGTGCCGCGAAATGCTTGATCGAACGACTGTTCGTAGTTACAGTGATGTCGTTCGAACACGCACCTTGCGGTTCGGGGCCCGCAGATCCGTTCCACGGAACCCTGTCACACCCCTTTCGTACGGTGCTCGCATCGAGGCCACCGGCCTCCACGAAGCAGCCGAACGGCATCCGCCGCCGGCATCACGCAGCACAGGCAGGAACGGAGCAACAGTGAGCAACGATCGCGAAAAGGCACTCGACGTCGCATTGGCGGCCATCGACAAGCAGTTCGGCAAGGGGTCCATCATGCGGATGGGCGAGAAGGGGTCCATGGCCATCGAGGCCATCCCCACCGGCGCCATGGCGCTCGACGTGGCGCTCGGCGTGGGTGGTCTGCCCCGTGGTCGCGTCGTCGAGATCTTCGGCCCGGAGTCCTCCGGTAAGTCCACCCTCGCCATGCACGTCGTGGCCGAGGCACAGCGCAACGGTGGCATCTGCGCCTACATCGACGCCGAGCACGCGATGGATCCCGTGTACGCCCGGGCCATCGGGGTCGACATCGACCAGTTGCTCATCAGCCAGCCCGACACGGGCGAGCAGGCGCTCGAGATCGCCGACATGCTGGTGCGCTCGGGTGCGCTCGACGTCGTGGTCATCGACTCGGTGGCAGCCCTCACGCCCCGCGCCGAGATCGAGGGCGAGATGGGCGACACGCACGTCGGCCTGCAGGCTCGCCTCATGAGCCAGGCGCTGCGCAAGCTCACCGCCAACCTGAACCGCACCAACACCATCATGATCTTCATCAACCAGTTGCGCGAGAAGATCGGCGTCATGTTCGGCTCGCCCGAAACCACGCCTGGCGGCCGTGCGCTGAAGTTCTACTCGTCGGTCCGGCTCGACATCCGCCGCATCGAGAGCATCAAGGACGGTGCCGAGGTCGTGGGCAACCGCACCCGGGTGAAGGTGGTCAAGAACAAGGTGGCCCCGCCCTTCCGCCAGGCCGAGTTCGACATCATGTACGGCAAGGGCATCAGCCGCGAGGGCTCGCTGCTCGACATGGCGGTCGAGATGGGCATCGTGAAGAAATCCGGTGCCTGGTTCACCTACGACGGTGAGCAACTCGGTCAAGGTCGCGAGAACGCGAAGAACTTCCTCTCCGACAACATGGAGATCATGGTCGAGATCTCCGAGAAGGTGAAGGCGCAGGCCGGCATCGGTGGCGAGGTCGAGGTCGAGGAAGCGTTCTCCGAGGCCGACGAAGCGCCCATCGACATCGGCTGAATGGCGGCGCGATGAGCGTTCCGGCGCACCTCAGTCTGGTCACGCTCGGCGTCACCGACCTCGCTCGATCCGTTGCCTTCTACGAGGCGCTGGGCTGGCACCAGTCCAGCGCCTCGGAGGGCACCATCGCGTTCTTCTCGCTCGGTGGCACCAACTTGGCGTTGTACGGCGTCGAAGCACTGGCCGACGACGCGCTGCAGTCTGCGCAGGGTGGGGGGTTCCGAGGGGTCACCCTGGCCATCAACGCCCTGTCGGTGGAGGGGGTCGATCGCATGCTGGCCTCGTTCGTCGCCGCCGGTGCCACGGTCGTGAAGGTTCCGCAGGAGGCCGAGTGGGGCGGGTACTCGGGCTACGTGGCCGACCCCGATGGTCACCTGTGGGAGCTGGCGTACAACCCGTACTCGCCGGAGTGGGCCGCGCCCGGTTCGGAATGAGCCGCGGCGGTCGCCGGTAACCTGGCGGCCCTATGGCTCGCGGCTATGTCGTGCGCACCTTCGGGTGCCAGATGAACGAACACGACTCCGAGCGCATCGCGGGCGTGCTCGAGGCCGACGGCATGGTGCCGGTCGAGTCCGAGGCCGACGCCGATGTCGTGGTGCTCAACACCTGCTGCATCCGCGAGAACGCCGACAACAAGCTCTACGGCAGCCTCGGCTGGCTGAAGCAGTGGAAGGACCAGGGCGACGAGCGCCAGATCGTGGTCGCCGGCTGCCTCGCCCAGAAGGACCGCGACCTGGTGGCGCAGAAGGCGCCATGGGTGGATGTGGTGCTCGGCACGCACAACGTGCATCGCACCGCCGAACTGGTGCAGCACGCACGCCAGCATGGACAGATCACCGAGATCTTCGATGAGGCCGTGCTCGACGACCACGCGCTGTTCCCCAGCGCGCTGCCGGCCGTGCGCGACACCTCGTACAACGCCTGGGTCACCATCCAGATCGGGTGCGACAACCACTGTGCGTTCTGCATCGTGCCCGCCGTGCGCGGCGCCGAGATCAGCCGTCCGTTCGCCGATGTCGTGGCGGAAGTCGCCACCTTGGCCGGCGACGGCGTCACCGAGGTCACGCTGCTCGGCCAGAACGTCAACAGCTACGGGCGCGACCTGCAGTTGGCCGCCCGCCAGCAGGGCGACGACGACGCTCGCCTGCGCCCGCTGTTCGGCGAGCTGTTGGCCGCCGTGGGCGCCGTCCCGGGCATCCGCCGGGTTCGCTTCACCAGCCCCCATCCCAAGGACATGCGGCCCGACACCTTCGCCGCCATGGCCGCCACGCCCACCGTGTGCGAGCACCTCCACTACCCGCTCCAGTCGGGCAGCGATCGTGTGCTGGCGCTCATGCACCGCGGCTACACCGCCGAGCGCTACCTCGAGCGACTCGGGCAGGCGCGGGCGGCCGTCGCCGACCTCGCCGTGAGCACCGACATCATCGTCGGTTTCCCCGGCGAGACCGACGACGACTTCGAGCGCACCCTCGAGGTCGCGGCCGCGGCCGAGTACGACTACGCCTACACGTTCATCTTCTCGCCGCGTCCCGGCACCGAGGCGGCCGAGATGACCGATCTGTTCGTGGATCCGGCGGTCGCAGCCGAACGGTTCCAGCGGCTGCGGGTCGTGGTCGAGCGCAGCGCGCTGGCCAAGCACCTCGCTCGCGTGGGCCGCCTCGAAGAGGTCATCGTCGAAGGCCCCAGCAAGAAGGATCCGTCGGTCGTCTCCGGCCGCACGCGTCAGAACAAGCTCGTGCACTTCCCGGCGGCGCAGCCGTTGCGGGTCGGTTCCTATGCGACCGTCGAGGTCACGTCGGCGGCACCGCACCACCTCATGGGGCGCTTCGTCGAGCTCATCGCCGAGCCGCTGCACAAGCGCCGCATTCCCGTCCTCGCCGGGTGAACACTCGGCTGGTCGTCCTCGGCCCCACGGCATCGGGCAAGAGCGACGTGGCCATGGCGTACGCGCGGGCCACCACCGGGACCGAGATCGTCGCCATCGACGCCATGCAGGTGTATCGGCGGATGGACATCGGCACCGCCAAGCCGTCTGCCGCCGACCGGGCCGCCGTGCCGCACCACGGCCTCGACCTCGCGGAACCGTCCGACGAGTTCGCCGTGGCCGACTTCACCCGTGCCATCGCGTCGGCCCTCGACGACATCGACCGGCGCGGCGCCCGCCCGGTGCTCGTGGCCGGCACCGGGTTGTACCTGCGCAGCATCACCGACCCGATGCAGCTCCCGGGTCGCTGGCCCGAGGTGCGCGCGGTGCTCGAGCAGCGTGCGGTCGTCGAAGGTTCCCGCGTGCTGCACGCCGAGCTCGCCACGCTGGACCCGCTGGCCGCATCGCGCATGGAACCCTCCAACGAGCGGCGCGTGGTGCGCGCGCTGGAGGTCACGTTGGGCAGCGGGCGACCGTTCAGCTCGTTCGGGCCAGGCCTCGCCACCTACCCGCCGGTGCCGTTCGTCCAGATCGGCCTGCAGTGGCCGCGGCCGGTGCTGGCCAGCCGCATCGCCGAGCGGGTGCACCGCATGATCGCCGCCGGCCTGGTGGCCGAGGTGGCGTCGTTGCTCGACGAACCCGCCGGCCTGTCGCGCACCGCAGCCCAGGCGCTGGGCTACAAGGAGATCATCGAGCACCTGCACGGACACTGTTCGCTCGACGAGGCCATCGACACGGTCATCCTCCGCACCCGTCAGTTCGCCGTGCGCCAGGAGCGATGGTTCCGTCGCGACCCCCGCGTACGCTGGGTGCACATCGAACACGACCCGGTGGCCGAGGTGCTACCGGTACTGCAGGCCACATGACCCAGCTCTCGCTCACCAAGCACCACGGACTCGGCAACGACTTCCTCGTCGTGTTCCATCCGCACGTCGGCGACCTGCCGGCGTTGGCGCGGCGGCTGTGCGATCGGCGTCGAGGCGTGGGTGCCGACGGGCTGCTGGTGGGGGAGAGCGAAGAGGGCTACGCCGCGCGGATGACCCTGTACAACGCCGACGGGTCGCGTGCCGAGATGAGCGGCAACGGCATTCGTTGCTTCGCGCAGGCGCTGGCCGCCCGACGCGGCGATCTGCACCCGCAGCGTATCCTCACCGACGCAGGCGATCGAGTGGTCACGTTGTCGGCCACCGACGACCCCGCCGTCATCCACGCGGCAGTCGACATGGGCGAGGTGGCGCCGCTGGGCGAACCCGCCGACTGGCATCGCCTCGGCACGGATCCCATGCGCCCGGTGGCGCACCTCAGCCTCGGCAATCCGCATTCGGTGGTGGGCGTCGACGACGTCGCCGGTGTCGATCTGCTCACCCTCGGCGGCATCGTGCCGTACGTGAACCTCGAGATCGTCGAGCCCGGCCCCGAGCCACACGCCATCACGATGCGCGTGCACGAGCGCGGCGCGGGCATCACCGAGGCGTGCGGCACCGGCGCGTGTGCCAGCGCGTGGGCGGCCCATCAGTGGGGGCTGGTCGTGCCGCACGACGAGGAAATCCTCGTGCACATGGACGGCGGAGATGCAAGGGTACGGATGCACCACCCGTCACCGGGTCGCGTCACGCTCATCGGGCCGGCACAGTTCATCGCCGACATCACCGTGGACATCTGACGGGTGCAGGCCTCATCGATGGAGGACAGCACGGAATGAACACTCCCTACAACGAAGCCCTCGGCGCGACACTCATCGAGCGCACCAAACGAGAGCAGATCGTCATCGTGGGAGTCACGCTGCCCGGCCACACCGACGACGACACCGAGGCCGGCCTCGACGAACTCGAGTTGCTCATCGACACGGCGGGTGCCGACGTGGTGGCTCGCGTGATGCAGCGCCGCGACTCGCCCGACCACACCTGGTACATCGGCAAGGGCAAGGCCGAGGAGCTCCGCGACATCTGCCTGGTGGTCGATGCCGACACCGTGGTGTTCGACAACGAACTCGCTCCGGCGCAGCAGTACAACCTGGAGAAGCTGCTCGGTCGCACCGCGCTCGACCGCACTGCGGTCATCCTCGACATCTTCGCCCAGAACGCGCACACGCTGGAGGGCAAGGCCCAGGTGGAGTTGGCGCTGTTGCGCTATCGCCTTCCCCGGCTGCGCCGCGGTGCCACCGCGCGCATGTCGCAGCAGCGCGGCAGCATCGGCGGCCGGTTCGGTAGTGGTGAGACCAAGCTCGAGGTCGACCGCCGACGCATCAAGAACCGCATCAGCCGCCTCGAGAAGGAACTGAAGGACCTGCACACCAACCGTCACCTGCAGGGCAAGGGGCGGTCGCGCAGCGGGCTGGCTGCCGTCACCATCGTCGGCTACACCAACGCAGGGAAGTCGTCGTTGCTGAACACCCTCACCAAGGCGGGCGTGCTGGCCGAGGACCGGTTGTTCGCCACGCTGGATCCCACCACGCGTCGACTGTCGCTGCCCGGCGGCGAGCCGGTGCTGCTCACCGACACCGTCGGCTTCGTGCGTCGCCTGCCTCATGGTCTGGTCGAGTCGTTCAAGAGCACCCTCGAGGTGGCGAGTTCGGCCGACTTCCTGGTGCACGTGGTCGACTGCGCGGCACCAGATCCCGAGGGCCAGATCGCAGCGGTGCGCGAGGTGCTCGGCGAGATCGATGCACTGAAGGTGCCCGAGCTGCTCGTGTTCAACAAGGCCGACATCGCGCCCGACGTGGCCGACGATCTGGTGCATCGCCATCAGGGCTCCGTGGCGGTCAGCGCGCTCACGGGCGCGGGACTCGAACACTTCCTGCGGGTCCTCGCCGATCGGTTGCGGTCCATCGCCACCGTCGTGGAACTGCTGGTGCCGTACGAGCGAGGCGACGTGCTCGCCGCCATCCACCGCGAGGGTGAAGTGGTGAGCACCTTCCACGAAGACGGGGGAGTGCGGGTGCGCGCCCGCCTCGGCGAGGCGTCGGCCGGTCGCCTCAGCGAGTTCACCGTCGCCCCTTCGTAGAGTGCCTTCTTCCCGCGAGGTGCCCATCGGGCAGGATGGAGGGCGCATGAACGAATCCCGCGGCTTCGTCCCGCCGCCGTACCCCTACGACCGACTCGACAAGTTCGCACCCCTCGGCGCCGCACTGCCGGGTGGGTTGGTCGACCTGTCCATCGGCACGCCCTGCGATCCGCCCCCGCCCGAGGTGGTGGCGGCGTTGTCCAGCAGCAACAGCGAACGTGGCTATCCGCCCAGCATCGGCACCGAGCCGCTCCGTCGGGCCATCCAGGGGTGGCTGCAGCGGCGGTTCGGTGTGGAGGCGTCGCTGGCCCAGATCGCCGCCTGCGTGGGCACGAAGGAGTTCGTGGCCACCACGCCGCAGTTCCTGAAGTTGCGCACGCCCTCGCTCGACACCGTGCTCTACCCGGCAGTGGCGTACCCCACCTACGAGATGGGTGCCATCCTCGCCGGGTGTCGGCCCGTGGCCGTGCCGGCCAACGCAGACGGCTCCATCGACCTGTCGGCCATCGACCCCGCCGACGCCGCTCGGGCGCTGATGCTGTGGGTCAACAGCCCCTCGAACCCCACGGGAGCACTCAGCGACCTCGAGGCTGCCGCCGCGTGGGGACGGGCACACGACGTGCCGGTGTTCAGCGACGAGTGCTACGTGGAGTTCACCTGGGACGGCCCGCCGCGCACCATCCTCGAACACGGCATGCAGGGCGTCGTCGCCGTGCATTCGCTGTCGAAGCGCTCGAACCTGGCGGGCCTGCGTGTGGGGTTCTACGTGGGTGACGAGGAGCTCGTCACCTACCTGAAGGAAGTGCGCAAGCACGTCGGCATGCTCGTGCCGGGGCCAGCGCAGGCTGCCGGCGCGGTGGCGCTGGCCGACGATGCCCATGTGCAGGTACAGCGCGACCGGTATCGGCGGCGCCTCGAGCGCCTGGCCACCATCCTCCACGCGTGGTCCGGCCTGGAGATCCCGATGCCCGCCGGCAGCTTCTACCTGTGGTTCGACGCACACGACGGCTGGGAGTTCGCCGAGCGACTGGCCCGCGAGGGCGGGGCGCTGGTGAGCCCTGGCGACTTCTACGGCGCGGGCGGTGCACAGAACGTGCGTGCCGCCGTGGTACAACCTGACGACCGGATCGAGCTCATCGCCTCACGGCTGGGGGTGCACTGATGTCCTATCAACCGCAACCACCGTCGGGGGGTGCACCGCCGCCGCCGCAGTGGAGTCCGGCGCCGCCGGTCGCCGCGCCGCCGCCCACCCCGCCCGCCGGGGAGCGCCGCAAGGGCCTGCTGTTCGCCGGCATCGGTGTCGCCGTGGTGGGCCTGGTGGCCGGCGGCGTCATCGCCTCCACCGCTGGCAGCACCAAGGAGGAGACGGTGCAGGCGTTCGCCCGCGCTCCGGTGGGCTGCACCACCACGCTCGAGTTCGAGAAGTCGGCCACGTTCACCCTGTTCGTGGAGACCAAGGGTTCGGCCATCGACGTGGGCGGTGACTGCGCCGGCAACGGCGCCAGCTACGACCGCACCTCACCCGACCTCCCCGAGGTGACCCTGGCGTTGGTGGACGAGGACGACAACCCGGTGGAGCTCAGCGAGAGCGACTCGTTCTCCTACGACACCGGCGCGTTCGTGGGCCAGGCCATCCAGCAGGTGGACATCGACTCGCCCGGCACCTACCGGCTCACCGTCAGCAGCGCCGACACCGACTTCGCCATCGCCATCGGTGGCGACCCCGAGGCCGACAGCAGCACGGTGCTCGCCATCGGCGGGGCGATCCTGCTGGTGGGGTTGCTCGCCGGAGCCGTGTTGATCGTGCTCGGACTGCGTCGCAAGGGTGGTGCCGGGGTACCGCCGAGCGCGCCGGCCGCCATGCCCCCGGCTGCAGGGTGGGCACCGCAACCACCGGCGCCTGGCTACGCGCCTGCCCCACCTGCTGCACCGGCTCCGCCGACCTACCAGCAGCCCCCGCCTGCTCCGCCGACCCCGCCCGTTCCGCCGGCGGGCCCGGGGTGGGGGGCACCCCAGACCTGACGCCGGCGAGCGCGGGCCGCTGCTAGAGGCGGCGCATGACCGTGACGACGCGCCCGAACACCTGCACCTCGTCGGCGGTGAACACCATCGGCGACAGGCGCTCGTTCGCGGGCAACAAGGTGACGGTGGTGCCCTTGCGCTGGAACGTCTTCACGGTGGCCTCTTCGCCAGGAATGCCGGCGATGACGATGTCGCCGTTGTCGGCCGTGTCCTGACTGCGGGCGACCACGAAATCGCCGTCCATGATGCCGACGTCGATCATCGAATCGCCGCGGACACGCAGCATGAACAGATCGCCGCCGGTGCCGGTGAAGTCTTCCGGCAGGGGGAACAGTTCCTCGACGTTCTCCTGGGCCAGCACGTCGGTGCCGGCGGCGACATCGCCCACGAGCGGGACGTGGCGGACGGGGCGCCGTTCGATGGCCGCATCGGACGACGGATCCCACTTCACCTCGAGCGCTCGCGGCTTGGTGGGGTCGCGGTGGAGGAAACCCATGCGCTGCAGCGACGCCAGGTGGCTGTGCACGGTGGAGGGGGAGGTGAGCCCGACGGACTCGCCGATCTCGCGCACGCTGGGGGGATAGCCCCGATCGCGCATGCTCTTCTCGATGACCTCGAGGATGCCTCGTTGGCGGGCGGTGAGTCGTTCCGGTCGTACAGCCATGTCGCCAGCGTACACGCGTTCGTGGTGATGGTCAAACACCCGTTCGTGCAACAAATGTTCGCCCGAGGGTTGACGATCGAACAATCGTTCTGCCACACTACGAACAGTCGTTCGGGAAACAAGTGTTCGGTTCGCTCCGGCACTCGCTCCTCGAAACCCTGTCACACCCCTCGTGAAGGATGCGTCTCATGTCGCTCACCGCCGTTCTCCCCGCCGCCCCCCAGCGCTACACCGTCGTCCTTCCGGGCCAGCTCGCCGATCCCCGTCCCACCACCACCGTGTACGTGCGCCGTCGGCTCCTCGTCTCGCTGGTGCTCGCCACCATCCTCGCCATCGTGTGGCTCAGCGCCGGCAGTGTCCTGGCGAACCGCGGGGGCGCACCTGCCTCCGCCTCCGCGGTTCGCCCGGCAACCACCTATGTCGTCCAGCCCGGCGACACGCTGTGGTCCATCGCGTCCGCGCATCACGGCCAGGTGTCGCAGGCCGCATACGTCGATGTGCTGGTGCAGGCCAACGGCGGCGCCGGCATCCAGATCGGCCAGGTCATCACCCTTCCCTGAGGCGTCAGCGCCCCGAGGGTGACTGCCGCCCAGCGAAGGCGAGGGAGTACCCTCCAGAAGCATGCGCTGCCCCAAGTGCCAGGCCGACGACACGAAGGTGATCGATTCGCGCGAGGCCGAAGAGGGCCTGGCCATTCGTCGCCGGCGCTCCTGTGTGGCGTGTGCGCACCGGTTCACCACCTACGAACGGTGTGAAGAAGTGCCGCTCACGGTCGTCAAGACCGGTGGTCAGCGCGAGCCGTTCGACCGGATGAAGATCATCTCCGGGGTCAGCGCCGCGTGCAAGGGTCGGCCGGTCACAGCCGAGCAGATCGAACAGCTCGGCGAGGACATCGAGGACTACGCCCGCCTGCGCGGCCCGGAGCTGGCCTCGTCGGAAGTGGGGTTGGAAGTGCTCGATCGCCTCCGTCGCCTCGACGAGGTGGCCTACCTGCGCTTCGCCAGCGTCTACAAGGGCTTCGACGACGCCGCCGACTTCCAACGGGAACTCGTGCTGCTGAAGAAGCTGCAGCGTTCATGATCGCCCGCGCCTCGCTGGCAGCGGTGGCGCTGGTGGCGCTGGCGGCGTGCAGTGCCACGGCTGCGAGCGACTCGTCGCCCACCGAGCCCAGCTCCACCTCGATGGCGCCGAGCACGACGGAGGCGTCCACCACCACCACGACAGCGGCGCCGAGCACCACATCGGCACCCACCACCACGATCGCGCCGAGCACGACCACCAGCACCTCCACTTCCACCACCGTGGCGGCGCTCGGCCAGGAGGTTCGTCCCGCCGACTTCCTCGGCGAGGAGATCATCGGCACGTCCGCCGAGGGTCGTCCCATCAGTGCATCGCACCGCGGCACGCCCGGCGGCACGGTCGTGCTGGTGGTCGGGGTCATCCACGGCAACGAGAACGCCGGCCTGGCCATCGTCGACCAGCTGGCGACGGTGCCGTTGCCCGCCGGCCTCGACCTGTGGCTGCTGCCGTTGATGAACCCCGATGGCTACGCCAACGACGTGCGCGGCAACGGCAACGGGGTCGACCTGAACCGCAACTTCCCCCACGACTGGACCGCCATCGCCGCACCCGGCGACTGGCAGTACAGCGGCTCCGGCCCCGGTAGCGAACCCGAGACCCAGGCGTACATGGCGTTCACCGACCGCATCCGCCCTGCGCTCACCCTTTGGTACCACCAGGACCTGTTCCGTGTGTCGCCCTCCACGGGGCGCGACGGCCCGCTGCGCCAGCGGTATGCGGAGCTCTCCGGGCTGCCGTACGAGACCGTGAGCGGACCGGGCTCGGTCTACACCGGTGTCGCCGCCACGTGGACGCGACGCTCGCTGCCCGACGCGATGTCGTTCATCGTCGAACTCGGCCCCACGCTGTCGGCTGCCGAGGCCGAGGTGCACGCACAGGCCGTGTTGGCCGTCGCCCAGATGGCGTGAACCCGGCGCGGTCAGTCCGCGCGCACGTAGCGGGTGAACAGGAAGCCGTCGTCCTCCAGGAGGTGTGCCAGGCGCATTCGGCGAGCGATGGCCGGCGCGCCGACGGTGAGCCGCGGGCCGTCGCCACCGTTCAACTGCGGCGAGATGGTGAGGTTGAGCTCGTCGACCAGGTCGGCGGCCGCCAGCAGGCCGTTGAGCGTCGCGCCGCCCTCGGCCTGCACCACGTCGGCGTCGAGTTGGGCGACTGCGGCTGCGAGGTCGATGTCGCCGCGGCCGGCTCGAACGCTGGGCACCGGTACCTCGGGTGCGTCCTCGGGCAACACGAGCAGCGCCCGTCCGCTGGCCCACAACGGGGTGGTGAAGTCGAAGTCCGCGCGGCGCGACACCACCGCGATGCGCAGGTTCGGCGATTTTGGCGGGCCGTAGTCCTCCTTGCGCACGGTGGACGCGCCCACGAGCACCACGTCGACCAATGATCGCAGGGTGATCAGCAACTCCTGGTCGGTGGGGTTCGACAGTGCGCGTGAGTTGTGGTCCACGACGGTGGACCCGTCGAGTCCGGTCACCATGCACAGTTCCACCCACGGACGGTTGCTCGGCCGAGGCCGCGGCACGTCGTAGCACTGGCGCAACGTCACGTCGTCCGCAGCGTGGGGGAAGAGCTGTCGCATTGGTGGAAGACTGCCACTCATGGGGACCGAACACGACATCACCGACGACCAGACGCGCACGGCGTTCCGCACCTGCCCGCTGTGCGAGGCGGGGTGCGGCCTGGAGATCACCGTCAAGGGCGATCGGGTCACGCGCATCCGTGGCGATCAGGCCGACGTGTTCAGCCACGGATTCCTGTGTCCCAAGGGCAGCACCCTGAAGCAGTTGCACGACGACCCCGACCGGTTGCGACGTCCGCTGGTGAAGCGCGACGGCGTGCACGTGGAGGCCGACTGGGACGAGGCGTGGGCCATCATCGCCGACCGCCTGCCGCAGATCATCGGCGAGCGCGGTCGCGAGTCGGTCGCCGTGTACCTCGGCAATCCGAGCGCCCACAACCTGGGAGCGCTGCTCTACAACCGCTCGTTGCTGCAGGCGTTGGGAACGCGCCGTCGATTCAGCGCCTCGACCGTGGATCAGATGCCGCGGCAGGTGGCGGCCGGCTACGTGTTCGGTTCACCGGTCACGGTGCCGGTGCCCGATCTGGACCACACCGACTATCTGGTGGTGATGGGCGCCAATCCGTACGCGTCGAACGGCAGCCTGTGCACCGCGCCCGACTTCCCTGGTCGGCTGGAGGCGATTCGTGCTCGCGGTGGCACGTTGGTGGTGGTCGACCCTCGTCGCAGTCGCACCGCCGAGGAGGCCGATCGATGGATCGCCATCCGGCCCGGCACCGACGCGTTGTTCCTGGCCGCGATGGCCACGGCAATGGCGGAGGAGGGATTGGTGCAGCTGGGCGACCACGCAGCGGCCCACGTGAGTGGTGTCGACGAGGTGGTCGCCGCGCTGGCGCCGTTCACGCCCGAGGTCGTGGCCTCCGCCACGGGGGTGTCCGCCGACGACATCCGCCGGGTGGCTCGCGAGTTGTGCGCCGCGCCGAGCGGCAGCGTGTACGGACGCATAGGAACCACCACCACCGAGTTCGGCACCATCACGTCGTGGTTGATCGACGTGGTGAACAC
This sequence comes from Actinomycetota bacterium, assembly GCA_016213625.1. Classification (GTDB taxonomy): domain Bacteria; phylum Actinomycetota; class Acidimicrobiia; order Acidimicrobiales; family Ilumatobacteraceae; genus UBA668. The sequence goes on from JACQZZ010000106.1 coordinate 32,347, forward strand.
GTTCAGCGGCAACCTCGATCGGCGTGGCGGGGCGATGTTCCCCAAGCCGGTGGCGGGCAGCGGCAACACGCGTGGTCGCTCCGGCACGGGGAAGGGATTCAGCGTGGGACGCGGGCACACACAGGTGCGCCAGCTGCCCGAGGTGATGGGGGAGTACCCCGCGTCGGCGATGGCCGAGGAGATCACGGCTGCCGCCGATCCGGTGCGGGCGCTGATCACCGTGGCGGGCAACCCGGTCCTCAGTACGCCGAACAGCGATCAGCTCGACGCCGCGTTCGGGCAACTCGAGTTCATGGTGAGTGTCGACATCTATCTCAACGAGACCACCAAGCACGCCGACGTCATCCTGCCTCCGCCGTCGCAACTGCAGCGTGGTCACTACGACCTCGCGCTGCTCGGGTTCGCGGTGCGCAACGTGGCCAACTACAGCGAGCCCGTCCTGCCCATCGACGAGGGCGCCCCCGACGAGTGGGAGATCCTGGCGAAGCTCGGTCTCATCGCCGCCGGGCTCGGCCCCGACGCGGATCCGGCGGTGGCCGACGATCTGGGGCTCGCCGGCATGGTGCAGCAGAGCGTCGGTGATCCGGGATCGCCCATCCACGGGCGCGCCGCCGAGGAGATCCTCGCCGAACTGGGCACGCAGGCCGGGCCCGAGCGCATGCTCGACTTCATGCTCCAGACCGGGCCCTACGGTGCAGGATTCGGGGCGAACCCGGGCGGTGCCAGCGTGGCCCTGTTGAAGGCCAACCCGCATGGGGTGGATTACGGGCCCTTGCAGCCCCGGCTGCCCGAGGTGCTGCGCACGCCCTCGGGCACGGTGGAACTGGCGCATCCCGTGTTGCTGGGCGACCTCGCCCGGTTGGCCGCGGCGATCGATCGCTTCGCCGAGCAGCCGTTGGTGCTGGTCGGCCGGCGCCATCTGCGCAGCAACAACTCGTGGATGCACAACATCGAGGTGCTCGTGAAGGGCAAGCCCCGCTGCACCCTGCACGTGCACCCCGACGATGCCCACCGCCTGGGGTTGGCCGACGGGGGAGTGGCGCGCATCACCAGCCGCGTCGGCACGGTGGATGCCCCGGTGGAGGTGACCGACGAAGTGCGTCCCGGCGTGGTGAGCCTGCCCCACGGGTGGGGGCACGACCAGCCCGGCACGCGCATGCGGGTGGCCGCCGAACGGGCGGGCGTGAACAGCAACGTGCTCGCCGATCACGAGGCGTTGGATCCGCTGAGCGGCACGTCCGTCCTGAACGGCATTCCGGTGGACATTTCGCCCGTCTGAGGGCCGAATCGGGCGTCCAGCCTGTGGAAAAGTGGATAACCCCTGCGTTGTTCCACACCACTCACGGGTTGTTCAACCGCCGTCCACCGTCCGTCCACACCGTTTCCCGGGGTAATTCACACCCTTGTACCCCTTCCTCCCCACAGGGCAGCACCCGTAAGGTGGATCCGTCAACTGGCAACGGTGCGAGGACGCGGATGGACTGCGAGTGGTCATGAACGAGGTCGATCCGGCCGAGGGAAGCCCGCTCGTTGTGGGGGCGAGGACTCCAGGAACCTGCGTGCTCGCACCGTTTGCCACGTGTGGCCAGGAACTTCGCGAGAAGACCTGGTTGGTCATTGACACGGGTGTAACTACAGTGCTGTAATCCTTCAACCCCTTGTGGTCGGCGGGTTCAACGGGGACCTCCGTACACCACATGTTGTGGTTCCTCCACTGGTTCTCCCGGTGACCGTTTCGACGGCCACCACTGAAATGTTCACCCCCGACCGGGCGTTGCAGCCGTCACGGTCGGTCTTCTCTCCAAGGAGCACGCACATGTCACTGGCGCCTGATCGTCTCGCCATCGGAATCCACCGGCACTTCACGACGCCGGGCGTGCACCCGTACGACGAGGTGGTGTGGGAGCGCCGCGACGCGCGCATCAGCAACTGGAAGGACGGCACGGTCGCGTTCGAGCAGCTCGATGTCGAGTTCCCCACCACGTGGTCGCTGAACTCCACCAACATCGTCGCCCAGAAGTACTTCCGTGGCACCCTCGGCACGCCCGAGCGTGAGACGTCGCTGCGCCAGGTGATCGACCGCGTGGCCGACACCATCACCACGTGGGGCATCGAGGGCGGCTACTTCGCCGACGATGCCGAGGCCGAGGCCTTCCGCGAGGAGATGAAGTTCATCCTCGTCACCCAGCGGGCAGCGTTCAACAGCCCGGTGTGGTTCAACATCGGCGTGAAGGGCGTGCCCCAGCAGGCCAGCGCCTGCTTCATCCTCTCGGTCGACGACAAGATGAGCTCCATCCTCAACTGGTACCGCGAGGAAGGTGTCATCTTCAAGGGCGGCTCCGGTGCCGGCGTCAACCTGTCGAAGATCCGCTCCAGCTACGAGATGCTCAACGGCGGCGGCACGGCCAGCGGCCCGGTCAGCTTCATGCGCGGCGCCGATGCGTCGGCCGGCACCATCAAGAGCGGCGGCAAGACCCGTCGTGCGGCGAAGATGGTCATCCTCAACGTCGACCACCCCGACGTGCAGGAGTTCGTGTGGTGCAAGGCCAAGGAGGAGAAGAAGGCTCGCGTGCTGCGCGACGCCGGCTTCGACATGGACCTCGACGGCAGCGACTCGTTCAGCATCCAGTACCAGAACGCCAACAACTCGGTGCGCATCACCGACGACTTCATGCAGGCCGTCATCGACGACGCCGACTGGGATCTGAAGGCCGTCACCGATGGTTCGGTCGTCCGCACCGTCAAGGCTCGCGACCTGTGGCGCGACATCGCCACCGCCTCGTGGGAGTGCGCCGACCCGGGCCTGCAGTTCGACACCACCATCAACAAGTGGCACACCGCGCACAACACGGGCCGCATCAACGGCTCGAACCCGTGCAGCGAGTACATGCACCTCGACAACTCGGCCTGCAACCTGGCCAGCATCAACCTGCTGAAGTACCTCGACGAGAACGGCGACTTCGACGTCGCCAGCTACATGCACACCATCGAGGTCATCTTCACCGCCCAGGAGATCCTGGTCGGCCGGGCCGATTACCCCACCGAGCCCATCGGCGACACCAGCCGCAAGTTCCGCCAGCTGGGCATCGGCTACGCCAACCTCGGCGCCACGCTCATGGCGCTGGGCCTGCCGTACGACTCGTACCAGGGTCGTGCGTGGGCCGCTGCGCTCACGTCGCTGATGACCGGCCACGCCTACGCCACCAGCGCCCGCACCGCCTCGCGCATGGGGCCGTTCTCCGGCTTCGCCGACAACGAGGTGCACATGCTCAACGTGCTGCGCATGCACCGCGACGCCCACGACCAGATCATCGACACCAACGTGGTACCGGCCGAACTGGTCGAGGCCGGTCGTCAGGCATGGGAAGCAGCCGTGCGCGACGGCGAGGAGCACGGCGTGCGCAACAGCCAGGCCAGCGTGCTCGCTCCCACCGGCACCATCGGCCTGATGATGGACTGCGACACCACCGGCATCGAGCCCGACCTCGGTCTGGTGAAGATGAAGAAGCTGGTCGGCGGTGGCACGATGACCATCGTCAACCAGACCATCCCGCGTGCGCTGCGCAAGCTCGGGTACACCGCCGAGCAGATCGACGACATCGTCGCCTACATCGACACCGAGAAGAGCATCCTCGGGGCACCGCACCTCACCGCCGACCACGTGGCCGTGTTCGCCTGCTCGATGGGCGACAACACCATCCACTACGAGGGTCACGTGCGGATGATGGGTGCGGTGCAGCCGTTCATCTCGGGCGCCATCTCCAAGACGGTGAACATGCCCGAAGAGGCCACCATCGAAGACATCGAGGCCCTGCACCAGCTGAGCTGGGAGCTCGGTCTGAAGGCCGTCGCCATCTACCGCGACAACTGCAAGGTGGCCCAGCCGCTGAGCACCGCCAAGAAGGACGGCGCCGAGGAGCCCGAGGCCGCCGAGGCCGCCACCCTGGTGGTCGAGCGCATCGTCGAGAAGATCGTGCACCAGCCCATCCGCCAGAAGCTGCCCCGCAGTCGTCGTGGCCGCACGTTCGAGTTCCGGGTGGCCGACTGCAAGGGTTTCGCCACCATCGGCGAGTACGCCAACGGTCAGCCCGGCGAGATCTTCCTCACCGTGTCGAAGCAGGGTTCCACGCTCAGCGGCATCATGGACGCCTTCGCCAAGAGCATCAGCTACGGCCTGCAGTACGGCGTGCCGCTGCGTGCGTTCGTCGAGGCGTTCACCAACATGCGCTTCGAGCCGGCCGGCATGACCGACGACCCGGACATCCGCTTCGCCTCGTCCATCATGGACTACCTGTTCCGTCGCCTCGCCCTCGAGTACTTGACCTACGACGAGCGCGCCGAGATGGGCATCTTCTCCATCGACGAGCGCCTGCAGCCCACGCTCCCGGGCGTGGAGGAGAGCGTGATGGAGACTCGTACCGGCACCGAGATGGCGTCGGACCCGAAGACCATCCCGTCGGCCGAAGAACTCGTGCAGCAGCTCGAGCTGGGTACCGCCCCGCCCGCGCCGAACAACGACATCACCAACCCTTCGGGTGTCGTGCGGGCCACGGAGATCACGCCGAAGCCGGCGGCCCGCCACAGCGATGCACCCATGTGCATGCAGTGCGGTGTGCAGATGAACCGCGCCGGCTCCTGCCACGCCTGCCCCAGCTGCGGCAGCACCAGCGGCTGCAGCTGACACCACACCCGTACCGACCCTGAGAGCGCGGCCGCTCTACGATCTGACGCGTGACGGACGCCGGATTCGCCGACGACGCCGCGGCGATGGAGTCCGCGGCCGCGCTCGCCTACTTCGTCGCGGACTACGGCGCGGCGCGGACGCATCTCGAAGCGGCGTACCGCCTGCGTCGCGACGCGGGCGACCTGGTGTCCGCGGCCCACATGGCGATGCAGCTTGCCGAGATGCACTCCAGCGTGTTCGGCAATGCGGCCGCCGCGAACGGCTGGTTGGCCCGAGCCGAACGGCTGCTCGAGCCGCTCGGCGACGTCGTCGAGCGGGGTTACCTGGAGCTGGCGATCATGGCCTGCGATCGGACGGATGCGGCGGATCTGGCTGCCAGCGCCGCCCGCGCGCTCGAGATCGCGCGACGCTTCGCCGATCCGGACCTCGAGATCCGCGCGCTGGCCGACGGCGGTCTGGGGCTCGTGTCGCAAGGACACCTCCGCGAGGGGTTTGCGTTGCTCGACGAGGCACTCGCCGCGCTCACCGTGGGCGAGTGCCGTCGCGTGGACACCGCCGCGAAGAGCATGTGCTCGCTGCTCACCTCGTGCGACCGCGCCGGTGACCTCCGTCGTGCCGACGAGTGGAGCCGCCTGGTAGAGGCGTCGATGCTGCCGCACCAGGGCCCGGCCGTGCTGGCCGAGCACTGCCGCATCGTGCAGTCGGGCATCCTCGCCGCGACCGGTCGGTGGGACGAGGCCGAGGCGTCGCTGACGGCGGTGCTGGCGTCGATGGCCTCGTCGGCCCCGCATCGCATCGAGACGATGGCCCGCCTGGCCGAGCTGTCCCTCGCTCGCGGCCATGTCGAGGACGCCGAGCGGCTGATCGCGCCGCACCAGGACGCTGTGGCGATGTGCGCCCCGCTCGCGCGGCTCCACCTCGTGCGTGGCGACGCCGACGACGCCGTCGCGGTGGCCGAACTGGGACTCCGTACGCTCGTGGCCGATCGGCTCCGTGGGGCGCCGCTCCTCGAGATCGTGGTGCGAGCGCACGTCGTCCGAGGCGACCTGGACGCCGCCGGGCGAGCTGCAGAGCGGCTCGTGGAGTTGGCCGGCGTCGCCGAGTCGGCAGCGTTGGACGCGGCCTGTGCGCTGGGGCGCGTGGCCGCGGCTCGCGGCGCGACGTCGACGGCGATCCACCAGCTGACTGCGGCGGCAGAGGGCTTCGACGCGACCGGGCACTTCGTGCAGGCCGGCGTGGCGCGGCTCGAGCTGGCGCAGGCGTTCGTCGACGCCGGCGACACGGCGAGCGCGGCAGCCGAAGCGCGAGCGGCGATGGCCGTGTTCGAACGGCTCGGGGCCACGCCGCTGGTGAACCGTGCCGCCCAGATGCTGCGCCCACTCGGTGCCCGGGTCCGCAGCAGGATCGACGCCGGTGCAGCGGTCGCCGGGCTCACCACACGTGAGGCCGAGGTGCTGGACCTTGTTCGGCAGGGGCTCACCAATCCCGAGATCGGTCGCCGACTGTTCATCTCGGCGAAGACTGCAGAGCACCACGTCGGTCGGGTGCTCACCAAGCTCGGCGTGCGGACCCGCACCGAGGCCGCTGCGCTGGCGGCTGCCGCCCGTGCCGGTGCCGATCGCGTGGGCGGCGACCCGGATCGCACGGAATAGGGGTGCCGAAGGGGCAACCCCCCGATGCGGCGACCGGCCGGAACGTGGATCCTGGGCACTGACGGCACCCGGCCGTCGTCCGTCCTGAGGAGACCCGACATGTTCACGACCACGATCGACGAGGTTGCCCCCGACATCTTCCGCCTGTCCACGTACATCCCCGACGTCGGGCCGAGCGGTCTGGCCTTCAACCAGTTCCTGATCCGCGATGCCGAGCCGATGCTCTTCCACACGGGCATGCGTCAACTGTTCCCGTTGGTCGCCGACGCCGTGGCGTCGCTCATCGCACTGAGTGATCTCCGGTGGATCTCGTTCAGCCACGTCGAGGCCGACGAGTGCGGATCGATGAACCAGTTCCTCGCCGCATCGCCGCGTGCGCAGGTGGTGCACGGCGGATTGGCATGCATGGTGTCGCTCAACGACCTGGCCGATCGACCGCCGCACGTCATCGGCGAGGACGCGCTGGACATCGGCTCAAAGCGCATGCGCTTCCTGCCCACACCCCACGTCCCTCACAACTGGGAGAGCGGGCTGTGGATCGAGGAGACGACGTCGACGTTGTTCGCCGGCGACCTCTTCACCGCCGGAGGCGACCTGCCGGCGGTCACCGACGACGACATCGTCGAAGCGGCCCTGATCGCTGAGGACGTGTTCCACAGCACCTCGATGGGTCCCGACCTCCTGCCCACACTCGAGCGGCTCGCATCGCTGGAACCGACGACGATGGCACTGATGCACGGGTCGTCGTTCCACGGTGATGGGGCCGGCCAGCTGCGCGAGTTGGCCGCTGCGTACGCGGCGCGATCGGGTGGGCTGGCGCTCCACTGACTCCGTCGGCCCGTGCATCGGCGTCGGCTCGTTCGTTGTGCGCGAAAATCTCGCACTGACGCGACGGGAAGTCGCGGGCGGCTCCGTCGAGATGGGTGTGGACGGTATGACCGATGATCAACTGCGAGCGCTGTACGAACGGACGTTGTCCGACGTGCACCGCTACGCCTCGAAACTCTGCGGCGGTGACCGCGCACGAACCGAAGAACTGGTGCAGGAGACCTACCTCGCGCTCGTTCGCCATGCCCGCAGCCATCCCACCGAGGAGATCGGCATCGGATGGCTGATGGTCACGTGCCGGCACCGCTTCATCGATGACGAACGGAGCCAGCAGCGGCGCCGCCAACGCGAGACGGTGGTGGCGTTGCAGCAACCGACCGTGACGGACGCACCGTCCGACACGGGAGTGCTGGGTGCGCTGGCCACGTTGCCGACGGCCCAGCGCACGGCGTTGGTGTTGCGCTACGTCGATGACCTGCCGGTGGATGTGGTGGCACGCGAGATCGGGAAGAGCGTCCGTGCGACCGAATCACTGTTGGTTCGGGCGCGTACTGCCCTGAAGGGCCGAGCAGAACAGGAGTTGTCCAATGGTCGAGGATGAACTGCGCAGCGAGCTCCGCGGAGCGGGCCTGGACCCTTCCGCCGAGTTCAAGGCGCGCATGGATCAGGAGTTCGACGACGCCCTCGCCGGCCGGCGGGTGCTCGGTGTGACCGCACCGTCGCCCGGCACGCCGCGGCGGGCCGGATGGATGTGGCCGGTCATCGGCGCCGCAGCCGCATGCATCGCGCTGGCCGTGGCGGTCACCGTCGGCAACGACCCCGACGTGGTGGCTCCGGCCACCACCGACGTGACACCCGAGCCGACCAACCAACCGACCACGGTGCCGGTGCCCGACGCGCTGATGGAGGTGCTCAACGGCTCGCTGTTCGGGATGCGCATCGGCGACATCGTGGACGTCACCGAGACGATCGCCCGGATCGACGCGCTGGACTTCGGTCCGCACACCTACGACTCGGGCTGGTACCGGGTGCCCGACGACCCGAGCATCGACTCGTGCTACGACGACCAGGAGTACCGCGGCGTGATGTGGGGCGACGTCCTCATCATCTTCAACGGCAGCGATTCGTCGGCCGAAGTGATGCGTTGGGCAGTCGGTGACCACGCCTCGATGGATGAGGTGTTCTTCTTGGGTGAGGAGGTCCCGACTCCTGATCGTTCGAACGACATCGTCTCGGTGGAGGGCATCCGGGTCGGTAGCGATGCAGGTGCGTTGCAGCCGCCCGAGTTCGACGTGCCGATCGATTCTGGTGACGGGAGGTTGGTGTTCGGTGTGACCGACATCGGGCCGCAGGATGGTTCGCTCCCGCAGCCGTTCGTCAAGGTGTACGCCAGCGGCGAACAGGTCTCGGGCATCCTCGCCGACACCGGCCGCTGCTGACGTGAGTGACCGACCGACCGAACGTGTCGAGTTCATCGACAGTGATCCGCATGCGTTCGGCCGGTCGGCGCGCTCGACGACTCCGACGACGGCTCGTCGGCCGCCGGTGCTGCCGGTTGCCGCGGCCGTCGTCGTGATCGTCGTAGTGGCGGTCGCGGCAATGGTGTGGTGGCCTCGAGCGTCGGACGGGACCGGGACCCCGCCCGAAGCCGTGACCACCACTGAAACGCCGACGACGGTCACTGTTGCGCTCGCCGTGCCCGGCGGGCGACCTGCGCCCGACGCGATGACGGGACTGGACTTCGAGCTGGCGGTGGAGCCGAGCGCGGCGTCGTCGAGGTGGGTGGTGAGCATGCAGTTGACCGGTGACCTGTCCGGTGTGGCTGACCGAGTGGCGGCCGTGGCGTGGCTCGACGCGCAGGCCGACGCGGGCTGGCGAACGGTGTATTGGATGGCGCGCTCGTCGGCCACCTCGCTGGAGGTGCACGAGGTGTCCGAGGATCACCCCGAGCCGGGGCCGGACGCCGTGATGGTCGACGCCGACGCGCCGGTCGAGTTCTTCATCGACGGGATCGCTGCCGGCAGCTACCGACTGTGCCGCTACGTCCCGATGCGATCCGGTGTTGCGGTGAGCGCGCCGGCGAATCCGGCGTATGTGTGCGCACCAGTGACAGTCGTGACGTGACGGTGATGACGAACTAGGCGATCGCGGTGAAGGTGTCGGCGTTGCCGCCGTAACTGCCCTTGCCGCCGTTGGCCATCTCGAAGAACGTGCGGCCGGGCTTCAGCAGGATGGGAGCACCAGCGGCATCGGTGAGCGTGAACGGCAGCAGGCGATCGGCGCGGGTCCAGGTGCCCGTGATCATCTTCCCGCCGGTGAACACCACGGCCGAGTTGGTGCCCGTGGTCCTGCCGTCGGGTGAACGTCGATCGGTGGTGCTCGGCTCGTAGTCGAGCCAGGCGATGACCACGTTCTCGGTGGACACCTGCACACCGTCCTCCATCATGTGCGGCGTGCCGTCGTGGGCGCGCAGGTAGCTGCCCGACACCGGGTCGAACCGCCACTGCACGAACACCTGCTGCATCTGCAGGTCGAAGCCGGCCATGGCGTCACCCGCGTCCGGCTCGGCATCGGCCGCGCGGTACTCGAACTGCTGCTCGGGGCCCACCCGGTCGAGCGCGTTGGTCCGCAGCTGGGCCGTGTCGGCGTGGGTCTTGTGCGGACGTCTCCTGTTGGGGTCGAGCTCCCAGCCCGGTCCTTTGCCCTCGGTGATGAGCAGCAGATCGCTGTTGCGCAGCAGGTTGATGTTGCCCGGGTTGCCACCCGAGCAGGCGAACACCGCTCGATTGAAGCTGCCGACCAGGTTGACGTCCTGCTCGCGGCACGAGCGGATCGGCCCCACGAAGTCGCGATCGCGGCTGTGGAAGACGGCGGCGAACCGGGTGGGGCCGGCGCCCCAGCACTCGTAGACGATGTCGGCGTCGTTGAGGCCGGTCTGCGGGCGAGCGCCCTTGTCGTTGCTGACCTTCACCACCAGCGCCACACGATTCAACAGCGCCGGGTCGGTGAGGGGCAGACCGGTGAGCGGTTGCACGGGCGGCGGCAGGGTGGTCGTGGTGGTGGCCTCGACCGTGGTGGTGGTGACCGCAATGGTGGTGGTGGTCGTGGCATCGGTGGTGGTGCTCGCATCCACCGCGGATACCGCCGTGGGCGGATCGGTGCTGTCACTGCAGGCCGCGAGGATCGCTGCGCCACCCGCCAGAGCGAACAGACGTCGCCGCGACATGAGCGTCGACAGGCCGAACGAGTCGGGCTGGATCGGGGAGTTGGGGGGAGGGGTCATCGGCCGTCCACCGTACTGTCGCGAGGTCGCCGAGTCGGGTCACGTCGATCCCCGAATCGGCGCAGTTCTGGCGAATACTCTGCTCACCATGCCGACGACGACGATGAACGACCTGGTCAGGATGCGGGCGAATCTGCTCTTCGACGGACCCGACGCCAGGTCGAAACTCAGCAAGTTCTGGGTGCTCCTGGTGCTCGCATCGTGCATCGCTGCCGCCGGTGTGATGGCCGACTCCACCGCCACGGTGATCGGGGCGATGATCGTCGCGCCGCTGATGACGCCCATCATGGGCACGGTGGTGGCCATCACCACGTCCGACAGGGCGAACCTGATCCGCAGCGTGCTGTTGGTGGTGGGCGGCGCCGCGGCCGCCATCGCCGTCGGCTACCTGATGGGCCTGCTGGCCGCCATCCCCATCGTCGCCGACACGAGTTCGCAGGTGGCGGGCCGCGTGCAACCGCGGCTCATCGACCTGCTGGCGGCCATCGCCACCGGTGCCGCCGGCGCGTTCGCCCAGTGTCGCGAAGACGTCGCCGACACGCTGCCCGGCGTCGCGATCGCCATCTCACTGGTGCCGCCGCTCACCGTCGTGGGTCTCACGCTCGAGGGCGGACAGCCGTCACAAGCCTGGGGCGCGATGCTGCTGTTCCTCACCAACGTGGCCGCCATCCTGCTCACCGGCATCATCGTGATGGCGATGTTCGGGGTGCATCGTCATGCCGCCGACGACGACCCCACCCTGTCGAGGAAGACCGCCGTGTCCGTGGTCGTGGCGTTCGTCGTCATCATCGCCATCCCACTCGGCCTGGCCACCTATGCCCTGAGCCGCGAGACGCAGCAACTGAGCTCGGTGGGTTCGGTGGCCAAGCAGTGGGTGGATGGTACCGACTGGATCATCGTCGACGTGCTCAATCAGGAACGTCAGACCACCGTCGTGGCCACCGGGCCGCTGCCTGCGCCCGACACCGACGAGCTGCGCGTGTTGCTCGACGCGAACGACCTCGCCGGCCTCGACGTGCTCGTCCGACTCGGGCCCGAAGAACGCGTCGAGCTCCCCGGCAACTGACCCTGCACGAGAACTTGAGTTCCGACGTCGGAACTCAAGTTCTCGTGCAGAGGGGTTAGAGGACGGAGTAGAGGGCGTCGATGAGGGCTCGGTTGCGGGTGCTCTGCCAGCGGGGGCGGACGTGGTTCATCACGTAGCCGAACCCGAGCTGCGCGTCGGGATCGCCGAACCCCAGTGCTCCACCCGTGCCGAAGTGGCCGAACGAACGGGGGTTGGTGCCCAGTGGCCGACGTTCGCTGGTGGGCACGAAGCCCAGGCCCACAGCGATGTCCTCACCCAGCACAGGGCACGGGCCCGACGCCTGCACGCGGGTGGCCTCCGCCAGCAGGTCGGGCGACAGCAGGCGGCCCGGTTCCACCATGGCCGCGTACAGGCGAGCGAGCCCGGTGGCGGAGCCATGGCCGTTGGTGGACGGCACCTGCGCGGCTCGCCACTCCGGCGTGTTCACCACCCCGTGAGACGAGTAGCCCGGAGGATTGAAGTAGCCGCCGAACACCATGTACTGCTCGGGCTCGAGCGTGTCCAGATCGATGCCATCGACCGGCGGCGACACCCAGATCACCTCGGCGCATCGGTGTTGGTCGTGCAGCGGCACGCCCCACTGGACATCGGCGTGCAGCGGCGCGACCACCTCACGCAGTCGGTCGCCGGGCAGAAACCCCGTGGTGCGCCGCACGATCTCGCCCACCAGATGGCCATAGGTGTTGGTGTGGTACACGATGCGTGAGCCGGGTTCGAACCACGGCTCGGTGGCGGCCACAGCGCCCGCCATGCGGGTCCAGTTCCACAGGTCGTCGTTGGTGAGCCGCTCGCGGATGGCGGGCACGCCGGCCTGGTGGCTGAGCGCGTGACGAACCGTGCACGCCTCCTTGCCGCCGGCGGCGAACTCGGGCCAGATCGACACGAGCGGGTCGTCGAGGTCGACGAGACCACGGTCCACCGCCTGCAGCGCGAGCAGCGCCACGACCGCCTTGCCGGCCGAGTAGAAGTTGACGATGGTGTCCGGGGCCCACAGGCGGGTGCGGGCCTCGTCGGCCCAGCCGCCCACGAGGTCCACCACCGTGTGTCCATCCACCACGACGCACACACCGGCGCCCACCTCGTCGCGCTCGGCGAAGTTCTCGGCGAACGCCTCGCGCACGCCCGCGAACTTCGGGTCGCAGTAGCCGCTGATGGGAGCGGAAGTCGGATCGCTCATCCGGTCAGTCTGCCAATCGGCCCACGCCTCGGCGCACTCGGCGGGCGTAGGGTGCCACCATGACCGACGCGGCACCCTCCGAACCGATCACCATCGAGCACCTCGACGGCGTCACCATCGTTCACTTCGACGACGGCAAGGCCAACGCGCTCTCGGCCGACGCCATCAGCGCCATCGACGCGGCGCTCGATCACGCCGAGTCCGACGACTCCATCGGCGCGCTCGTGTTGCACGGCCGCCCCGGCAAGTTCTGTGCCGGCTTCGACCTGAACGTGATGCGCGGCGGCGACATCGGGGCCATCGTCTCGCTCGTCAGTGATGGCGGCGAGCTCGTTCGCCGTCTCTACGGTTCGCCCATCCCGGTGGTCGCCGCCTGCACCGGGCACGCCCTGGCCGCCGGGGCGCTGCTCCTGCTGGGCTGTGATGTGCGCGTGGGTGCCGACATCGACTGCAAAATCGGGCTCAACGAGGTGGCCATCGGGATGGTGCTGCCCGATTGGGCCCTCACCATCGCCCAGGAGCGGCTGAGCAAGCGCCACGTGCAGCGGGTGGTCGCCAACGCGGTGGTCACCGACTCGCACGGTGCGGAAGCCGCCGGATTCCTCGACGAGGTGGTGCCCGAGCGCGATGTCCTCGGCATCGCGGTGGGACATGCCCGCGCGCTGGCGGCGTTGTCGGGTCGTGCCTATGCGGGCACGGTGCTCGCTCTTCGGGGCCCGGTGCTCGCCCGCATGGCGGCGCAGATCACCTCCGACCGCGAAGCGGGGGCCTCGCCGGTCGGGAGCTGACGCTCGCTCGATCAGCGCATGCTGTCGGCCCACTTCCGGAGGCTGTTCATGTTGCGGGTGGTGCAGGGTTGGCCGAGCAGCTTGGCCACCTTCGGCAGCGTGAGTGCCGACGACATCAACCCACCGGCGAGGTGCCAGTGCACGTCGGCGCCGTGCACCTCGAACTGCTCGTGTTCGGTGGATGCCGCCTCGATGGCGTGGTCCGGTTCCGTTCGGCAAAACGCCACCATGTGGGTGTGCCCCTCGGGGAGCGATCCGAACGGGCGGAGATCGACGGCGTGCACCAACTCGACGGCCGTGCGCACGAAGGTCGGCACCGGCCAGCCGAGCGCGGCCGCCAACGCCTCGGCGATGCGCTGGTCGTGGCCCGCCCCCGGCGGTGCGTCGAATCGAACGTTGCCGCTGGCGATGAACGTGCTGACGTTGGTGAACCCGAGCGACTCGACTTCCTCGCGCAGGCGGTCCATGGTCACCCGGTGGCCGCCGACGTTGATGCCGCCGAGGAATGCCACGTGGGTGATGGAGCGGGCCATAAACCAGTGTCGCAGAGCCTCCGAGCCGATCGCGTCCACCGTCGCCTGGCAATCTGGGGCGATGGAACACTTCGAAGGACGCATCGCCGTCATCACGGGCGGTGGCACGGGCATGGGCCGCGAACTGGCCCGCCAGTTGAGCGCCGAGGGCTGTCACGTGGCCATGTGCGACGTGTCGGCCGAGAACATGGAGGAGACCACGGCGCTGTGCCTGTCCGATGCGCCGGCCGGCACGCGGGTCACCTCGTTCGTGGCCGACGTGTCGTCCGAGGCCCAACTGCTGGCGTTCCGCGACCACGTGGTCACCGAGCACCAGACCGATCACATCCACCTGCTCTTCAACAACGCCGGCATCGGTGGCGGCGGCAGCTTCGTCGCCGATGGTCGCGACGAGTGGGAGGCCACGTTCAACGTGTGCTGGGGTGGCGTCTACCTGGGGTGTCGCACCTTCCTGCCGCTGCTGCTCGACGCGCCGGAGGGGCACATCGTCAACACCAGCAGCGTCAACGGGTTCTGGGCTTCGCTCGGTCCCACCATTCCCCACACGGCCTACAGCGCGGCGAAGTTCGCGGTGAAGGGCTTCTCCGAGGCCCTCATCACCGACCTGCGCGTGAACGCGCCGCACGTGAAGGTGTCCGTGGTGATGCCGGGTCACATCGGGACGAGCATCGTCATCAACTCGGGCAAGTTCTTCGGTCGCGAGCCCAAGGAGCTCACCGCCGAGCAGTTGGTCGACGTGCGCGACCGGCTCGCCAAGCGCGGCATGGACGTCAGCGGTGCCAGCGACGACGACCTGCGCCTGGGTATGCAGATGCAGGCCGAGATGTTCCGCGACGCCGCGCCCACCACCGCCGCGCAGGCCGCCACGGTCATCCTCGACGGCGTCCGGGCCGAGCGCTGGCGCATCCTGGTGGGCGACGATGCCGTGTCGCTCGACGAACTGGTGCGCGAGCTCCCTCACGACGCCTACAGCGACGCGTTCCTGCCGCACCTGCGGGCACGCGGGCTGTTCTCGTTCGCCACCGATCCTGGCGACTGAACCGGCGACCGAATCCCCGGGCCAGAGCCCTGCCCCTGACCGCTGACACGGACACTGGTCACCAAACTGAGGACCAACGTCCCGGTCGCAGTTCGCGGAACGGGCGTACCGTGAACCTCAGAGAGCGGTCGACAACGGAGCCGTCCGCACGAAGGGGGCGCGATATGTCGTATCAGCACGCTGTGGTCTGGCTCGACCACCTGCGAGCCGTGGTCATCGACTTCGCCATCGATCAACATCACGTCCATCTGGTCGCCAGTGAGACCGAGCACCGTCAGGTGCATCGCAAGTCCGGGCCGGCCAGGGAGGGTGGCTTCAAGGCCGCCGAGGACCGTGCGTTCTTCGACGACATCGTCGCGGCCATCGGTGATGCCCGGGAGATCCTCATCGTGGGTCCCGGCCAGGCGAAGACAGCGTTCCGACACGACCTCGATCACCGGCACGCCAACGTCGCCAAGCTGGTGGTGGGCATGGAATCGGCCGATCACCCCACGGTCGACGAGCTGCTCGCCTACTCGAAGAAGTACTTCAAGCGCATCGACAATCTGCGCGGCGTCTGATCGTTCGTTCGGTGGGAAGCTGAGGGCGTGCAGTACGCCCTGATCGTCGACCTCTCGCAACGGGTGGCGTCCACTCCCAAGCGGACCGAGAAGGTCGCCGCGATCGCGGGCGTGCTGCACGCCACTCCGCCCGCGCTCGCGCCCACTGTCGTGGGCATGCTGGTCGGCGAGCCGCGCCAGGGACGAATGGGTGTCGGCTGGGCCACGTTGCGCGACGTGCGCGTGGCGCCCGCTGCCGAACCGACCGTCACCGTCGAACGGGTCGACGAAGTCCTCACGTCGTTGGCCGGTCTCGGCGGTGAGGGGTCGCAGCGCGAACGCGAGCGAGTGCTCTCCGAGTTGATGGCGGAGTTGACCGCCGACGAGCAGTTCCATCTCGTGCGCCTGTTCGGCGGCGAGATGCGCCAGGGCGCGAACGACGGGGTGGTGGCCGACGCGGTGGCGAAGGCCGCTGGCGTGCCCTCGGCCGTGCTTCGGCGGGCCGCGATGCTGCTGGGAGATCTGGGTGCAGCGGCACAGCGTGCGCTCGCGGGCGAGTCGCTCGACGTGGGACTCACGCCGGGCGTGGGTGTGCAACCGATGCTCGCCGGCACCGCGGCCACCGTCGCTGATGCCCTGGCGTTGACCGGGCCGGCGAGCGTGGAGTGGAAGCTCGACGGAGCGCGGGTACAGGTGCACCGCCACGGAGGGAACGTTCGGGTGCTCACCCGCAGCCTGCGCGACATCACCGCCGCAGTGCCCGAGATCGTCACTGCCGTCAGCGTCATCTCGGCCTCCGAGTTCGTGCTCGACGGTGAGGCGTTGGGTCTCGACGAGGACGGCGCACCCCTGAAGTTCCAGGACTCGATGAGCGGAGGGTCCGCGCTGCGTCCGTTCTTCTTCGACGTGCTGCATCTCGGGGGAACCTCGCTCATCGACGAGCCGCTCCACGTGCGCAAGGCGGCATTGGCCGACGCCCTTCCCGCCTCGTTGCGCCTGCCCACGCTCGACACGGCCGACGCCGATGCCGCCGAGGTGTTCAGCCGCGAGGCGCTCGCCGCCGGTCACGAGGGTGTGATGGTGAAGGCACTCGATTCGCCGTACCAGGCGGGGCGGCGAGGGGCCACCTGGCGCAAGGTGAAGCCGGTGCACACCCTGGATCTGGTGGTGCTCGCCGCCGAGTGGGGCCACGGTCGACGAACCGGATGGTTGAGCAACCTGCACCTCGGGGCGCGAGGCGAGGACGGCACGTTCGTGATGGTGGGCAAGACGTTCAAGGGCCTCACCGACGAGCTGCTGCGCTGGCAGACCGTCGAGCTGCAGGCTCGTGCGCTCGGTGCACCCGAGGACGGCTACATCCAGCACGTGCGCCCGGAGCTCGTGGTCGAGATCGCGCTCGACGGCGTGCAGCGCAGCCGCCGCTATCCCGGTGGCGTCGCCCTGCGCTTCGCCCGGGTGCGCCGCTACCGCCCCGACAAGCAGGCGAGCGACGCCGACACCATCGAGCGCGTGCAGTCGATGCTCTGAAGGTAGGGTCGGATCCCGTCATGGCAACGCTGCGGTTCAGCTTCGGCACCATGGGCTCCGGGAAGAGCACCATGGCCCTCCAGATCCACCACAACCTGGCGAGCCGCGACCTCTACGGCCTGCTGCTCACCACGCTCGACCGTGAGGGCGCCCAGGTCACCAGCCGTCTCGGTGTGTTCGCCGAAGCCGTGGAGGTGCTGCCCGACCTCGACCTCTACAAGCTCGCCGTGGACCACTGGCCGCTGCACTACCTGGTGTGCGACGAAGCGCAGTTCTACTCCGCCGAGCAGTGCGATCAACTGGGTCGCGTGGTCGACGATCTGGGCGTCGACGTGTTCGCCTTCGGTCTCATCACCGACTTCCGTGGCCGGCTGTTCGAGGGTACGCAGCGGTTGTTGGAGATCGCCGACGAGCGGGTGCCCATGCAGGTGGAGGCCCGCTGCTGGTGCGGGGCCCGGGCCACCCACAACGCCCGCGTGGTGAACGGCGAGATCACCTACGAGGGCGAGACGGTGGTGGTGGGCGACACGGGCGACCACGAGCAACCGTTGTTCGGCGACCTGGTGCGCTACGAGCTGTTGTGCAGGGCGCACTATCGCGCCGGCGAACTGGGGCAGTGATGGCGCTCGGTCAGTCGGGGCCGCCCGCGTCGGCGAAGCAGGTCGCCTACCTCCAGGTGCTGCTCGAGAAGGCGGGGTTCGCCACGTTTCGCGAGGCCCGCCGTGCGTATGGGCTCACCCAGCGTCAGGCGAGCGGCAAGTTCACCAAGCAGGAGGCGTCCGAGCTCATCGACCGGCTGATCAACGGCGACCAGCCCGACGAGGGCCAATCCGTTGCCGACGCGTTGGAGAGCGGCAAGGTCGCGGCCGCCACCGACACCCAGGCGCGCCTGCTGAAGGGCATGCCGGCGCAGTGGTTGGCCGACGAACTGCTCAGCCGTGGCTGGTCGGTGCAGGAACCGCGCTGACCGCGAGGGTCGTCAGTCGAGCGGGGCGCCGAACGTGCCGCGCTCGAAGTCGCTGAACGCCTGTCGGATCTCGGCTTCCGTGTTCATCACGAACGGACCGTAGCGAGCCACGGGCTCGCCGATGGGTTCACCGGTGAGCACGATCACCTCGCTCTGGTCGGCCACGCCGCGCACCTCGAGGATGTCGCCCTCCACCACGGCGAGGATGCCCTCGTCGATCTGGGTGTCGCCCACCGAGAGCGCGCCGATCATCGGGTACACGAGCACGCGGTGGCCGGCGGGCAGCGAGGTGGACACGGTGGCGCCCGCCTCCAGCGTGAGGTGTGCGTACGAGATGGGCGTGTGCGTGCTGCCGGGGCCGTGCAGTTCGAACAGGTCGCCGGCGATGACACGAACGGTGGCGCCCGGTTCGTGGCGCACGGCGTTCGCTTCGGCGCGCAGGTCCTGGTAGGCGGGCGGAATCATCTTCTTGGCCGCCGGGAGGTTCACCCACAGCTGCAGGCCGTGCATCCGGCCGCCGGCCGACTGCGCTGCGCCGCTCGGCCCTTCCTTGTGGAGGACGCCGGAGCCGGCGGTCATCCACTGGGTGTCGCCGGCGCTCATGAACCCGTGGTTGCCCATCGAGTCGCGGTGCTCGGCGTCGCCCTCGAGCAGGTAGGTCACCGTCTCGAAACCGCGGTGAGGGTGCCAGGGCGTGCCGACGCCCTTGCCGGGCTCGAACTCGATGGGTCCCATGTGGTCGAACAGCAGGAACGGGTCGAGGTGGCTGAGGCTGGCGGTGGGGAACGGGCGGCGCACGACGAAGCCGTCACCTTCGACGGCGTGTTGCGCCCTGACGAGGCGGGAGACCGTGGCGCTGGTGCTGTGTGCGCTGGTCCTGTTGGTGGTGGTCATGGTTGCTGCAACATGTTGCGCGCGCAATCTATTCCGCTCAGCTGCTGCTGCCTGCGGCGACGGCGACGATGGCGATGACGAACACCACCAGCCCCAGGCCGATGAGCACGGTGCTGATGATGCCGCAGATGCGACCGGCCGTGACGTTGCCGCGATTGGCGAACTGCACGGTCGGCTGGGCATCCATCTCGCGGATGGCCTTGTTGCCCATGCTCCACGCGATGGGGCCGAGCACGGCGCACACCACGAGCGAGAGGATGCCGAGCACCAGGATGGTGCTGCCCTGCGGATGCTCGGCGTACTGCCCGCCGCCGTACTGACCTCCCCACTGGTTGCCGTAGGGGTTGCCGTACGGCTGATGGTGGGGCGGCGGACCCTGCCCAGGCGGCGGGGGAGGCGGCGGCATCGACATGGCGGAATCCTAGGTGCGGGTGGCAGCGGGATCGGTGCGAAGCGCGTCCTGCGACTCGATGACCACTTCGGCCGGGGCGTTGCGTTCCCACAGCACGGCACCGAGGACGGCGGACACCACCCACAGCGCGGCCACCACCGTCGTGGTGGTCATGATGGCCATCGCCGCCCCGATGGGGCCGAAGCTCACCCAGCCGTCGAGCAGGCTGGGGAACAACCACTTCATCACGATGCGCGCGCCGAACGAGTCGAGCAGCACCCCGACGAGGCCGCACCAGGCCATGTGCCGCCAGCCGCTGGTGCCGTTGCGGATGAGGATGAGCGGCGACACCGACCACAGGATGAAGCTCGGAATGGCGGCGAGCAGGAGGAACAACACTCGGGTGTGGTCGAAGTCCATGGTGGACCGCCGGATGAGCACTGCCACGGCCTCGGCGCTGAGGAGGAGGACGAACCACAGCCCGCCGCGCCACACCTCTTTCCAGAACGGCCAGCGCTCGCGGCGAAAGGCACGGGCGTACACCTTGGCCACCTGCGACGACATCGGGATGCCCCAGATGAGGAAGCCCATCAGACCGATGAAGGTCCAGGTGCTCTTCAGGTCGGCGCTGGTGCCGAACAGGTCCTGCACCTCCGACGCTGCGCTGCCCTTCAGGTCCATCCACTTGATGAGGAAGTCGCCGAAGCTGAGGTTGGCGTTGAAGTCGCTGGCCCAGCTGTAGCCCAGCAGGACGAGCGGGATGATGGTGGTGAACAGCTCGAGCGCCAGCAGGCCGGCGAGGTCGAGCCCCTCGATCTCGAAGAACCGCTTCGTGCCGTGCACGAGCGGGCCCAGCTTCTTGCTCTCCTCCAGGCGTTCGGCGCGTGACGCCACCTGGTCCATGAGATGCTCGATCCGTTCGGCCATCGGCGGAGCATACGACGCTGGACCTGGGCCGGATGAATGGGCTGGCGCGTTCGGTGCACGGACCCGTAACATGTCGCTCACCGTTCGGGCCAGCGTCGTCCCGTGCGCCACCAGCCGTTCACCGACTCCGTGGAAGCAGAACTCGATGCATCAGTCATACCCCGCGGGTCTTCCCGCGCGCTCCGGTCTGTACGACCCCCGGTTCGAGCACGACGCCTGTGGCGTCTCGTTCGTCGCCAACATCACGGGTGTCGCCAGTCGCTCCATCGTGTCGATGGGCATCGGCGCGCTGTGCAACATGGAGCACCGTGGTGCCACGGGCGCCGAGGCCGACAGCGGCGACGGCGCCGGCATCCTGATCCAGGTGCCCGACGCGTTCCTGCGGGCCGTGGTGAGCTTCGAGCTGCCGCCGGCGGGTGCCTACGCCGTGGGCCTGGGTTTCCTCCCCGCCGACGCGAACGACGCCGAGAAGGCACAGTCGGCCATCGACGGCATCGTCGCCGACGAGGGCCTCACGGTGCTCGGCTGGCGCGACGTGCCGATCAGTCCCGAGTGTCTGGGCAAGACCGCTCGTCAGGTGATGCCGAGCTTCCGTCAGCTGTTCGTCAGCGACCCGGCGGGTGCCACCGGCATCGAGCTCGACCGCAAGATCTTCGTGGCTCGCAAGCGGGCCGAGCACGAACTGCCGCCCGAGCAGACGTCGTACTTCCCTTCGCTGGGCAGCCGCACGCTCATCTACAAGGGCATGTTCACCACGCCGCAGTTGGCGGTGTTCTTCCCAGACCTCGCCGACGAGCGCATGGAGAGCGCGCTCGCCCTGGTGCACAGCCGGTTCAGTACGAACACGTTCCCCAGCTGGCCGCTGGCGCACCCGTACCGGTACATCGCGCACAACGGCGAGATCAACACGGTGCAGGGAAACCGCAACTGGATGCGCACGCGCGAGAGCCTGCTGGCCAGCGGCCTGCTGCCGGGCCTCGAGCGGGCGTTCCCCATCTGCACGCCGGGTGGCAGCGACTCGGCGAGCTTCGACGAGGTGCTCGAACTGCTGCACCTCGCGGGTCGCAGCCTGCCGCACGCGATGTTGATGATGATCCCCGAGGCGTGGGAGAACCACGACACGATGGACGCCGAGAAGCGGGCGTTCTACCGCTTCCACTCGTCGCTGATGGAGCCGTGGGACGGCCCGGCCAGCGTGTGCTTCACCGACGGCACGGTCATCGGTGCGGTGCTCGACCGCAACGGCCTGCGCCCCAGCCGCTACTGGGTCACCGACGACGACCTCGTGGTGCTGGCCAGCGAGGTGGGTGTCATCGACATCGATCCGGCGAAGGTGGTGCGCAAGGGCCGCCTGCAGCCCGGTCGCATGTTCCTCATCGACACCGCGCAGGGTCGCATCGTGGAGGACGACGAGGTCAAGCGCGGCCTCGCCCAGGCGCAGCCGTACCAGCAGTGGCTCGACGAGGGGCTGGTGGAGCTCGACGAACTGCCCGAGCGCGAGCACGTGGTGTTCAGCCGGCAGAGCGTGCTGCGCCGTCAGCAGATGTTCGGCTACACCCACGAGGAACTGAAGATCATCATCGGGCCGATGGCCAAGGCCGGCGCCGAGCCCATCGGCTCGATGGGCACCGACACGCCCATCGCCGTGCTCAGCGAGCGCTCGCGCCTGCTGTTCGACTACTTCCAGCAACTGTTCGCGCAGGTCACCAACCCGCCGCTCGACGCCATCCGCGAAGAGGTCGTCACCTCGGTCGGTTCCACCGTCGGCCCCGAAGCCAACCTGCTGGCGCCCGGTCCGGAGAGCTGCCGCCAACTGGTGCTGCCGTTCCCGGTGATCGACAACGACGAGCTGGCGAAGATCATCCACATCAACGACGACGGCGAGTACCCGGAACTCGCGGCGGTCGAGGTGAGTGGGCTGTACCGCGTGTCCGGTGGTGGGCTGGCGCTGAAGCGAGCACTCGACGCCGTGCGCAGCGAGGTTAGCAAGGCCATCTCCGACGGCGCGCGCATCATCGTGCTGTCCGATCGCAACGCCGACGAGGTGTACGCGCCGATCCCGAGCCTGTTGCTCACGGCCGCGGTGCACCACCACCTCATCCGCGAGAAGCAGCGCACCAAGGTGGGTCTGGTGGTGGAGTGCGGTGACGCCCGCGAGGTGCACCACATGGCGCTGCTGGTGGGGTACGGCGCCGGCGCCATCAACCCGTACCTCGCGTTCGAGAGCATCGAGGACATGGTGCGCGAAGACGTGCACGGCATGGGCTCGGTCGACCCGCACAAGGCGGTCAAGAACTACATCAAGGCCGCCGGCAAGGGTGTGCTGAAGGTGATGAGCAAGATGGGCGTGAGCACCGTGGCCAGCTACACGGGCGCCCAGATCTTCGAGGCCATCGGGCTTGGCCACGAACTGGTCGACGAGTACTTCACGGGCACGGTCAGCCGGCTCGGCGGGATCGGCCTGGAGGAGATCGCCGCGGAGGTGGCCGCCCGCCACACCGCTGCGCATCCGCGTCGGCCCGAGGAGCGTGCGCACCGCAAGCTCGAACTCGGCGGCGAGTACCAGTGGCGCCGCGAAGGCGACATCCACCTGTTCAACCCGGAGACCGTGTTCAAGCTGCAGCACGGCACGCGTGCCAAGCGGTACGACATCTTCCAGCAGTACACGGCCCTGGTCGACGGCCTGTCGGCGAAGGCGGCCACGCTGCGCGGGTTGTTCGAGTTCGCCCCCGGTGACCGCCAGCCCATTTCCATCGACGAGGTCGAGCCGGTCAGCGAGATCGTCAAGCGGTTCAGCACCGGAGCGATGAGCTACGGCAGTATCAGCGCCGAGGCGCACGAGACGCTGGCCGTGGCGATGAACAGCATCGGTGCCAAGAGCAACACCGGCGAGGGCGGCGAGGACTCCGACCGCCTGTACGACCCCACGCGTCGCAGCGCCATCAAGCAGGTGGCCAGTGGTCGCTTCGGGGTGACCAGCGAGTACCTGGTGAACGCCGACGACATCCAGATCAAGATGGCGCAGGGCGCCAAGCCTGGTGAAGGTGGCCAGTTGCCCGGCCACAAGGTGTACCCGTGGGTGGCGGCCACCCGCCACAGCACGCCGGGCGTGGGCCTCATCAGCCCGCCGCCGCACCACGACATCTACTCCATCGAGGATCTCAAGCAGCTCATCCACGACCTGAAGAACTCGAACCCGTTGGCTCGGGTGCACGTGAAGCTCGTCAGCGAGGTCGGCGTTGGCACGGTGGCCGCGGGCGTCAGCAAGGCCAAGGCCGACGTGGTGCTCATCAGCGGGCACGACGGCGGCACGGGTGCCAGCCCGCTCACCTCGTTGAAGCACGCCGGCGCCCCGTGGGAGCTCGGGCTTGCGGAGACGCAGCAGACGCTGTTGCTCAACGGTCTCCGGGATCGCATCGTGGTACAGGCCGACGGCCAGTTGAAGACCGGTCGCGACGTGGTGATCGCCGCGTTGCTCGGTGCCGAGGAGTTCGGCTTCGCGACTGCGCCGCTGGTGGTCAGTGGCTGCATCATGATGCGCGTCTGCCACCTCGACACGTGCCCGGTGGGCGTGGCCACGCAGAACCCCGAGCTGCGCAAGAAGTTCAGCGGCAAGCCCGAGTTCGTCGTCAACTTCATGGAGTTCATCGCTCAGGAGGTGCGCGAGCACATGGCGGCGTTGGGCTTCCGGACCGTCCAGGAGATGGTGGGCCACGTGGAGGTGCTCGACACCCGCAAGGCCGTGCAGCACTGGAAGGCGAAGGGGCTCGACATCAGCCCCATCCTCTCGGTGCCGCAGAACCCCTACGGCCAGACCATGTTCCACTCGGTGAGCCAGGACCACGACCTCGAGTTCGCGCTCGACCGTCAGCTCATCGAGACGTGCCGGCCGGCCATCGAGGGTGGCGAGCAGGTGACGGCCGAGTTCACCATCAAGAACGTGAACCGCACCGTGGGCACCATGCTCGGCAACGCCATCACGAAGGCCCACGGGGGCAACGGGCTCCCTGACGGCACCATCAACCTGCAGTTCCGCGGGTCGGCCGGCCAGAGCTTCGGTGCGTTCGTGCCCTCGGGCGTGACGATGACCCTGGAGGGCGACGCCAACGACTACGTCGGCAAGGGCCTCTCCGGCGGCCGCGTGGTGGTGCGGCCCGACCGCCGCTCGCCGTTCCCGGCGGAGGACAACATCATCGCCGGCAACGTCATCGGCTACGGCGCCACCGGCGGCGAGATCTTCCTCCGTGGTGTCGTGGGTGAGCGCTTCTGCGTGCGCAACTCCGGCGCCACCGCGGTGGTCGAAGGCGTGGGTGATCACGGCTGCGAGTACATGACCGGTGGGCGAGTGGTGGTGCTCGGCCGCACCGGGCGCAACTTCGGTGCCGGCATGAGCGGCGGCATCGCCTACGTGTACGACCCGACCGACGACTTCAGCACGCGGTTGAACCGCGAGATGGTGCAATTGCAACAGCTCGAGGCCGACGACATCGAGTTCCTGCGCACCACCGTCGGCAAGCACGCCGTGTTCACCGGTTCACCCGTGGCGCAGCGCATCCTCGACGCGTTCGACACCGAGGTGCCGAACTTCAAACGGGTGATGCCCATCGACTACCAACGCGTGCTCACCGTGATGAAGCAGGCGGAGGCCGACGGCCTCGACGAAGAACAGACCCTTTCGAAGGTGATGGAGGCCAGCCGTGGGTGAGGTCACTGGGTTCCTGCAATGGGTGCGCGTCACCCCGAAGCGCCGTCCGGTGGACGAGCGCCTGAAGGACTGGAAGGAGGTGTACGAGGACTTCCCGGCCGACACGCTGAAGCTGCAGGCAGGTCGCTGCATGGACTGCGGCATTCCCTTCTGCAACAACGGCTGCCCGCTCGGCAACCTCATTCCCGACTGGAACGACCTCGTGTACCGCGAGCACTGGCGCGACGCCATCGACCGCCTGCACGCCACGAACAACTTCCCGGAGTTCACCGGCCGACTGTGCCCTGCGCCGTGCGAGAGCGCGTGCGTGCTGGGCATCAACAACGACCCGGTCAGCATCAAGCAGGTCGAGGTGGAGATCATCGACCAGGCGTGGGACCAGGGTTGGGTGGTGCCGCAGGTGCCGTCGGTGCGCACCGGCAAGCGCGTCGTCGTCATCGGCTCCGGCCCGTCAGGTCTCGCGACCGCGCAGCAACTGACGCGTGCGGGTCACGAAGTGGTGGTGCTCGAGCGCGCCGACCGCATCGGAGGCCTCCTTCGGTACGGCATCCCCGAGTTCAAGATGGAGAAGCGCCACGTCGACCGGCGCATCGAGCAGATGGAAGCCGAGGGCACCGAGTTCCGCACCAACGCCGTGGTCGGTGGTGGCATCGACATCGAAGTGCTCCTCGCGTCGTACGACGCCATCGTGCTGGCGTGTGGAGCAACGGCCTGGCGCGATCTACCGGTGCCGGGCCGCGAGTTCGCCGGCATCCATCAGGCGATGGAGTACCTGCCGATGGCCAACCGCCAACAGGAGGGCGACGGTCCTGCCGCGATCGACGTGGCGGGGAAGCACGTGGTCATCATCGGCGGGGGCGACACCGGCGCCGACTGCCTGGGCACCGCGCATCGTCAGGGCGCCGCGTCCATCACGCAGCTCGAGATCATGCCCAAGCCGCCGGAGCTGCGCGGAGGGAACAACCCCTGGCCGCAGTTCGCGATGGTCTACAAGGTGACCTCGGCGCACGAAGAGGGTGGCGACCGTCTGTACAGCGTGAACACCGAGCGCTTCCTCGACGACGGCAGCGGCCGCGTGCGCGCCCTGCTGATCCACGAGGTGGAGATGGTGGACGGTCGGTTCCAGAAGATCGAGGGCACCGACCGCGAACTGCCGGCCGACTTCGTGTTCCTGGCGATGGGCTTCGTCGGTCCCGACAAGGGATCGTGGCTCGAGCAGCTGGGCGTGCAGTTCGACGAGCGGGGCAACGTGGCGCGCAACGACTCGTACATGACCAACGTGCCGGGAGTGTTCGTGGCCGGCGACATGGGCCGCGGGCAAAGCCTCATCGTGTGGGCGATCGCGGAGGGTCGCTCGTGCGCGGCGGGGGTGGACAAGTGGCTGATGGGGGAGACCCAGCTGCCGCGACCCATCGCCCCCACCGCGCGCCCACTTCAGTGACGACCTGACATAGGCTTGACGCCATGAAGAAGATCCTGTTGGCGCCGGTCGCGTTCGGTGCGCTGCTGTTCAGCGCGTGCGGCGACGGCACCACGGCCACCACGTCCAGTGTGGTCAACCTCGAGAGCACGAACTACAACACGCTCGCCACCACCGCCAGCACGTTGCCGCAGACCACGCTCGTCGGCGCCACGGTGCCGGCGGGTCAGGCCACCACCGAGATCACCGAGTACACGGTGCAGGCCGGCGATGTGCCGTTCACCGTGGCCAATCGCTACGGCATCACGGTCGATGCGCTCCAGTTGGCCAACGTCGACACGCCCGGCTACGGCGCGTTCTACGTGGGTCTGAAGATCAAGATCCCGGCCGGCGCCATCACGCCCAGCAGCACCGTTCCCACGGAGACCACCCTGTCCGCCACCCCCAGCGAGACCACCACCACCCTCGCCGGTGGCGGCTCGAACTGCGCGCAGGGCAGCTACACCATCGTCGAGGGCGACCTGCCCGGCACGGTGGCGCAGAAGTTCGACGTCACGGTCGATCAGCTGGATGCGGCCAACGTGAACACCAAGGGCTACACGAACTTCATCGTCGGCGTGAAGATCATCATCCCGGCCAGTTCCGCCAGCGGCTGCGCCTGACCCCGCCGATCAGCTCCTGACCACACTGACGGTGGTCTTCATCCACGGATGAATGACGCACATGAACCGATGCACGCCGGCCGAGAGGCCCGACACGTCGGTGCTGTGGCCGGCGTCGACGAAGTGCGGATCACCGATCCATTCCGCGAGTGGGAGCCCGTGGTTCGGGAGCGCCTCGTTGAGCGGCGGCACGATGCCACCACCGAACGCGACGACCTCGGTGAAGGAGTGTGCCTCGCCGCCCTGGTTCACGACATGGAGGGTCGTGCCGACCTTCACCTTCAACGACGTCGGCTTGTTGCGCCACTTCTCGTGACCACCGATCGATGGTGTCAGCGTCGCCAGGACTTCGTCGAAGGTGACGTCGCCGTCGCCCACGCACGTACCGTCGCCGAGGGCGGCGTTGAACGAGGCGGGTTCGCATTCGTCGCGCATGCGGACCTCGACACGTCGGCTGTCGGCCGAGGTGACGGTGGTGGCGGCGGTCAGGGTGCCGGCGAGCAGGGCACCGGTGAGGCCCAGTCGTACGAGGGCGCGCGCGGTTCGGGGTTGGTGCTGCATCTGGTGTGCTCCAATCGGGTGGTGAACACGGGATTCGTCGCAGGAATTGCCAACGCGACTCGAAGGTAAACCTGGCGGTGTCGAGCGTCAATCGGACCTCAGAACTACGGCGCAGGAGGGTCCGCGGTCGGCCCGCGGTCGGGCCTACACCAGGCGAACGGTGACACCGCAGATGCGCAACTCGTCGCCGGCACGACGCCGGTCGGTGGCCACGAGTTCGAGTTCGTCGAGTCCCTCGCCACGCACCCCGGCCGGCTGGAAGGTGACTGCGTGCTCCAGCCCCGCAGCGTGCCACCGGCGGCGCATCGCTGCAGGGTCCTTGGCGCCGATCACCACACCGGCGATGGCGGTGACCACTGATGTTTCCTGGTGTGCCACCCAATCGGGGCCGCCCCACTTCCACGCGCCGTTGGGCACCGGCTGGTCGATGCTGGTGATCGCGCCGCCGACGTCGGCGGGGTGGAGGTGACGACCGCGGATCTCGGGGAGGTCGCCGCGCCACACGATGCGGATGTTCTCGCGCTCCAGAGCCGCCTCGCGGTCGTCGAGGTCGTCGACTTCGTAGATCACCATGTAGCCGCCGTCGCCGCCGCGCTTGTCGAGCAGCCGACCGGCGGTGGTGCCCTCCTGGGTGGGGGCGACGACCTCGAGGAACTGGTCACCGATCATCATCAGCGCGTTGTGCAGTCCGAAGAACTCCACCCCGGGGTCGTGGTAGCAGACCTTCAGCCCGAGCTTCGTGCACAGCTCGTCGACCACGGGGTCGAGGTCTCGCGCCACCAGTGCCACCTGTCGCAACCTGATCATGGGTGAGAGCCTTGCAGGCCGGATGGGTATCGTGCGCACCATGCTGACCGTGATCGAAGGCCGTGTGGTGGGGTGCCTGCTCGAGAAGGAGCGCACCGTTCCCGATCAGTACCCGCTCACGCTGAACACGCTGGTGTCGGCGTGCAACCAGAGCACGTCACGCGAACCGGTGATGCATCTCGACGACCACGAGGTCGATGCGGCGCTCACGTCGCTGAAGGCACAGGGCCTGCTGCGATTCGTGCACCCGAGCCACGGCCGCAGCGTCACGCGCTATCGCCAGATCGTCGACGAGGTGTGGGAACTGGAGCCCGACGCGACGGCGGTGGTCGGAGTGCTCCTGCTGCGCGGCCCGCAGACCGCGGCCGAGCTGCGTCAGCGCACGGAGCGTCTCCACGAGTTCGCCAACGTCGACGAGGTCGAGGCCGTGCTGCGCCGCCTGGCCGAGGGCGGCATGGTGCAACCGCTCGAACGGCTGCACGGCCAGAAGGAAGCGCGCTGGCAGCAACTGCTCGCCGAGGAGATCGAGGTGCAGCAGGCGGCACCGGTCATCTCCTCGGAGTCGGTGAAAGGCAGCGTGTCCGACCGCATCGCCGAACTCGAGGCCAGAGTCGCCCGCCTGGAATCCGCCCTCGCCGACCTGTTGCCCGACCCACAGGAGAACAGCGACGTCCCGGCGGCCGGCGACTGACCACCGGCGACTGAGTCGTGGCCCGCGTGAGCCGGCCCAGCCGGGCACCCGCAAATCGTTGTCGAGATTTGGATGCGGCTGACAGTCTCGTGAGATGAGCCGCATCCCACCGGAGTCAGTCACCTGTGCCGCCGTCACGATCCGGCGTTGGCACATCGCAGACGCGGCTGCGTTGAACGAGGCCGGGTTCTCCGTCGACGGCATCGAAGCCCTCGAGATCGTCCATGACGCGGCGAACACTGCGAGCGCACGGGTGCCCCACAGGGTGGGCTTCATCCGTGTGGCGGACATGCCAGTCGAGCCTTCGGCACCGGGTGAGGTCGGCATCGACGTGACCTGGCGTCTCCATCGACCACTGTGAGCCGGTCCGCTCCTTGCAAAGAAATCTCCACGAAAGGGGTTGACTTCTCGCTTCGATCGAACTAGTGTTCGTTCTGCCTTCCCCGGCGTATCACGTCTTCGGACGTCGTCAACCGACCGACACCATCGCCCCGTGATGTGGGGTGCGTGTCCTTGATGCGAGGGGAGGGACCATGGCCGCACAGTGCACGAGCGTCGTTGCACACATCGCCGTCGACCATTCGTTGCCCCACGCACTCGTCGACGACGTGTTGGGGCCGGATGTCGACGTGGCGTTCGCTGCGGCGGATCGTCTGGCCGCATGGGTCGAGGCCCAGCGCCTGCGGCTCGTCGCAGCGGTGCGCACCGAGGGGCGTTCGCCGCTCGAGTTGGTGAACGGTCAGTCGCCGCACGCCACGACGGCGTCGCTGGCGCGAGTCGAGCGACGAGCCGACGTCGGCGCACTGTTCCCGTCGTTCGTCACGTCGCTGGAGCGCGGTGAGTCGTCGGTGTCGCACCTCGATCGGCTGGGCGAGGCGTTGCGGCGCCTGCTCCCGCACGAGCGCGACCAACTCGCCGGCGACGCCGCTCATCTGCTGACCATTGCCACTGCGGTGAGTGCCGCCCGGTTCGGGCGTCATCTCGCCCGCGAGGTCGCGCCGCTCGAACGGATCCGACCTGTCCCCGATGATGCGACCGGATCCGACGATCCCGCCGAGGCGCGACTCGCGGCCCAGCAGGTCGGCATCCGGCTCACCTCACACACGGATCGCGACACGGGAATGGCCGTCTACCGATTGGCGCTCGATCCGTTGCGTACGATCTCGTTCGAGCAACGATTGTCCGCCATGGTCGAGGCCCTCCATCATGGGCCACCCATTCCTGGCTGCCCCGTCGATCCGGTGGAACGACAGTCGTTTCTCCGTGCCCACGCGCTGCTCCTGATGCTCGACGGGCAGGGCGGCAACCGTCGCGGTGGTGCCGAGGTGATCGTCGTGATCGACCACACCGTTCCCGACGACGAACCCGATGTCGATTGGGGCCAGCCGGTCGACATCCCGCAGCGCGTCCTGGACGAGTTGCTCGGGGCACCGACCACGAAGGTGATCGAGGTGGCCGTCCGCAATGGCGTCGTCATCGCTGCGCCCGGCGAGCTCGACCTCGGGCGTTCCACGCGCCTGGCCAATCGCGCCCAACGACGAGCACTCCGCGCCCTGTACCGCGGCTGCGGCGTTCCGGGCTGCGACGTCGGGTTCGACCGGTGCACCATCCACCACGTCATCTGGTGGCGACACGGTGGCGGTACCGATCTGCAGAACTTGATCCCCTTGTGCGGCCGTCACCACCACCTGGTGCACGACCGCGGCTGGCAGCTTCGCCTCGGCGCTCACCGGGAACTCTCCGTCACCACACCGTCCGGACGGGTGATGACCACCGGGCCGCCCCGGCGGTGGGCCGCCTGACCAGCGGGGTTCGGTCGCTCCTTGACAACTGAAGAACGCGGCAACATCGAATGGCCGCGCGCGGCTCCGTCCTGCTCAGCCGAGGTCGGGCCAGCGGCGCTGTTGGCGACGGCGCTGGCCGGCCTTGCCGAGCTTGCGGTGCTCGGCGAGGGCCCACTGGCGGCGCCAGCTGTTGTGCTCGGGGCCGGTGAGCTTCGGGTTGGTACCCGCGGCGGATCGCACGCGAGCCGTCCAGAAGTCGGTGAGCGCCTCGTCGCCGAGCGCCGTCACGGCGGCTTCGATGCGGGCGTTGAAGCGGCGGGTGTTCTCGCCCTCCTGCGGCCACAGCGGGGCACCGAAGACCACCTTCGTGCTGCCGGGCTTGGGGCGCTTCATGCCCTTGCCGTAGATGCTGCCCGTGCCGTCGATGAACACCGGCACCACCGGCGCACCGGTGCGGCCGGCGAGGTACGCGGCACCGCCCTTGAACTCCTGGCCCCAACCATCGGGGGAGCGACCGCCCTCGGGGTAGATCACCAGGCTCCAGCCGGTGTCGATGAGTCGACGCAGTTCGTCGCTGCTCTTGCGGGTGGTCACCTCGCGCTCGATGGGGAACGCGTTCAGCGCCAGCGCGGCCAGGTTGCCCTTCATCCGCTTGTCGAAGAAGTAGTCGGCCGCGGCGGCGACCACCAGGTGCTTGCGGAACTCCTCGGGCACGGTGGCGATGATGAGCGGTGTGTCCACGTGGCTGTGGTGGTTGGGGGCGAAGATCACCGCGGGCACTGGATCCAGTTCCAGCAGATCGGCCAACCGATCGAGCCCTTCCACCTCGGGGTTCGCCAACGCCTTCACCATCGCGGCCATGGGGCCGCGCACGATGACGGTGCGTGCGGCGCGTGCGGGCGCCTTGCGTGCCCAGGCGGTGTCGAAGTCGGCGCCAAGGGTGCTCTTCTCGGCCGGCATCACCACACCCTTGGGGCGTGAGGGCTTGCGATAGGGGAAGCCGAGGTTGCGCGCCGGACGGAGCGCGGCCTGCATGGCCGAACTCGCGGCGTCGCCCACCCGGGCGACCTTGCGCAATTGCGCGACCGAGACCGTGCGCTTGTCGCTCACTGGACGTCGGCCACCAGCAGCGAGGGCACGTGGAGGTGCGAGATGGTGGGGGTGCGGCCAACGACGTCGCTGGCGATCTCGAAGGCGTCGTCCAGCGTGGACGCAGGCGTGAAGCCCAGACGGCGCACGGTCGGTGCATCACCGCCGACGATGATCACCTTGCCGGCGTGTTGCTGGCCGTGTGCACCCCAATACCACGCGTAGAACGGGTGCACGCCGTGGTAGGCGTTGCCGGTGCGGTACAGGTGGCGGTACCACTCGTCCTCGGCGAACTGCTTCTCCCACTTCTGGCCCATCACCACGGGGTCGGTGGTGTCGGGCAGCACCTGCTCGAAGAAGTCGATGTAGCTCGGGTGGTGCACGGGGTTGAAGTCGCGGTAGGTGGGGTGGGTCATGATGATCACGCCACCTTCACGCACCAGCGGCTTGTTGCGGTACATGTTGAACAGGTACCCGAGGCCCATGCACATCACCAGCACGGGGTTCATCACGCTGTCGGGGTTGTAGGGCGACACGAACGGGATGCCCAGCGTGAGGATGTCGGTCTGCCCCTCCACCGGCACGAGCTGCTGCTCGAACACCTTGGCCAGGGTGAGCTCGTGCACCGCCGATGTCTCACCGGCCTGCACGCTGGTCATCTGGTGCGGGCTGTGGATGTCGTGGAACATCTTGCGGCGAGCCTTCACTGGCAACAGGCTGAGGCCCTTGCTCACACCGAGGTACGTGGCGCGGTCCTTGGCGGTCCATTCCCACTCGCGCTTGTTGATGAACGCGTACTGCTCGGGGAACATGTCGGTGTTCAGCGTCGACTCGATCTGGAACACCTTCGGGCCGTGGTCGCGCAGCACCTTGCCCAGGCGCCAGATGCTGGTGTGCAGCGCGGAGTGCTCGCGGTGGCCCATGAGGCTCTTGGTGTTCTGCAGCGTCTCGCCGTTGTGGTGATGGCTGAGGCACTTGTAGCTGGCGAGGCCGGTGGTGATGCTCTTCCACCCACCGTCCATGCTGACCGAGTTGATGTTGACGTAGATGACCAGGTCGCTGTCGGCCGCCCGCTTGTTGATCTCCAGCACCTCGCCGTGCGGGGTGGTGCCGATGACGGTGAGGTTGTCGTAGTCCTCCGCGTCGTGCTGGTACAGCATGCCGCGCGGGTGGAACGCGTCGTAGACACGGTCGCCCAGGGCGTGGCGCAGTTCGTACTCGTGCATCCGCCGGTGAAGGCCCAGCGCAGCGATGATGTGCACGTCGTCGACACCGGCGGCGGCCACGAGATCCAGCACCGCTTCGATGACGCGCTGGCGGATGTCGGGGCGGCGCATCTTCGGCAGCGGCAGGCTCACGTCGTCGAACGCGATGGTGAGCTTCATGCCGGGGAACAGCAGCGCGGGCAGCGGGTCCTGGTCGTGCGGGTTCAGCAAGGCATGGCGGATGGCGCCGTCGATGTCCTTGATGGCGGGTAGCGGCTCGGGCGGGTAGATCACTCGGCTGCGACCGGCGGGCAGCTTCTCGAGGGAGAAGTTCTCGCCGCGCCAGAACAGCACCGGCGGGGTGGAACGGTCGACCTCGTGGACGAATCCGGGACGGCCCATCAGTGACTCCTCTGATCGTCAGAACGCATGTCGAAGGCGATCTTCACCGCACCCCGACGGCCTGCCTGGGCGGCATGACCGATGGCGTCGGTGTAGTCCTTCAGCGAATAGGTGGCCGACACCATGCGGCCGAGGTCGAACCGACGCACCACCTCGATGGCGGTGTCGAAGTCGGGTCGGGTGTAGGCGTAGCAACCACGAATGGCGGTCTCGCGGTGCCACAGCGACGTGAGCTCGAGCGACACGTTGCCGGGCATGCCCACCACTTGCACCTCGCCACCGGGCGCCACCACCTGCAGCGCCTGCTGCAGCGACTGGCTGCTGCCCACGCAGTCGATGACGTGCGGTGCGCCGCAGGTGAGTTGGTCGCCGAACACCAGCGAGCTGGTGGCCGAACGGACCCAGCGGGGCAGTTCGTCGGTGCCGCACACGATGTCGGCGCCCAGTTCCTTGGCCAGACGCTTCTGCTCGGGGTAGCGGGCGGTCACGACGATGGGGCCGGTGCGCTCGCGGTCGCGGGTGGCCGTGATGGCAGCGAGCGTCAGCAGGCCCAGTGTGCCGGCGCCGATGATGACCGTCTCGCGGCCGGTGTACCGAGCGGCAGCATGCACCGCGCAGGCGGTGGGCTCGATGAGCACGGCCGCTTCGTCCGAGAGATCGTCGGGTACCGCGACCAGCTGGCTCGGGTGCGCCACCATCTCGTGGCTCCACCCGCCGCCGGTGTCGGCGCAGAACCCGGTCTGCAGTCCCGGCTCGAGGTGACCGAAGGCGACGCGCTCGCACAGGTGGATGGCGCCGGCCTCGCAGGCGTGGCACACGGGCGAGATGCCGCGAGTGATGCACGACAGCACGGGCACGAGTACCACACGCTGGTCGGTGCCCTCCACGTTGGCCACCACCTCGTGGCCCGGCGTGAACGGGTAGCTCACCAACGGGTCGAAGTACGCCGCGGCGGTGCCGTCCACCAGCGACAGGTCGCTGCCGCAGATCCCGGCCAGGCGCGGGCGCAGGCGTACCCAGTCGGGTGCGGGCAGGGGAAGCGACTCGTCGGGTTCCAACGAGAGCGGTCCCACCGATGCGCCTCGACCGGGCATCAGCGTGCCGGCCAGGCGAGCGGCGGCGAAGCGTGCCGGCTTGCGGGAGAACACCAGGCGGCTCATCGCGATCCCTCGAACTGGCGTCGGCGTTCACGCTCGCTGAGCATGTTGCCCAGCGGCAGTACCTTGGTGGGTGCACCGGATGCCTTCTCCCAGTTCTCCACCAGCCAGCCGCGCTTGCGGGCGATGGCGGCGAGGCGGGTCTCCGGGTTCACCGCCACCGGGAAGCCAACGGCTTCCAGCATGGGCAGGTCGCTGCTGGAGTCGGCATAGGCGATGCTCTCCTCGAGCTTCAGCCCCTCGGCCTCGCAGTAGTCGGCCAGGATCTGGGCGCGGGTCTCGCCGGTGGGCGGCACCACGCTGAGGTTGCCGCTGTACGTGCCGTCGGGCCGCACGCTCATCTCGGCGGCCACGATCTCGTCGAACAGGGGCCGTAGCCCCTCGACGGCGAAGCTGAGCGCACCCGTGATGAGCACCGTGCGATGGCCGAGGGCGCGGTGCTCGCGTACGCGGCGCAGGCCAGCGGGGAACGACTTGGTGAGGATGAGCTGGGCCAGCAGCTCCTTCGAGTCCTCGGCGATCTGCTCCACGGGGGCGTCCTCGTAGCGGCGATAGAAGAACCGCAGGAAGTCGGCCCGGTCCTTGCGGTCGATCGAGCTGAGCGTGGGTGCTTCGGCCAGGGTGCGCACCACGTAGCGCACGCGCTCGGGCATGTTCAGGCGGCGGGTGGCGAGGAACGAGTAGCTCTCCACCACGTTGCTGGCGATGAGCGTGTTCTCGAGGTCGAACGCTGCGAGGTGTCGATCGGGGGAGAGCACCGAGCGGCGCAACCGCGCCTCCCGGTCCACCTTGTTCTTGCCGGGCTTCGTCTTCGCCCGAGAGTGGTGCACGATGGACGGCAGGTGGATGGTGCTGATGTACGTGGGCCAGTCGACGCTCGTGGGGTCGAAGTTGAACGCCGCCTGATCCTCGGGCGACAGCGATGCCCACATCTCCATCAACCGGTCGACCTGGTAGATCGCCTCGCACTCGGTGTACAGGCCGTACAGCAGTACGTACTCGTACGCCCGGTCGATCTCGTTCTTCTTCTCCTCAAGCGACGCGGCCCATGCCGCCTGCTTGCCGCGCAGGGGCAGCGCCTGCAGCACCTTCTCGGTGCGCTCGGCGATCTGCTTGGCTCGCTGCAGTTGTTCCTTCACCCGGCCGCGTGCGGGGAACTGCCACTCGGGCACCACGATCGGTTGGCCCTCTTCGTCGTACAGCGGGTGCTCGGTGAACCAGGCGCGCACGTTGTCGACGAGCGTCTTGTACTTCAGCGGGTTGATGCCGCCGCTGGCCACCTGGGTGATGGGTGCGGCCTTCTCCGGGCCGAGCGCGGCGACGGCGATGATGGCCGACACCACGATGTCGACCGGGATGACGTCGACCGTGCCCTCAGGGACGCCGGGGAACTCCTTCAGCAGCCCGCGGGCGTAGCTGAGGATGACCGGCTCGGCCATGCGGAAGCCGCGGATCCAGCCGGGGAACGGCTCGGCGAGTGCGCTCTCGATGATGCTCGGGCGGACGATGCTGACCGGCACTTTGCCCTTCACCTCGGTGACGGCCTGCTCGCCGAGCGCCTTGGTGAACGCGTACGCGTCGGGCCAGCCGACGCTGGCGGCGCGGGCACGGCCGGCCTCCACGAGTTGCGCCTTCACCCACGCGAGGCGAAGGTGCTCGGTCTTCGACGCGAGGGCGGGTGCGCCGGCGGCACCGAGCTCCTGGCGGGCCTCGGCGCGGAACTTGGCCAGCTGTTCGGGGTGGCGGCTGGCTGCTTCGGTGTCGCCGCGCAGGCGACGAGTGGCTGCGACTTCCTTGCGCCAGTCGAGGCCGATGTCCCACGGCCCCTGGCTCACGAGCATCTCGGGGGCGTTGCCGCGGCGGTTGCCGGCGACATAGCAGGTGCTCACCGATACCAGGTGCGGCGTGACGTTCAGTGCGTTCAGCGTGTCGGCGATGCGCGGCGGGCCGAGCAGGTTGATCTCCACCGCCAGGTCGAGCGGGCTGTCGAAGCTGACGGCCGCCGCCGAGTGGATGATGGTGTGGCACGTGGAGAACAGCGCACGGTCGGTGTCGTTCAGGCCCAAGCCGTCGGTGCTGACATCGCCGCCGATGCAGGTGACACGGCGCAGGATCATCTCGTCGAAGGTCTCGCCGCCCGCGTCCGCCAGCTCCTGCTTCAGACGGTCGAAGGCGTTGTTCTTGAAGATCTCGCGGCGGGCGCGCTCGGTGGCGTCGTGGCGCTTGCTGGGCCGGATGAGGAGCACGAGCTCGCACCCCGGGACGCCGCGCAGCAGCCGTTCCACGAGCGCCGTGCCCACGAAACCGGTGCTGCCGGTGATGGCGATGCGTTTCCCTGCGAGCTGTTCCGCGATCATGCGGGCGTTAGTCTACCATTTGGTAGAGAGATGCTGGAACACGGATGACACGGAAGTCCTCGACACGCGAACGCATCCTGGATGCCGCCACCGATCTGTTCGGTTTGCGCGGTGTGGAGGCCGTGTCGATCGAAGTCATCGCCGCCGAGGTGGGGGTGGCCAAGCAGACGTTGCTGTACTGGTTCCCCAGCAAGGACGACCTGGTGCAGGCCGTGTTGGAAGCGGCCGTGCTGGAACTGTCGGTG
The DNA here is from genome assembly GCA_016213625.1 of Actinomycetota bacterium. Taxonomy (GTDB): domain Bacteria; phylum Actinomycetota; class Acidimicrobiia; order Acidimicrobiales; family Ilumatobacteraceae; genus UBA668. The sequence continues at coordinate 69,748 of JACQZZ010000106.1, forward strand.
GGGGTGGAGGCCGCCATCCGCGCCACCACCGACGACCCGCTCGACCGCATCGATGCCGTGGTGAAGGCGGTCTTCCGTCAGGCGGTGCGGCGGCCCGCACTGCTGGGCCTGGTGCGCGAGATCTCGCGGCTGTCGCCGGCCAGCGGCGATCACCTGCACGACGCGTTCGAACCCCTGGTGCAGCGGGCCATCGGCTATCTGCGTCGCGAGATGGCACTCGGCCGCCTGCGTCAGGCCGACCCGCGCCTCATCGCCGCGCTGGTGTACGCCACCGTCACCGGCATCGCCACCGAACCGGAGGCGCTGCGAGCCGTCGGCTGGCAGCCCACCACCTCCGACCTGCGCCGCCTGCGCACCGAGTTGCTGGCCTTCCTCCGCGCCGCGCTCGCCCCGCCACCCTGATCGGAAAATGGGGCAGCATGGTGACATGCAGGCTGCACCGTTCGAGGTTCCCACCATCTACTTCCACGGCACTCGGGCCGCGCTGGGCGCGGGCGACATGCTCGGGCCCGGGTTCCGGTCGAACTTCGGGTCGGGTCGCGACGCCAACCACGTGTACTTCACCGCCACGCTCGACGCAGCGGTGTGGGGAGCCGAACTCGCGGTGGGCGACGGGCCGGGCCGCATCTACCTCGTCGAACCCACGGGCGAGTTCGAGGACGACCCGAACCTCACCGACAAGAAGTTCCCCGGCAACCCCACGAGGTCGTACCGATCGAAAGAGCCCGTGCGCGTGATCGGTGAGCTGTGGGAATGGGTGGGTCATCCGCCGGAGGTGCTGCAAGCGATGAAGGACAACGTCGCCAAGCTGGCCGCCGAGGGCGTGGAGGCCGACGACTGAGTGTGTGTCAGCGGGCCGTGTTGCGACGACGACGGGTGTGGCGTTCGAGCGCCAGGCGCACGAGTTCGTCGATGAGCCCCGAGTACGTCATGCCACTGGCGATCCACAGCTTCGGGTACATGCTGATCGGGGTGAAGCCGGGCATCGTGTTCACCTCGTTGAGCAGGAACCCGCGGCCATGCTCCTCGAAGAAGAAGTCGACCCGCGAGAGCCCTTCACATCGCATCGCCTGGAACGCGCGCACGGCCAGCGCCTGTACCTCAGCGGTCTGCTCGGGCGTGAGGGGCGCAGGGATGAGCGCCTGCGATCCGTCGTCGACGTACTTGTCGGCGTAGTCGTAGAACTCGGCGCCGGGCACGATCTCGCCGGGCAGGCTGGCCGTCGGGTGCAGGTTGCCGAGGACGCCCACCTCGATCTCGCGGCCGTCGATGGCTTCCTCCACCACGATCCATTCGTCGTACGACAGCGCCACTTCGATGGCGTCGCGCACGCCCTCGACGGTCTTCGCCTTGCTGACGCCGACGGACGAGCCCATGTTGGCGGGCTTCACGAACACCGGCAAGCCGAGCGAGTCGACCACGTGCTGCGGTGTGCCGGGGCCGATGTCGCTGGCCCGGAACGCGAGGTGGCGTGCCTGGGGAATGCCGTGCTGGGCGGTCACCACTTTGGCCATCGCCTTGTCCATGGCGACGGCCGAACCGAGCACGCCGGTGCCCACGTACGGGAGGTCGGCCAACTCGAGCATGCCCTGCACCGTGCCGTCCTCGCCGAGCGGTCCGTGCAGCAGGGGCACCACCACCGTGGTGCCCGAACCCGATGGCGAGATGGCGAGCGTGGGTTCCACCACGGTGCCGCCGGCGTCGAGGTGGCCGGGAATGGCCTCGGGGCCAGATTCCAGGGCGGCCTGGGCGCCGCTGGCGAGCGACCAACGGCCGTCGCGGCCGATGCCGATGGGCGTGATGCGGTACTTGGCCGGGTCGGCCGCACGCAGCACGTGGGCGGCGGTGGTGCAACTCACGTCGTGCTCGGCCGACTGGCCGCCGAACAGCACGATGAGGTGGATGCGCTCGTCGGGACTCATGTGGTCCCCGACGGTACCGTGTCGGATCATGCGATTCGAAGCAGTTGACGCGGCGTCGGCCGTCGGAGGCCGTCTGGTGGGCCCGAACGTCGTCATCGACGGGGTCTCCTTCGACTCGCGTTCACTGTTGCCCGGCCAGCTGTTCGTGCCGCTCGTGGCCGAGCGCGACGGTCACGACTTCATCGACGGCGCACTCGGTCGTGGTGCCGCTGCGTATCTGACGTCGCGGCCCGCAGGCGCCGGTACGGCCATCGAGGTACCCGACACCTTGCGCGCGCTGATGCAGTTGGGGGCGGCGATGCGGCCTCGGTTCGACGGCCCGGTCATCGGCATCACCGGCTCGGTGGGGAAGACCTCCACCAAGGACCTCGCCTGGGCTGCGCTCGCGACGGCGCGGCCCACGTGGGCCAACGAGCGCAGTTTCAACAACGAACAGGGCCTACCCACCGCACTGCTCAACATGCCGGCGGGCACCGAGGTGATGGTGCTGGAGATGGGCATGCGCGGGTTCGGCGAGATCGCCGCGTTGTGCGACATCGCGCAACCCACCATCGGAGTCGTCACCCGAGTGGCCGAGGCCCACAGCGACCTGCTCGGCGGCATCGAGGGCGTGGCGCGAGCGAAGGCCGAGCTGGTCCGGGCGCTGCCTGCGCACGGCACCGCCGTGCTGAACGCCGACGACCCTCGGGTACGGGCCATGTCCGCCGCGTCGGCGGCACCGGTGCTGCTGTACGGCGAGGCCGCCGACGCGCAGGTGCAGGTGTGCGACATCGTGCTCGACGAACTGGCGCGAGCGTCGTTCACCCTTCGGTCGCCGTGGGGCACTGCACACGTCGTGCTGGGCATCAGCGGGCGACACATGGTGGCGAACGCGGCGGCGGCGCTGGCGTGCGTGGGGCTCGTGGGAGGCGATCTGCACGCAGCGGCTGCCGCGCTCGCGAACGTGGGTCTCACCGCGATGCGCATGGAGGTGCAGCGCACGGCCGCGGGCGCCATCGTGTTGAACGACAGCTACAACGCCAACCCCACCAGCATGCGCGCGGCGCTCGACGCGCTCGCGGCGCTGCCCGCGCCGCGCAAGCGTGCGGTACTCGGGCTGATGGCCGAGATCAGCGACCCGATCTCGGAACACCTCGCCATCCTCGAGTACGCCACCGAACGGGGCATCGAAGTACTCGCCTACGGCACCGACCTCTACGGCGTGTCGCCGGTGAACGATCCGGTGGCGGCGCTGGGGTCACTCGCCGGCGGAGATGCCGTGCTCGTCAAAGGTAGCCGTGTGGTCGGGCTCGAGCGCGTGGCGGCCGCGCTGGTGCTCTAGCGCGTCGATCTTCACCAGGTCGCAGTACCACGACAGGAAGAGCGCCCACACGGCGCCACCGACCAACACCCACCGAGCGCCCACGGCATCCATCAGCGGTGCGAACACCAGGTTGCCCAACGGCACGGTGCCGCCGAACGCCATGAACCACAGGCTCATCACGCGGCCGCGTTCGTGATCGGCCACCCGACTCTGGAAGATGGTGTTCATGCTCGTGGTCGTGCCGAAGTAGGCGAAACCCAGCAACGCGCCGAACACCATCGCCCCGATGGGCTCGCGCATCATCGCGAACGCGGCGAGGAACACGGCGAACGCCACGAACCCGACGCGGATGAGCCGACGCTTGTCGACGGCCACGAAGACGGTGCCGATGGCGAGTCCGCCCATCGCGGCGCCGAGCCCCCAGGTGGCGTACAGCCACTCGTAGCTGGTGGAGCCCTTCTCGATACCGAAGTTGATGCGTGCGACGGCAGCGAACAGCCCCACGTAGGGGAGTGACAGCAGCGAGAACGTGAACAGCGTGACCAGCAATCGCCACACTGCGGGCTTGCTGCGGGCGATGCGCAGCCCGGCGGTGAGTTGACTCTTGCCAGGCTCCTTCGCCGGTGCCCTGTGCTGTTTGATCGGTGTGCGCAAGAGCGCGCCGACGACGAACAGGTAGGTCACCGCGTTGATGAGGAAGATCTGGGCGATCGACACGCCGGCCGACCGCAGCACGGCCACGACGATGGGGCCCACCACGCGCGACCCGTTGATCATCGTCGAGTTCAGCGACACCGAGCCGGGTAGGTCGGCGCGGCTCACCAGCGTGGGCAACATGGCCGACCACGCCGGTGCGTTCAATGCGTTGCCCACGCCCACGCCGCAGGCGACCAGGAAGATGCTCCAGATGGGTGCGTCGGCGGCGGCCAGTGGCGCCAGCGCGGCGGAGAACGTGAGCTGCACCAGCTGCATGGCGATGAGCCACCGGCGGCGATCGAACCGGTCGGCGATCACGCCGGCGGGGATGGACAGGAACAGCAGCGGTCCGAGTTGGGCGAAGACCATCATGCCCACCACCGACGCCTTACCGGTGCGGTCGTACACGTAGAGCGGCAGCACCACGTTCTGCATCCAGGTGCCGATGTTCGAGCTGAAGCTGGCGATCCACATCCGGCGGAACCGCGGGTAGGCGAGCGCCGCTCGTGCGCTGCCGGGGGTGAAGCCGTGCTCGATGGTGTCGGTGCCAGATGTCGTCATGCCAGATGTCGTCATGGTGGGAGAGAGATGCTGCGGTCTTGACCGGCGGGTCAAGACTAGGAGGTGGGGTCAGCCGTCGCGTGGTCGTCCGAGTGTCACACTTGCCATATGACCGCACACGCTGCGCAGTTCGACACCATCCTCGCCACGGTCGACGGCACCAGGGGAGCACTCACCCTGAACCGTCCCGACAAGCTGAACCCACTGAGCAGCCACACGTTGCACGAGATCGAGTTGGCGGCCCGATGGTTCGACGAGCACCACGACGTGAAGGTGGTGGTGGTCAGTGGCGCGGGCCGAGCGTTCTCCGCGGGTGCCGACCTCTCCGCGTTCAGCACGGCCGCCCCGATGGAGGACCGGCAGGTGGGGTGGCGCATGGCCCGCGCGATGGACGAGATGCGCGCGGTCACGGTCGGTCGCCTGCACGGCTGGTGTGTGGGCGGCGGCTTGGTGGTGGCCGCGGGTTGCGACCTGCGCATCGCCGCCGACACCGCTCGGTTCAGCATCCCCGAGGTGGACCTGGGCATTCCACTCGCGTGGGGTGGCATTCCGCGTCTGGTGCGCGAGATCGGGCCAGCGCTCACCAAGGAGTTGGTGATGACCTGCCGACCGTTCGACGCGCACGAAGCCAAGGCCGCCGGCTTCGTGAACCGCGTGGTGCCCGAGGCCGAGCTCGACGCGGCGGTGGAAGAGCTCGTGCAGCAGCTGTTGCAGAAGCCGACGCTCGCGCTCCTGGAGACGAAAGCGCACGTGAACGCGGTCACCGAGAGCATGGTGGGCACCGGCCGCAGCTGGGCCGACGCCGATGGTCTGTACGCGGGTCTGCGCGACGACGAAGGCAGGGCGAGCGCGCAGGCGTACGTGCAGCGGCTGCAAGGAAAAGGCTGAACCGCGTCTGAACCCACCCCTTACTGGGGTACAACAGGGTTGACGCCCGGTCCTCGTGTCGGGTTGCTGCCTCTCTGTCGAGGCGATTGAGGGACGCCATGGTCATCGCCGGTTCCACGGTCCAGGCCACTTCGGCGCGCGATCACGACATCGCAGTGGCGATGCGGCCGACCGAGGCCGAGCTGGTCCGCGCCCGCCGACGTCTGCACCGAAAGGCGGTGCTGATCGCAGCGCTCGTGGGCGTCAGCTACTGGGGGCTCGTCTTCACCACGCACTCGGTGGTCGTCACCGTGCTCGCGGCCGTCGGTCTGGTCATCGGTCTCACGGCGACGGCGACGTCGGTGTTCCACGACGGCAACCACGGCTCGTTCAGCACGTCGCGACTGGTGAACCGAGTGGCGGGCTACACGGGCGATCTGATGGGCGCGAGCTCCTGGATCTGGAAGTTCAAGCACAACCGGCTCCATCACGGCAACACCAACGTGGTCGGCACCGACATGGACATCGAGCAGGCACCGTTCGCCCGTCTGACCCCGCAGCAGGCATGGCGCCCGTGGCATCGCTATCAACACGTCTACATGTGGTTGCTGTACGGCTTCCTCACGCTGCAGTGGTTCCTGATCTCCGACTTCGTCGACCTCGCCCAGCGGGGTATCGGCGGTCATCGCTTCCCTCGCCAGCCTCGCCCTCGCGACGTGATCGCCATCGCAGCCGGCAAGCTGCTGCACCTCACCTGGGCGGTGGCCATTCCGCTGATGTTCCACGCCTGGTGGGTGGTGCTCGTGGTGTACGTGAGCGTGTCGTGGAGCGTCGGTCTGCTGCTGGCCACCACGTTCCAGCTCGCACACTGCACGGCACTCGTGGAGTTCGCCGAACACGATGCACCGAGGCGTGGCGAGCACTTCGTCGACCATCAGTTGCGCACCACCGCCGACATCGGGCGTGGGCCGAGTGTCGGCTCAGGCGCGGTGCATTGGATGATGGGTGGCCTGGACCGTCAGGTGGAGCATCACCTCGCGCCTCGGTTGCCGCACACCGTGTATCCGCTGGTCGCGACGCGGCTCGACCGTGCGTGTGCCGACGGCCCCGAACGCGTCCGCAGGTATGGAGGGCTGATGCCCGCCGTCAGGGCGCACGGCAGCTGGCTCCGCGCCATGGGCCGCCGACCGGTCTGACGGCAGCGTCGGTCGGCGTGGGTCAGGTGAGTCCGAGGATTCGTTGGTAGAAGGCGAGTTCGTGCGACAGCTGGTGTTCGATGGTGGCCGCCTTGCGGAAGCCGTGACCTTCGCCCTCGTACGAGTGGTACTCGCACTCCACCCCGCGTGAACGCAGGGCGTCGACGATCATCTCCGATTGGTTCGGCGGCACGACGCGATCGTCGAGATCTTGGAACACGATGAGTGGCCGGTCGAAACCTTCGAGATGGTGGATCGGCGAGCGGTCCTCGTACACCGCACGCGCGTCGGGCCAGGGGCCGACGAGTCGGTCGAGATAGCGCGACTCGAACTTGTGCGTGTCGGTCGCGAGCGCCGTGAGGTCGGCCACGCCGTACAGGCTCGCGCCGGCAGCGAACACGTCGCGGAGGGCGAGCGCGGCCAACACGGTGAATCCACCCGCCGAGCCGCCGCGGATGACGAGTTGGGCTGGGTCGGCGAGGCCCTGCGCGGCGAGCCACTCGGCTGAGGCGCAACAATCGTCGACGTCGACCACGCCCCACTGCCCGTCGAGTTCGTCGCGCACGTCGCGGCCGTAGCCCGTGCTGCCGCCGTAGTCCACGTCGACCACTGCGAAGCCGCGTGTGGTCCAGAACTGCGTGGAGAGACGGAACGAGGTCTGCGCGGCGGCGGTGGGTCCACCGTGGATCATCACGACGAGCGGGGGCGCCGCACCGGCAGGGCCATGGCATCGGCTGTTCGTGGGTGGGTAGTACCACCCGTGCGCGGTGCGCCCGCCGGAGGTGGGAAACGCGATGTCCTCCGGCTGGCTGACGTCGCCGGAACCGATGTCGACGGCCGCGCCCGAGGCGACGACCTCGACGTCGTCGGGTCGATCGACGGTGAACCTGATGATCGACGCAAGCCGGTCGGTGTACGACGCGAGTGCGGTGACGGTGCGACCATCCGGGTGCAGGTTCAGCTGGCGGATCTCGGCCGCCGTGGTGGGCGTGACGGCCGTGCCCACGTGCACGTCGCCCCCGACAGCGAACACCGGCGTGCCGTCGTGCAGCACCAGGTGATCGCGTTCGCCGAACACCCACGCCGGACCGCCGACTTCCGCGTCGATCGGCGCGATGTGAGTGGCCGTTCCGTCGCTGCCGATGCGCCACACGTTACACCAGCCGGTGTGATCGGAGATCACGTGCTCGCCCACTGGTTGCATCACCGCATCGCCTTCGGCAAGGACCACCGGCGACCTGCCGAGGGCGCCGGTCGCCGCATCGAACGTGGCCTCGTGGAGCCTGGTGTGGTTCCACGGCATGTTCGGGTGGTCCCAGCTCACCCAGCGGAGGCGCGCATCGTCGACGAACGCCGGCGACATCACGAAGTCGGCGTCCGAGAAGAGCACCTGCGGTGTCGACGGTTCGAGCGCACGCAGCGCCACCAACTCGTTCCGCACGTCGTGCTCGCTGCCGTGATCGTGGTGGTGGGTCTCCCTCACGCACACGATCCACTCGCCGTCGGGCGAACGCCGCATGTCGGCCCATCGAACCGATCGGGGTTCCGTCGGTTCGGGCGTGAGCGCCACGGGAGCACCGTCGCCGTCCAGCACGTACAGACGCTGGTCGGCGAAGTTGACGAACCACACCGTCCCGCGGTGCACCAACACCGCGCCGCCGCCGTACTCGTGCACGGAGCTGCGAGCGTTGCACCCTTCGGGCAGCAGGTCGCGCCGCGACCCGTCGGCGAGTTGGCGAACCAGTTGCATGCGGCCGGCCTCTGCCGGGCGGGCCTCCAACCAGACCGTCGTGTCACCGTCGACCCACACGTCGGCGAACTGCGCGGGCGCCGTGGTGAGCATCGCCGGGGTGACGGGCGACGGCCAGGTGCCGAAGGGAAGCGTCTGCATCGCGCTCACCCGAGGATGAGCTCGGCGTAGCTGCCGAGGATCTGCTTCGGTCCGCTCACGAGGAACGTGGTGAGACACGTGTCGCGCCATTGATCCAGCTCGGCGCGGATCTTGTCGGGTGGGCCCACCAGCGCCACGTCCTCCACCATCTTCAGCGGGATGGCGGCCGCGGCCTCCTGCTTCTTCCCGGCGAGGTACAGGTCCTGCACCTTCAACGCGACGTCCTCGTACCCCATGCGGGCGAAGACCTCGAAGTGGAAGTTGGCGCCGCGGGCACCCATGCCACCTGCGTACAGCGCGAGGAACGGGCGCACCATGTCGGCGCACTTCTCCGGGTCGTCGCCGGGGATCATCATCAACGTCGCGGCCACTTCGAAGCGGTCCTTCTTGGTGGGGTCGCCTGCCTTGTCGAACCCCTCCTGCAGGCACGCGCGGTAGAACGCGTCCTCCTTCGGGCTGAAGAACAGCGGGAGCCATCCGTCGCAGATCTCGGCCGAGAGCGCGACGTTCTTCGGCCCCTCGGCGCCGAGGTAGATGGGGATCTCCTTGCGTCGCGGATGGATGGTGCTCTTCAGCGGCTTGCCCAGCCCGGTGCCACCCTTGTTCGGCATGTCGTAGAACTCGCCGTGGAAGTCGACGGGCGCCTCGCGGCGGATGATCTGGCGCACGATCTCGACGTACTCGCGTGTGCGGGCGAGTGGCTTCGGGTACTCCTGGCCGTACCAGCCCTCCACCACCTGCGGGCCGCTCGCCCCGAGGCCGAGGATGAACCGGCCCTCGGACAGGTGGTCCAGCGTCATCGCCGCCATGGCGGTGGCGGCCGGCGTGCGCGCGCCCATCTGCACGATGGCCGTACCGAGCTGGATGGTGCTGGTGTGCGAACCCCACCAGGCGAGTGGAGTGATGGCGTCGCTGCCGTACGCCTCGGCGGTCCACACCGAACTGAAGCCCAATCGTTCGGCTTCGACGATGGACTCCAGTGCACCGTTCGGAGGGCCGCTGCCCCAGTAGCCAGTGTTGTAGCCGAGCTTCATGTCACGTCCCATATGGTGACGGTATGTCAGCTGCTGCCCGCAAGGCCACACCCGACGACATTCCGGAGTTGTCGATCACGTTGGCGAAGGCGTTCCACGACGACCCGATCAAGATCTTCCTGTCGGGTGGCAAGGCGCTCACCACGGAACAGGTGGTGCCGTTCTTCGACGCCTTCGCTCGCATCCAGGTGCCCCACGACGAGACCTACGTGACGCCGGGGCTGGAGGCCGCCGCGCTGTGGGCGCCGCCGGGGCAGTGGAAGGTGCCGTTCACGAAGATCCTTCGCTACTCGCCGCGCTTCCTCAAGCTGTACGGCACCCGGTTCATCCCCAACCTCTCGGTGCTCACCGACATCGAGAAGCTGCATCCCGAGGAGCCGCACTACTACCTCGAGTTCATCGGCACCGATCCCGCGCACCAGGGCAAGGGGTTCGGCCGTGCGCTGTTCGACCCGATGGTCGAGCGTGCCGATCGCGAGGGCGTCGGCATGTACCTGGAGAACTCGAAGGAGCAGAACATCGCGTTCTACGGCCGGTTCGGGTTCGAGGTGCGCCAGAAGATGACACATCGTCGCAACGGCCCGCCGATGTGGCTCATGTGGCGCGACCCCCGCTGAGGCCGACTACGTTCCCCCCGGGGAACAACTGAACTTGGGGGACACCATGGCCGAGATCCACGGCAACTGCGATCCGCGCTTCGCCGCGATGACCGAGATCCTGTCGACGAACATCGACTCCGGCGCCGACGTCGGCGCATCGGTGGCCGTGATGTTGGAGGGTGAGCTCGTCGTCGACATCTGGGGCGGCTGGGTGGACCAGGAGCACACCGCGCCCTGGCAGGAGGACACCATCACCAACGTGTGGTCCAGCACCAAGACGCAGATGGCGCTGTGCGCACTGATGCTGGCCGACCGCGGTCAACTCGATCTCGACGCGCCGGTCGCCACCTACTGGCCCGAGTTCGCCCAGAACGGCAAGGAGGGCGTGCTCGTCAGGCACCTCATGTCGCACACGTCGGGCGTGTCGGGCTGGGACCAGCCGGTCACCGTCGAGGACATCTACGACTGGGACACGAGCACCGCCAAGCTCGCCGCGCAGGCGCCGTGGTGGGAGCCCGGCACGGCCAGCGGCTACCACGCGTTGAACCAGGGCCACCTGGTGGGTGAGGTCATCCGTCGCATCACCGGCAAGAAGTTGGGCGAGTTCTTCCGCGACGAGGTGGCGGGCCCGCTCGGCGTCGACTTCCACATCGGCCTCCCCGAGAGCGAGTTCGGCCGCATCAGCAACGTCATCCCGCCGCCGCCCCTGCCCATCGACATGTCGCAACTCGACCCGAACATGGTCGTGGTGAAGACCTTCACCGGCCCTGCACCGGGCGCCGAGGCATCGTGGACGAAGGAGTGGCGTCAGGCCGACATCGGCGCGGCCAACGGCCACGGCAACGCGCGGTCCATCGCCATTCCGCAGAGCGCCATCAGCAACGGCGGCGTGGTGAACGGTCACCAGTTGCTCAGCCAAGCCACCATCGACCGCATCTTCGAGGTGCAGGCCGAAGGCGTCGACCAGGTGCTGATGGTGCCGTCGAAGTTCGGAATCGGCTACGGCCTGGCCACCGAGTCGATGCCGTTCGTGCCCGACCGCCGGGTGTGCGTGTGGGGTGGCTGGGGCGGGTCACTCGTCATCAACGACCTCGACAGCCGGATGACCATCACCTACGTGATGAACCGCATGGAAGGCGGCCTGGTGGGCGACGAGCGTGGCTCCGCCCTGGTGCTGGCCGCCCTCGAAGCCGTCGCCTGACCCGCATCGCCTGATCCGCGTCGTCGAACGGGCGGTCAGTGGCCCGGGTCGAACGAGATGGGCATGTGGGCGGGGCCGAAGATGCCCACGCCGTCGGGCTTCCAGGTCGTGTCGCCGTCGAGCCGCAGATTCGGCATGCGTCGAGCCAGCAGGGGCAGGGCCTCCTGCAGCTCGGCGCGGGCCAGCGCCTGACCGAGGCAGTAGTGGATGCCTGACCCGAACGTGAGTTGCGGCTGGTCGCCCTTGTGGGCGGTGATGTCGAACACCGCCGGTTGATCGAACACGGCGTCGTCGTGGTTCGCCTCGTCGAGCCCCACGGCCATGAACGTGCCGGCGGGGAACAACACGTCCTTGTACTCGATGTCGACGCTGGCGAAACGGGCGGTGCCGCGCACCGCGCCGAAGTGGCGCATGGATTCCTCCACGGCGCGTTGCGCGAGTTCGGGCCGTTCCGCCAGGAGCGCCCACTGCTCGGGGTGCTGGGCGAACAGGTTGACCGCGCAGCCGAGTTGGTTGCGGGTGGTGTCGGTGCCGCCGACGATGACCGCGTTCACCATCATCACCAGCTCGTCGTTCGACAGCTTGTCGCCCGCTTCCTCCTGCGCGATCAGGTCGGTCAACAGGTCGTCGGCCGGCTTGCTGCGCCGCTCGGCGATGAGCTCGCGGGTGTAGGCATCGAGCTCGTCCTGTGTGCGCATGATGAGGTCGAGCTTGTCGACCACGTCGAGGGAGAAGATCTCGAGCACGTCGTTGGCCCAGCGGCTGAAGAGCTGCCAATCGCTCTTCGGGGCACCGAGCAGCTCGCAGATGATGGGGATGGGATACGGCTCACAGATGTCCTTGGCGAAGTCGGCCCGGCCCGCGGCCGACACGTTGTCGACGAGTCCGTTGATGACCTCGCGCATGAACGGGCGCAGGCGGTCGGCCGACCGCGGCGAGAACGCCGGCGCCACCAGTCGCCGGAGCCGAGTGTGCACCTCGCCCTCCGCGCTGAGGATGCTGACGCCCTGGCGCGACAGGAACTCCTCGTTGGTGATGCCCATCAGTTCGGGGATACGTCCGGAGGCGCTGTGCCAGCGCTTGTCGCGCAGGATGCCGACGGCGTCGTCGTAGTGCCAGACGGCATAGCCGAAGAAGTTGCGCGCCAGCCATTGGCCGTCGGGCAGTTCGGTCATCTGTTCGACGTCGCGACCTTCGTAGAAGGGCAGGTCGAGTTCCGCAGCGAGGGTTGCCATGGGCGAACGGTACGCCCTCGGGATGGCCTCAGGCGAGCGCGGTGAGCGGTGCGACGAAGCCGGTGTTCAGGAACTCGGCCACCGGTGCATTGGTCACCTGGCCGGCGTGCGTGTTGAGGCCGTGCGACAGCGCCTCGTCGCGCCGACACGCCTCGGCCACGCCGTGACGCGCCACTTCCAGTTGGTAGGGGAGCGTGGCATTGGTGAGGGCGTACGTACTGGTGTGGGGGACGGCGCCCGGCATGTTGCCGACGGCGTAGTGGAGCACGCCGTGCAGCTCGTACACCGGGTCGTTGTGGGTGGTCTCGTGGATGGTCTCGATGCACCCGCCCTGGTCGACCGCGACGTCGACGATGACGGCGCCCTTCTTCATCGTGCGCACCATGTCGTCGGTGACCACCACCGGCGCACGACCACCGGCGACGAGCACCGCGCCGATCACCAGGTCGGCGTCGGCGATGTTGCGCTCGAGCGCGCCCCGGTTCGACGCGAGCGTGACGATGCGGCCCTTGTTGATCTGGTCCACCCAGCGCAGCCGGTCGAGGTTCTTGTCGAACAGCACCACTTCGGCCTCCATGCCGGCGGCGATCCACGCCGAGTGCCAGCCCACGTTGCCGGCGCCGAGCACGACCACCTTCGCAGGCTGCACACCGGGCGCACCACCCATCAGCACGCCGCGGCCACCGTTGTGACGCTCGAGGTAGTGGGCGCCCATCTGCGGGGCGAGTCGACCGGCGACCTCGCTCATCGGGGCGAGCAGCGGAAGCGCGCCGCCGGGGAGTTGGACGGTCTCGTAGGCGATGCTCGTGGTGCCGGCGTCGAGCAGGGCCTTGGCCACGCCCGGGTACGCGGCGAGGTGGAGGTAGGTGAACAGGGTGAGGTCGGGTCGCAGGAAGCTGAACTCCTCCTCCTTGGGCTCCTTGACCTTCACCACCATCTGCTGGGCCCAGGCATCGGCAGCGGTGGGCACGATGGTGGCACCGGCGGCGCGATAGTCGTCGTCGCTGAAGCTCGCGCCTTCACCCGCGGAGGTCTCCACGAACACGTCGATGCCGAGTCGTTCGAACTCGCGCACGCCGTCGGGCGTCATCGCCACGCGGTGTTCTGCGGTCTTGATTTCCTTGGGCACGCCGACGGTGTTGATCATGCGCTGATCTTCCACCTGTCGATACCGTTGATCAACGGCAGTTTCTCCGACAGAATGGCGCAATGGCCGTGGAATCCACGACAATTGACCGAATCGACCGTCGAATCATCGACATCCTGTGCAGTGACGGGCGGGTGAGCTGGAAGGAGCTGGCCGATCGCGTGCACCTGGCGCCCAGCTCGGTGGCGGATCGCGTGCGCCGCCTGGAAGCCAACGGGGTCATCCGCGGCTATGCGGCCCAGATCGACCGCAAGGCGTTGGGCCGCGACGTGCGCGCGGTGGTCGATGTGGCGCTGCCGCCGGGCCTGGCACCGGCAGAGTTCGAACAGCGGCTGGCCGCGCGTGAGGAAGTGGCACTGGCGATGTACGTCACTGGGCCTGCCGACTACACCATCATCGTCGACTGCGACGGCGCCGAGGGCCTCGACGACTTCATCCGCTGGCTGAAGACCGACGGGGGAGTCGCCCGCACCGAGAGCAAGTTCGTCCTGCGCCCCGTCCTCGGCTGACCAGCCGGGTCAGCGCCGAGGGCCAGCGTTGGCTTTCCGCACGATGCTGAAGTCCCACTCGTCGCTCATCGCGGCATCGATCACCGGCCACAGGTCGTCCACCACTCGGAGATCGATGCCGAGCGCCTCGTGGACGTGCACCAGATCTCCCATCGGCTCCACCCTGATCGGCTCGACCGTCGTCCGGCACACCCAGTATCCCGATGCGGCCGGCCAACGCTCGAAGCGCTCGGCATCGAAGGAGTACCGGAACAACATGGTGGTGCGCATGCGCTCGAGCCAGTCGCGCCCGACGAACTGGACGCGCCCTGACACTCCCCACGCATCGCGGAACGGCGTCGTGTCGCGACCCGGCCACGGCCACACGGCGACTCTCGGACAATCACGAGGAAACCAGTACAGCGGCGCGTGCTCGTGATCGATCGCCCACACCGCCGGGGGCTCGGTCGGGTTCGTGGCCGGGACGTGCGGCACGAACCGCTCGATCGTCGGGTCCTCGCTGAAGTGGAACAGCCACCCTGCCATCAGCGCAGTCTCGCGCCAGGACGCAGCCGATCCGAGTGGGTACTCGCACCCCGGGGCGCGAGTACCCACTCGCATGGTCACGTGGCACTCGGGCCGGCGGCCTGGCACTCGGACCGGCGGCCTGTCACTCGGACCGGCGGCCTGGCACTCGGACCGGGGGCAACGCGCTAGTGGGCGCCCCAGGTGAAGGTCTGCTTCACCAGGTCGAGGTAGATGAACGTCTCGGTGTTGCGGACGCCGGGAACGGCGCGGATGCGGTTGGTGAGGTCGAGGAGCTGCAGGTCGTCCTGTACGACCACCTCGCACATCAGGTCGAACGTGCCGGCGGTGATGACCAGGTAGTCGATATCGGACATCGCCTGCAGCGTGCCGGCGATGTGCTCGGTGGGGCCCTCGGTACGCACGCCGATCATCGCCATGCGCCGCTTGCCGTGCGAGAGCGGGTTGGTGACGGCCACGACCTGCATCACCCCGGCGTCGGTGAGCCGCTGCACCCGCTGGCGGACCGCCGCTTCCGAGAGGCCGACCGCGGCACCGAGCCGCGTGTACGGCACGCGGCCGTCGCGCTGCAGCTGTTCGATGATGGAACGGTCGATGTGATCGATCTGCGTACCGGTTCTGTCCATTGGCTACGGATACTGGTGCTCGAACGACCGATTCGCAACCGAATCCGTCGCGCGCAAACCCGTCATCTTCGGTTTCCTTGCTTTTGCGTTACTGTGCGTGACACCGTGAAGCACCCCGCACCGATCGACCTCGTTTCCGGAGCTGCACCCAGCGCCGTGCCGATCGTGCGTACACTTTTCGCACCGCAGTCCTTTGCACCGCAGACCTTTGCACCGCAGACCTTCGCACCACAGACCTTTGCACGACAGACATCGGTGGGCCCGTCGCCCATCACAGCTCGGGGGAGACAACAGTGACGGATACATCGATGGCCCCGGCTGTGGGCGATGGGCTCAGTGGCCAACGCGGCTCGGTCGAGTTGCAGGGTGTCACCAAGCGCTTCGGCACGATGGTGGCCGTCGACAACTTGAACCTCGAGGTGAAGCCGGGCGAGTTCTTGTCGTTGCTCGGCCCGTCCGGCTGCGGGAAGACCACCACGCTGCGCATGCTCGCCGGCTTCGAGCAGCCCGACGAAGGGTTCATCCGCATCAGCGGCCAGTACGTGCAGGGCATCCCGCCGTACAAGCGCGACGTGAACACGGTGTTCCAGGCGTACGCACTCTTCCCGCACATGACCGTCGCCGAGAACGTCGCGTACGGCCTGCGCCAGAAGGGTGTCAACAAGAGCGACATCGCCACCCGAGTGGCTGAGGCGCTCGACATGGTGAAGATGAGCAAGCTCGCCGAGCGCAAGCCACGCCAGATGTCGGGCGGCCAGCAGCAGCGTGTGGCCGTGGCCCGCGCGCTGGTCAACCGGCCCAGCGTGCTGCTGCTCGACGAGCCCCTCGGCGCGCTCGATCGCAAGCTCCGTGAAGAGATGCAGATCGAACTGAAGCTGCTGCAGAGCCAGCTCGGCATCACGTTCATCTTCGTCACCCACGACCAGGAAGAGGCCATGAGCATGAGCGATCGCATCGCCATCATGCTCGACGGTCACGTGGAGCAGCTCGCCGACCCCGAGACCGTCTACGAGCGCCCGTCCAGCGCGTTCGTGGCCGGCTTCATCGGTCGCAACAACTTCTGGACCGGCCGCTCGAACGGTCATGGCGCCATTGCCGACGACGGCACGGTGTTCGAGGTCTCCAAGCCGGAGGAGAGCGTCGCGTCCGGCGATGCGGCTCTCGTGGCCATCCGTCCCGAGAGCGTCGTGCTCAAGTCCGCAGACCCGGGCGCTGGCGCCAACGTCATGGCCGGCGAGGTGGCCGGCGTGTCGCACTTCGGCGACACCCTGCAGTACGTGGTGCGCACCCAGAACCGCACGCTCGTGGTGCTCACCCCGCGTGCCCAGGCCGTGCGCCTGCAGGTGGACGATCCGGTGTGGTGCACCTGGTCCGCCGACGACGTCTACATGTTCTCCGCCGCTCAGGCGGACCTCGTGCTCAAGGAGCCGGCTGCCGAAGCCGGCGAGTGAGCACACCCATCCCATGCGAAATCCCGTGAACACATCCCACAAGGGGGAACCCATGACCAAGCCCAACGAACCGATGCGGATGTTGGCGCCCGACAGTTTCCGTTCGGTGCTCTCGCGCCGCGCGCTCTTCCAGGTGGGCGGCGCCGCGGCCGGCCTCGCCATCCTGGCGGCCTGCGGTGACGACTCGTCCGACAGCAGCGGGGGCTCCGACACCACCGCGGCGTCGGGTGGCTCCACCGGTGGCGGCTCGGATCTGCTCAGCCAGTTCAGCAACGTCGTCAACACGGCGAGCGGTTCGCTCGCGATGTTCACCTGGGGCGACTACAACGACCCCGACATCGTCGGCGCCCTGGCCGAGAGCACGCTCGGCGTCACCATGAAGGTCGACTACTACCCGAGCAACGAAGACCTCATCACCAAGCTGTCGGCCGCCAATGGCAACAGCGGCTTCGACATCGTGGTGCCCACCGGCCCGTACATCCCGCAGATGCTCGAGAAGGGTCTGCTGCAGAAGTTCGACAAGTCGCTCCTGCCGAACATCGTCAACGTCGACCCGCAGTACCTCGGTCGCGACTGGGACCCGGGCAACGAGTATTCCGTCTGCAAGGACTGGGGCAGCACCGGCTGGATCTACAACTCGAAGGTCATCACCACGCCCATCACCACGTGGCAGGAGTTCATGGACGCCACCAAGGGCGCGGCCAGTGGCCGCGTGTCGTGGCTCGACTCGTCGCCGAACGTGGTCGGCCCGTACTTCTGGGCCAACGGCATCGACTGGAACACCGAGGACACCGCCGACCTCGACGCGTGCGAGAAGTACCTCGTCGACGAGATCGCCCCGCACATCAAGGGCTTCGACAGCTACCCCAGCACGGCCATCGCCGAAGGCCAGTACGACCTGTGCATGGCGTGGAACGGCGACGCCCGTCAGGCGTACGCCCGCATCGCCGATGCCGGCGGCACCCCCGAGGACTGGGTGTGGGCGCTCGGCGCTCCTGAGACCGAGCTGTGGATGGACAACTACTGCATCCCCACCGGCGCCCCGAACGTCGAAGGTGCCCACGCCTGGATCAACTGGCTGCTCACGCCGGAGATCAGCATCAAGGACCTGCTGTACCACGGCTATCACAGCGGCATGAAGGACATCGACAAGCTGATGGCCGAGCTGGCTCCCGACGCACCGCGCGTCGACATGATCTTCTTCCCCGAGGATCTGGTGGCCACCATGCGCACGGGTGAAGTGAACAGCGCGCAGGATCGCCACACGGAGATCCTCGACAAGATGAAGGCCGCAGCCGCAGGCTGATTCCTGTGACGGCCACCGCACACGTGCCGAACAAGCGGAAGTGGCGGGGCCCCAAGTGGGGCCTCGCCATTCCGTCGTTCATCTGGTACACCCTCTTCTTCGTCGCCCCCATCGCGATCATCGTGCTGTACTCGTTCGGCACGAAGGACTCCACCCAGCTCGTCCCGGTGGATCTCGGCAATCTGGGGTTGCACAACTACCGCGAGGTGTTCTCGGAGCTGTTCTTCGACGTGTTCGCGAGCACGCTGAAGATCGCGGTGTTCGCCACGGTGCTGTGTCTGGTCATCGGCTTCCCGGTGTCGTACTTCATCGCGTTCAAGGTGAGCGAGAAGTGGCGCGCCATCCTGCTGGCGATGGTGGTCATCCCCAGCTTCACCAGCTTCCTCATCCGCACCATCGCCTGGCGCATCCCGCTGTCGGCGAATGGCGAACTCTCCAGGTGGCTGCAGGACATCGGTGTGCTCGACGCACCCTTCGACGTGCTCGGCACGAAGACCGCCGTGTTCCTGGCCATCGTCTACAACTACGTCGGCTTCATGGTGCTGCCCATGTTCGTGGCCCTCGACCGCATCGACCCGTCGCTGCGCGAGGCCTCGAAGGACCTCGGCGCCACCCGCAGTTCCACGTTCATGTCGGTCACCCTGCCGCTCTCGGGGCCGGGCGTCATCGCCGGCATCATCCTCACGTTCATCCCGATGTGCGGCGACTACGTCACGGCCACGGTGCTCGGTGGCACCAAGGGTCTGATGGTCGGTGCGCTCATCGACAGCCAGTTCCGCGGTTCGCAGAACTGGCCGCAGGGTTCGGCCATGGCCGTGCTGATGATCGTGATGGTGTTGCTCTCATTGGTCGTCGGTGCTGCACTCGTGTGGCTCGTGCGCAAGCTGCTGAGGTTCGCCCGCCCGGCGGTCGACCGGTACCGCAGTCGCCCGCGCCGCGAGCCCACGCCCAGCCGCATTCCCGATCTGCTGCGTCCGCTGCTGGCCGTGTGGACCGGGCTGGTGTTGCTCTTCCTGTTCATCCCGATCTTCCTCGTCATCCGCCACTCGTTCAACGACGGCCCGTCGTTCTCGGTGTGGAGCGGTCGCTACAGCACGGTCTGGTGGGGTGGCGCCCCCGGGCGCACGCCGGCGGGCATCCCGATGGTCGGCCTGTTCGACTTCGCCGAGGCCGGCCCGATGCTGGTGCGCTTCGCCGTCATCATGGCCATCGGCATCGCGCTGCCGTACGTGTACCGGGCCATCACCGGCGCTCACAACCGGCACCTGCGCCGGTGGTCGGCGCTCGTCGCGTTCGTCATCGCGATCGTGGTCAACGGCATGATGACCGACTGGTACCTCACCATCTTCCAGCAGGCCGGTGTGGGCGAGGGCCTGCGCGGCTCGTTCCTCGCCGCCTTCGGCGCCACCATCATCGCCGTCACCATCGGCGGTCTGTGCGGCGTGGCGCTCGCCCGTCACCCTGGCAAGTGGAGCGCGGTGATGATGGCGCTGCTGTTCCTCATCCTCGTCACCCCCGAGATCATGGACGCCATCGCGCTCGCCGGATGGATGCAGCGCATCGGCGGGCCGTTCAACAGCGACACCCTGGGTGTGCCGTTCGGCATGCTGCGCCTGTGGGTCGGCCAATCGCTGTACGCCAGCGCGGTGGTCACGCTCATCGTGCGTGCCCGGCTCGCCGGACTCGATTCGTCGCTCGAAGAGGCCGCAGCCGACCTCGGTGCCCCGCCAGGCCGGGCATTCCGTCAGGTCACGCTGCCGCTCATCAGCTCGGCGCTCATCGCCGGTGGCCTGCTGTCGTTCACGCTGTGCCTCGACAACACCATCATCTCCTCGCTCATCAGCGGTGCGTCGTCCACCTTCCCGGTGGCGCTCATCTCGGCGACGAAGAGCGAGATCAAGCCGTTCTGGGGCGTGGGTTCGGTGGTGCTGTTCGTCATGACGATGGCACTGCTCGCGTTCGTCGCCAGGGTGCTGAAGAAGTCGGGCGATTCGTCGGCGCAGATCGCCGCCACGCTCGGCGGCGGCTGACCCCCACATGCGAGTCGTCGTCATCGGGGCCGGCTTCGCCGGTCTGCGAGCCGCGTCGCGTCTGCAGGCCGCGGGCGCCGACGTGGAACTGATCGAGGGAGGTCATCGGCCCGGCGGTCGGGTGCGCACGGTGCGCGACCCGTTCGTCGGTGGCCAGTACTCCGAGAGCGGTGCCGAGTGGGTCGACGACTATCACCATCGGTTGCTCGACCTGCTCGACCGGTACGGCGTGCGCACCCTCGGCGCCGGCGAGCAGTGGACCGTCATCCGTCGCTGGCTGCACCACGGTGGTCGACTGCTGGATCCGCAGGCGGTGCTGTCGGCCGACCCCGGCATCGAGCATCAGTTCGCCGCGTTCGACGCCATCATCGATTCGGTCACGGCCGACCTGGTGGACTCCGCGGCTCCGCACCTGCACCCCGACGCCGCGGCCATCGACGCTCGCTCGTTGGCCGATGTGGCGGCCGAGGTGCAGTTGGGTGAACTCGCCGGCATCTTCAAGCGACGCGATGCGCAGGGCGAGTTCGCCGCGGAGCCGTCGCAGGTGTCGCTGCTGTTCGTGGCCCAGCAGCGGGCGCATCAGCGCGACGCCGCCGGCGATCGCACCATCAGCGCATTCCGCGTCGACGGTGGCTTCAGCCGAGTGGCCGAGGGCATGGCGACCGAGTTGGGCGGCATCGTCCGCTACGGCGAGATGCTCACGGAGCTGGAACAGGATGCCGATGGCGTGGTGGTGCACACGGACCAGCGCACGCTCGCGGCCGACCACGTGGTGTTGGCTTGCTCGTTGGTGCCGCTCAGGTCGGTCGAGTTCCGCACTCCCATGCCGCCAGCGCTGCACGCCGCCGTGCACGGCCTGGGGTACGGCACGGTCACCAAGACCTCGGTGCAGTGGGAGCGTCGCGAGTGGCCGGCGGGTTACGCCACCACGGAGGGTCGGGCACAGCGGGTGTACGAGCCCACGGCCGACCAGTCGGGCGACACCGGGATCCTGATGAGTTACTGCGGTGGCGCCGGCGGTCACGAGTGGGCGCGGATGACCGAGGCGGAACGCATCGAACTCGCGGCCGGCGAGATGCGCTCGATGCACTCGCTCACCGCCGGACAGTTGGGTGGCTACTCGCGGGCATGGAGCACCGAGGCGCGCTACGGCGGGTCGTACGCGGTGTACGAACCCGGCCAGGTCACCGCCCACTGGGACGTGCTGCGGCAGCCGTGGGGCAGGGTGCACCTGGCGGGCGAGCACGTCGCCGACTGCTGCGGATACATGGAAGGCGCGCTGGAGAGCGGAGAAACCGCAGCGTCGCGGATCATCGCCGCGGGCTAGCCTCGTTGCACCATGCCAAGTACCACCGCGCCTCGATCCGGGCCCGACTCCGACGGCCCTCCTCGCATCGCACTCGCACCTGAGGGTGCGCCCACCTGGATGGCCGATGCCATCACCGCCGGGGGCGGGCACCTCGTCCCCCTCGCCGACGCCGAAGCCCTCGTGTGGGCTGCACCCCGCGACCCCGACGCGCTGCGCGACGCGCTGGTGGTGAACCCCGGGTTGTCGTGGGTGCAGCTGCCGTTCGCCGGCATCGAGACCTTCGTCGACCTGGTCGACGACGACCGGCTGTGGACCTGCGGCAAAGGTGTCTACGCCGAACCCGTGGCCGAACTGGCGTTGTCGCTGGCCCTGGCCGGCCTGCGGCACGTGGGCCAATACGCCCGGGCCACGGAGTGGTCGCGGCCACACGGTCGCAACCTGAAAGGCGCCAACGTCACCATCCTCGGTGGCGGCGGCATCACCGAGGAGCTCCTGCGTCTGCTGCAACCGTTCGATTGTCACGTCACGGTCGTGCGCAACCGGGTCGCCGACATGGAGGGCGCCGACGAAGTGCTGGAGCCCGACCGCTACGTCGATGCGCTCGCGGGTGCCGACGTCGTGTTCCTCGCGCTCGCGCTGACGCCCGAGACCGAGGGGATGATCTCGCACAGCGAGCTCGAGCAGATGAAGTCCGACGCGTGGATCGTGAACGTGGCGCGCGGTCGCCACATCGTCACCGACGATCTGGTGTGGGCGCTGCAGCACGGGGTCATCGGTGGTGCGGCGCTCGACGTCACCGATCCCGAGCCGTTGCCCGCCGATCATCCGCTGTGGTCGCTCCCGAACTGCATCATCACCCCGCATGTGGGCAACACCCCCGAGATGGCCATCCCGCTGTTGAGCGAACGCATCGCCACCAATGTCCGGGCGTTCGAGCAGGGCGAACCGTTGGTGGGGGCCATCCACGTCGACCTCGGGTACTGAGCCGTGTCCGATTCCCGCGACGACGTGCCCCTCGAGCTGCAGCCCGAGATGCAGCGGGTGTTGCGCGCGTTCGTGGTCGACGGCCGCATCGTGGCGCTGCCCAGCAAGTACGCCAAGCGACTGATCCTGCTCGACTGGTTGGCGCAGGATTTCGAGCCCGGCCGGAAGTACAGCGAGCAGATGGTGAACCTCATCATCGGCCGTCGCCACGCCGACACCGCCGCGCTGCGTCGCTACCTCGTCGACGAAGGGTTCATGGACCGCGAGGCCGGCCAGTACTGGCGGGCGGGCGGAACCATCTCCGACCGAGGCGACACACTCGGCACCGGGTCGTAGGCTCGCGGTATCGGCACCCTCTACGACCTGCTGGGCGTGGCGCCCGATGCGTCAACGGCGGCCATCCGCGACGCGTATCGGCGAGCCGCGCGGGCCCATCACCCCGATCGTCACGGTCCGGGCGCGTCCACCCGCATGGCCGAGGTGAACCATGCGTGGCAGGTGCTCGGCGATGCGAGCCGACGCCAGGAGTACGACCTGTCGCTGCGCGAGCCGGTGGCGTTCAGCGGGACGCCGTCGCCCGCAGCGTCCACGCGGCCCATGTCGTCCGAGCCGGCGTTCAACCCGTTGGCCCGCTACCAGGACCCGCCGCGGTTCCCGTGGAAGCTGATGGGCGTGCTCGCCCTCGTGGGCGCGGCGTTCGTGCTGCTCGGTGTGGCCACGGCGGGGAACCCGAAGCCACCGGTGGTCGACAACGTGCTCGAGCCCGGCGACTGCGTGGCCATCCAGGCCAACGGCGACGCCGCCGAACGACTGTGCAGCGAGCCGCACGACGCGGTGGTGGAGCTGCTGGTGAGCACCGGCGAGACCTGCCCCGGCGCCAGCGAAGCGCACCGCGACCAGCAGGGCATGGGCACCGCGTGCGTTCGGCGGATCTGACCCGCGAAATGCCCCCGGGACGGCCCGTGAGCCAGGTGGCAAACCCAGCGTGCCCTGATAGATTGCGTCGCCTGTAAGGGCGATTAGCTCAGTCGGCTAGAGCGCTACGTTCACACCGTAGAGGTCACAAGTTCGAGCCTTGTATCGCCCACACGAAAGGCCCCGCCCGGTGTTCCGGACGGGGCCTTGTTCGTTCCCACCACGTGTCAGACGATCGGGATGCAGTCCGTGTTCATCGCGTTCAGTGTGCTGGCGGTCACCACGCCCTGGCAGGTGAAGCCGGTGCCCTCGACCGGACCGCCGTCGAGTCCGCTCGCCGCGATCAGGGCGAGTGCCGTGTCGATGTTCGTGACGCTGCTGGTGTCGCCGGCGATGGTGGAGGCCCGCACCACCGGCACCGTGCCGTCGCCGTTCCACATGCCGACGCTGGAGACGCCAGTCCTTCAACGTGATCGGGCCGGGCTCGAGGTACGTGCCTGGCGCGATCTTGACCAGATAGGGGCGATCCGCACTGTTGAACGACGACGGCGTACCATCGGCGGCATTGGCCACGAAGGCGACGCCTCCAGCGCCCAGTGAGACCGCGACTGCGGCACCGATCGCCGCCCACTTCGAACGCATGCCACCAGACATCTCGGGCCTGCCATCAGCCGTGGACGCCCGTTCGGGTTGGCGCCTCTCCCGTACGAGCCGCCCGAAGGTATGGGTGGGCATCGGTCCGTCGCCGCATCGTCTTGAGAAGAAGTTGAGGGAACAGGCGGGATGAGTCCGGCTTCGGTCCGTGGTGAGCACTAGTTTTCCTGGCATGGCACGACTTTGCGAACGACCGGGGTGTTCGCAACCAGCTGATGTCATCTACGGCATCGACGCCGATCACCTCACGGTGTGGATCGAACCGTTCGACGGAGCAGTCGCGTATCGGGCCGGCGTGCTCTGTCGCCGGCATGCCGACGCCATGGTCGTGCCGCTCGGTTGGATGCTCGACGACCGCCGCGAAGCGGTGCCTCGTCTGTTCAAGCCTCGCGAGACCGCACCGCCGGCCAGGGTGAAGCAGGCCAAACGAACCCGGTCGTCATCGCGCGACGAGACCGGTCAACTGGAGCTGGGCGTGGTCGCCGACGACACCAGCGAGATGCCCCGGCCGTTGGCCACGCGCGCGGCCACGGCGTGGAAGCCGGTGTTCGACCAGACCGACGACCTCGACGGCCTGCTCACCGCCGACAGCCCGCTGCTGTCGCGGGCGTTCGGTCGGCGGGAGCGGCCGAAGTAGTGCGGAGGTCGGCGGGTCAGCAGTGCTCGCTCACCCAGGTCTGGTACTTCCCGTAGCGAGTCTCCACTCGCTCCTGCACGGTCTCGAGTCGCGAGATGCGCTGGTCCAACTGCGTCACCAGTTCGGTGTCGCCCGCCGCGTCGGCTTCGGAGCGCCGCTCGTTCAGCGACGCGAGTCGGTCGGTGAGGCGCTGCTGCACCTTGTTGACACGCTCGGCGATCTGATCCTGGTACTCGCACTTCTGTTCCGCGGTGAGGTGAGGCCGGTTGCCGCGGCGGCCGCCGAGCCCGCCGTCGTCGTTGCCGGCCGCGGAGGCGACGCTGCCGAGTGCCATCGTTCCCACCAGCACGATGCCGCTGATGCCCAGTGCGTACTTCTTCGTGATCTTCATGGAGGTTCCTTTCGTGATGAAGGTCATTCGTGATGAAGGCCATGGTGAGCCCGCGGTGTGAGGAAACTGTGAAGTGACGCGAATGGATCGGCGATACTGCACCCATGGACGTCCACGCCACGCTCGAAGCCCCGTGTCGGCCCGATGAGCTGTTCGCGTTCGTCGACGACCTCGGCCGCTACCCGCTGTGGGTGGATCTGGTGCACCGGGCATCGCCGGTCGACGGTGCCACCGCCGAGTGGCAGGTGGAGCTCCGGGCGCGCATCGGTCCGTTGGCTCGCAGCAAGCAACTCCGCATGCAGCGCACGGTCCACGATCCCGACGCGTGCGTGGCGGTGTTCGAACGCCACGAGGTCGACGGGCGCCGTCATTCGCCATGGGTGCTGCGCGCCGAGGCCCGTCCCGACGGCGAGGGGAGCCGGTTGCACATGCACCTGCACTACGGCGGCGGGTTGTGGACCGGGGGAGTGCTGGAGCGAGCGCTGGCCGATCAGATCACGAACGGGCGCGAGCGTCTGCTGTCGTTGGTGCGTGCCACGCAGTGAATCGGCCGTCGGGACGACGTTGCAATTGCAACGGCATGTCGAAGCAGGAGCTGAGGTTGGCCGCGGTGAGGTGTCGGTCGATGGGACCCTTGGCGACGACGACGCCGTCGCGCAGCATGAGCACGTGGGTCATGCCCGGCGGCACCTCGTCGAGGTGATGTGTCGCCAGCACCAGCGGGGGAGCGGTGGGGTCCATCGTGAGGTCGGCCAGCGCCATCACCAACTGCTCGCGGCCACCGAGGTCGAGCCGGGCGCTCGGTTCGTCGAGCAGCAGCACGCCCGGTGAGTTCATCAGCGTGCGGGCGAGCAGCACACGCTGCTGTTCGCCGGAGGAGAGCGTGGACAGGGGGCGAGCGGCCGTCCACTTCACACCCATCCGGTCGAGACAGGCCTCGGCCTGCGCCTCGTCGTCGGTGGTGTACCGGTGCCACCAGGGTTCGAGGGCGGCGTACTTCGCGGTCATGACCACGTCGAGCGCCTTCAGCTCCTGGCGGATCTGCACCGCCAACGCGGCCGACATGTACCCCACTCGACGGCGCAGTTCACGTACGTCGGTGCGGCCCAGCCGCTCGCCGAGCACCTCCACCGTTCCCGATGACGGGTGCTCGTACATCGAAGCGATGCGCAGCAGGGTGGTCTTGCCGGAACCGTTCGCGCCGAGCACCAGCCATCGCTCGGTATCCCGCACCTGCCACGTCAACGGCGACAGAATGGAGCGCTCATCGCGCACGAAGTTCACTCGCGACAGTTTCAGTACCGCAGTCATCCGGCCGATGACACTATGCCAGTGCACGACAGAACGCGCGAGTGCACGTCCGAATGCGCCAACCCTCCCCCCGGGGTGAATGTAACCGAAATGAAACAACCGGTAGCCTGGCCTTCGATGCGCCGATTTCTCCCCCTCGTCCTCGCGCTGTGTGCCGTGGTGCCGCTGGCACCTGCGGCGCCCGTGCGCGCCGACAGTGCGGCCGAGCAAGCAGCGCGCGAGATCGCCGATGCGCGCGAGCGCGCCAACGCTGCTGCCGACGCCTACTTCGAGGCGGAGTCCCGGCTCGACGGTTTGTCGCTCGAGGCACAGGCGCTGGAGGCCGAGGTCGCGGATCTGCAGGGCCAGGTGGATGCGCTGCAGGAACGGGTACAGCAGATCGCGGTGAACAGGTTCACGCGTTCGTCGGCGTCGTCGTCCCCGCTGCTCAACGGCTTCGCCACCCCCGAGGAACAGATGCAGGTTGCGGCACTGTCGGCCGTCATCAGCGACACCTCCGATGAGGACTTCGACAACTACGACTCGCTCAATCGCGACCTCGACAAGAAGCGAGCGGCGCTCGAGAACAAGCAGGCCGAGGCGGAGGACGCCAAGGCCAACGCCGCCGCGCTGCGCGACCTCGCCACCGCTGAGGTGGAAAACCTGAAGGAAGTGGAAGCGCAGCGGCTGAAGGACGAGGCCGTCAAGAAGGCCCTCGCTGCCGAGGAGGCTGCTCGCGCCGCGAAGGCCGCTGCTGAAGCGGCCAAGCAGGCCCAGGCCACCACCACCGAGGTCGGGTTCGACCCGGCCGGTGCCGATGGCGGTGGCGGCGTGCCGCAGACCTCGGCCCCTCGCGCCGGTGGTGCCGGTGGCCAGACCGGTGGCGGCGGCGCCGGCGGGCGCCCGGGCGGTGCCGGTGGCAGCGACTACGGCGGTGCCAGCTTCGTCTGCCCCACCGGCTTGTCGCCGGTCGCGTTCGGCGACACGTGGGGCGCGCCGCGCAGCGGCGGTCGTCGCCATCAGGGCGTCGACATGATCGGTCCCATCGGCACACCGCTGCTCGCCACCGTCGACGGGTTCGCGCAGCCGAAGAGCAACACCCTCGGTGGCATCACCATCTGGTTCACCGGCAACGACGGCAACAAGTACTACTACGCCCACCTCGACCGGTACGAGAAGCTCGGGGCGGTCAACGCGGGCGACATCATCGGGTACATGGGGCAGACCGGCAACGCCAAGTTCAGCGTGCCGCACCTGCACTTCGAGATCCACCCGGGTGGCGGCGCGGCAGTGAACCCGTACCCCACCGTGCGCGCGCACTGCTGAGCGCGGTCGCACGGTTCGCGACCGGCGAGCCGCGTCGGCAAGGCTGCACCCGATGGATGAGCTCGCCGCTTCGCTCGCCGCCGTGCTCGGCGCACGACGGGTCACCGACCTCACCCGCTTGTCGGGTGGTGCATCGCGCGAGACGTTCCGCTTCGTGGCCGACGGTCGGCCGTTGGTGCTGCAGCGCCAACGAGGCGGCGACACCCGCAACATGGGCATGGAGGCTGCGGTCCTGCGCGCCGTGTACGCCGCCGGAGTGCCGGTGCCCGAGCTCGTCGCCTCGTCGCCCGACTCCTCCGACATCGGGGCGGCCTACATGATCTCGGCGGCGGTCGAGGGTGAGACCATCGCTCGCAAGATCCTGCGCGACCCCGAGTTCATCGCGGCCCGGCGCAACCTGCCCGGCCAGCTCGGACACGCGCTGGCGCACCTCCATCGGGTCGATGTGTCGTCCGTCGAGGGCTTGGCCACACAGGATCAGGTGGCGATGTACCGAGCCGTGCTCGATGCCACGGGCGAGCCGCATCCCGCGTTCGAGTTGGCGTTCAAGTGGCTCGAGGATCATCGCCCGCCGGCCTGTCCGCCGGCCCTCGTGCACGGCGACTTCCGGATGGGCAACATCATGGTCGGCCCCGATGGCCTGAACGCCGTGCTCGACTGGGAGCTGGCGCACATCGGCGACCCGATGGAAGACCTCGGCTGGCTGTGCGTGAAGGCGTGGCGGTTCGGCTCGGACAAGCCGGTGGCCGGCGTCGGTGAGTACCACCAACTGCTCGACGCCTACGCCGAGGCCAGCGGTGCCGACGTGAACCCGTTGGTGGTGCGCTGGTGGGAGGTGCTCGGCACCCTGAAGTGGGGCATCATGTGCATCGGTCAGGCGAGCACGCACCTCAGCGGCGCGGTGCGCAGCCACGAGCTGGCGGCCATCGGTCGCCGCGTGTGCGAGAACGAACACGACCTGTTCCTGGCACTGGAGGGACGCTGGTGAATCCGCACGACCTGCCGTCGGCAGAACAGCTCGTCGAATCCGTGCGCGAATGGCTGGAACGCGACGTGCTCACCGCCACCTCCGGGCGCCTGCAGTTCCACACGCGGGTCGCCATCAACGTGCTGGCCATGGTCGAGCGCGAGCTGCAGGTGGGCGCCACTCAGGCAGCCGTGCACCGCGACCGTCTCGCGCAGCTCGGCTGCGCCGACGAGCGCGAACTGGCCGACAAGATCCGCAACGGTGCCCTCGACGATCGTCTCCCCGAAGTGCGCGAACTGGTGTGGGCCACGGTGCAGGACAAGCTCACCGTCGCCAACCCCAAGTACCTCGACGCGCGAACTTAAGTTCTGCTGCGCGTGCGCTTGAGGGTGACGGGTTGGCCGGCGGCGAGCTGGCCGCAGGCGGCGTCGATGTCGGTGCCGCGGTTGCGGCGCACCGTGGCGTTCACACCCAGTGACTCGAGCAGGTCGCGGAACTCGTGCACCCGCTTCGGCGTGGAACCCACGGTGGGGTAGCCGGGTGTGGGGTTGAGCGGGATGAGGTTCACGTGCGCCGGAAGATGGAACCGGCGGCACAGTCGCGACAGCTCCTTGGCGTCGCTGTCGCGATCGTTCACACCGGCGATCAGCGCCCACTCGAAACTGATGCGACGACCCTTCACGGCGAGGTACCCCGCGCACGCCTCCATCAGTTGCTCGAGCGGGTAGCGCTTGTTGATGGGCACCAGTTCGTCGCGCAGCGTGTCGTTGGCGGCGTGCAGCGACACGGCCAGGTTCACCGGGAGCGGACGGGTGGTGAGCGTGCGGATGCCCGGCACCAGCCCGACCGTGCTGATGGTGAGGTGGCGCGCCGACATCCCGATGGCCCCGTGGAAACGCTCGACCGAGCCCCACACCGCTTCCTCGTTGGCCATCGGCTCGCCCATGCCCATGAACACGACGTTCGCCAGGCGGCGGCCCATCGCCCGGGCCTCGCGGCCGGCCACCACCACCTGTTCGACGATCTCGCCCACCGTGAGGTGGCGGGTGAAGCCGGCCTGACCCGTGGCGCAGAACCCACATGCCATGGCGCAGCCGGCCTGGCTGCTGACGCACACCGTGACGCGGTCGGGATACACCATCAACACGGTCTCGATGCGACTGCCGTCGTGCAGCTCCCACAGGTACTTCACCGTGTCGCCGTGGTCGTTCACCCGGCGCACCACGGGCGTGAGCGCCGTCGGCAGTTCCTCGGCCAGGCGGGCGCGCAGCGCCTTGGGCACATTCGTGATCTCCGCCGGCGCGGCGAGCTGTGTGTACAGGCCGTCCCACACCTGGTCGAGTCGATAGCGCGGCTCGCCGTCCAGGAGCGCGGCGAACTGGTCGCGATCGGGCTGGTAGAGCGTGGTCACACGACCTCGGCAGCGAGCTGCTCGTAGGCACGAATTCGTTCGCGCGCCACGTCGAGACTGGCGAGCCAGAACGCTCCGTCGGTGACGTCGAAGCCGAAGACCGCGCCGAGCTCCTCGGCCGTGTTCATGCCGGCTCGCGACAGTGCGTCGTCGTAGTGAGCGCGGAACCGATCGGGGTCGGCCTGGTATTGGGCGAACAGGCCGAGGCCGAAGAGGAGCCCGTACGTGTAGGGCCAGTTGTAGAAGTGCGAGCCGTAGTAGTGCGGCTTCACCGCCCACATGTACGGATGCGCCGTGGACTGGTCGAGCCCGTCGCCGTAGCTGTCGGCCTGCGCTTGCAGCATCATCTCGTTCAGTTCGGTGGCGCCGACCGTTCGCCGCTGACGCTTGGCGAAGAGCTCGGTCTCGAACAGGAAGCGGCTGCGGATGTCGACGACCACCTGGGTGGAGCCCTGCAGGTCCGTGTCGAGCAACGCCAATCGGTCGCGGCCCTCGAGCCGTTGCAGCCCTTCCTCCACCACCAGGGTCTCGCAGAAGATGCTCGCGGTCTCGGCCAACGCCATCGGCACGGCTCGCTGAAGGGGCGTGCGATGTGCCAGCTGGGTGTTGTGGTAGGCGTGCCCCAGCTCGTGGGCCGTGGTCTGCGCGGCGTCGACACTGCCGCTCCAGTTCAGGAACACGAGCGACCGATCGTCGATGAACGGCATGCAGAACGCGCCGCCTCCCTTTCCAGGGCGAGGACCGGCATCGATCCACCGCTCGTCGACCGCTCGATCGACCAGGCCGCCGAGTGGTGCGCTGTACGAGTTGAACGCGGTGCGCACCACCGACAGACCTTCGTCCCAGGAGATGGACGCCGGAGCGAAGGGGAGTGGGGCGAACAGGTCCCACCAGGGGAGCGCCCCGTCGTGCCCGTGCAGGCGCGCCTTGGTGCGCATCCATTGACGGAAGTCGGGCAACGACTCGGTGACGGCGTCGTGCATCGCTTCGAACGTGGCGCGGCTGACGCTGTTGCCGAAGAGCGACGCATCGAGCGGGGAGTTCCACCCGCGTCGGCGGTTGACCACCGTGGCCTCGCCCTTCACGCCGTTCATGGCCGCGGCGCAGGTGGCGGCCACCGTGGGCCAGGCCGCGAGCTCCGCGTCGTACGCAGCCTTGCGCACCGCGGGATCGGCATGGGTGGCGAGACCGCGCACCCCTGCCATCGGCAGGGTGGAGCGTGTGCCATCGGGCATCGCGACCTCGGCCGTGAGTTGCGACGTGACGACGCTGTGCAGCTGTGACCATGCACCGGATCCGGAGGCGACGAGCTCGGCGTAGAGGCCTTCCTCCACCTCGCTCATCTGGTGCTCGGCCCGAGCAGCGAGCTTGTCGAGCGTGCCGCGGTGCTCGGCGACTTCGTGGCTCACCGCTGACAACTCGTCGACACCGAGCGATGCCATCCATGCCGCGAGACGAGCGATCAGCGGCTTCTCGCGCATGGCCGCCATGGTGAACTCGCCGAGCAACCCCTCGGCCCGCTCGTTGAAGCTGTCGGTGCTGGTGGTGGCGTAGATGTACGCCTCGAGCCGGTCCATGTGCTCGCGGGAGGCGTTGATCGCGACGATGGCGGCGTCGGCGGCCGCGCCGTCGGCGGTGGTGACCGGGCGAGGCGCTGTGGCGCGGATGTCGTGCTCGTCGAACAACGCCTCCAACCGTGTGGCATCGGCGGAGGCCCGGTCCATGGCGTCCTGGAAGGACCGCGAATCGAACGACTCGTACAGGTCGGCCACGCTCCAACGGGGGAGTTCGTCGGTGGCGGGGTGATCGATGGTGGTCACTGGGATGATCCTCCAGATGGTCGGACGTAGGACTGGTCGGTGTGTGCCACCTCGAAGCCCAACTGATCGTAGAGACGGACGGCCGACGTGTTGGTCGCGTCGACGTAGAGCATGCCTTCGGTCGCGCCCGCTGCGTACAGACTGCGCAGGCCGGCGACGGTGAGCGCGCGACCCAGACCCAACCCGTGAAAGCGGGGGTGGACGGCGATGACGTAGATCTCTCCGACGAGCGCGCCGTCGGGTGTGTCGGGGACGTGCAGCTTGGTCCAGCAGAACGCAGCGAGCTCGCCGTCGCGCTCGTGGAGCAGGAACCCTTCGGCACGGAACCACGGTTCCCGCTCTCGTTGCTGGAGGGTGGCGAGGTCCCATCCACCCTGTTCGCCGTGCCAGGCGAAGGCAGCGTTGTTCACCTCGAGCCATGCCTGCTCGTCGGCGCCCACCTGGAAGCCGCGTACCTCGACGTCGGTGCTCGCATCGATGGGAAGGTCGCGGCGCATCTGCAGCAGCGAACGACCGGGTCGCATCCCGAGCGACGCGGCCAACTCGCGGGCACTGTCGCCATCGTGGGTCCACCAGGTGACGGCCGCATCATCCGGGAGTTCGTCGAGCAGACGATGGAGCAGCGCGGCCGAAGCGAGGTCGGTGTCGCCGTCGAAGCTCGACCAGACGATGGCGTCGACGACGAAGCCCTCGTTGCCGGCGGAGGCCTGCGCATAGCCGATGAGCTCGTCGTCGCCCGTGGTGGCCAGCGCTGCCAGGAATCCCGGGCGCGGCCCGTGGCGGAGGTCGGCGCGCAGGTGGTCGTTCAGCTGTGCGCAGTCGAGCACGTGCGCGGAATCGAGGAACGTGCGCACCGCTGCGAGGTCGGCGGGCGAGAGTGCGCGCAGGACCCGGATGCTCACCATCGTGACGAGGCTAATGGCTGCCTACGGTCGGCATCGCGTAGCCTCGCCGAGATGGGGACGCCACGAACGCCGAAGGGTCGCGCCAAGGTCATCGCCGCACGACTGGCCGACGAGTATCCCGAGGCCATCTGCGAGCTCGATCACCGATCCCCGTTCGAACTGCTCGCCGCCACCGTGCTGTCGGCCCAGACCACCGATGCGCGGGTGAACATGGTGACTCCCGCGTTGTTCGCTCGCTATCCGGACGCGCCGTCACTGGCGGCGGCGAACCCGGCCGAGCTGGAGGACATCGTCCGCTCCACCGGCTTCTACCAGAGCAAGGCGAAGAATCTCATCGCCATGGCCCAGGGGCTGGTCGAACGATTCGGCGGCGAGGTGCCCACCGCATTGGACGATCTCGTCACCCTCGCCGGCGTGGGCCGCAAGACCGGCAATGTGGTGCGCAGCGTGGCCTTCGGCCTGCCCGGGTTGCCGGTGGACACCCACGTCGGCCGGCTCTCGCGCAAGCTCGGCCTCACCACGGAGGAGGACCCGGTGAAGGTGGAGGCCGAGTTGTGCGGCTACCTCCCGCCAGCCGACTGGGGCGACTTCAGTCTGCGGATCATCCTGCACGGTCGGCGGGTGTGCGATGCGAAGAAGCCACGGTGCTCGGACTGCACGCTCGAGGACCTCTGCCCGTCGTCGCTGCTCCCGCGGAAGCGTCAAGGCCGGATCAAGTAGTTCGACGGAGAGCAGGACCCTTGCCACGTCAAGCGTCCGGTGTATCATGGGAGTTCAACCAGGTTCCCGCCACCTGGTTTGTGAGCGATACTGGGATCCGCCGCCTGGTATTGCCGGCGACGGCCCCCTGGGGGGGCCGTCGCCGCTTTTTCCAGCGTGCTGCGTGGCCGGTCAGTGTCGCGGCGTGGCCGTCTTCGAGGCCTTGCGCACCAGTCGCGCGGCCGTGCGCAGCGAGCGTTCGGCCTCGACCAGCGCATTGATCATGTCGCCCTGGTCGTCGTGCTGATAGTGCGGCACCATGTCGCCGATCTGCTCGTGATACCGCTCGAGATGGTCGGCGATCACCGCGAGCATGGCGGACGGGTTGCCGGCGAGGTGAGAAGCCATGTCGCCCAGTCTGGCCCGAATGCATCCGTCCCGGGCGATGCCTGCTCGGTAACGTGGCCGACGTGACCCGAGTACCTGTGCGCGACGACCTCCGGGCGCTCGAGGGCTATCACTCGCCGCAGGTGCACGTTCGCGTGCGCCTGAACACCAACGAGTCGCCCTTCCCGCCGCCCCCTGCCTGGCGCGATGCGTTCGCCGCCGAACTGTCGCGGGTGGAGTGGCATCGCTACCCCGACCGTGCCGCCACCGCATTGCGGGAGGGCATCGCCGAACAGCACGGCGTGCGCCCCGACCAGGTGTTCGCCGCCAACGGCAGCAACGAGGTGCTGCAGACCCTGCTGCTGGCCTATGCCGGCCCAGGCCGCACGGTGGCAACGTTCGAGCCGACCTACCAACTCCATGGTCACATCGCCCGGCTCACCGGAGCGACGGTCGCCGAGGGCGAACGCGCCGACGACTTCACCCTCGACCTCGACGAAGTGCGTCGAGTGATGTCCGCCTCGCGCCCCACCGTCACGTTCCTGTGTTCGCCGAACAACCCGACGGGTCTGGTCGAGCCCGAGTCCAACATCCGCACCGTGCTCTCGCTGGTGCAGGAGCAGGGCGAGTCCCTCCTGGTCGTCGACGAGGCGTACGGACAGTTCGCCGACTGGTCGGCCATGGGACTGGTGCACGACGACATCCCGATGGTGGTGTCGCGCACGTTCTCCAAGACCTGGTCGATGGCCGGCTCGCGCCTCGGCTACCTCGTGGGCCCGTCGTGGCTGGTCGACGACCTCGACAAGGTGGTGCTGCCGTATCACCTCGACGTGGCCAAGCAGATCGCCGGCCGCCTGGCACTCACCTTCGTGCACGAGATGGAGGACCGGGTGAAGGTGATCGTGGCCGAGCGTGAGCGGCTGTCCGCCGCCATGACCGCGATGCCCATCGACGTGTTCCCCAGCGGAGCGAACTTCATCCTGTTCCGGACGCGCACCCTGGCGGGCAAGCATGTGTGGCAGGGATTGCTCGACCGCAGCGTCCTCATCCGCGACTGCTCGGGCTGGCCGCGCCTCGAGGGTTGTCTCCGCGTCACCATCGGCACGCCCGCCGAGAACGACGAGTTTCTCACCTCCCTCTCGGAGGTCCTTGCATGAGCCGATCCGCCACACGCCAGCGCGCCACGAAGGAGACCGCCATCGAGCTCTCCATCGAACTCGACGGCGCCGGAACCGCGTCGGTGAGCACGGGTATCCCGTTCTACGACCACATGCTCGAGCAGTTGGGCAAGCACGGTGGCTTCGACCTCCGCATCGCGGCCCAGGGCGACCTGCACATCGACACCCACCACACGGTGGAGGACGTGGGCATCGCGCTCGGCGAAGCGTTCCGCGAGGCTCTGGGCGACAAGGCCGGGGTGCGCCGGTTCGCCAGCGGACTGTTCCCGCTCGACGAAGCGCTGGTCGAGGTGGCGCTCGACCTGTCGGGTCGTCCGTTCGTGGTGTGGGACGTGCCGATGCCCGAGGTGCTGCCGTTGGGCAACCCGCCGTTCGATCCGCAGCTCGCGGAACACGCAGTCCACTCGTTCGCCACCGCGGCGGGCATCACCCTGCACGTGCGGCTGTGCCACGGCACCAACGTGCACCACATCATCGAGGCGACGTTCAAGGGGCTGGCCCGCTGCCTGCGCGACGCCGTGCGGGTGGAGGGCTCCTCGGTGCCGTCCACCAAGGGCGTGCTGTGACCGCACCGCTCGTGGCCGTGCTCGACTACGGCATCGGGAACCTTCGGTCCGCGCAGAAGGCGCTCGAACACGTGGGCGCTGACGCGCGGCTCACCGCCGACCCTGCGCTGGTGGCCGATGCGGCAGCTGTCGTGCTGCCCGGTGTCGGCGCGTTCGACGCCTGCATGCGCGCCCTGCGCGACGCTCAACTCGAAGCCGTGTGCCACGAGTCCGTGGCCTCCGGACGCCCGTTCATGGGCATCTGCGTGGGCATGCAGATGCTGTTCTCGCGCAGCGACGAAGGCGACGCGGCGGGGCTGGGCATCATTCCCGGCACCATCCGTTGGATCACCGACCAGCTGCCGCGGCCGCAGATGCAATGGAACCAACTCCACCTGCACACCGCCGACCCGTTGTTCGCGGGTCTCGGGGATTCGCCGTGGGTGTACTTCGTGCACTCGTTGCACGGCGTGCCCGACGACCCGGCCACCGTGGCCGCCAGTTGCGACTACGGCGGCACCGTGAACGCGGTGTTCCGTGCGGACAACGTGTTCGCCACCCAGTTCCACCCCGAGAAGTCGGGCGCCGCGGGCCTGGCGCTGTTGCGCAACTTCGTCGCCGCGTTGGAGGACCCGTCGTGATCGATCTCTATCCCGCCATCGACCTGCGCGACGGCAAGGTGGTGCGCCTGCTGCAGGGCGACTACGACCAGCAGACCACGTACGGCGACGACCCGGTCGCCGTGGCGCGCTCGTTCGCCGAGGCCGGCGCCCGGTGGATCCACGTGGTCGACCTGGATGCCGCACGCAGCGGCTCACCGGTGAACCGGCCGGTGGTGGCCGCCATCGCCAGCGCCGTGGCCGGCACGGCGTCGGTCCAGACCGGTGGGGGAGTCCGCACGGTCGGTGATGCCCAGTCGCTGGCCGATGCCGGCGTGGCCCGCGTGGTGATGGGCTCGGCCGCGGTGGCCGACCCGTCGCTCGTCGAAGCAGCGTCGCAGGTGGTGCCCGTGGCGGTGGGGCTCGACCATCGCAGTGGCGAGGTCGCGGTGCACGGCTGGACCGAGGGTTCGGGCGTGCAACTCGCCGACGCGCTCGGTTGGTTCCCCACCGCAGCCGTCTTCGTCATCACCGACATCGCCCGCGACGGCATGCTCGGCGGACCCGACATCGAGGGATTGGCCGACGCCGGCCGGGCCACTTCGATTCCTGTCATCGCCAGTGGTGGTGTGTCGTCGCTCGCCGACATCGCGGCACTGCGTGGCGTGCCGGGCGTGTCAGTTGTCATCACGGGCAAGGCGTTGTACGAGGGACGGTTCACCGTCGAACAGGCGCTCGCGGAGCTGTCTCGATGAGGACCGCTCGTGTCATCCCGTGTCTCGACGTCACCAACGGTCGCGTCGTGAAGGGCGTCAACTTCATCGAGCTGCGCGACGCCGGCGACCCGGTGGAGCTGGCGGCGCGATACGACCTGGAGGGCGCCGACGAGTTGGTGTTCCTCGACATCACCGCCTCGTCCGACGGGCGCGACACGATGGTCGACGTGGTCGAGCGCACCGCCGATCAGGTGTTCATCCCGTTCACCGTTGGCGGCGGCATCCGCGCCGTCACCGATGCGCGCACCATGTTGCGCGCCGGCGCCGACAAGGTGAGCGTGAACACCGCGGCGGTGCAGCGCCCCGAGCTCATCCGCGAAATCGCCGCCGAGTTCGGTGCGCAGTGCTGCGTGTGTGCCATCGACGCCAAGCGACGCCCCGACGGCAGTGGCTACCAGGTGTACCTTCACGGCGGTCGCACCCCCACGGGTCTCGACGCGGTGCGGTGGGCCATCGAGGCCACGTCGCTCGGCGCGGGCGAGATCCTGCTCACGTCCATGGATCGCGATGGCACCAAGGAAGGGTTCGACCTCGGCCTCACTCGCGTCGTGGCCGACGCCGTGGGCGTGCCGGTCATCGCGAGCGGCGGCGTCGGCACCTTGCAGCACCTGGTCGAAGGCATCATCGACGGCCATGCCACCGGCGTGCTCGCGGCCAGCATCTTCCACTTCGGCGAGCACACCATCGCCGAGGCGAAGGCCGTGATGGCCGCGGCAGGGGTGCAGGTGCGCCCGGCATGAGTCCGTTGGTGCGCGAGCCGTTCACGCTGATCGACGGTGGTCTGTCCACGGCGCTCGAAGAGCTGGGCGAGCACCCGGTGGGTCTGTTGTGGACGGCTGCAGTCCTCGTCGACCGTCCGGCCCTGATCACCGAGGCCCACCGCCGGTACGTGGAGGCCGGCGCCGACCTGGTCATCACCTCGAGCTACCAGGCAAGTGAACCGGGCTTCGTGGCCGCGGGCATGTCGCCCGTCGAGGCGCGCCGCGTGCTCGCGAGCACCACCGACGTGGCGCGTGCCTCCGGAGCGTCGCTGGTGGCGGCCTCGGTGGGTCCCTACGGCGCGTACCTGGCCAACGGCAGCGAGTACCACGGCAGGTACGGCGTCGACTGGGCCGACGTGCGGGCCTTCCACCGGGCGCGCCTGGAGGTGCTGGTGACCACCGGCCCCGACGTGTTCGCCATCGAGACCCTGCCGTTGGCCGTCGAGGCCGAGATCGTGGTGGAGGAGCTCCGCGCGCTCACCGACGCGCCCGCGTGGGTCACGTTCTCGTGCGTCGACGAGGCGCACACGTGCGGGGGTGACGTGCTGGCCGATGCCGTTGCTCGGGTGGCGTCGTCGGCGCAGGCCGTCGGTGTGAACTGCACGGCACCGGGCCTGGTGGCGCCGTTGCTGCGGTCGTGCGCGGTGGACCTACCGCTGGTGGTGTACCCCAACCACGGGGCGGCGTGGGACGCCGAGCACAAGTGCTGGATCGGTCCCACCGGCGGGGCCGAGCTGCCGGGTCATCTGCCCGACTGGCTCGCCGCGGGTGCTCGGCTGGTGGGCGGCTGTTGCGGCGTGGGCACCGAGGGAATCCGCGCACTCGCCGAATGGCGGCATACGCACCGTTGAGCAGCCGGGGGTATGGTGCCCCACATGGCTTCCAAGATGCAGTATCGCCGGTTGGGTCGGAGTGGATTGCAGGTCTCGGTCCTGTCGTTCGGGAGCTGGGTGTCGTTCGACAACCAGATGAAGGACGATCTGGCGGCCGAGTGCATGCAGACGGCGTTCGATGCCGGGTGCAACTTCTTCGACAACGCAGAGGGCTATGCGGCGGGTGAGAGCGAGGCCATCATGGGTCGCGTCATCCGCCAGCTCGGTTGGAAGCGTCACGAGTACGTGCTGAGCACGAAGTTCTACTGGGGCATCCACGGCAACGTGCGCAACATGCGGAACACGCTCAACCGCAAGTACCTGATGCAGGCCATCGACTCGTCGCTCGAGCGCTACGAGCTCGACTTCATCGACCTGGTGTACTGCCACCGTCCCGACCCGGCCACTCCCGTCGAAGAGACCGTGTGGGCCATGAGCGACATGATCAGCCAGGGCAAGGCGCTGTACTGGGGCACCAGCGAGTGGTCGGCCGACGAGATCCGAGCGGCGTGGAACATCGCCGATCGCCACCACCTGCACAAGCCGGTGATGGAGCAGCCGCAGTACAACCTGTTCGCCCGCGACCGGGTCGAGAAGGAGTACGCGCGGCTGTACGAGGACATCGGCCTGGGCACCACCATCTGGAGCCCGCTGGCGTCGGGCCTGCTCACCGGCAAGTACAAGGACGGCATCCCCGCCGACAGTCGCGGTGCGCTCGAGGGGTACGAGTTCCTGAAGGATCGCCTCACCGAGGGCAGCGCCATCGCCAAGGTCGAGCAGCTGCGCCCCATCGCCGAGGAACTGGGCTGCTCGCTGGCCCAGTTGGCCATCGCGTGGTGTGCGTACAACAAGAACGTGTCCACCGTCATCACGGGTGCCAGCCGCCCGAGCCAGGTGGTCGAGAACTTCGCTGCGCTCGACGTGCTGGCGGCCCTCACGCCGGAAACGGTCGCCCGCATCGAGGCCACCGTCGCGTAGCCTCGAAGCGATGCGTACTTCTCTCTCGGAACTGCTGGCCACCGGTCGAGTGCTGTTGGCCGACGGCGCCACCGGCACCAACTACTTCGCTGCTGGTCTCGAGTCGGGCGAGCCGCCGGAGTTCTGGACTGTCCAGCGCCCCGACGAGGTCAAGGGTCTTCACCAGCGCTTCGTCGATGCCGGGGCCGACATCATCCTCACCAACACATTCGGCTGCAATCCCCATCGGTTGAAGCTGCACAAGGCTCAGGACCGCACCTTCGAACTCGCCAAGGGCGCCGCCGAGCTGGCGCGCCAGGTGGCCGACGCCGCACCGCGTCCGGTCGTGGTGGCAGGGTCGGTGGGCCCCACCGGCGAGCTGTTCGAACCGATGGGTGCGCTCACGCACGATGCCGCGGTCGCCTCGTTCTCGGAGGAGATCCGCGGGCTGAAGGCCGGCGGCGCCGATGTGGTGTGGATCGAGACCATGTCGTCGGCCGAGGAAGTGCACGCGGCCGCCACCGCGGCCATCGCGCATGACATGCCCTACGTGGCCACGTGCTCGTTCGACACGGCCGGCCGCACGATGATGGGCATGATGCCCAACCAGTTGGCCGCGGTGCTCGACGCCGAGCCCGTGGCGCCGTTGGCCCAGGGCGCCAACTGTGGTGTTGGTGCGCCCGACATCCTGGTCACGGTGCTCGAGATGAACGGCTGCAGCCGCCCCATCGTGAGCAAGGGCAACTGCGGTGTGCCGCAGTTCGTCGGCACCGAGATCGTGTACTCGGGCACGCCCGAGCTGATGGCGCGCTACGCCGGCCTCGCGGTCGATGCCGGTGCCCGCATCGTCGGTGGGTGCTGCGGCACGTCGCCCGAGCACCTCGCCGCGATGCGTGGTGCCATCGACCAGCACGAAGCCGGCGCACGACCCACCGTCGACGACATCGTCGCCGCCGTGGGTCCGCTCACGAATTCTGCGCCCACCGCCAGCACGGGTGAGCGTCGCAGCCGTCGCAGCCGCGGCGACTGATCAGCCGCCGCTGGTCAGGGCGTCAGCCACTTCGCCAGCACGGCCGCCGACAGCGGCACCTGCTCGCTCAGCGCGCCGCCGGTGACGTTGGTGAGCACGGTGTAGACCGTGCCGTTGGCGGTGATGAACAGCGTGGAGTCCACGCCCACCTGCGCGCCCGGGAGCGCTGGGTCGGTGTACGGCGTGGGGGCTCCGAGCGATGCCTGGAGGTCGGTGAACGCGGCTTGGTCGACCGGGTCGATGAAGGCGGACAGGGTGACCGACTTCGACTGGTCGTTGAGCCCGAGGTACTGGCACGTTCCCGAGCCGGTCACCTGCCCGTCGCCGAGTGGCACGCCGACCGCGGCGCTGATGTCGCCGACGCGGGGCATGAGCGCGCAGTCGACGATGAACGTGGTGGTGGGGGCGATGGTGGGCGGAACGGTCTCGCCCGGAGCGAGCGTCGCACCCGGCGCTGTGGAGCCGGCACCGCCGGCGTCGTCGCTGTCGTCGCTGCACGCGACGAGCAGGAGAGCGGCGAGAGAAGTGGTGACGATGGCGCGAGCGACGGAGTGACGCACGGTGGTCCTTTCGAATGATCGACGTGACGATCCGTGGAGGTATCGGCGCGTTGGGGCCGCGACGTGAGCGACGGTACCCTGCCGCCGTGCCCTTGGACGACCAGAAGTTGCCCATCAAGATGCTCAACGACCGGGTGTTGGTGCGCATCCCCGAGAAGGACGGCGAGCGCCGTTCCTCTGGTGGCATCCTCATCCCGGCCACCGCACAGATCTCCAAGCGCCTGGTGTGGGCCGAAGTGGTGGCGCTGGGCCAGAACGTGCGCACCGCCGAGGTGGGCGACCGCGTGCTCTTCAGCCCGGAAGACCGCTACGAGGTGGAAGTCGGCGGCACCGACTACATCATGCTGCGCGAACGCGACATCCACGCCGTGGCCGCATCCCGCATCGAGCAACACACCGGCCTCTACCTGTAGGCAGCTGCTATCTCTGGGTCTCGGAGCGGGTCGTTCTCCTAGCATGGCGGTCATGCCCGACGCCGTCGCCATCTCCGCCTCTGCCGAGCAGTTGGCCACCGTGAAGTACGACGCCAATGGACTCGTGCCCTGCATCGCCCAGGACGTGCACACCCGCTCGGTGTTGATGATGGCCTGGATGAACGCCGAGACGCTGCGGATGACGCTCACCGAAGGGCGGATGGTCTACTGGAGCCGCAGCCGCCAGGAGGTGTGGCGCAAGGGCGACACCAGCGGCGACCGGCAGTTCGTGCGCGAGGCGTACTACGACTGCGATGGCGACACGCTGCTGTTCCTGGTCGAGCAGGAGGGCAAGGGCGCGTGCCACACCGGTGAGTACTCGTGCTTCTACCGAGCGTTCGGCGCCGCCACGTGAGCGAACTGCGCATGCGGCCCAGCCGCGAGGAGTTCCACGCGCTGGCCGCCGAGCACACGGTGGTGCCGGTGTGGACCGAGCTGCTCGCCGACCTGGAGACGCCGGTGTCGGCGTACCTGAAGCTGGTGGGCGAGGGCGACGGCTTCCTGCTCGAGTCGGTCGAACACGGCGAACGGTGGAGCAGGTTCAGCTTCGTGGGCCACGACCCCGTGGCCACGTTCGAGCTCCGCGATGGCGTGGTCACCAAGCACGGCCAGCACCTCAGCGCCACCATCCCGTACGACCAGGGCATGCTGGCGGTGCTCGACGCCGTGCTGGCCGCGTACAAGGCGCCCATCATGCCCGACCTGCCGCCGCTGCAGGGTGGGGTGATGGGGTACCTCGGCTACGACGTGGTGCGTGAGGTCGAGCACCTCCCGAACGCCCCGCACGACGACCGGCGGATGCCCGACGCGGTGATGAGCATCATCGGCTCGCTCGCCGCGTTCGACCACTGGCGCCAACGCATGTACCTCATCGAGAGCGTGCCCGTGCTGCACATGGACACCGAGGGCATCGACCGCGAGTACGACGCCGCGATCGATCGTGTGATGTCGTCGGCGGCCAAGTTGTCGCGACCGCTGGCCGCACCTGCCGTCGAGCCGCCCGAGCGGGGCGAGACACCGCCAGCGGTGCGCAGCACGATGGCCGACGGCGTGTACCAACAGGCCGTGGAGGTGGCCAAGGAGCACATCCTGGCCGGCGACATCTTCCAGGTGGTGCTCGCCCAGCGGTACGACATCGACCTGCAGGCCGACCCGTTCGACTTCTACCGCGTGCTGCGCCAGGTGAACCCCAGCCCCTACATGTACTTCCTCCGCCACCCCGACATCACCATCGCCGGCAGTTCGCCAGAGCCGATGGTGCAGGTGCTCGGGCGCAAGGTGGTCAGTCGGCCCATCGCCGGGACACGCCGACGTGGCCGCACGGAGGACGACGACCGTCGCATGGCCGGCGAGTTGAAGGAGAACCCGAAGGAGGTGGCCGAGCACATCATGCTCGTCGACCTCGCGCGCAACGACGTGGGTCGCATCGCCCAGTTCGGCAGCGTCAGCGTCGACGAGTTGATGACACTCGAGAAGTACAGCCACGTCATGCACCTCACGTCGGAGGTCAGCGGCGAACTGCTCGAGGGCAAGACGCCCATCGACGTGCTGCGCGCCACGCTGCCGGCCGGCACCGTCAGCGGGGCGCCGACGGTGCGTGCGATGGAGATCATCGACTCGCTCGAGCCCGTGAAGCGCGGGCCGTACGCGGGTGTGGTCGGCTACGTCGACTTCAGCGGCAACCTCGACACGGCCATCGCCATCCGCACCATGTTCGTCGGTGCCAACGGCGCCTCGTTCCAGGCGGGCGCCGGCATCGTGGCCGACAGCGTCCCCGACGACGAGGACCTCGAATGCCGCAACAAGGCCGCCGCGCTGCTCGCCGCCGTGCCCGCCGCCCGCCGCATGAGCCAAGCCCGCGCGAAAACCTGAGTTCGGTGCTCACCGTCTTCTAACGTGCGGCATGCGCGGAGGACGGTCCGTTCGACACCTGGCCCCATTCGTCGTCGCGGCGTTGCTCGTCGCGGCCTGTTCGGCGTCCGATCCGGGGGTGAAGGCGGTGTCGGTCGCGCCCACGGGAGGTGTCGACCTCGGACCGTTGGCGCTGGACCCCGATGTGCTGACCGGCGAGCTCGACAACGGGCTCACCTACTTCATCCGCTCCAACGATCGCCCGGGCGGCCAGGCTGAGCTGCGTCTGGCCGTGAACGCGGGCTCGGCGCTGGAGGACGAGGATCAGTCGGGCGTCGCGCACTTCCTGGAACACATGATGTTCAACGGCACGGAGAAGTACGAGAAGAACGCCATCGTCGACGTGTTGCAGCGTGGTGGATCGAGCTTCGGCGCCGACGTGAACGCGTACACGTCGTACGACGAGACGGTGTACCAGCTGAACGTCAGCAACACCGACGACGAGATCGACACCGGCCTCGACATCCTGCACGAGTGGCTCACCGCGGTCACGCTCGACCCGGCGGAGGTGGAACGCGAGCGCGGGGTGGTGCTCGGTGAGTATCGCGATCGGGAGCTGACGGCCGACGGCCGTGTGTCCGGCGCGATCGCCGATCTGTACCTCGCCGGCTCGGCCTACGACGGTCGGGCGCCCA
Organism: Actinomycetota bacterium; assembly: GCA_016213625.1. Taxonomy (GTDB): domain Bacteria; phylum Actinomycetota; class Acidimicrobiia; order Acidimicrobiales; family Ilumatobacteraceae; genus UBA668. The sequence goes on from JACQZZ010000106.1 coordinate 113,839, forward strand.
TTGGTACGGAGGCGGCGATCTCGGCGATGACGCCCGAGTTGCTGCGCAGGTTCTGGGACGACTGGTACCGGCCCGACAACGTGGCCGTGGTGGTGGTGGGCGACATCGAACCTGACGACATCGAGCGGCGCATCGAGGAGATGTTCGGCGTCGCGGCGCCCCGCAGCGACGTGCGCGAACGGCCCGCGCTCGGCTGGCCGGTGCCCGACGCGCCGAGAGCTGCCGTGGTCACCGACGCCGATCTGGTGACCGCTGCGGTGGAGCTGGCCCTGCCCACCGAAGCCACCGACGCGTCGCTGGGATCCACGGTGGTCGACCAGATCACCGACGCGGTCGCGATGACCGCCATCGCCGATCGGCTCCGTACCGACATCAGTGAATCCGCGGCACCGTTCAACTCCGTCGACGCGTCGTCGAGCAGTTTCGTCCGCCCGTTGGACGCGCCGAGCGTGTACCTCAGTGCCAACAGCGGCGACGCCCCAGCGGCCACCCAATCGCTGCTCGACGAGTTCGCCCGAGTGCTGCAGTTCGGCCTCCACGTCGACGACGTGGACCGCGCCGTCACCGAGATCCGTTCGTTCGTCGAGGCCGACTACGAGCGGCGCGACACGGTGCAGGACGCCAACTACGCGGATTCGCTCGTCGCTCACTTCCTCGCCGGCTCGCCGTCGCCGTCGGCCGATGTCGCCTATGCGGCCGCGGTGGCCGTGCTCGATGGGCTCGACGCCGCCGCGGTGAACGCGCGGCTGACCACGCGGTTCGGGGCCGGGCATCCCGTGCTCGCGGTGACCACCACACCCGGGGTCGAGGGTCTACCCGACTCGGCAGCGCTGGAAGTCGAGATGGCCGACCTGCTCGCTCGGCCGGTGGAGGATCGAGCGACGGTGGCTGCCGGCGCCACCTCGCTGATGGTCGCGCCCGAGCCGGCCGAAGTGTCCGACTCGGGTCGCCTGCCGAGCCGCCTCGACTTCTTCATCGATCCATCTGCCTTCACGTTCGACAACGGCGTCACGGTGATCCTCAACCCGACCGACATCGTCGACGACCGCATCGAGATCCTGGGGATCAGCCCGGGCGGCTTCTCGGCCACCGATCCGGCCGATGCACCGGCGGTGTGGTTGATGAACGAGGTGAACAGCGAGTCGGGCTTCGGCGACCTCAGCCAGGTCGACGTGGATCGCATCCTGTCGTCGTCGACGGTCGACGTGATGCCGTTCCCGTCGGCCAACGTGGAGGTGTTCAACGGCAGCTCGTCCACCGACGACCTCGAGTTGGCATTGCAGACGATCCATCTGTTCGTCACCGGTTCGAACTTCGACGAAGGGGCCCTCGAGCGCGCGGTGGACCGCAACCTCGGGTACGTCGCGGACCCGGAATCCGACCCGGACCTGGCGACCCAGATCGCGCTCAACGACGCCCGGTACGGGAACGACCCGCGGCGTCGCGTGGTGCTCACCTCGGAGGACCTCGCGCCCATCACCGCCGACCAGCTGGCCCGGGTGTGGCAGGAGCGGTTCGGCAACGCCGCCGACTGGGTGTACGTGCTGTCCGGTGACTTCGAGCTGGACACGGCCATCGACCTGGCGGCGAGATACCTCGGCACGTTGCCATCGACCGGTGAGACGGAGGAGCGTGTCGATGTGACGCCGCCGCCGCCGGCTGGAGTGGTGACCCGCGAGGTGCGCGCTGGTAGTGGCGACACCGCGCAGTTGCTCGTGCAGTACACCGCCGCCAGCGACGGCTCTGCTGCGGAGCGAATCCATGCCGACCTGCTGACCGAGGTGCTGAGCAACCGACTCACGGAACGCATCCGTGAGGAGCTCGGTGCCTCGTACTCGCCCAGTGCGTTCGTCGCCGTCGATCCCGGTCCGCCCGCAGAGGTGGTGACCGGCTTCAGCATCTCCGGCGCCCCCGACGACATGGAGAACCTGGCAGCCGTGCTGCAGGAGGAGCTGGCCTCACTGCGCTCCGACGGACCATCGCCCGACGACCTGACCAAGGCGATCGCGGTGGTGAAGGAGCAGTACGGGTTGATCGACGACACCGAGATCATCGACACCATCGTGCGGTGGCTCGACGACGACCAGGCCATCGACGACTACGCCAACGCGTACGACGACGTCGAGGACGTGACGGTCGACGACCTGCGCACGTTCATCGCCCGTGCGCTCCCTGCCGGCCAGTACATCCAGATCACCCAACTCCCGCGCTGACGGCGCGGACTCTGGTGGCGGTCAGTCGATGACGCCGCCGATGAGCAGGATGGTGCCCAGGCCGCCCACGACGAGCATGCCCAGGAACGTGATGGCCGCGAGCGCCGGCACCAAACGGATCGCGCGCACGCCCAGCCACAGTGCCGGCAGTTCGGACCTACGGGTGCTGAGGTCGGCGCTGAGACCGTTCATGCGCTTGGCCGACATGGAGATGGGCTGGCCGGTGTCGTAGTCGATGAGCACGTCGGCGGAGGGGGAGGGCGACTTCAAGAAGGTGCCGATGTCGGCGATGAGCCGGGGTGCGTAGCGGGCGGCGCCGTGCACCATCAGCCAGGCCAACCCGGCGGCGGCAGCGGGTGTGACGCAGATGAGCCCGCCGAGCACGAGCCACGACGTGCTGCCGTCGAACACCCACCATCCGGTGGCGAAGGTGGCGGCGCCGATGAGGAGCGCGAGCACCACCAGCCCACCGACCAACGAGGCGAGTCGGCGGAGTGTGGTCTTCAGGCCATCCCCTGCGCGACGGGCGACGAGCTCGGTTTCCATGGTCGCGAGTGTGTCACCTTCCTCGGTCGGTGGGACACTGGTCGCATGTTCTGGTTCGAGTACCCCCGCGATGTGGTCCAGGTGTCCGGCCCCGATGCAGCCACCTACCTGCAGTCGCAGACCAGTCAGGACCTGCGCCCGCTCGCGGTGGGCTCGTCCGTGTGGACCTTTCTGCTGCAGCCCACCGGGAAGATCGACGTCCTGGCCCGCGTGTGGCGCACCACCGACGACACGTTCGTGCTGGACACCGACGCCGGGTTCGGCGAGGTGCTCGTGGCGCGCATCAATCGCTTCAAGATCCGCGTGAAGGCCGATGTGACCGTGCTGCCATGGCGATGCATCGCGGTTCGTGGCGTCGACGGCGACGGCCTGTCGACGTGGGGGAGTGGGTACGACCTGCTCGGCGATGATCCCCAGCCGCCCGCCAGCGTGCCCGCCGGCACGGCCGACGATCTGCTGGTCGCGCGCATCGACGCGGTCTGGCCACAGATGGGCTCGGAGATCGTGCCCGGCGAGACCATCCCGGCCGAGACGGGGGTCACCGACGTGGCGGTGAGCTTCACCAAGGGCTGCTATCCGGGCCAGGAACTGGTCGAGCGCATGGACAGCCGCGCCGCCACCGCGCCCCGCGTGTTGCAGCGCGTCACGGCCGCAGAGGCCGAGTCGCTGGGCGCTCGCGTCACGAGCTCGCACGGCGACGCCGTGCTCGCGTTCGTGCCCCGATCTGCTCTGCAACACTGAGGCGATGGCGCTCACTCCAGCGAAAGCAGCCCGCCAGCTCGACCGCATCCGCTCCATCGCGATGGCCTTGCCGGAGGCCACCGAGGAAGTCACCTGGGGCACCGACATCAACTTCCGCGTCCGGAAGAAGATCTTCTGCTTCCCCGGTGACGGCGGCTCGCTGTGTGTGAAGGCCGATCGCGAGGAGTTGCCCGCACTGCTCGGTGACCCGCGGGTCTCGCCGGCGCCCTATCTCGCCCGCGGCGGCTGGGTGGTGCTCGACCTGTCGACCGCCGTCGACTGGTCCGAGGTGACCGAGCTGATCCACACCTCGTACTGCCTCATCGCCCCCAAGACGCTGGCGAAGCAGGTGCTCAGCGACTGACGGCCGCGGCGAACTCGGGGTCGTGGCGGAGGGAGTCGAACTCGCGGGCCCCGTCGATGGCGTTGGCCACGAGGTCGGGCGAGGTGCTCGACGCGGTGCGCAGCCAGGCGAGCGCAGTGGCCCGGTGGCCCAGCGCAGCAGCGGCGCGGGCCACGTGCACGGCGAGCATCGGTGCCCGGTTCGCCTCGTACGCCGCGGCGGCGTAGCGAGCCGCTTCGTCGTGACGGCCCACACGCAGCAGGACACCGGACAACACGAATGCACTGAACGATCGCCCCTGAGGGATGGGTGAGGGCAGTACTTCGGCGACTCGTGCGAGCGCCTCCACCGGCGCGGCATCGGGGGGCCACCAGTTGACGGGTTCGGTGTCGGCGAGGTCGAGCAGCAACACGTGCAGGGCGGCCTGGCGTTCGCCGGCCTGCAGTTGCTGCCAGGCTCGGAACCACGGTGACGGCACCGTTCCGTCGGGGAACTGCACCTGCCCGGTCGCCCACGCCAGCGCCTCGGAGCGGGCGAGGATCTGTTGGCTGCGAGCACGACGCTCGCGAGCGCGCTCGGCGCTCATCGACGCCGCCACCGACAGCAGCGGGATGAGCGCGAAGAAGATGAACCGCACGAGGTTCGGGTCCAGCGCCATCCACACCATCGCCCCGACGGCGACGACGATGGTGAACCACTCCATGAACCGGTGCGCTCGTTCGCCGATGACGGTCTCGACCGCCACCTCGGTGATGTGGCCGCCATCGAACGGCAGCACGGGAATCAGGTTGAACAGACCGATCATCGGGCCGGCCCAGAACACGGCGAGTTGGATGGCGTTGCCGGATTCGGGTGCCTGCACGCCACCGCGGACCGCGACGTACACGATGCTGCCGAGCAGGATCTGCACGCCGGGCCCGGCGAACGAAATGCCCACTCGTTCCCACTTGGTGAGCACTCGGGTGGGGGTGAATGCTGCGTAGCCGGCCATGAAGTCGAGTGCGATCTGGGCCTCGGCGCCCGTGCTGCGCGCGGCGAACGCGTGGCCCAGTTCGTGGATGACGGTGAACACGGCCATGAACACGGCGAAGGGGATGCCGAACGTGGGGCCCTGGGCGACCACGACGAGCACCATGAACATGAAGAAGCCGGGGCGCACGTGTACCGGGAATCCGAACAGGCGGAACACGGCGGCAGCGGACGGCACGGCATGAGCCTACGGTGACGAATCGGCCGGTGCGGATCGGGACCTCCATATCGAGCACCTGCAGATCGGCACGGTGGACGTAGACTCGAACCTCGTGTCATACGTCTACGCCTTCGATCACAAGCACCGCCGTCCTCCGATGGAGTACAAGGACCTCCTCGGTGGCAAGGGAGCCAACCTCGCCGAGATGACCAGCGTGCTGAAGTTGCCGGTGCCGCCGGGCTTCACCATCAGCACCGACGCCTGCCGTGCGTACATGAAGGGTGGCTGGCCCGCAGAGCTCGACGCCGAGATCGCGCAGCAGGTGTTCGCGCTCGAGAAGAAGATGGGCCGCAAGCTCGGCGACCCGTTCGACCCGCTGCTGGTGTCGGTGCGCTCGGGTGCCAAGTTCTCGATGCCGGGCATGATGGACACCGTCCTCAACCTCGGCCTCAACGACGAGAGCGTCAAGGGCCTGGCCAGCGTCACCGACGACGAGCGGTTCGCGTACGACAGCTACCGCCGGTTCATCGCCATGTACGGCCGCATCGTCATGGGCGTCGACGGTGAGCTGTTCGACCACCCGCTGGAGGCCGCGAAGGCCAAGGCCGGCGTCACCACCGACAGCGACCTCGGCGCCAAGGCGCTGAAGGACCTGTGCAAGCAGTACCAGGCCGTCATCAAGAAGGCCACCAAGACCGCGTTCCCGCAGAAGCCGCGCGAGCAGCTCCGTGGCGCCGTCGAGGCCGTGTTCGCCAGCTGGAACGGCGCCCGCGCCATCGCCTACCGCGTGCGTGAGCGCATCAGCCACGAGCTGGGCACCGCCGTCAATGTGCAGGCCATGGTGTTCGGCAACCGCGACGACAACTCGGGCACCGGCGTGGGCTTCACCCGCAACGCCGCCACCGGCGAGAACAAGCCGTACGGCGACTTCCTGATCAACGCCCAGGGCGAGGACGTGGTGGCGGGCATCCGCAACACCGAAGACCTCGACCACATGAAGCTCCACTTCCCGGTCATCCACAAGGAGCTGATGGAGATCTTCGATCGGCTCGAGCGCCACTACAAGGACATGTGCGACACCGAGTTCACCATCGAGCAGGGCACGCTGTACATGCTGCAGACCCGCGTGGGCAAGCGCACCGGCGCTGCTGCGCTGAAGATGGCCGTCGACATGACCAAGGGCACCGGCAAGGGCAACCAGCGCTGGAAGATCTCCAAGGAAGAAGCCATCATGCGCGTCACGGGTGACCACCTGGATCAGGTGCTCCACCCGCAGTTCGCCGGCAAGGGCAAGGTGTTGGCCAAGGGCCTCGCCGCGTCGCCCGGCGCCGCGGTCGGCAAGGTGTACTTCACCGCCGACGACGCCGATGAAGCCGCCACCCGTGGCGAGAAGGTCATCCTGGTCCGCAACGAGACCAGCCCCGAAGACGTGCACGGCATGATGGTGTCGGAAGGCATCCTCACCGCTCGCGGCGGTCTGGTCAGCCACGCTGCCGTGGTCGCCCGTGGTTGGGGCACCCCGGCCATCGTGGGTGCCGAGGCCGTGAAGATCGAGGGCAAGCAGTTCACCGTCGGCGATGTGGTCGTCAAGGAAGGCGACATCATCAGCCTCGACGGCAGCAGCGGTGAAGTGGTGCTGGGCGAGATGAAGCTCGCCGCCGCCGAGCCGCCGGCCGAGTTCAACGTCGTCCTCAAGTGGGCCGACCAGGTGCGCAAGGGCAAGTTGGCCGTGCGAGCCAACGCCGACACCGGTGAGGACGCCACCAACGCCCGCGAGCTCGGCGCCGAGGGCATCGGCCTGTGCCGCACCGAGCACATGTTCCTGGCTCCCGACCGTCTGCCCGTGGTGCGCGAGATGATCCTCGCCAACACCGACGCCGACGAGCGCAAAGCGCTCGACGAGCTCGGCCGAGTGCAGCAGATCGACTTCGAGGAGATCCTCGAGGCCATGGACGGCCTGCCCGTCACGGTGCGTCTGCTCGACCCGCCGCTCCACGAGTTCCTCCCGTCGGTGGAGGAGCTGCACATCAAGAGGGCCGTCTCGGGTCTCAGCAAGCGCGAGACCGCCGAGCTGAAGGCCGCCGAAGAGTGGGCCGAGCACAACCCGATGATCGGCACCCGTGGCGTGCGCCTCGGCGTGGTGAAGCCCGGTCTGTACGCGATGCAGGTGAAGGCCCTCCTGAAGGCAGCCGCTGCGCTGCGCAAGAAGGGCAAGAACCCCATCGTCGAGGTGATGATCCCGCTCACGGTCACCCGTGAGGAGCTCGCCCTGGCCCGCAGCTGGGTGCAGACCGAGGTCGACGCCGCCACCAAGGGTCTCAAGAACCCGCCGCACATCACCATCGGCACCATGATCGAGACGCCCCGCGCCGCAATCCGTGCCGACGAGATCGCGGAGGAAGCCGACTTCTTCAGCTTCGGTACCAACGACCTCACCCAGATGACGTTCGGCTTCAGCCGCGACGACGTCGAGAGCCGCATGATGCCGGCGTACCTCGAGCAGGGGCTGCTGAAGCGCAACCCGTTCGAGACCATCGATGTCGGCGGCGTGGGCGAACTGGTGAAGATGGGCGCCGCAGGCGGCCGCTCGGTGAAGAAGAACCTCAAGCTCGGCGTGTGCGGCGAGCACGGTGGCGACCCCGAGAGCATCCAGTTGTTCTACGAAGCGGGCCTCGACTACGTGAGCTGCAGCCCGTTCCGCGTGCCCATCGCCCGTCTCGCGGCAGCGCAGGCGGTCATCGGCGGAGCCACCAGCTCCACCAAGTGATCGAGCGCGGACCGCTTCGGTCCGCCACAATGGTCATCACAACCGAAAGGAGCCAACGATGCAGGTACAGACGCGTCAGGGTCCGGCCTACGGCGTGGCACGACTCACGCTCAGCCCGAACGAACCGGTGAAGGTGGAGGGTGGTGCGATGATGGCCATGTCGGCCGGCGTCACGCTGGCCGCCAAGGCCGAGGGCGGCATCATGAAGTCGCTCAAGCGTGCCGCGCTCGGCGGGGAGAGCTTCTTCGTCAGCACCTACACGGCGCCGCCCACCGGTGGCTTCGTCGACGTGGCGGCTCGCCTGCCCGGCGACATCACCACGCACGACATCACGCCCGGCCACGCCCTGTTCATCTCCAAGGGTTCGTGGCTCGCCAACGACGTGAACGTGAACATCGACGCCAAGTGGGGCGGGTTCAAGAACATGTTCGGCAGCGAGGGCGGCTTCATCGTCCGCGCCGAAGGCCAGGGCACCACGGTGTTCGCCTGCTACGGCGCGCTCGAGGTGTGGAACCTGCAGCCGGGTCAGTCGCTCATCGTCGACACCGGCCACATGGTGGCCTACGAGGACACCGTCGCCATGGGGTTCCGCAAGGCCAGCGGTGGCGGCCTGGTGCAGAGCTGGAAGAGCGGCGAGGGCTTCGTGTTCGAGTTCACCGGCCCCGGCAAGGTGTGGACCCAGACCCGCAACCCGAACGAGCTCCAGAGTTGGATCATGAGCTTCGTCGGCACCAGCAACTCCAGCGGCGTCAACGTCGGCGGCCTCTTCACCCGTGACTGAGTCATGCTGATCGCCGCTGCGGAGGAGACCTCCGGTTCCTTCGTCCAACTCGATGTCGGTGTCGGCTGGTGGGTCGGCCTGCTCGCGCTCATCATGGCGTTGCTGCTCGTCGACCTGCTGGTCGTGCACCGCGAGGGCCACGAGGTCTACACCCGCGAGGCCGCCATCGAGTCGACGGTCTGGATCAGCATCGGTCTGGCGTTCGGGTTGGTGGTGTGGTGGGGCTTCGGTGGCGCGGCTGCCGGCGAGTACTACTCGGGTTACCTCATCGAGAAGAGCCTCAGCGTCGACAACGTGTTCGTGTGGGCGCTCATCATGAGCTACTTCGTGGTGCCGCGTCGGTATCAGCACCGGGTGCTGTTCTGGGGCATCTTCGGAGCCCTCATCCTGCGCGCCGTGTTCATCTTCGCCGGCATCGCCCTCATCGAGAAGTTCGAGTGGGTGCTGTACATCTTCGGTGCGTTCCTGCTCTACACGGCCGTGAAGCTGGTGGTGGGCGGCGACGATCACGTCGACCCGTCGAAGAGCAAGTTCCTGAAGCTGGTGCACAAGGTGATCCCGCTCACCGACCAGATGGACGGGCAGCGACTGTTCACCCGCATCGACGGCAAGCGATTCGCCACGCCGTTGTTCGCGGTGCTGCTGCTGGTGGAGGCCACCGACGTGCTGTTCGCCGTCGACTCGGTGCCGGCGGTGCTGGCCGTGAGCCACGAGCAGTTCATCGTGTTCGCGTCGAACGCCTTCGCCATTCTCGGGCTGCGAGCGCTGTACTTCCTGCTCGCCGACATGCACGCACGGTTCAGCTATCTCCAGGAGGGCCTGGCCATCATCCTCGCCTTCGTCGGCGTGAAGATGCTCATCCATCGCTGGTACGTCATCCCCACGTGGCTGTCGCTGCTCGTCATCGCCATCGTGCTGTTTGCTGCCATCGGTTTCTCGCTGCGGGCCACGCGCGGGCAGGACACGATGGAAGTGCCCGAGGAGATGCCGCCACCGCAGGAGCGGTAGACACCCCGCCGGTAGGGTGCAGCAACATGGCGATCGTCGAGGAGGATCTGGAGCGGCTACGGGCCTCGCTGGTGCTCTCCGACGTCATCTCCCAGTACGTCGCGCTGCGGCGAGTGGGGCGCAACCAGGTGGGCCTGTGCCCGTTCCACGCCGAACGGTCGGGTTCGTTCAACGTGCGCGACGAGACCGGCCGTTACCGCTGCTTCGGCTGCGGGGCGGCGGGCGACGTGTTCAAGTTCGTGCAGGAGATCGAGCACGTCGACTTCGTGACGGCGGTCGAACAACTGGCCGGCAAGGCCGGCATCCAGTTGCGCTACACGACCGGCGGCGAAGGCAAGGAGCGCTCCCGTCGCAAGTCGCTGGTCGAGGCGATGACCAAGGCGGTCGACTGGTACCACGACCGACTGCTCAACGGGCCCGACGCGCGTGCCGCCCGGGACTACCTGCGCAAGCGCGGGCTGGCGGGCGACGTGGCGCGGCAGTTCAAGCTGGGCTGGGCGCCCGACGACTGGGACGCGCTCTGCCGCGACCTGAAGCTGCCGGCCGACGTGTTGCGCGACACGGGCCTCGCGTTCACCAACAAGGCCGGTCGCCTGCAGGACTCGTTCCGTGCTCGCGTGATGTTCCCCATCTTCACCGAGAACGGCGAGCCCGTGGCCTTCGGCGGGCGCATCATGCCGGGCAGCACCGACCCGGCGAAGTACAAGAACTCGTCCGAGACCGCCATCTACGCCAAGTCGAAGACCCTCTACGGGTTGCACTGGGCCAAGAACGAGGTGGTCACCTCCGACCAGGTCATCGTGTGCGAGGGGTACACCGACGTCATCGGGTTCCACCGAGCCGGCCTGCGCCGCGCCGTGGCCACCTGCGGCACGGCGCTCACCGAAGACCACGTGCGCCTGCTCAAGCGCTACGCGAGCCAAGTGGTGCTGGCGTTCGATGCCGACGCCGCCGGCCAGGGCGCCGCACAGCGGTTCTACGAGTGGGAAGAGAAGTACCAGGTGCGCGTCAGCGTGGCTCGCTTCCCGGCCGGCAAGGACCCCGGCGATCTCAGCGTGAGCGACCCCGACGCCCTGAGGGAAGCCGTCGACCACGCACTGCCGTTCCTGGGGTTCCGGCTCAATCGTGTGCTGAACAGTCGTCCGCTGCGGTCCCCGGAAGACCGGGCCAGCATGGCGCAGGAGGCGCTGAGCATCGTCAACGAACACCCCAACGAGAACGTGCGCAAGCTGTACGCCGGTCAGGTGGCCACGCACGTCGGCCTGCCGGTCAATGATCTGGTGGCGGCCGCCCAGCGCGGTGGGCGAGTGGGCACCGTGCGCATCGCACCCACCCGACAGGTGGGCGCGGCCGAGAACGCGGAGTTCGTCGCGGTGGCCATGCTCCTGCAGCGGTGGGACGACATCGCCCCGTGGCTCGTGGAGGACCTGTTCGCCCACGATGTCGCCCGCCGTGCCTTTCTGGCAGTGGCCGAGGCGGGCGGCGCCATCGAGCGAGCGCTCGAGCTGGCCGACCCCGAGGCCCGCGAGTTCCTCGAGCGCGCTGCGGTCAGCGACGTCGACGCCGAGCCGGTCATCGAGGCCCGCAACCTCATCTCGGCCACCACCCGCCGCCTGCTCACACGGCAGGTGCAGGCCACCGATCCGGACGACCTGCGCGAGATGCGCGACGCCCGTTTGCAACTGGAACTCATCGACGACGCGGAAGCAGCCGATGACGCAGCGGAGGCGTTGCTAGGGTGGATCCAACGGGTGAGTGAGGAGCGTGGGTGAGTAACGGCACGGCTGACGCAGCTGCCGATTCCACTCCGTATGTCGGGGTCGAATCGGAAGAATGGAATTCCATGGTCGAGCGTGGCTCCGCCGCGGGCGTCCTGCAGGCCGACGACATCGCGCACGTGCTGCGCAAGGTGGAACTCACCGGCGACGTGTTGCAGGAAGTGCACGACATGCTCGGCAGTCGAGGCATTCGCATCGACGACGGCGTCGAGGAATTGGCCGACATCACGCACCCGAATGGCATCGAAACACCGGTGGTCGCCGAGCCCGAGGAAGACACCGATGGCCTGCTCGCACGCCGGTTGCGCAAGCGCAACACACGCGCCGGTCACGAGCGTGTCGACGCCGGCAGCACGGCCGACACGGTGCGCATGTACCTCAAGGAAATCGGTCGGGTCGACCTGCTGAGCGTCGACGACGAACGTCGGTTGGCCCAGGCCATCGACGAAGGGAACCGCGCTGCCGCCACGCTCGACGCGGCGCTCGAGGACGCCGCCGTCGACGACGTCGAGCAACGCCGCCTGCTGCGCCTGGTGCACAACGGCCAGCGGGCCAAGAGCGAGCTCATCCAGGCGAACCTGCGCCTCGTGGTGAGCATCGCCAAGCGCTACAGCGGCCGGGGCATGCAGTTCCTGGATCTCATCCAGGAAGGCAACCTGGGCCTGATGCGTGCGGTCGACAAGTTCGATCACACCAAGGGCTTCAAGTTCTCCACCTACGCCACGTGGTGGATCCGCCAGGCCATCACTCGCAGCATCGCCGACCAGGCTCGCACCATCCGCATTCCGGTGCACATGGTGGAGAGCATGAACCGGGTGCTGCGCATGCAGCGCCAGATGCACCAGGAGCTCGAGCGCGAGCCCACGCTCGACGAACTGGCCGACCGGTGTGGCCTGCCGCCCGACAAGATCCGCGAGATCCTGCGCATCTCCCAGGACCCACTGTCGCTCGACTCGCCGGTCGGCGAAGAGGACGACAGCAACCTGGCCGACTTCATCGAGGACCTCTCTGCCGATGCGCCGGCCGACATGGCCGCCAAGCGCATGCTCACCCAGGCCGTGGAAGAGGCGCTGGGCGAGCTCACCGAACGCGAGCAGGAGATCGTGCGCATGCGCTTCGGCCTCGACGACGGTCAGGCCCGCACGCTGGAGGACGTGGGTCGCGAGTTCGGGGTCACCCGCGAACGCATCCGCCAGATCGAGGCCAAGACCTTGGCCAAGCTCCGTCACCCGATGCGCAGCCAGCGGCTGAAGGAGTTCCTGGAAGAGGAGTGAACAGACAGGAGTGAGGCGGCGACCCGCTTGCTATCCTCCTCATCGCCATTCCGAGATAGCTCAGTTGGCAGAGCAGCTGACTGTTAATCAGCGGGTCGCAGGTTCGAGCCCTGCTCTCGGAGCCAAAGCAAACGGCCCGCCTCGTGCGGGTCGTTCGCCGTTTTGGCGCCTAGTTTGTGCGCACTCGGGGCGGTAGCTCAATTGGTCAGAGCAGCGGGCTCATAACCCGTCGGTCGTGGGTTCGATCCCCACCCGCCCCACACGCCATTGCGGAGAAATCAGGCGGATTTGCTGCGCCGGGGCCGCAGATCTGCCAAGGTGGCACATGACCGCAGTGATCAAGACCGACAACGACCTCGACCGAACCGTGATCGAGGCCTGGTTGCCGGCGAACCCCGACGTCACGCAGGTGCGCACCACCCGCTACGCGGTGTCCATCCACCTCGAGATGATCACGAAGAAGGTTCGCTCGTCGGCGCAGTCGCGCACCTCGGATCTGGCGGCCGATCTCGAGCGCGTCGCGGCCCTCGCCCGCAAGTAGTGCCGTCGCGGCGGCTCGTCGATCAGAGATCGAAGCCGTTGTCCGCCATCGTGTCGTGGTACCAGTGCGCGCTCGCCTTGGGCGTGCGCTCGAGCGTCTCGTAGTCCACGTGGACCAGGCCGAAGCGCCGGGCGTAGCCGAGGGCCCACTCGAAGTTGTCCATCAGCGACCAGGCGAAGTAGCCGCGTACCGGAGCACCTTCGTCGATCGCCACGCGCAGCGCCGCCAGGTGTCGACGCAGGAAGTCGGTGCGGCGCGGGTCGTCGATGCGGCCATCCACCACCTCGTCGTCGAACGCAGCGCCGTTCTCGGTGATGTAGATGGCGGGCACCTCGTAGTCGCGGGCCACGCGGGTGATGAGCTGACCGAACGCTTCGGGCACGATGGGCCAGCCCATCGCGGTGAGTTCGTACCCTGCGGCCGTCAGCTCGTCGGCAGTGAGCGGATCGAAGCCCAGTGGGTTGTCCGCCTTCGCCGTCGGCCTGACCACCGATGGGTTGTACGAGTTGATGCCCAGGAAGTCGGTGGGGGTGGCGATGAGGTCGAGATCGGCATCGTTCACCGCTGGCATCGCCGCGCCGAACCGCTCGACCATGTCGGACGGGTAGCCCTTGCCGTACAGCGGGTCGAGGAACCACCGGTTCGCGTAGCCGTCGAGCGCCCGTACGGCCTCCATGTCGGCGGGAGCATCGGTGCGAGCGCGGCCGAGGCCGAGGTTCACGGTGATGCCCACCTCGCCGCCGGGGGAACCGGAGCGGATGACCGGCACGGCCGCGCCGTGCGAGACGAGCAGGTGGTGGGCGACCGAGAGCGCCGCACCGAGGTCGGTCTGGCCGGGCGCGTGCACGCCCTCGTAGTTGCCGAGGAAGCTGACCACCCACGGCTCGTTGTGGGTGATCCAGCGCACCACACGGTCGCCCAACCGGCCCACCACCGCCTGCGTGTACTCGGTGAACGCAGGAACGATGTCGCGGTGCTCCCAGCCCCCACGATCCTGCAGCGCCTGTGGCAGGTCCCAGTGGTACAGGGTGGCGAAGGGAGTGATGCCGCGCTCGAGCAACCCGTCGACGAGCCGGTCGTAGAAGTCGAGGCCGGCCTGGTTCACCTGGCCGGTGCCGTCGGGCACCACTCGCGGCCAGGCGATGGAGAACCGGTAGGCGCGCAGACCGAGATCGACCATCAGGTCGAGGTCGGCATCCAGGCGGTGATAGTGGTCGCAGGCGACATCGCCCGTGTCGCCGTTGAGCACGGTGCCGGGCGTGTGGCTGAACGTGTCCCAGATGGATGCACCGCGCCCGTCGGCGTGCACGGCCCCCTCGATCTGGTAGGACGCCGTGGCAGCTCCCCACACGAATCCGTCGGGGAACTGGATGCGAGGCACCTCAGGACGGTAGCGCGGCCTCGATGGCGGCGACCAGACCCGGGTCCTCCGGCGTCACCATGGGGCTGAAGCGGGTGATCGCACCGTCGGGGGCGATGAGGAACTTCTCGAAGTTCCAGCGGATGTCGCCGCTGTGGCCCTCGGCGTCGGCCACCTCGGTGAGGGTGGAGTAGATGGGGTGACGGTCGGCGCCGTTCACGTCGATCTTCTCCATCATCGGGAACGTGACCCCGTAGGTGGTGGAGCAGAACGTCTCGATCTCCTCGGCCGTGCCGGGCTCCTGGCCGCCGAACTGGTTGCACGGAAGCCGACGACGGTGAACCCGCGATCGGCGTAGGTCTTCTGCAGCTGCTCGAGGCCCGTGTTCTGCGGCGTGAGACCACACTTGGAGAGGACGTTCACGGCGAGCACGACCTTCCCGCCGAAGTTGCTCAGATCGAGGTGCCGCAGTCCTCGGTGATGAGCTCCAACTCGCCCACGTAGTCGAACGACGGGTCGTCGCGCACGTCGGCCACGACGTGCCGGTCGTAGAACGAGGCGGCGACGCACTCGGCCAGCTCGGGCTTGCCCAACAGCTCGATCCGGTCGGCCAGCAGCGACGCGCGGCCGAAGTACTGATCCAGCACGTCCTGGCCGGGCGTCGCCTGGTCGATGTCGGCGCCGGGGTCGCACACCGACAGCAGCAGGGTGGTGCCGTCGCGGCCCACCAGGGCGTCGGCCTCGGCCGGCCGGGCCGCGGCCCACGACTCGAGCAGCGGTTCGATGCGGTCGGCATCGGCGGCGCTGTCGGCCACGACGCGCCCGTCGACGCACACGCGCCCGTCCAGCCGATAGGCGGAGAAGGAGTCGTTGCCCCACCCGTCGCTCGCCGTCAACGCCGTGGGAGCATCGGTGCCGCTCGCCAACACCAGGAAGAGCGCGAACGGACCCATCTGACGGTCGTACACGAACACGCCGGCCGATGGCACCGGCGGCGGTGACACCCGCTCCGTCAGGTCGCGGCGCACGTACTTGGCGCCGGGGAGCGACAGCTGATCGATGGCGGTGGGCGTGTCGTCGGTGAACGCATCGCGCACGGTGCGCCGACCGTGCGAGTGGAGTGCGGTCACGAAGCCCGGGCCCACCGTCTGGGCCACCACACGAATCGCCCGGTACACGGGTGGCACATCGGCGACCGCCTTGCCGTAGGCGCGGCCACGAGCGTCGCGCGCGGCGTCGTAGTCCTCGAGTTCCTCGAGGCTGTACGTGCCCACGTACTGGTCGCGTACCCAGAGCGCCTGGCCGAGGTCCAACCCGAGCAACGCCTGGAACTCCTGCGGCGGTGCCTCGTCGAGTCGATGGGCCACGTCGTAGTGCTGATCGTCGAGGATCTCGGACAGCAACACCACCAACTCGGCACGGTCCAGCGGGGACAAATCGCTCTGTCCGTCGTCGGCGCGGACGACGATGGTGTGCTCGTCGGTCAGCCACACGGCCCCGAAGTCGGACGCCTCCCGCATCGTGCGGGAGCTGTCGATCAGCGACACGTCGCCCGACCAGAAGCCGAGCGCTCGGCCGAGTGCAGCATCGGTGGCGGCGATCTCGCGCCGTTCGTCGGTGAGCACCGGTGCGGTGTCGGTGCGTTCGGCGAACGCGGTTGGGTCGGCGATGTACTCCACCTCGATCGGGTGGAGGAAGTGCAGGCCGGTGTGGTCCTCCACGAAGTCGGCGAGCGGCGCGACGTTGCGCGGCCAGAACACGTCGGCACCGGCAGCGGGGTGCTGGAACGGCGCCCACTGGCGCAACCCCCACGCGGCCACGAACACCGCTGTGACCCCGAGCACCAGACCGGTGGCCACCCGCGCTCGATGGCCGGGTGTCTGCGCGGTCATCGATCAGTGGTGGTGATCGCCGTGGTCGTGGTCGTGGTCGTGCTCGTGGTCGTGTTGCTGTTCCTCGATGGCATCGAGGAACGCCTCCACGTCGTCGTCCTCGCCACCGACGAGCCAGATGACGACCTCTTCCTCGTTGCCTTCGTCGTCCTCGTCCTGCCAGGGCAGCATGCCCTCCACGCTGTAGCGGTCGACGGTGATGTCGTCTTCCTCATCGCTCAGCGGCGCCACGATGGCCAGCTCCACCTCGGCGTCCGGCGGCTGGTCCTTCAGCATGTCGATCAGTTCGCTCACTCGCATGGCCGTGGCCCTTTCAGGTGCAGTCGGGTTCGGGGATCAGTCGTCGCCGAGCCAGTGGTCGGCGCGTTCCAGCAGGAACAGGCTGACCTCACGGCAACGATCGAGTGTGTCGCAGAACGCCTTGTCGTTGGCGAGATAGACGTCGGCGAGATCGATGGGGATGCGTGCCACCATGCTCAGGCTGCGTTCGGGTGCATCGGTGACGGCGGCGAAGCTGTCGATGGCCGACACCTCCACCGGCAGTGCGATGCCCCCGACGCCGGCGAGTTCGGTGGCCAGGACGAGCAGGTCGGGCGGCTGCGGCAGCGGCGGCAGGGTCCAGGTGAAGATGAGCGGGAACGTGAACCCGGGCGGCGGGTCGTCGTCGGGGTCGGGCAGCTTCAGCACCTCGTCCTCGAATCCGAGGAGCGCTCGAGGGTCGACCTCCAGCGACAGGTGCAGGTCGATGGGGCCGTTGCACGCTTCCTCGGGGTGCAGATCGACCTCCCACAATTGGCGCAACGAGTAGGTCTCGACGAAATGGCGTTCGTCGTGCACGTGGAAACCGTGGTCCACGGCGTGACCCTTCAGATCGGCCACGAAGCCGGCGACATCGATGACTGCCAATGGGAACCTTTCTGCACTGCGGGCTTGCTGCGAGACTACCGTGCAGCCCCGATGAACCTGGACCGTTTGCCCCTGTTGCACGAGGTCGCCGATGCCGTCGGCGCGGCGTTCGCGGCGGTGCACGACTTCGGTCCGTCGGGCAATCGCGACGGCCAGTACGCGCTCGACGTGGTGGCCAACGATACCGCGCTCCCGCTCCTGCGTGCGGCCGGGCTCGGCGTGTTGTCGGAGGAGAGCGAGTTCGAGCCGGGCGCCACGGGCGAGGTGATGGTCATCGACCCCATCGACGGCAGCACCAACGCGTCCCGGGGGCTGCCGTGGTTCGCGACCGCGATGTGCGTGGTCGATGTCGATGGGCCCTCGGTCGCGCTGGTGGTGAATCAGGCGTCGGGCGATCGGTTCTGGGCCACGCGCGGGGGAGGAGCGTTCCGCAATGGCGTGCGCATCGCCCCATCGTCGTGCACCGACATCGCCGACAGCATCGTCGCGCTCAACGGCATCCCGCCCCGCCCGCTGGGCTACCGCCAGAGCCGGGTCTACGGCGCGGTGGCATTGGACCTGTGCATGGTGGCGTGCGGTGTGCTCGACGGCTACGTCGATTGCGACGACCGCAGCGCCGAGGGCGCGCATGGCGTGTGGGACTACCTGGCGAGCCTGCTCATCTGCCGCGAGGCCGGCGCGAGCATCGTGGATCTGCAGGGTCGCGACCTGGTGCACCTGGTGCACGACGACCGCCGCACGCCCGTCGCCGCGGCCACCCCCGAGTTGCTCGAGGCGCTGCTCGAGGCACGCAGGTAGGCTCGGGATCCCGTTCCGGGGCGTATAGCTCAGTTGGTAGAGCGCTTCCCTTACAAGGAAGTGGTCGGGGGTTCGAGTCCCTCTGCGCCCACCGATAACGTCATACTCGAATCCCCGACAACCGCAAGTTTTCGGGGCTTCTTCGTTCTCGCGGATCTGTTGGCCCCAGACGACGGCCCGGGCCCGACGTGCCGGGAGTTGTCGGAAGCGGCGACCTCGTCTCTGATACGAGCCAACTCGGTCGCAAATGTATGCCGCGATCGACCAGGTTCGACAAACCAAGTTGCGTCAGCCGAATACCCATAGCCGTGGAATTTGGCACCATTGGCCGAACTGACGTTCGGTACAATGCGGGGATGTCTAGTCGATCCTCTTCTGGCTCCAGCCGGCCGTCGCCCTATGGCTCGGCTAAGGATCTGCCCTCGTACGTGGAGCTCTCCCAACAGATTCAGGGCGGCAAGCTCCTGACGCGTTTCGTCGCTCGGGGCCAACGCCAGAAGCTCATCGAGATCGAGGAACAGATGAAGCGGCTCACGCGGGTCGTGGACGATTTCTACGACCGTCTTGGGGAGCGCAACTGGATCTTCCACGACATGCTGAGTGTGGACAAGATCGAGCAGCTTCTGGCGGAGACGGCCGATCCGAAATCGGCCGAGACACGCTTGGTTGAGTTGTACCGCGACACAGAAGCGACGAAGTGGTGGATCACACGTCTCCGGGGGCAAGACGGACTCCGACAGCGTCTTCATCAGGTAGAGCGGGCTCGGGCGCACTACGACGCGGGTGAGTTCGACAGCTGCACTCTCCAGTTGATTGCCGTCATGGACGGCTTCGTCAACGACTTCGAACCGGGCGAACGAAGGGGTCTGCATTCCAGGGACCCCGCCGACATGGTGGCCTGGGACAGCGTCGTTGGCCACCACCTCGGTCTCACTCACGCCATGGCCACGTTCACGAAGACGATCAAGAGGCGGGTCGATGACGAAGTCTTCGACGTCTACCGTCACGGGATCATGCACGGCTCCGTGGTGAACTTCGACAACCCGATCGTGGCGACGAAGGCGTGGAACATGCTCTTCGCGGTAGCGGACTGGGCGACGGCGACTCGGAGGGCCGCCAAGTCGAATGACCCGCCACCGACGTGGAGCGATACCTGGGCGACGCTGAAGCGTCACGGTGCGTACAAGAAGTACGAGCGGGACTTCGTTTCCTCCACGATCAAGGCATCGGATGCCGGCTTCAAGACCAACGAGATCGTGAGGCTCGCCACCGAGTTTTTCGACGCCTGGCAGCACGGGCGGTGGGCCATCGTGGCCAAGTTCACGCCGTCGGCCCTGATCGGCTCGAAGACTGGCGGTGAGGTCGCTCGCTTTGCCCGCGACGTCTTCGAACAGCACGACCTTCAGCAGTGGGAGATCGAGTCGGTGACGTATGACCAGGCGAGCACCGCAGCGATTCAGGCCCGGGCGACAGTCGCCGGTGGCGAGTTTCCGATGCGCTTCCGGATGGTGTTCTGGACTGTGGATGGAAACGTCGGAATCCCAGGCGAGGATGACGGGTCCTGGACCTTGGCTGTGTGGGCACCGCACACCTACTTCCAGGATCCTACGTAGGCGACTACAGGGCCTGGAAGACGTGAACAGCTCCGCAAGATCGTCTACACGACCAACGCGATTGAGAGCCTGAACGTCCGTTGCCGGCGTGCGGTCGCTCACAGCGGGCACTTCCCCAACGAGCAAGCCGCAATGAAGGTCCTCTACCTGATCGCCGTCCGCCGCTGAAGAACCGCGAGACGTGACCCGACGCATCGTCGCCTGGAAGCAAATCCTCAACGCACCCACCGTCCACTACGGTGACCGCATCGGGGCCGTCGACTAATGACCATCACGACCACTCACCCAAAGAATCTGACAGACCGTTGTTGAAGGTGAACAGCGGGTGACGAGCGCGAGCCAAGGTGTGCCGGTGCCCTACATTCACTCCCGTGACCGACGACGCGGACTTCGGACGAGATGACGGCGCTGCTTCGACGATCGACCTCGAGCAGCTGATCGACGCGTTGCGGGCTGACCTCACCGTCGACGAGTTCGTCGAGCGTGGCCTCACGGTGGAGGGCACGTTCGACTCGATCGACGACCCGGTGCTCATCGGGCCCGACGGTCGGCCGATCATGACGTGGAAAGAGGGATACCCGTACGACGAGCGGATGAGTCGGCACGAGTACGAGGAGAACAAGCGCCTCCTGCAGATCGAGTTGCTGAAGCTGCAGGCGTGGCTGCAGCACACCGGCCACAAGGTGTGCATCGTCTTCGAGGGGCGCGACGCGGCCGGCAAAGGTGGCACCATCAAGCGATTCATGGAACACCTCGACCCGCGGAAGGCGAGGGTGGTCGCGCTCGGCATCCCCACCCCGCGCGAACAAGGGCAGTGGTACTTCCAACGATGGATCGCCCACCTTCCGACCGCTGGGGAGATCGTCCTCTTCGATCGCTCGTGGTACACCCGCGGTGTCGTCGACCGCGTGATGGGGTACTGCACCACCGACCAGTACCGCGAGTTCCTGCGTCACGTGCCCGAGTTCGAACGGTCGCTGCAGGCGTCCGACATGACGGTCATCAAGCTGTGGTTCTCCGTGTCGCGCAAGGAACAGGTGACCCGCTTCACGATCCGCCGCATCGACCCGGTGCGCCAGTGGAAGCTCAGCCCCAGCGACATCGCCTCGCTCGATCGCTGGGACGACTACACGATCGCGAAGGAGACGATGTTCCTCTACACCGACACCACCGAAGTGCCGTGGACGGTGGTGCGCAGCAACGACAAGAAGCGCGGCCGGATCGAGGCCATCCGGTCGGTGCTGGCTCGGTTCGACTACGACGACAAGGACCACGACGTCGTCGGCATCCCCGATCCACTCATCGTCGGTCCTCCCGGTCTCGTGTCGGCCGACGCCGGCGAGCTGATGACCTGAGGTTGGTCAGCGGGCTTCCCGATCGAGGCGCACGAGGCCGTCGAGGATGAGGTCGAGCACGAGCTCGAAGCTGCTGCCCGTGTGGCCGTCGAGGTGCTCGTGGATGTGCGCCACCATGAACGGGTAGGTGTCGGCGTCGAGGCCCGCCATGAAGTCGCGGGCCTTGTCCTCCAGGTCGGTGCCTTCGAGGCCCATGCCGAGTCGCTGCAGGGTGTACCCGAGCACGTGGTTGTTCACCGCGTGGAACCCGTGGTGCGCCAGTTCGCGCGAAAGGCCGCTGGCGTACATCAGCCGGAGCAGATCGTCCATCTGTCGCATGCGAGCCGGGCCGGGCGCCTGCCGGAGCCACAACGGGGCCGCCCACGGATGGCGTGCGAGCGCTGCATTGGTGGACACGGCCATCGCCCGAACGGCGACAAGGGGCGGCGCGCTGGGGTCGGGGAGGTCGATCTCGGCTGCCACGGCATCCACCATCAGCGTCAGCAGGTCGTCCTTGTTGCGCACGTGGTTGTAGAGCGACATCACCTCGTACCCGAGCGATCGGGCCAGGTTGCGCATGCTCAGCGCATCGACGCCCTGCTCGTCGGCCAGCGTGATCCCCGCTGCCACGATGGCCGCGGGGGAGAGCGGGGCACGGGGTGCCGTGTCGGTTGCCACCTTGACAACATACACTGTACGTCGTAGAACGTACAGTGTACGTACCGCCCACCCAAGGACTGCCCGATGACCTCCCCGACACATGAGACCCAACCGACGATCGATGCCACGATGCGCGCCCTGGTGGCCCGCCGCTATGGCGCACCTGACGTGCTCGCGGTGGAGACCGTGCCCACGCCGTCACCTGGTGAGGGCCAAGTACTCGTGCACGTGGAGGCCAGCTCGCTGAACGCGCTCGACTGGCACTTCCTCACCGGCACCCCGTTGTTCATGCGGATGATGTCGGGCGTGCGCCGCCCGAAGCGGATCGTCCACGGCGCCGACATCGCCGGCACCGTCGTCGCCGTGGGCGCCGGTGTGGACCAGTACTCCGTGGGGCAGCGGGTGTTCGGCCTCGGCGACGGCGGCGGTCTGGCCGCCTACGCCGTCCTCGGCGTCAAGCACATGGTGCCGATTCCCGACGGCGTGTCGTTCCAGGACGCGGCGGCCACTCCGCTGGCCGGCATCACCGCGCTGCAGGCACTGCGCACTCACGGCACCGTGCAGCCGGGCGACCACGTGTTGGTGAACGGTGCAGCCGGCGGCGTCGGCACGTTCGCCGTCCAGATCGCGAAGGCGCTGGGCGCGCAGGTGACAGCGGTGTGCAGCACGGGGAAGGTCGACATGGTGCGCCGGCTGGGTGCCGACGCCGTGCTCGACTACACCAAGGACGACTTCGTGGTGGGCGGCGCTCGTTTCGATGTGATGCTCGACAACGCCGGCAACCGCACCCCGGCCGAGTGCATCAGCGTGCTCCGACCGGGCGCGCGGTACGTGGTCGTCACCGGGCCGAAGAAGAACCGCTGGCTGGGACCAGTGCCGCACATCCTCTGGACGGGCATCAAGTTCCGGCGCGCCGACGCCTCGTTCCATCAGTTCACTGCGGCGACCAACGTGGAGGACCTCGCCCTCCTGGCCGAGATGTTGGCGAACCGCTCGGTGGTGCCGGAGATCGATCGTGTCATCGGTCTCGACGGCGTCGCGGCCGGGCTCACCGAGATCGGTGCCGGCCACACCCGGTCCAAGATCGTGGTGACCCCCGGCTGATCGCGATGCGATGAGCGATGAAGCGCCTGCGCCGCTTCATCGCTCATCGCATCAGCCGTTGGCGTCGACGCGGTTCATGTGGTCGAGCGTGGCGTCGACGATCTGGTCCTGGGCGAAGCCCCGGCCGACCGTGGCCGTGCCGTCGCCGGCCTGAGGGCCGTAGTCGCCGAAGAACGCGTGGACGGCACCTTCGACCGGGACGAAGAGCGTGTCGGGCGGCAGGTCCGCCATCGACGCCCGGATGTCGTCGACCGTCGTGAGACCGTCCTCGGTGCCGAAGATCGAGGTGACGGTGAGCCCCGTTCGATCCGACATGTCGGACGCCGGGTACGCGGCGTAGAGCAGGAGTCCGTACAGCTCGTCGTGCTCCTCGGACGCGTACGTCGCAGCCATCGCGCCGCCGAGCGAGTGCCCGCCCACCACCCAGCGGTCGATGTCGTCGTCGTCGCCGACCACGGTGTCGGCCGCGTCGGGGGAGAGCACGGCGAGGTTGAACGGCAGCTTGATGATGACCACGGGATAACCCGCCTCTGCGATGGGTCGCAGGATGTGCGCGTACGCCCGAGGGTCCACCTTGGCGCCGGGATAGAACACGAGCCCGGTGGTCTTCGGGTTCTCGGGGTCCATGCGCACCACGAGATTCGTCGACCGCACGCTGACGCCCTTGCCGTCCTCCAATGCGCGCAGGGCGACGCTGTCGGGTCGCAGCGGCCGCAGCCAGACCAGCGCCGTCGCCGGCACCACCGTGGCCACCACGAGCACGATGCGGAGCGTGATGCGGCGGCCATGTGACCGTTCGGGCGCCGGCGAGTTCCGCCACGCCCAGACCGCCATGCCAGCCGCTCCCAGCGCAGCAACGACCAACGAGACCCAGTACGCGGGATGGCCGCTGCGGATGGACTCCCAGCTGGTGATCAGACAGAGCGCGACCGTCAGCAACATGGCGGTGGCGGCACCGAGAGGCCACCAGCGCAGCGCGCGACGCGAAGGTGGCGGCGCATCGGGGTCGTCCGTCATGACCGGATGGTAACCCTGGGCGGCCGGACCGGACGTGCACCGCGTTGCTCTGGCAGGATGGTCCTCGTTCCCGCGCCGATGGAGGTCGTCACCGCAATGCCGAACGAGATGTCCGAACTGCCTACGATCGCTCCAGTGCTCGACTGGGCCAGCGACTACGACATCTTCGACCCGCAGTACGTGAACGACCCGTACGGCATCTGGGACGAGTTGCGCGCGACCTGCCCGATGGCCCACACCACACGGTGGGGCGGCTCGTGGTTGCCCACCCGGTACGAGGACGTGAACGCCATCGCCCACGACATCGTGAAGTTCCCCTCGGGCAACGGCATCAGTGTGGTGCCCATCATCCCGATGAACGAGGGCGACCCCGACACCATCCAGGCGCCCGTGCTCACCTCCGGCGTGCCGCCCATCAGCGCCGACCCGCCGCTGCACACGTGGACACGTCGCCTCGTGTTGCCCACCATGAGCCCGGCCCGCGTGGCCGAGTACGAGGTGTTCACCCGTGAGCTGTGCATCCGTCTGGTCGACCAGGCGCTCGCCCGCGGTGAAGCCGACGCGGCCGCCGAGTACGCGCAACAGATCCCCGTGCGGGTGATCGGCCACATCCTCGGTGTGCCCGAGGACATGTCCGACACGTTCACCGAGTGGGTGCGCGACACACTCGAGTTCGCGCACGACCCCGAACGTCGTCGCCGCGGTGTGATGGGCATCATCGGCTACCTGCAGGGCGCGATCGCCGAGCGGCAGGCCGAGCCGAAGGACGACTTCATCACCGAACTGCTGCAGAGCGAGCACGACGGCGAGCCCATCGGCATGCCCGTGGTGATGGGCATGTGCGCGCTGTTGCTCATCGCCGGCATCGACACCACGTGGTCGTCCATCGGCAGCACGATGTGGCACCTCGCCACCCACCCCGAGGATCGCCGCCGGCTGAAGGCCGAGCCGGAGCTGATGCCCACCGCCATCGAGGAGTTCCTGCGCGCGTACGCGCCCGTCACCATGGCGCGTCGTCTGGTGGAGGACACCGAGTACAAGGGCTGCCCCATCAAGGCCGGCGAGCGCATCCTGATGAACTTCCCGGCCGCCAACCGCGACCCCGAAGTGTTCCCGGACGCGAACAAGGTCATCCTCGACCGCCAGCAGAACCGTCACCTCGCGTTCGGCGCCGGTATCCACCGCTGCGCCGGCTCGAACCTCGCCCGCATGGAACTGCGGGTCGCGGTGGAGGAGTGGTTGCGGCGAATCCCCGAGTTCGAGGTCACCGACGACTCCAAGGTCACGTGGGCGGGCGGCCAGGTGCGCGGCCCGCGCAACATCCCCGTTCGGGTGCTGTCGGCCTGAGGCCGGGCAGCCCACCGAACCAATCCGTCACCCTCCGTTCACAGCCGTCGTCGTACCCTTCCGGTGTGACGGACATGCTCTCGCTCTCGGCCCATCTTCCCGAGGTGACCATCGCTGCCGGCGAAGTGCTGGTCGCCGAGGGTGCACCGAGCGACGGTCTGTGGGTCTTGGTGCGTGGTGCGCTCGACGTGCGCAAGGGCGATGTCGTGGTGAACACGATCACCATGCCGGGTGCGCTGGTGGGCGAGATGTCCGAGCTGCTCGACCGACCCAGCTCGGCCACGGTCGTCGCGAGTGAACCGACCGTGCTGCGCTACGCGGCCGACGGCCACGCGTTCCTCGACGGAGATCCGGCGGTGCTTCGATTGGTGGCACAGGGGTTGGCCGAACGCCTCGCGTTCGTCACCACGTACCTTGCCGATCTGAAGCACCAGTACGGCGACGCACCCGGTCTGGCGATGGTGGGCCAGGTGCTCAGCGAGCTCGCCCAACGGCAAGCGCCGGCGGCACGTCCTGGCTCCCTGCGCGACCCAGACCCCGACTACTGATCAGAAACTGGGGTTTCAACACCCACGGATCGAGCGAACCACGCCACGTTGTCGAAGGGATCGTCGCTTCCGATCGCGCCGACGTTCCTGCGGTGGTCCAGCGTCGTCAGCTCGCCCAACAGGACCGCAATGCTCACCGCGCCGCTTCGCCCCCGCGACCCGCCCGCAACACTTTGGCACGTTTCTGTTGGTACATCGCACGGTCGGCCTCAGCAAGTAGCGCGACGCGGTTGTGGCCAACGGTGCTGGTTTCGGCGACCCCGATGCTGGCCGGGCAGAACGCGACCTCAGTTGCAGTGATCTTGATCGGAGTCGAGAGCGCCCGCTCCACACGTTCGATGAGGTGTCGCGAGTTCGAGTCGTTCGGCTCGTAGACGATGACGAACTCGTCTCCGCCGACGCGTGCCACCGTGTCGGTATCGCGCACGACGTCCAGCAGGCGGTGGGCAGTCTCGCAGAGCACGATGTCGCCACATTCGTGACCATAGGAGTCGTTCACGCTCTTGAATCCGTCGAGATCGAGGAATGCGATCGCGAGTGTCGAACCGTTGCGTTGCGTGCGCGCGAGTTCGGCGTCGAGCAACTCCTCGAGCAGGCGTCGGTTGGCCAGTCCGGTCAGTGGGTCGCGCAACGCGAGCGCAGCGACGGTCGCCTGCAGCCGTCGCAGTTCGGTGACATCGCGGCTCACGCCCTGCATCCCACCGCGGACCGTGGCAGTCCTGGTCTCGCCGATGATCGTCGATCCGTCGGCATGTCGGAAGCGGAAGTCGAAACGTCCGAGCACTTGCTCACCATTGAACGCACGACCGATCGCCGCTCTACCCGACTCGTCGAGGATCTCCAGCATGCGGCCGAAGTCTTCGAGGAAGTACGACGGCGGATAGCCGAGAATGCCTTCCACCGAGGGGCTGATGTAGTCGAAGTGAGGGGTCGGTTCGAGGGCGAAGCGCCACACGACGTCAGCGGCGTTGTCTGCCAGCTCACGGTACCGAGCCTCGCTTGCCGCAAGCTCCGCCTCGGCGTTGTGGCGTGCGGTGACATCGCGGCCGATGGACAGGATCTCGTCACCGTGCGCGCCGACCAGGTACCGATCGATCCAATGCAGCCATTGCCCAGGATGGTGCGCGACGGCACGTTCGGCGGTGTCTTCGAGAACCGGGGCGTCGGGGCCGAGCAGCGTGAGCTGCGACGAGAGGCCGGCCAACTCGTCGTCGGACAAGAACGCCTCCAAGGGCTGGCCGACCGCGTTGCCCGGCGTGCGGTTGTATTGGGCCGCCCATGCGGCGTTGCAATACGTGATGACATGATCAGGAAGCCGAAATCGCGAGACGAGCTCCGGCAAGACGTCGAGCATCATCGCCGCGTTCTCGAAGGCGGCCCGTTGCTCGCGTAGCTCCCGCGCAACCCGCCGGGTGTCCGCGACCATACCCTGCAGCGCGTACCCCATGCCGACAGCGCACACGACGAAGACGACGACGACGACGTTCGTCGCACTCGGTGAGGCGTCGTGTCCACCGGGAGTCACGAGCCAGAGAGCGAGTCCTGTCAGCGTGGTGATCGAGATCACCGTCCAACGTGCCTCGTAGATCGCCAACCACATCAGTGGCAGCACAGCCATCATCATGAACGGCAATCCGAAGCCGGTCCGGGCCGCCGCGATCAGCGTCAGCATGGCGCTCAGAAACAACACCGGTGGGATGAGCTGCAGTTGTCGGGGCACTCGCGCCCAGGGGACAGCCACGGAGACGAAGATCGTGACGGCGGCAACGACGGTTCCGGCGACGGCAAGTCCAGGCCGCGCCCACGATGTGGCTGACGTTGCGACGATCACACCAACACCGGACGTGAAAGCGAACGGCGCCACTCGGCTAAGCCGCCCAGCGCCCACCAATGGTCCCTCGGTGGCATCGATGAGGTGGGCGACGTGCGGTGGCGCCCGTCCGAGCACCGCACTGGCAGTCTCTGATGGTGTCGTCACTCCGGCCTCCTGGCGTGTACTGGTGGGACTGTGTGGTCTCTTCCTCCGTGGGCAAGGCCTTCGCTGGTCCCGTTCACCATCCTTGCGCGCTTCACACTTCAGCCATCGTCTCCAGCAGGCCCGCGGACCAGAGGCGAACGTCAGCTCTTCTCCCGCCACCCGTTGGCTGAAAGATCGCCACCCGTCGAAAGCCCTCTGACACATCCCGGTGTCGGACAGTCCACTGAGTCAGAAGACGGTGCGAGCCGGTGTGGTGAGCGACGACAGGTCGAAGGTCTCGCTGCCCATCAACGACCACCACATCGCGGTGCGCTCGTCGAGGTCGATGGCCACGTGCGTTGGGACCGGACCGATCTGACGGCCGGGGTTGAAGACCCACGTGTCGCCGATTCGGTCGGCCCAGGCGCCTTCGGGCTTGAACGGTGGCTCGTGCACGTGCCCGGTCAGCACCACGTCCGGGCGATACTCCTCGATCCACCCGGGCAGATCGGTGTCGCCGTAGTGGCGACGGCCCGTCCAACACGTGGGCGAGCCGAACGGCGGCCAGTGGTACACCCACACCCAGCGAGCCGGCCTGATCGCGAAATCGGCACTCAGCTGTTCCTCCAGCGCGGCCCGACCCGTGGGCCCGTCCCACCACGGACACACGGTGACCAGGGTGTCGTCGATGACCAGCGAGTCGCCGTCGGTGGGGATGCCGGCCCCTCGCGCGTCGGCCAACCAGAGGGCGGACTGCTCGCCGGCGGCATCGGGTCCGGTGAGGTCGTGGTTGCCGGAGCTCACCACGACGCGACCCGCCCCGTGCAGCAATTGCAGGTACTTGAGGATCACCACGCTCTGGGCCTCCAGCGGAACGGCCGACGCGATGTCGAGTTGATCGCCGGCGAGGACCACCAGGTCGAACTCGGGTGCCTGCGCGACGACCCAGTCGAACTGGGGCAACGAGTAGTGAAGGTCAGCGACGAGGAGCAGGCGCACCGGGGACGAGCGTACGACTGGCGACCGATGGTTGGTGTGAGACGCACCGAGTTGCCACGAGGAGGAAACAATGCTCGGTATCTCGGCGTGAAAGGTCCATCATCGTCGATGCGCAAGACTTGGCCATCCGACACGCGAGAGGGGATTCGGATGGCCCGATACCGCACCGCACTGCCCCAACTCCACGGCGACGTCTTCCTCACCGATGGTGGCATCGAGACGTCGTTGATCTTCGACCAGGGACTCGACCTCCCGCTGTTCGCGGCGTACCCCCTGCTGGACACCGAAGAGGGTCGCGCCGCACTGGATCGCTATCTCGGTCCGTTCGTCGAGATCGCTCGCACGCACGGCACCGGCTTCGTGATCGAGACCCCCACCTGGCGAGCCAATGCCGACTGGGGTGCTCAGCTCGGCCACGACGCGAGCGAACTCGATCGCCTCAACCGACTCGCCGTTTCAGTTGCCGAGACCACGCGCGAGTCGGCCGGTCTGGCGGCTCCCGTGCTGATCTCGGGGCTGATCGGCCCGCGTGGCGACGGCTACGTGCCGGGCGACCTGATGAGCGCGCAGGAGGCGGCCGAGTATCACGGGGCGCAGGTCGCGACATTCGCCGACACGGAGGCAGATCTGGTCACCGCCATCACCATGACCAACGTGCCGGAGGCGATCGGCATCGTCACCGCGGCCGCTGAGCGAGACATGCCGGTGGTGATCGGGTTCACGGTGGAGACCGATGGTCGACTGCCCTCGGGCGAATCGCTCGCCGCAGCGATCACGGCAGTCGACGTCGCCACCGAAGGCTGGGCCGCGTACTACATGGTGAACTGCGCCCACCCGACCCACTTCGTGGACGCGCTGGACCCGTCAGCGCATTGGACGGCACGTATCCGGTCCGTTCGGGCCAATGCGTCGATGATGAGCCACGACGAGTTGAACGAGGCGGAGGAGCTGGACTCCGGCGACCCCATCGATCTGGCGGCCCGGTACCTCGCGCTGCGTGAGCTGCTGCCGCACATCAACGTGGTGGGCGGTTGTTGCGGGACCGACCACCACCACGTCGCCGCCATTGCGAGCGCCCTTGCCCCTGTGGGCGGCTGAGGGCCCGAGCCGACGCGATCAGTCCTTCGGCCACGTCGACGCGACGGCCATCAGTTCGTCGCGCACGTCGGGGTGGCCGACCTGGGCGAGGGCCATGGCGCGCTCACGGATGGTGCGGCCCGCCAGCTCGGCCACGCCGTACTCGGTGATGATCACATCGACCTGGTGACGCGGGGTGCTGATGACCGAGCCGGCGGGCAGCATCGGCAGGATGCGGGTGACCAGTTGGTCGCCCACGATGCTGCTCGACGGCAGGCAGATGAGACTGCGGCCGTCGCTCGACAGGCCGGGTCCGCTCACGAAGTCCTCGTGACCTCCCACGCCCGAGAACTGCATGCCGCCGATGGTGTCGGCGATGACCTGGCCCGCCAGATCGACCGCCAGCGCGCCGTTGATGGTGACCATGTGGCGGTTCCGGGCGATGAGCTCGGGAGAGTTCACCAGCCGCACCGGCAGGAAGCGCACCTCGTGGTTCTCGTGCAACCACTCGTACAACTCCGGCACTCCGGCCGCGAACGTGGTGACCGAGACACCGTCGAACGCGCCGCCCTTGCGGTTGGTCACCTTGCCCGACTTGTGCAGGTGCATGAGTCCGGTGGTGAACATCTCGGAGTGGACCCCGAAGTCGCCCAGCGGTCCTTCGGCCATCAGCTTCGCCACCTGGCTGGGAATGCCGCCGATGCCGGTCTGCACGGTGCAGCCGTCGTGCATGAACTGCATGGCGAAGTCGGCGATGGCCAGTTCC
Source organism: Actinomycetota bacterium (assembly GCA_016213625.1). GTDB lineage: Bacteria > Actinomycetota > Acidimicrobiia > Acidimicrobiales > Ilumatobacteraceae > UBA668. Next base: position 144,398 of record JACQZZ010000106.1, read on the forward strand.
TGCTCGGTGGGCGGCGCATCGGGAAGGTTCAGCGGCTGCCGGTCGGTCTCGAGCAGGTAGTCGATCTCGTCGACGTGCAGGCGGTGCATGTGATCTGGCTCGAGTCCGAACGTGCGCGGGAAGTGCGGACTGCACTCGACGATCAGCACGCGGTCGGGGTCGGCGCCAGCGGCGTGGAACTCGTCGACGAACGCGCCTGCGTGCACGCTGAGGCTGACCCAGCCGTCGACCGGCATCGCGGCAGAGGTGGCCACCACTCGCGGCTTCAGGTGGTGGAGCACCGGCTCGAACCGCCGGAAGTCGGCCGGTACGAAGTCGACCAAGGCGCCGGAGTCGCGCAGGAAGCGCTCGGCCGGACCGAAGAATCCACTTCGATAGTGGACCCCCGAGCGCATGAACAGTTGGTACAGGTCGGGCAGCAGGGCACCGAACACTTCGAGCTGGGTGAAGTCGTCGCGCTCGCCGAGTGCGTGGAGGAACCCTCCTGGCACACCCGGGCCGAGCGGGACGGCCAGCGTGTCGGATGCCCCGATCGCCGCGACGGCGTCGGACATGGGCATGAACATGACCTCACTGTGCGGGAGGGAGACGGCCTGGACAAGGGCCGATCGGCCCGAGGACGGTCACGGAGCGTGGAGAAGTGGGATAGCGTGCACGGCAACGCCACCACAGCGGTGGCGAAGAAAGTGGAGAAGGCAATGACCATCGGCACCGTGAAGTTCTTCAACGCCCAAAAGGGCTATGGCTTCATTTCTCGAGAAGGTGGTGCCGATGTGTTCGTGCACTTCTCGAACATCGACGGCAGCGGCTACCGCTCGCTGGAAGAGGGCCAGACCGTGGAATTCGAGATCGGCCAGGGCCGCAAGGGCGACGAAGCCCTCAAGGTTCGCGTCGTCTGACGCCCAGGGTGCGGCGTCCTGCTGTCAGGCGCCGCGCCACAACTGGAGCGGCGTGCGATCACGCGGGCCGGTGAAGGGGAGCGGCACCTGCTCGCCTCCCAGGCCGGCCGACGTGTAGCCCGCCAGTACCACCTGCAACACCTCGCGGCCGAACGCCGCGCTCATCACCGGCTCCACTCCGCGCGCCACGTCGTCGACGAGCGCTCGGAGTTGTGCCACGTACCCGGCCGTCTCGAGGATGGCGGGCGTGGCAGTGGCCGTGGGCAGCGCGACCTGGTCGCCGTTCCACTCCAGCCGCTGCACCGGCTGGAGTTCGGCGCGCGCCACGCCCTGATCACCGGCGAGCTGCGCGTCCCACATCGACTCGGGGCCGGCCTGCCAGCTGGACACCACGTGCGCAGCGAAGCCCGAGCGGAAGTGCAGCGTGACCTCCGCGTGCTCGTCGCTGCCGTGGCCCGGCCCGCCGCGCAACTCGGCCTCCACGCCGACCACACGACCTTCGCCTGCGGCGTTGGCCAACAGCATGGCCACGGCCAGTGGGTGCACACCCAGATCGAACAACGCGCCGCCACCCCACTCGTCGGTGGTGAAGGCGCCCCAGGTGGGGAGCCCCTGCATCGACCGCACCTCCAGATGGGTGGCTCGGCCCACGCTCGGGGCCAACGCCACCATGCGCTGCACCACGGGGGCGTAGGCCAGGTTCTCCGCGTAGAGCAGCTTGCCGCCGTGGGCTGCGGCGGCGGCGACGATGCGATCCGCCTCGTCGAGCGTGCGGCACAGCGGCTTCTCCAGGAGCACCGCTGCGCCGGACTCGAGCATGCGGATGGCATCGTCGGCGTGACACTGCGGGGGAGTGGACACCGCCACGACGTCGGCACCTGCGGGGAGCGCGTCGTAGGTGAGTGCGGTGGCGCCGAACGTGCCCGCCGTCCGCTGGGCGCGCTCGGCGGTGCGTGAGGCGACCCCGACCAGTTCGTAGCCGAGGAACCGCGCCGAGGCCGCGTGGGCCATGGCGATCATGCCCGCGCCCTGCAGCGCGACCCGTGTGCTCACTTGCCGGCCAACTGGGCGACGACAGGAGCGAACTTCTCCACGTCCTCCTGACCGACGATGACGTACGAGAAGCCCCAGCGCTCGCGCCGCTCGAGCAGCCGCTCGACCAGTTCGTTGGGCGGGCCGATGAGCGCGAACGGCGACTCGGAGAGGAAGTCGGCGGGCATGCCGAGCGCGCTGGCGAGACGGTCGCGGGCGCCCTGGCCGTCGTCGGTGACGTTGACGAGGAACGAGCGGATGTTCATCTCGATGTCGCCCAACCGGTCGCCGGCCGCGGCGCGCACGATCGCGATCTTCTCGTCGACCGCCTCGGCCGACATGTGCATGAACGTCTCCGGTCCCACCACGCCGGTGTGCATGCTCGGGTTGATGCCCACGATGTCGGCCTCGCGCGCGGCGATGCCGAGCACCCGCTTGCCGCCGCCGCCGATGAGCACCTTCGGCACGCCGTTCACGGGCTTCGGCAGACCGTTGTAGCCGGTGATGGTGTAGTGCTTCCCCTCGAACGAGAACGGCTCGGCGCCCATCGACTGGCGGATGATGTGCAGACCCTCGAGGAACCGGTCGATGCGCACGCCGGGCGAGTCGTAGGGGATGCCGGCCTGTTCGTAGTCGCTCAGCATCCATCCGGCCCCGAGACCGATCTCCACACGGCCCTCGCTGAGCACGTCCATCGTCGCGAGTTCCTTGCCCAGGACCACCGGGTGCTTGTAGTCGTTGTCGAACACGAGCGCGCAGATGCGCAGCGCGGTGGTGGCATTGGCGGCGGTCATCATGGCCGGCACGGGTGCCAGCTGGTCGCCGAAGTGGTCGGGCATGGTGAGCACGTCGTAGCCGGCGGCCTCGGTGCGCTGGGCCAACGAGACCCAACTCGCGCGGTCGGGAGCGGACGAGGCCTGGATGCCGAAGCGGAAGGGGCGGTGAGTCGTCATGTGCGCATGGTACGAGGTGATGCCCTGACGGGTCGTGCCGCAACTAGCGTTCTCTCGAAGTGGATCGACTGGCCTGGCCCCTCCGACTCGTGGCGATCATCGCCGCGGGCGCACTCCTGCTCACCGCAGTGGTCATCGGTGTCGCGCCACGCGTGTGGTTGGTGGCCAACGCGCACGAGGAACTGCCGGTGGAGCTGCCCGAGTTCCAGCCGCTGTCGCAGCGCACGGTGGTGTACGACAACGCCAACAACGTGATCGCCGTGTTCGAACGCGAGAACAGCCAACCGATCTCGCTCAGCCAGGTTCCCCAACCGGTCATCGACGCCCTTCTGGCCGTCGAGGACACCGCGTACTACTCGCACCACGGCGTGAACGTGCGCGGGTTCATGCGCGCGTTGCTGTCGAACTTCGCCAGCGAGGGCCCCACGCAAGGCGCCAGCACCATCACCCAGCAGGTGGTGAAGAACGAGTTCCTCGCCGGCCTTCCGCGCGACGGGCGCTACAAGGCGTTGCAGGCGCACTACGCCACGATGCTGGAGAAGAAGAAGACCAAGGACGAGATCCTCGAGCGCTACCTGAACACGGTGTTCTTCGGCAACAACGCCTATGGCCTGGCGGCCGCCGCGGAGGTGTACTTCGGCAAGGGCGTCGGCGAGCTGACCATGATCGAGGGAGCGTTCCTGGCGGGCCTGGTGCGGTCGCCCTCCGGGTACGACCCGATCAACAACCCCGAACCGTCGCGCCGCCGCTTCGCTCAGGTGGTGGAGCGCCTCGTGTCGGTGGAGCTGGTGGCGCCGGAGGAAGCCGAGACGCTCGCCGAGGAGTGGCCCATCCCCGACCGCGTGCGCAAGCTCGAGTCGTTCAGCACCAAGCCCACCTACTACACGATCGCCCTGCGCGACTACCTGCTCACCAAGTCGAACATCCTCGGTGCCACCGAACAGGAACGCGCCAACCTGCTGTACCGCGGCGGCCTGCAGATCCACACCACGCTCGACCCCGTGTTGCAGGCCAACGCCGAGCAGGCGCGGGCCATCCTTCCGCTCAACGGGCAGGGCTTCGACGCGTCGGTCGTCTCGCTCGACACCACCACCGGTGCCATCCGGGCGATGGTGGGCGGGCGCGGGTTGCGTCCGAACGAGCCCGGGGGTGAGGTGAACATGGCGCTGGTGCCGCGCCAGACCGGCTCCGCCCTGAAGGCGTTCATCCTCGCGGCCGCCTACGAGGCGGGTGCCGAGACCAAGGACATCATCAACGGCCCGGGGCCGTGCACCGTGCCCGACTTCGTCGACGGCAAGCCAGCCACCAAGACGGTGGTCAACGCCACCGGCAACGTCGGTCCGCTGAACGGTGTGAACACGTGGAGCTCCAGCGACTGCGGCTTCATCCGGTTGAGCTACGCGGTGGGTCTGCATCGCGTCGTCGACTCGGTGTACCGCTTCTCGCACTCGACGTACTTCTACCAAGGCCAGCCCGTCACCGAGCGCGAGCCGTTCCTGCCGCTGCCGCTCACCGCGACGGGCAACAACGCCATGGCGCCCATCGACATGGCCGCCGGCATGCAGACCATCCTCAACCTCGGTCTGCACCACGACCCCTACTACGTGCAGTGGATCGACTCGGCCGACGGCACCCGCTTCTACACGCACGAGGACCCGGGTGTGCAGGCGCTCGACCAGGGCCCGGCGCTGAACACCATCGCCACGCTCAAGGGTGTCATCAAGAGCGGTACGGGGTCGCGCAACCTGCGCAACTTCTCGCGGCCGGCCGCCGGCAAGACCGGCACGCAGTTCGAGAACACCAACGCCTGGTTCGTCGGCGGCACCCCGCAGATCAGCACGGCCGTGTGGGTGGGCGACCCCAACGGCTACACGCCGATGAACGGCATCCCCGAGTTCGCCGCCGAGATGGGGCGCAACGGCAAGGTGCAGGGCGCCGACTATCCGGCTCGCATCTGGGGCGCCTACATGGAAGCCGCCCACGTGAACCTGCCGGTCGTCGACTGGCCCGCCGCGCCGAAGGCCAATCGTCTCCCTGCTCGCATCTACGTGCCGGGTGAGGAATGCCTCGCCAAGCTCGTCAGCGGCACCCTGCCGCCCGCACCCGGCGCCGTCACCACGACCACCGTTCCGCCGGTCACCCTGCCGCCGGATCCGAACGCTCCGCCCACCACGCCGCCCCGCGCGGTGGTGGTGCAGATCACCAGCGGTACGGCCGTTCCGGAGAACGTGCTGGACCCGCGGGCACCGATGCCGTCGGTGGATCTGCGCACATATGTGTACCCCTGTCAGCGGCCACCGGCGAATGTTGTGGTACAGAAGAAGAAATGAACGCCGCCGCACTCCTCAACCTCCAAGAGATCGACACGGCGCTCACTGCCGTGAACAATCGCCGCCCCCGACTTCCCGAGCTCGCCGCGCACCAGACAGCGGCCGTCGCACTGGCCGGTCACCAGGCCAAGATCGACGAGGCGCAAGCCGTCATCGATGCCGCCCAGGCCGCCATCGAGGCGGCCGAGCATGCGGCCGACGACATCACCGCGAAGCGCACGCGCCTGGAAGGTCAGCTGAAGACCATCATCGCTCCGCGCGAAGCCGAGGCGTTGATGCACCAGATCGAGACGCTCAACCAGCAGCGCGGTGAACTCGACGATCAGGAGCTCGCTGCGCTCGACCAGCAGGCGGCCGGCGAGGCCACCCTCGCCGTGCTGCTGGCCGAGCTGCCGGCACTCGAGGCCGTGTTCGCCGCCACCGACGCCGAGTTGCAGCGGGCCAACGCCGAGCTCGACGCCGAGGCAGCGTCGTTGCACGAACGGCGCCCGGCGGCGGCAGCCGAACTCACCGAGTCGGAGCTCGCCGCGTTCGAGCGGGCCAAGCTCCACTTCGCCGGCGTGGCCATCGCCCGCCTCGAGGGCCATCGCTGCCATGGCTGCCATCTCGACCTGTCGCCGGCCGAGATGGATCAGGTGAAGGCCACGCCTGCCGACTCGGTGCCCGAGTGCCCGCAGTGCGGTCGGTACCTGGTGCGCTGAACCGATGCTGCTGTGGTTCCTCGGCACCGCGCTGGTGACCGTCTGGTACGTGTTCACCGACCCGCGGTTCGACTACCGGTTGTTGCTCGTCGGCGCGCTGTTGCCCGACCTCATCGACGTGCCCGGAGGTCAGGCCCGTTGGGCGCACAGCCTGACGGTGGCGGTCGGCACGCTGGCGTTGGTGATGCTGGTCACCGCCGGCCGCAAGCCGGTTCGTCGGCTCCTGTTGGGGCTGCCCATCGGCATGCTGCTGCACCTGGTGTGGGACGGCGCGTTCGCCAGCACGGAGGTGTTCTGGTGGCCGTTCAGCGGCTCGTGGGGCGACGTGCAGGTGCCGTCGCTCGAGCGCAGCCTGTGGCTGAACCTGCTGATGGAGGCCGCCGGCGTGGCCATGCTGTGGTGGGCGTGGAAGCGATTCGATCTGGCCGACGCGCAACGGCGAGGGCAGTTCGTGCGGCAGGGCACGCTCACCGATCTGGGACCTCGTCCCGGTCGTCGAGTGTGATTCACTGACACCGTGCTGTCCATCGTCCGCCACGCCCGAACCGAAGCGAACGCGGGCGGACGGTTGCAGGGTCGTCTCGACCTGCCGCTCGACGACGTCGGCCGACAGCAGGCGTCCGCCCTCACCGCCTTCGTCACCGACGTGGATCGAGTGGTCTGCTCGCCGTTGCTGCGCGCTCGCCAGACCGCCGAGGCATTCGGCATCGAGCCCACGATCGACGATCGGTGGCAGGAGGTCGCGTACGGCTCGTTCGAGGGGGTCAAGATCGCCGACGTCCCCGGCGACACGTGGCACCGCTGGATCACCGACATCGACTTCGCGCCCGAGGGTGCGGAATCACTGCGCACGATGAGCGAGCGTGTGTTCGCAGCACTCGACGACCTGGCCGCAGAGGCGATGGATCAACACATCGTCGTCGTCACGCACGCCACGCCGGTGAAGGCAGCGATGGCCTGGGCGCTCGGAGTCGACGTGGGTATCGCGTGGCGCAGTTGGGTGGACCAGGCGTCGGTCACGCGCATCACGATGCGCGATCGCGGGCCCGCGCTCGCCTTCTTCAACCGCGTCCCCGAGGCGTGAATCGCAGGGTGCTTGACGCTTCGCGCGTCGCGGCGCATGATCAATCCATCACGGCGCTCTCGCTCCCTCACCCGGGTATCTGAGGCGCAAGAAACGACACGAGGAGGGTCACTCACAGGATGAGTGCCCTCCCCGTTCGCGTCAGGGGCGAACCAGGCGGAACACGTAGGTGAACTGCAGCAGCACCATCCACCGGCGGTGGATCTGCAGCTCGAATCCGCACTCCCGTGCGATCTCACCGATGGCGGCGTCGCACCCTTCGGCCAGCGAGAGCAGGACGAGGCTGTCGGTGTGCAGGTGCGCGGGCAGCTGTTCGAAGAGCCGGTGGAAGTACTCGAAGTTCGCGCCCGCATGGAACGCATGGTCGAGTTGCGTGGACGGGTCGTGACGGAAGAACGGGGGAGTGATGACGGCCACGTCGAAGGTGCCGCTGACGTTGGCGAACAGATCGCTCTCGATCACTTCGATGGGTACGCCGTTCAGCGCTGCATTCGCGCGGGTGGCGGCGCAGGCGGCATCGGAGATGTCGATGGCCGTCACCTTCGCCCGCCGGCGCGCGGCGACGACGGAGATCGCTCCCGAGCCACAGCCGACCTCGAGGAACGACTTCCCGACGAGGTCGAGTTGGTCGACGGTGCGGCACACCAGCTTCGTGCTGTGGAACAGACGCGGCGGGAACACCCCGACGGGCACTCGCAGACGAACACCACGCACCCTGGTCACGCGCTCGCCGGACATCCACCATCGGATGTAGGGACGTGCACCCGCCTGCAACGCGCCGCTGAGGCGACGGCGGAGCGCCTGCAGGCGAGTGGGTTGCCCGGCGCGTGCCGACGCCCCGACGTAGATGTCCATCGGGAGCACCTTACGCACGAAGCGAATCGTTCCATCACAGTTCGTCTGCTGTTCGCCGACATCTCCGCACGAGCACGCGAGGATCGCAGCATGGCCGCTCCCGACTGGTCGAACGCCGACTTCTACACCGTGCTCGGCGTGCCGGCCGACGCCTCGCCGAAGGACGTCACGCGAGCCTTTCGGCGATGCGCGCTCGAGTGCCACCCCGACACGCACCCTGGCGATGCGGCGGCGGCGGATCGTTTCCTCGAGGTCGTCGCCGCGTACGACGTGTTGGGCGACGACGTGACTCGCCGCGAATACGACCTCTTCCGTCGGTTCGGTGTCGACGCGCTCGATCGAGCGGACGTGTTGGCGTCGGGCGTGCGTGGTGTCGTGTTCGCTGCACCCGTGCCGCCATCACCCGGCCAGGACGCGAGTTCGCGTCGTCGAGCGTGGTTGCTGGGCGCACTCGCCGCGGTGGCCGTGGTGTTCGGCGCCGTGATGGTCGCCACGAAGGATGCGCGTCGTGACGCCGCCCAACCGACGGTGCCATCGGTGACCTCGCTCGCACCCCTGGCGGTCGATGCCGCCGGCGACTCTTCCCAGCCGAGCGACTTCGCCTACCGCTTCTCCGACATCGACTGCGGCCCCGGTGGCTGGAGCGGCATCTTCACCAATGCCGACGTCGTGCCGTTCACCGGCGAAGTCTCCGCGGTCGCGATGCAGGGTGAGGAAGTGGTCGCTCGCGGTGTGGCCGCACCCGTCGCGCCCGTGCCTCCGGGCGGCCAGCGACAGCTGCAGTTCAACTGGCAGGGCGTGCCACCTGTCGGCTCGCAGTGCCGGATCGAGCGCGTTGTCCCGGACCGCTGAATGCCCACGGCCCGGCAGTCGGGCGCTCAGCATTCCGGACGGACTCCGAGGCCGAGCGGTGTGGTGAGTCGGTCTGTAAGCGGGATTCTGTCCGGCCGCCGAAGCGGCCTGTGTGACCATCCATCTAGTGCGGCCTACCCGAGAGGGGCCGATCCGAGGACCGACGGACGGGCAGCCCATCCTCTCTGCTTGGCCTTGCTCCGAGTGGTGTTACCGAGCCGTACGAGTCGCCTCGCACGCTGGTGCGCTCTTACCGCACCGTTGCACCCTTGCCTGTGACCGGCGAACCGGTCCATCGGCGGTCTCTCTCTGTTGCACATCCGTCACGTCGCCGCGACCTGGCTCGCGCCAGCACTCTGCCCTGTGGAGTCCCGACTTTCCTCGACACGATCAGGTCGTGCCGCGGTCACCCGACCGACTCACCACGGGGATGAGTGTAGGGGTTCAGCCTTCGGCGCAGGAGTCGAACGGGTAGACGAACGAGTTGAGGCTCGGCGTCTCGAAGTTCAGCTTCAGGCGCACACCGTTCTCGTCGCCGTTGCCACCGATGTAGGTGATGGGCGACAGCGAACCGAAGCGGCTGGGAAGTGCGACGGGCAACGGGATCTCGGTGAGCGGCGGCGCCGTGTCCCCCGCCGCCGCGACGGTGGTGGTGGGCTCGGCCGCCGCGGCCTCGACCAGCGAGGGCAGGTAGCCGCCGGGGTTGATGCGCAGGGCCACGAGGGCGGCTTGGCGCGACGAGCGGGCGCCGAGACGCATCGCCTCGGCACGGAACGACGCCTGCGTGACCTGGGGCATGAGCGCCTGGCACGTGGCCGTGGACAGCTGCTCGAGCGTGCTCACGAGGTTGATCATGTCGCGAGTGGGGTCGTCGCTGGGCTCGATGGCCGGGGTGGAGTCCACCGCCGGGGCGCCTTCCTCGACACGGGTGAACACGGTGTTGATGAACGCGCTGTCGAGACGCGGGTTGCCACAGGTCCACGGCTCGCCGCCTGCCTCCTGGGCGAGCGCGTTGAACGACTCCGCTGCCTTGCGGTGATGCTCGGCGCACAGCGTGACGAGTTCGGTCTGGTCGCCGAGGTCGGGCAGCGTCGCGCTGGCCTGGGCGAGGTAACCCATCTCCAGGATGTGGTCGTACGCGTTGGCGATGGAGGTCTCGAACGAGGCCGAGGTGCGCAGCAGCACACTGTCGTCGACGATGGGGTCGAGCAGGGTGGGCACCGGGGCGCCATTGCCGACGCGGCCGAGCTCGCCGGCCGACGAGGCCGGGTCGCCACAGGCGGCCATGACCGCGGCGCTGGCGATGGTGATGCCGCCGATGCGGAACAGGCCGCGGCGGTCGAAGGATGCCTGCACGAGGGGAGCGTCCAGCGGAGTGTTGGTCTCGTTGGTCATGTGGTTCACGCGTTCCCCAGCAGCGAGTCGGCTTCGGTGTCGACGAGGAGTTCGGACAGATCGGTGGAGCCGGCGAGGTCGAGCAGCGCCGTGCAGTGACGGGCTTCGGCCACCTGGATGGAGGCGACGGTGCTGGCACCGTTCAGGCCCTGCAGCTTGGCGAGCACGTCGAGGTGGGTGGCCACGGCTGCGGATTCGAGCTGCGCGGCGGCCTTCAGCACGTCGTCGGTGGAGCCGGCGAACTGCGACTTCCACTCGGCGAACAGTTCCTCGGAGCGGGTGCTCGGGGCGCTCTTGCCGAGCAAGCCGCTGAGCGTGTTGCCGTAGGCGAGGTGTGACTCGCGCATCTCGGTCATGACCGCCGCCTGCACATCGGACCAGCCGGCGACGCCGTTGATTGCCTGTTCGTACAGGCCGGCCGCGGTGAGCTCGAGCTGCTGCGCGTAGGCGAGCAGGGTGACGTCGTCGTCGGTGGGCTGGCGAGGAGGCGCCGTGGTGGTGGTGCTGCTCTCCTCGGGCGTGCTGTCGGTGGTGGCCGACGCGGAGGCGCGGCCACTGAGGAACGGCAACAGCGACAATGCGGCGCCACCGATGCCGGCGGCGAGGATGCCGCGACGGGGCAACCGACGCTCAGCCTCGACGCCAGACTGCGTCACTTCGATTTCCACTCGGGGTGTTCCTTTCGAGACGATCAGCTCTAGCTTTCCCGGCCAGAGGTGAGCAGAGCAATTCTAGAAGTCCAGAGCCGACAGGTCGGGTATCCAACCGCGACTCCTGGAAACGGCCTCGGCCCACTGTGTGCGGTCCAAGGAGCCGGTCGGTTCCACCACCTGGCGGGGACGCCACGCCTCGGCGATGTCGTCGAAGGTGCTCCACACACCCACGGCGAGCCCCGCCAGATAGGCGGCGCCGACGGTGGTGGCCTCGGTGTGGCGGGACACCTCGACGGGCTTGCCGGTGGCGTTGGCCAGGGCCTGGACGAACGTGGGGTTCTCGCTCATGCCACCGTCGATGCGCAGGGTGGGCACGGTGTGGCCGGTGTCGGCCTCGGCGGCCGCCACCAGGTCGGCGCCGCGATGGGCCACCCCTTCGAGCACCGCACGCGTGATCTGCGGACGGCCGCTGCCGCGGGTGAGCCCCAGCAGCGTGCCGCGGGCGCCGTAGTCCCAGTAGGGCGTGCCCAGGCCCATCAGTGCCGGCACGTAGACCACGCCGTCGGACGTGTCGCACTGCGCGGCCACGTCGTGGCTCTCGGCGGGCGAGCCGAGGATGCCCAGGTCGGAGACCAGCCATTCCACGTTGGTGCCCGCCGACAACATGATGGCCTCGGCGCCCCACGTGAGCTCACCGTCGCGGCTCCAGGCCACGATGGGGAACGTGCCCTCGGCCGTGCGGTGGTTGCCGCTCGGCGCGCTGCGACCGGTGCACAGGTCGAGCATGCCGCCGGTACCGAACGTGATCTTCGCCTGGCCGGGGCGCACGCAGCTCTGACCCACGAGGCTGCCCTGCTGGTCGCCCACCAGCGCGGCCAGTGGCGGCGAGCCGGGCAGGGCGAGTGCCTCGCCGAACACACCGGACGTGTCCACCAGGCGCGGCAGCAGCGCCATGGGCACGCCGAGCGCCGCACACGTGGTGGGGGACCACTCGGTGGCCCCTGGCTGGGTGAGGCCGGTGACGGCCGCGTTGGTGTGGTCGGTGGCGTGCACCGTGCCGTTGCTGAGCACCCAGGCCACCCACGTGTCGACCGTGCCGAAGCACAGATCGCGGTCGCGGGCGCCCGGCACGTTGTTCAGCAACCACGCGATCTTGGTGGCCGACTGGTTCGGGGCGAGTGCCAGCCCGTGCTCGCTCTTGGCCACGATGCAGTCGATGACCGTTCGCAGGTCCTGCCATCCGAGCCCGGGCGCGATGGGTTCGCCGGTGGTCCGGTCCCACAGGATGGTGCTGGCGCGCTGGGCGGTGATGCCCACGCCCTCGACGGGCCCGCCGTCGGCGAGCGCGGCCCTCGACACCTCGAGCACCGCGGTGGCCATGGCGGTGGCGTCGAACTCCACGAGCCCGGGGAAGGGCGTACTGGGCGGGAACGGTCGGTAGTGGAGCGCGATGACCTCGCCGTCGGGTCGCATGACCGCAGCGCGCAGACCGGAGGTGCCGACGTCGACCACGAGCACGCTCATCGAGGAGCCTTTCCGCCCGGCACGAAGCCGCGCTTGCGAAGGATGCTGCCGAGCCCACCGCCCACCAGTCCGGCGAACAGTACGGCAGTGAAGGTGAAGAAGATGCCCAACCAGCGCACCTCACCGCCGCGGAAGAGTTTGATGACCACGAAGATGGTCTGTGCCGCGAGATAGGTGCCGCCCGCACACACCATGCCGTGCACGAGGGGGAGGTTCTTGGTCTGCACCCAGGCGGCGATGCCGGCCCCGAGCGTGAACCCGCCGAGGGCGAGCAGCCACAGCACAGAGGTCCACGGCGAATTCGAGTCGTGGTCGGCCACCAGTCGGGCGCCGATGCTGAAGGGCACGGCGAACACGAGCGCCACGCTGGCCCCCTGCTTGAGCGCGATCCGGTCGAGGGTGCCGCTCATGGCCAGGCCACCGATCCGAAGGGCGAACGGAGTCCCATCTTGCCGGGGTTGAGGATGCCCTTCGGGTCGAGCGCGTCCTTCACGGCCTGCAACACGGGCAGCGCGTCGCCCAGCGCTTCGGGCACGAACCTGGCGCGGTTCAACCCGACGCCGTGGTGGTGCGACAGGTTGCCACCCGCCGCGAGCACGGCGCGCTGACCTGCGTCCCACAGGGCGACGTAGGTGGCATCGACCTCGTCGGCGGGCGGCGTGGCCGCGAACGTGAAGTAGAGGCAGGCGCCGTCGAGGTAGCTGTGCGACAGATGGCAGGTGGCCGCACGGGCGTGCGGCACGGCGAGCATCGCAGCGCGCACGGCGTCGAAGATGGTGGGCAGCGCAGCCCATGGCGCGGCGATCTCCAGCGTGTCGACCACGAAGCCCTTGCGGGTGAGGGCCTGCAGCGCGCTGGTGTCGTTGCGGTGATGCATCCACTACTCGACCAGATCGTCGGGCAGCACCAGCGCATCGCGGCATTCGTCGGCCACCACGCTCATCGCGCCGTCGATGATGGCGGGGTCGCCCTCGTCGAGCACCAGCAGCACGCAGTAGGTGCCGTCGCCGCCCTGCCCGCGCTGGCTCTCGGGCGCGTCGTACAGGCGCAGCACGGCGGGTGTGGCACCGCGGCGAAGGATGCGGCGGCAGGCCTCGAGCCCGGCCTCGAACGTGGGGAACGAGTACGCCGCGCGGCGTTCGGCGGCGGGCAGGGGGTGCGCCTTCAGCCACACCGTGGTGACGATGCCCAGCGTGCCTTCGCTCCCGACGAACAGCTGCGTCAGGTCGGGGCCCTGGGCGCCGGCCGGGAACCCGCCTGTGTGGATGACGGAGCCGTCGGCGGTGACGACCTCCAGCCCCGCGACGATGTGCTCGATCTTGCCGTAGCGGGTGCTGTACTGGCCGGCGCCGCGACACGCCACCCAGCCGCCGACCGTCGCGATGTCGAAGCTCTGCGGGAAGTGGCCCACGGTGAGCCCGTGCCGCTCGCGCAGTTCGGCCTCGAGTTCGGGGCCGAACGTGCCGGCGAGCACCTGCACCAGACCCGAGGTGGCATCCACCTGCACCACGCCCTGCAGCGCGGTGAGATCCAGTACGACACCGCCGAACACCGGGATGGACGCGCCCAACACGCCGCTGCGGCCACCGGCAGCGGTGACCGGCACCGAGTGTTCGTGGCACAGGCGCACGACCGCGGCCACCTCGGCGGTGGACCGGGGCCTGGCAACGACGGCAGCGCGTTGGAGTACCTGGCCCTGCAGCGCCCAGTGCATGGCGAGTGGCCACCAGTCGCGGCTGGCCTCGGCCACCTCCATCTCGTCGGTGAGCGTGGGGCACACTGCCCCGAGCGCGCCAGCGAAGCCATCGGGCAACGCGGGCGGCGCGGGCAGACGGTGGGCCGATCCGGTGAGTTCGATGGGGGAGGTGGGCTGGGTCATGGGGCGATCGCGTTCTCGGCCGTGTGCGCGGCCAGGTCTTCGGCAGCGCATGCCGTCAGGAACAGTTGCAGTTGACGTTCGGTCTCGGCGTGGTCCCACCCGAGCTCGGCGGCCAGCAGCGCAGCCACCGCGGGAGCGGCAGCCACTGTGGCGGGTCGGTCGAAGAGGCGTGCGCGAGTGCGTCGGGCGAGCACGTCGTCGAGCGAGCGGGCCATCTCGCGACGCACGGCGTAGACGGCCTCGGCGCGCACGTAGGGGAGCCCCTCCACGAGCGGCTGGCCGAGCGACGGATCGTCGGCGATGAGCGCCCGCACCTCGGAGGCGAGTGTGCCGTAGCGACCGGCCAGATGGGTCTCTGGGGTGCCTGCGTCGTGGTCCACGCCGCTGAGCGCCCCGACCAACCGCAGCCGCTTGGTGCGGCAACGAGCCTTCGTGCCCAACAGATCGAGCACGTCGTCGATGGTGTCCTCGGCCATCTCGCGGTAGGTGGTGAGCTTGCCGCCGGTGACCGTGACCACGCCGTGGTCGGAACGATGCACCCGATGGCGCCGCGACAAATCGGCCGTGCGATCCGACTCGGTGGCCTTCACCAGTGGACGGAGCCCGGCCCACACGCCGGTGATGTCGTCGGCGGTGAGCTTCGTCGTGAGCGACGCGTTGGTGGCGCGCAGGACGTACTCGACGTCGTCCTTCGTGCAGTGCGGATCGTCGAGCGAACCGGTGTAGTCGGTGTCGGTGGTGCCGATGTAGCAGTGCTGGAAGCGGCCGCCCGGCAGCGGCCCCCACGGCACCAGGAAGAGGCTTCGTCGGTCCTTCGGCACCGGGATGACCACGGCGATGTCGCAGCGCACCTTGTCCCACGGCACGGTGATGTGGATGCCCTTCGCCGGTCGCAGCGAATCGGGATGGCGGCCCTCGTCGAGTGCGCGCACGTCGTCGGCCCACACACCTGCCGCGTTCACGACCGATCGGGTGGACACGGTGATGCGCTGACCATCGGCCTCCACCACGGCGGCCTCGGTGCGACCGTCTGCGCCGGTGACGATGTCGACCAGCGTGCAGCCGTTGGCCACCGCGGCACCGTGGGCGGCGGCGGTGCGGGCCACCGTGAGCACGAGGCGAGCGTCGTCGACGCTGGCGTCGTAGTACAGGTAGGCGGAGGCCAGTCGTTCCTTCGGCATCGTGGGGAAGTGGGCGAGCGCGGCGCTCTTGCGCAGCCGGCGATGCAGCTTGCCGATGCGCCAGCCGCCGGTGAGGTCGTACATCCACATCGCCGACCCGAGCGCACGAGCCACCTTGCGCGACACCACGCCGTCCTTCGTGAGGATGGGGATCATGAACGGCAGCAGACCCACCAGGTGTGGCGCGTTCCGCCGCAGTCGCTGACGCTCGCGCAGCGCCTGGTACACCAGTGCCACTTCACCCTGTTGCAGGTAGCGCAGCCCGCCGTGCACCATCTTCGAACTCTTCGACGACGTGCCCGACGCGAAGTCGTCGCGTTCGATGAGGGCGGTGCGCAGGCCGCGGCTGGCGGCGTCGAGCGCGGCACCCGCACCGGTGATGCCACCGCCCACCACCAGCACGTCGAAGGTCTCGGTGGCCAGTCGGTGGAGCATGGACGACCGCTGGAAGGTGGAGTCGGACGGCATCGGGCGTCATCCTAGGGACGCTCTGCCGGACGGGGGAGAGCGCAGCACTGTTTGCAGGTGATGCGAATCTGCACGAATTGCAGACAAATGTCACGCCTGGCTAAGGTCGCCTTCGTGCGCCAACCTGCCGAACTCACCGTGGCGTTCCGCGCGAAGGGCTTGAAGGTCACACCGCAGCGTCAGCTGTTGTTCCGCCTCCTGCACGGCCACGAGGGTCATCCCACCGCAGAGGGTCTGTTCGCCGAGGCCTCCGAGCAGATGCCCGGCATCTCGCTGCGCACCGTCTACCAGACCCTCAACGACCTCGCGGCCATGGGTGAACTGCAGGTGCTGCACATCACGCCGGGCACCAGCCGATTCGACCCCAACGTCGAGTCGCACCACCACGCCAAGTGCGTGTCCTGCGGTCAACTCCGCGACATCCACGTGCCGCAGGCCCAGCAGCTGGAAGTCGTCGGTCTGCACGACTTCCACCCCAGCCACACGAGCGTCGTGGTCAACGGGCTGTGCACGCCCTGCGCCACCGCCACCGATCCCATCCAGTAATCACCTCAACCAACACGAGACAAAGGGAGCACACCATGAGCCTCGAAGGCACCAAGACCCACGAGAACCTGAAGGAAGCGTTCGCCGGCGAGAGCCAGGCCAATCGCCGTTACCTGTGGTTCGCCCAGAAGGCCGATGTCGAGGGCTACCCCGACGCCGCCGCGCTGTTCCGCTCGGTCGCCGAAGGCGAGACCGGCCACGCGCACGGTCACCTCGAGTTCCTCGCCGAAGTCGGCGATCCCGCCACGGGCGAGCCCATCGGCGAGACCGAGCAGAACTTCAAGTCGGCCGTCGCCGGCGAGACCTACGAGTACACCCAGATGTACCCGGGCTTCGCCGCCACCGCCCGCGAAGAGGGCTTCACCGAGATCTCGGAGTGGTTCGAGACCCTCGCCCGCGCCGAGAAGAGTCACGCCGGCAAGTTCGCCCAGGGCCTCGAAGCCCTCTGACCCCCACGCTCGCAGACACCCGAACTTAAGTTCCCACGTCGGAACTTAAGTTCGGGTGCGGAGGCCCTCATGACGATCATCTACGACCCGAAGCACCCGCTGTACACCGACGAAGCCGACGTGCGCTCCGAGCTCACGCGTGTGTTCGACCTGTGTCACGGGTGTCGACTGTGCTTCAAGTTCTGCACGTCGTTCCCCACCCTGTTCGAGATGATCGACCGACACGACGATCAGGACGCCGGTCGGCTCACCCCTGCCCAGCAGGACCAGGTGGTCAGCGAGTGTTTCCAGTGCAAGCTCTGCTACATCAACTGCCCGTACATCCCTGAGCTGCACGAGTGGGCGCTCGACTTCCCGCGGCTGATGCTGCGTGCCGACGCCATGCGCCAGGCCAATCACCAGGTGTCGGTGCGCTCGAGGGCCACCAACAACGTGATGGGTCGCACCGATCTCATGGGTCGCGCGGCCACCGCCGCCGCACCCCTCGCCAACAAGATGGTCGGTGCCAAGCCCGGTGGCATCGTGCGTACCGTCATCGAGAAGACCTCGGGCGTGTCGGCCGTGCGCCTGCTGCCGCCGTACGCCCGCCAGCGGTTCACCACCTGGTTCAAGAAGCGCCCGAAGGTGCGCATCGCCAAGCGCCAGGGTCGTGTGGCCGTCTACCCCACATGCCTCGTGGAATACCAGCAGCCCGGCATCGGCCACGACCTCGTGAAGGTGTACGAACGCAACGGCATCGAGTGTTCGCTTGCCGAGACCACCGCCTGCTGCGGTGCGCCGTGGCTGCACAGCGGCGACGTCGAGCAGTTCACCAAGGTGGCCGAGAAGAACGTGAAGGCGCTCGCCGCGTCGGTGCGCAAGGGCCGCGACATCGTCGTGCCTCAGCCCACCTGCGGCTACATCCTGAAGAAGGACTACATCGACTACGTGGGCGGTGAAGACGCCAAGCTCGTCGCCGAGCACACCTACGACGCCGCCGAGTACCTGATGAAGGTGCACAAGTCGGATGGTTCGTCGCTCGACACCGAGTTCAACGGTTTCGTGCCCCAGACCGTCACGTACCACACGCCCTGCCACCTGAAGGCACAGAACATCGGCCTCAAGAGCCGCGACCTCATCAAGCTCACCGGCGCCAAGGTGAAGCTGGTGCAGCAGTGCAGCGGCATCGACGGCATGTGGGGGCTGCGGGCCGAGAACACCGACATCAGCATCCCCATCGCCGGCAAGTTGGCCGCCGAGATCCGCAAGGCCGACGGTGATGTCGTGGCCGGCGACTGCCACCTGGCGAACACCGCCATCAGCGAGCAGACGGGCGAGACCCCCATGCACCCGTTGCAGGTCGTCGCTCGCGCCTACGGCATCCCCGAGGAAGAGGAACGTTCATGACCATGACCTTCACCCGCAAGCTCGCCCTCGCCGACATCGCCGACGCACGCGCCTACGAGCGCGAGCGCGACCAGTTCCGGGCGCACGTGATCGAGCTCAAGCGACGTCGGCGGGTGCACCTCGGCACGGTGGTCGCCATCGTCTTCGAGAACCGCGACACGATGCGGTTCCAGGTGCAGGAGATGGCTCGGGTCGAGCACATCAACACCGACGCCGGCATCCAGGAAGAACTCGACGTCTACAACCCGCTCATCCCCGAGCCCGGCCAGCTGTGCGCCACCTTGTTCCTCGAACTCACCACCGAGGACCAGATGCGCGAGTGGCTGCCGAAGCTGGTGGGCGTGGAGCGCAGCCTGGTGTTCCGGCTGCCTGACGGCAGTGAGGTGCGTTGTGGGGTGGAAGCCGCCCACGCCGAGCAGCTCACCCGCGAGCACGTCACCGCCGCCGTGCACTTCATCGACTTCCGGTTCACCCCCGAACAAGTGGCGGCATTCACGGAGGGCGTGGTGCTGGCCATCGACCATCCCGAGTACCACGAGGAAGCGCTGTTGTCGCCGGTCACCGTGGCTGAGCTGCGCTCCGACCTCCTGGGTTCGGACTGAACTCGCGCAAAGAAGCGCGCAGAAAAGACACAAATTGGGTCTGGCGCAGCGATCTTGATCGCACCTAGATTCTCCCTCGCTGCCGGGTTTCTCCGGTAGCCGCACCAAACGGGGGACAAGTAGTCGTGTCGGCCAAAGAAATCATGTGGCGGCAACTCGGGGCGTGTCGGGGGCTGGAACCCAGCATCTTTTATCCCGATGACGAGGACGAGGCACTCGAGGCGAAAGACGTGTGCGCGCAGTGTGGGGTGCGCGTCGCCTGTCTCGAATACGCACTGCAAGTACGAGAGAAATCGGGCGTCTGGGGAGGCGCCACAGAACGTGAACGCCGACGGATGATCCGTCAGCGGCGTCGCACTGCCTAGCCTCCTTGTCCATGAGTCGAATCGATGAACTGGGTGGTTGGCCCGCGCTCCTCACCGAACTACTGGAGCGGCGCGATCTGCCGGCGGCGCACGCCCGTACGGCGATGTCGGTCATCCTGTCGGGTGAGGCCACGGCCGCCCAGCTCATCGGGTTCCTCGTCGCGCTGAAGGCCAAGGGGGAGACGCCGGAGGAGATCTCCGGTCTGCTCGACGCCGTGCTCGAGGCCGGCACCCAGGTCCCGCTGTCCGACGAGCTGCGCGACCGTGCGGTCGACATCGTCGGCACCGGTGGCGACCGCAGCCACAGCGTGAACGTCAGCACGATGGCTGCCATTGTCACCGCCGGTGCCGGTGTGCCGGTGTGCAAGCACGGCGCTCGTGCCGCCAGTTCGAAATGCGGCACCGCCGACGTGCTCGAGGCCCTGGGCGTCGCCGTCGAGTTGTCGCCCGAGGGCGTGCTGCGCTGTGTGGAGGACGTGGGCATCGGGTTCTGCCTTGCCCCTCGCTACCACCCGGCGTTCCGATTCGCTGCGCCGAGCCGCCGCGAGATCGGCATCCCCACCGTGTTCAACCTGCTCGGGCCGATGGCCAACCCCGGTCGGGTGCGGCGTCAACTCATCGGCGTGGCCAACCCCGCGGTGGCCGAGCGGATGCTGGCGTCGCTGCGTCTCCACGGGTCGCACCGTGCGTGGGTGGTGCACGGCAACGGTCTCGACGAGCTCACCACCACCGGTCCGTCCACGGTGCTGGCGTTGGAGGACGACACCGTGCGCACATTCACGGTCGATCCCGTCGAGCTGGGCCTCGCACCTGCCATTCCCGACGAACTGGTCGGCGACACGCCCGAGGTGAACGCCGAGTACGTGCGTCGCGTGATGGGCGGCGAGCACGGCGCCCACCGCAACATCGTGGTGCTCAATGCCGCCGCCGCACTGGTGGTGGCGGGCGTCGCTCCCACGCTCGAGGTCGGTCTCGAGCAGGCCATGCGATCCATCGACTCCGGTGCCGCCGCGGCCACGCTGCAGCGGTTCATCGACGTGTCGCAAGCGGCCGCCGAGGAGCTGGGTCACTGATGATCGTCAGGGTGCCGGCCTCGTCGGCGAACCTGGGCCCCGGATTCGACACCCTCGGCATGGCGCTCTCGGTGCACGCCGAGGTCGGCCTGGGCGCTCCCGACGAGCGCTCGCCCGAGGGTGCGCAACCGGTCGACGAGCACCACCCCGCCATGGTGGCGTTCCGTCGTCATGGTGGCGAGGGGGCGCTGTGGGTGAAGTCGCCCATCCCGGTGGGGCGCGGCATGGGCTTCAGCGGCGCCGTCCGCGTCGGTGGATTGGTGGCCGCGCACGCCCAGCGCCACGGTGCCGACCCCGACCAGTTGGTCGGCCGTCTGGGCGAACTGCTGCAGCTGGCCACCGAACTGGAAGGTCACGCCGACAACGTGGCCGCCTCGCTGTACGGAGGGGTGGTGGCCACGGCGGGCGGCCACGCGGTACGGGTGCCCATGTCGTTCGATCCGGCGATGGTGATGTGGGTGCCGGCGTTCGTCACCTCCACCGATCAGTCGCGCACCACGCTGCCCACCTCCGTGCCCCTGGACGACGCGGTGTTCAACGTGGGCCATGTCGCGCTGTTGGTGGCCGCGCTGGCGGCCGGCGAGGTGGGCGTGCTCCGCGAGGCCACCCGCGACCGCTTGCACCAGGACGTGCGGCTGGCTGCCGCCGCGCCCTCGCGTGCGGCGCTCGAGGCGGCGCTGGCACATGGAGCGTGGGCGGCGTGGCTCAGCGGCTCGGGGCCCACCGTCGCCGCGATGTGCGCGGTGGACGAGGCCGAGGAGTTGGCGGCGGCCCTGCCCGCAGACGGGCACACGAAGATCGTGCGCATCGATCACGCCGGTGCCGTGGTGGAAGGCGACTGACCCGCGGCTCGGCTCAGGCCGCGATGGCCAGCCGGGTGAGCTCGGGAACGGGCACCGCCGGCCAGGTCCACTCGCCGCTGCACCACAGCAGCCGTGCGTGATAGCTGGACCGCTCGATGGCACGGGCCAGGCACAGCACCTCGTCGGCCGCCTCGCGGGTGAGCGGCGCCGGGGCCGGCTCCACCACCGGTGGAGGCAGCTCGAGGCCGGTGGCCAGTTGGCCGTCGGGTGCGACGTCGAGGAGGACGCCGTGCGCCAGGTGGTACACCGTGTCGTGCAGCCGGATGCCCACGTCGCCCGCGCCGCGCAGTTGATCCATCAGGCGTTGGCGGGCGATGGCGCCGGAGAACGCCTGGGCTCGGTCGCGCGCGAGCGCCGCTTCTTCGTACCGCTGGGTGATGGCGAGTTGCTCGATGCGTTGCCACAGCGGTTGCAGCACCAGCTCGGGTGAGGTGGTGAGCGCGGCCACCACCTGGGCGACGACGCGCCAGTACGCCGCTTCGTCGGCGTCGCCCGCGCAGGGGCACATGGCCACCCCGAGTTGCGCACTGCGGCACGGCGAGGCGCCGGGACTGGGCGTGTGGCGCTTGCCGATGCGCGTGTTGCACCGCCGGATGGGCAGCGCCGACTGGATGGCTTCGATGACGGCAGTGGCGACCGCCTTCGAGCCCAGCGGCCCGATGTGCAGTCCGGTGGCCGCGGGTTCGGTGGTGACGACCAACCGCGGCCACGCCTCGTCGGTGGTGAGGCGGACGTAGCAGTACTTCGACCACGTGGTGCCGGCTCGGTTGTAGCGCGGGTTCAACCGGTGCAGGTAGCGCAGCTCGAGCACCTCGGCGGTGATGGGATCGGGGGTCACCGTGTGGGCCAAGCGCTGCGTTTCGCGCAGCATGGGGCCGATCTTGCGCCGGTCGTCGCTGGAGAAGTAGCTGCGCACCCGCTGGCGGAGGTTGGTGGCCTTGCCCACGTACAGCACCTCGCCGCGCGCATCGAGGAAGCGGTACACGCCGGGGGAGCGCGGCAGCGAATGGGTGAGCTTCAGCTTGCCGGCCTGCGGGTGCCCTCCCATGGTGGGCAGGGCCACGAGGTCGTCGAGGCCCAGCACGCCCAGCCCGGCCGCGCGTTCGAGCAGCAGGTGCAGGAGTTCGGTGGTGGCGAGCGCGTCGTCGAGGGCCCGGTGTGTGGGTCGGTGCGAGAGGCGGAAGCGGCTGGCCAATGTACCCAGGCGGCAATCGGGCACCTCGTCGCGCACCAACCGGCGAGCGAGTGGGAGTGTGTCGATGACGGTGCCGCGGAAGGGCTCGCGTCCGCTGCGCCGAAGCGCGGTGTTGATGAACCCCATGTCGAACCCGACGTTGTGGCCGACGATGACCGCATCGCCGATGAACTCCTGCAGGGTGGGCAGGACGGTCTCGATGCGCGGTGCCGCCGCCACCATGTCGTCGGTGATGCCGGTGAGCACCATCACCATCGGGGCGATGGCCCGGCCTGGATTCACCAGCGTGGCCATCGTGCCGAGGTGTTGGCCGCCGCGCACCTTCACCACGCCGATCTCGGTGATGGTGTCGGCTCCACGGTCGCTGCCGGTGGTCTCGATGTCGAGCACGGCGAACGTGACATCGGACAGGGGAGTACCGAGTTCGTCGAACGATCGCTGCACGACCATGCAGTCCAGCACGAACAGGCGTTCGGCGTCAAGAACAGGCGTTCGATCCGTTGCCTCGCTAGCCTTCGCGGCGTGCCCGACGACGCCGACATCCCCGATCGCGCGCTGCAGGCCGCACTCGAGTTCGCCGTGGGCATCGCTGCTGTCAGCGCCAAGCAGCGCCTCGGGGTGCCGTTCCCGGCCGAGTTGAAGCCCTTTCTGAAGGTGCAGCGGTTGCCGGCGTCGGCGCTCGCCACCGTGCGTGCGGCGCTCGAGGCCGACGGCGAGTACCTGCGGCGCCTGGGGCTGGTGGCCACCGACGAACTGGTCGACCCGGTCGGCATGCTGTGGCTCACCAGGCCCGATGGCTGGCATGAGGCCATCGCCGAGGCATTGACCGAGCAAGCAGCCCGACGCGAAGCGGCCGACGAGGCCACCGACATCCGCCGCGAACAGCGCCGGCGCGAAGCGGCCGAGACCGCGGCGATGCGAGCCCGCATCGAAGTCGGAGAACTGAAGGACGCGCTGGCTCGCGAGCGCGATGCGGCCGCCGTGTTGACGAACCAGCTCGAGCTCACTGCCAAGGAACTGAAGGTCGCGCAGTCGCGAGTGAAGGAACTCGAGGCCGGGTTGCGCAAGCGCACCGCCGGAGCGAAAGCGGTGAACGAACTGGCCGACGCGGTCAACGAGGAACTGGCCACGTTGCGGGTGGAGCTGGCCGCGGCGCAGGCGGCGCGCGATGCGGCGCTCACCGTGCGCGCCGGCGAAGTGTCGGGCATCGACCTGGTGCGACTCCGGTCGCTGCTGCACGAAGCGGTCGCGCTCACCGCCGACGCTGCTCCGAAGCCCAGCCGGGCCCGCGGCAAGCGCACACCCATCGCCATCCCCGGCGGGCTGTACGGCAACAGCGAGGCCGCGGCCGAGCATCTGTTGAAGTCGCCGGGAGTGCTGGTGCTCGTCGACGGTTACAACGTGGCCAAGCTCGGCTGGCCCGACCTCACCCTCGAGCACCAGCGCGATCGCTGTGTCGCGGTGTGCGAGACCGTCGCCCGCCGGTGGGGCACCGAGATCCACGTCGTGTTCGATGGCGCCGATGTGGTGGGCGCGCACACGGCTCGTCGCCGCACGGTGCGGGTCAGCTACTCGCCACAGGGAGTGCTGGCCGACGACGTGCTGCGGGCGCAAGTTGCCGCGCTCGAGCCGTCGCGTGCCGTGGTGGTGGTCACCAACGATCAGGCTGTACAGGTCGACGTGAAATCGGCCGGTGCCAACGTGGTCACCAGCGACGCGTTCCTGGCCATCGCTCGCTGACTTCCGAAACTCTGTCACACCCCTTTGGTCCAATGTGCGTATGGATCTGCGGGTGCCGTCGGCGGACGAGTTGGTGATGTTGTCACCGGTGCAGGTGGAGCGGGTCGCGCACGAGCTGGAGATCACGCGGCGTCGTGTGGAGGCGGCGTCGGCGCTCATGGTGCTGCGGGTGGATCAGGTGGCGGCGTACGCGGCGGATGGTCATCGGGGTGTGGGGGTGTGGGGTCGGGCCACGAACAACTGGTCGGGTGCCGAAGCGGCGGGGATGGTGAAGCTGGCCAAGGCGTTCCGCAAGTTGCCGAAGTTCGCGCAGGCGGCGTTGGCGGGTGAGTTGGGTGTGGCCCAGATGCATGCGGTGGCGAAGGTGGCGGCGAACCCGCGTGTGGCCGAGCATCTGGCGGAGGCGGACGAGTTGTTCACGACCGCGGCTCGTGATCTGCCCTTCGATGACTTCGTGGTGGCGTTGCGTCACTGGGAAGAGTTGGCTGATGCCGACGGGGCGCGCTCTCGTCACGATCGGGCGGTGCGCGACCGCCGGGCATCAGTGCACTTCGTGGGGGTGCGTTCGTTCCTCGACGCGCAGGGGCCTGCGTTCGATGGGGTGATCTTCGAAGAAGTCCTTGCCCATTACGTCGATCTGGAGTGGCAGCACGAGTGGGATCTCTTGGCGCAGGTCCACGGCGAGGGCATGCATGCCGGGTTGATGGAACGCACCCATAGTCAGCGGTCGTTCGACGCGTTGCAGCGCATCTTCGCCGCGGCCGGGGCCGGCGAGGCGGGGTCGGGGCCGGCGGTCACGGTCGACATCGTGATCGATCAGGCCACCTTCGAACACCAACTGGAGACGATGTTGGGTGGTGATCCGGCACCGATCCCACCCTCGTACGCACCGTCGCGGCGGTGTGAGGACGCGAAGGGTCGTGTGGTCGATCCGCGGGCGGTGGTCGCCGCGTCGCTGGTCGGCCAGGTCCGTCGGCTGGTGATCGCGGCGGATGGTGTGGTGTTGAACATGGGCCGCCGTCAACGGCTGTTCACCGGCCAACTGCGCGAAGCGGTGTTGTTGTCCGCGAGGCGGTGCACCGTCATTGGGTGCACGGTGCCCGGGCATCGTTGTCAGGCCGACCATCTCGTCCCGGCAGCACGTGGTGGGCCGACGGATGTGGCCAATGGTGGGCCAGCGTGTCGGTTCCACAATCCGTTCAAGAACAACGGCACCCGCACCATCCGCGACGCCAAGGGCCGCTGGCACACCTACCGTCCCGACGGCACCGAGATCGGATGGCCCACGATCCGCACCAACCTCCGTCGTGGCGCTACGGCAGTCCTCGCTCTCGGGCCCTGACCGCCTCGAGTGCTGCCTGCAGGGTGAAACGGCCGGTGTGCAGCGCCGCGCCCACGATGACGCCTTCGAGGTTCCGCGTGGCGAGTGACTCGGCCGCGAGCGCGGCCAGATCGTCGAGCGTCGACGCGCCGCCCGAGGCGATGACCGGCACCGTCGTGGCACGGGCGACGGCTGAGTAGAACTCGATGTCGAACCCGCTGAGTGTGCCGTCGCGCCCGGCGTCGGTGACGATGAATCGGCCGCATCCCTCGGCCTCCAGCCACGCCATGGTCTCCCACAGCGCACCGACGTCGGTGCCGTCGCCGCGTGCGGCGAGCCGGTGCGGCGCTGACGCGACGGGGCCATCGACCAGGCGGACGTCGAGGCTCACCGCGAGCCGGTCTCCGTGCTCGGCGATGGCTGCGGAGCACCACGACCGATCGGCCAGCGCTGCCGTGCTGAGCGCGACCCGCCGGCACCCGGTGGCCAAGGCCGCGTCCAGCGTGTGGCCGTCGACGAGTCCGCCCGCGACCTCCACGTCGATGTCGAGCGCGCCGACGATCGAGGCGATGAGGTCGTGGTTCGAGCCGCGTCCGCACGCGGCATCGAGGTCGACGAGGTGCAGCCACTCGGCGCCGGCCGCCTGCAGCGCCAGCGCCGCGTCGAGCGGATCGTGCGGGGGAGCGCCGCCGTTGTCGCCGACCGCTCGCACCTGGCCACCGACGATGTCGATGGCGGGGAGCAGGGTGAAGCCCATGCGGACAACCATGTCACACCCTTCTGGTTGGGTGGGCGACATGAACCACTTCGTCATCTCCTGCGACTCCTGCGTCATGGACGGCAGCGCCGCCTGCGCCGATTGTGTGGTCACTCACCTGCTGTCACCGGCGCGTCGAGAGCCGCTGGCGTTCGACGAGGACGAGATGCGTGCGGTGGAGTTGCTCGCTGCGGCGGGCATGGTGCCTACGCTTCGCCACCGTGAGGCCGACTGACCCACCCCGCCCGGCCACCGACGCCGCGTACGTGGCGTCACTGGCGCGGCTCATGGAACCCTGGGGCATCACTCACACCGGTGTGGCGTCGGCCGACGTGCTGCACCGGGCCCGGGCCGCCATCCACCATCGCATCGAATCGGGCCTCACCGATGGGATGCAGTTCACCTTCAAGAACCCCGAACGATCCACCGACCCGCAGCAGGCCGTGCGCGGCGCCCAGTCGGTGTTCGTGGCGGCACGGCCGTACCTGCTGCCGGAACCCGAGCGTCCGCCGGGATTGCAGGCCAGGGTGGCGCGCTACGCGTGGGTCGATGCGTACGCACCGCTGCGCGAGGCGTTGTGGGCGGTGGCGCACCAGCTGCGCGCCGACGGCTGGAAGGCCGTCGCGTACGCCGACGACAACAGCATCGTCGACCGCGAAGTGGCACATCGTGCCGGGCTCGGCTGGTTCGGCAAGAACGCCAACCTCCTCCTTCCCGGTGCCGGGAGCTGGTTCGCGCTCGGGTGCGTCGTCACCACCGCACCGCTCCCGGTGCACGAGCAGCCCGTGGCCGACGGCTGCGGTTCCTGTGTGCGCTGCCTCGACGCATGCCCCACCGGCGCCATCATCGAGCCAGGTGTCATCGACGCCGGGCGTTGCCTGGCCTGGGTGCTGCAGAAGCCGGGCATCATCCCCGAGCACCTGCGCGCCGCCGTGGGCGATCGCATCTACGGCTGCGACGACTGTCAGGACGTGTGCCCCATCACCGTGCGGCTCGGCCCACGCCAGCCGGCCCCCACCGCCGACGCACCCACCGGCTGGTTGGCCGTGTTGCCGCTCCTCACCGGCACCGACGAGGACGTGCTCCAGTCGTGGGGTCGGTGGTGGCTGGCCGATCGCGACCCGCGCTGGATTCGCCGCAACGCCCTGGTGGTGTTGGGCAACACGGCCGATGCCTCCGACGCCGAGGTGCAGCGGGTGTTGGCCGAGTACCGTGCTCACACGGATCCGGTGCTACGCGTCCACGCGGTGTGGGCCACCGAGCGTCTGGGTCTGGAGGCCCGTTGAAGCACTTGCTCGTCACCAACGACTTCCCGCCGAAGATCGGCGGCATCCAGTCGCTGCTGTGGGAGTGGTGGCGCCGGCTGCCGCCCGAATCGTTCGCCGTGCTCACCAGCCCCTACGCCGGTACGGCCGAGTTCGACGCGGCCCAGCCCTTCCACATCGAGCGCACCCGCGAGCCCGTGCTGCTGCCGCACCCGTGGATGGTGCAGCGCATCAACCGCATGGCCAAGGACGTGGGTGCCGATCTGGTGGTGCTCGACCCCGCGCTGCCGCTCGGTCTGGTGGGCCCGTCCCTCGAGCTCCCGTACGACGTGGTGCTGCACGGTGCCGAGGTCACCGTGCCCGGTCGTCTGCCGCTCAGCAAGCAGACACTCGGCCACGTGCTGCGCCGCGCTCGCCACGTGGTGGCCGCAGGTGGCTACCCGGCCGCCGAGGCCGAGCACGCGGCAGGCCGCAGCCTGCCCATCACCGTGGTGCCGCCCGGTGTCGACACCGAGCGCTTCGTGCCCCTCACCGAAACCCAGCGACTGGAGGCGCGCCGCCGGTTCGGTCTGGCCGACGGCGCCGAAGTGGTGGTGAGCATCAGCCGGCTGGTGCCGCGCAAAGGGTTCGACACGGCCATTCGCGCCGCCGCGCTGCTGCGGCACTCCCGCCCGAACCTCGTGCTGGCAATCGCCGGTGGGGGACGCGACGAAGCCCGGCTGCGTCAGCTGGCCGAGCAGCTCCACGCACCCGTGGTGTTCCTGGGTCGCGTCAGCAACGACGACCTGCCGCTGCTGTACGGCTGCGCCGACGTCTACGCGATGCTGTGTCGCAACCGTTGGAGCGGACTGGAACAGGAGGGCTTCGGCATCGTGTTCCTCGAGGCCGCGGCGTGTGGGGTGCCCCAGGTGGCGGGCGACTCCGGCGGTGCCGCGGAAGCGGTCGACGACGGGGTCACCGGCGTGGTGGTTCGTCGTCCCGACGAACCACGCGACGTGGCGGCGGCCTTCGAGCAACTGCTCGACGACCCGCTGGGCCGGGCGCGCATGGGCCGGCAGGGCCGCGAACGGGCCGTGCGAGAGTTCTCCTACGACGTGCTCGCGCATCGGCTGGGTGTCTCGCTCGGCGCGCTGGCACAATGACCCCGATGCATTCCCGACTGGTGCGCACCAACCTCATCGGCACGGCCGTGTTCGTGGCCACGCTGGCCGTGGCCGTTCCCCTGCGATCCGAGCGCGTCGGCCAGGTGCTCATCGCCGTCGTGTCGCTCGTGCTGTTCGCGGTGGGCATCGCCACCTCGCTATGGGCCTACACCACGGCACTCGAGCGCAGCCGGGTCGAGGAAGTGGGCGTCGCCAACCTGTTCCTGCTCACCGGCAACACCGCGCCGAAGCCCGTCAAGCGGGCCATGTCGGCGGCGTTGGCCGTGCAGGTGGTGGCGGCGTTGGTGGGTGCCAGCATCGGCGTCGCCGGTTTGCAGGAGAGCGATCTCAACGCATTGGCGTTCGGTGTCCTGGTGCCGATGTTCGGGATTGGCATGAATGGCACCTGGGCGGCGCGGTACGGTTCATACGGACCGCGAGTGAACGCGTCGACACCTTCGGGCAGGAACGAGTAGAAAACAGTCATGGCTGAAACGGCGTCCCAGACCACCACCATTGCTGCAGCGCCCGAGCGCGTGTGGGCCATCGCCGCCGACTTCGAGACGTATCCCGAGTGGGCGAAGGACGTCAAGGACGTCATCGTGCGTGGTCGCGACGAGCAGGGCCGACCCATCGAGGTGGAGTACCGCGCCTCGGCCCTCGGCCGCAGCACGCACTACACGCTCTGGTACGACTACAGCGACGCCCCGAACGTGCTCGCCTGGAAGATGCTGCGCGGCGACATCATGCGCACCATCGACGGGGCCTACCACTTCTCGGCCACCTCCGACGGCGGCACCGAGGTGCGCTACGACCTCGCCATCGAGCTCGTCGTGCCGCTGCCCGGTTTCGTGAAGCGCCGCGCCGAGGTGCGCATCCTCAACACCGTGCGCGAGCTGAAGACACGCGCCGAGGCATGACCACTGCCCGACGCGCGGGCATCGACGTCGGTGGCACCAAGTGCCTTGGTGTGGTGCTGTCGCCCGATGGCGATGTCGTCGCCGAACACCGCCTTCCCACCCCCAAGGGGCCGGAGGCCATCATCGACACACTGGCCGAGGTGGCCGCAGCGCTCGCGCCGTTCGACACCATCGGCGTTGGCGTGCCGGGACTGGTCACCCGCGACGGTGTCCTCGCCGCCGCGCCCAATCTGGTCGACATCACCCACTTCCGTGTCGGCGAGCTGTTGAGCGCACGCCTGGGCATGCAGGTGGAGGTCGACAACGACGCCACCTGCGCCGCGGTCACCGAGTGGAAGGTCGGCGCAGCACGGGGCTACGACGACTTCGCGATGGTCACCCTGGGTACCGGAATCGGTGGTGGCGTGGTGGCCGGCGGACGGCTCGTGCGCGGGGTGAACGGCTTCTGCGGCGAGATGGGGCACATGGTCGTGCACCCCGACGGCCCGGCGTGCCCATGCGGTCGACGCGGTTGTTGGGAGCGCTACGCCTCGGGCAATGGTCTGGGCAGGCTGGCGCGCGAGGCGGCGGTGGCCCGACGGCTCACACGCGTGGTCGAGATCGCCGGAGGCGACCCCGAGCAGGTGCGCGGCGAGCACGTGCAGGCGGCGGCCCGCGAGGGCGACGACCAGGCGCTGGAAGTGATCGACACGTTCGGCCGGTGGGTGGCGCTCGGGCTGGTGAACCTCACCAACCTGCTCGACCCCGCGCTGTTCGTGCTGGGCGGAGGGTTGGCGGCGGCCGGCGACATCTACCTCGAGCCCATCAAGGGATGGTTCAACGAGTTGCTCTACTCG
Source organism: Actinomycetota bacterium (assembly GCA_016213625.1). GTDB lineage: Bacteria > Actinomycetota > Acidimicrobiia > Acidimicrobiales > Ilumatobacteraceae > UBA668. The sequence goes on from JACQZZ010000106.1 coordinate 174,664, forward strand.
CCGCACCTGCGGCCCCACCCGAAGGTGGTGTTCGCCGAGCTCGGCGAGCGCGCCGGTGCGGTGGGTGCTGCGCTGCTCGCCGACGTGCACTGAGTCGACGCGCATCGGCCCTCACGGGTGGGTGCACGCTCCCAGGTCCACCGGTTCCCCGCCGGCGTTGTCGATGAGGGCTGCGGCCTCGACGATGTCGGTGGCGTACGCCCGGTGCGGATCCGTGGTGCTGCGTGCGAACAGCACGGCGACGGCAGCGCCGTCCACCACGAGCACGGAGCCGGAATCGCCCGGGTCGATGTCGGCGTCGACGACGAAACCGCGTCGGTCCCCGGCGCCCTGATGGTCGATGTCGTCGACGTTGAGCACCTTGCTCGACGCGGCGAGGAACGGTGTGCTGACGAAGTCGTCGCCACGCCATGCCGCGAAGGTGCCACGTTGCCCGTTGCGCATCGAGCCGATGCGCAACGGCGCCACGTCGGCCTCCACGTGCAGGACGGCGAGATCCTTGTTCCGGTCGATGGCCACCACGGTGGCCTCCCGTTCGCTGCCGTCGGCGAAGACGACCTCCACCTCGTCGGCTCCGGCCACCACGTGAGCGACGGTGAGCACCAACTCGTCGTCGACGAACGACCCGCCGCCGACGAACGGTCGCTCCTTGCACCCGTCTGCTTCCACGCGCACGGCTGCCGACAGGTCGGGGTTGCTGCCGGGCGCGTCGCCGCACGCCGCGAACGAGAGGCACGCACCGGCGAGCAGCACGACGCGGCCGGTGTTCATCGCTGGGCGCGGATCAGTGGTGGCCGGGATAGTTGGCGCGGCCGCGGGTGATCTCCTGCCACGCGGCCTCGCGGCCGGCGATGCCCGCGGTGGACGAGGTCTTGCCCGGCTCGAGTGCCTTGTACACCTCGAAGAAGTGCTGGATCTCGTTCACCAGCTGGGGAGTGAGGTCGTCCAGGTCGTGCACGTGCTCCCATCGCGGCTCGTTCGGCGGCACGCAGATGAGCTTGGCGTCCTCGCCTGCCTCGTCGTGCATGAACAGCACGCCCACCGGGCGCGCCTGCACCCAGACGCCCGGGTACACCGGGTCCTCCAGCAGCACCAGCGCGTCGAGCGGGTCGCCGTCGCCGCCGAGCGTGTCGGGGACGAAGCCGTAATCGGCCGGGTAGGTGGTGGCGGTGAAGAGCCGCCGGTCGAGGAACACCTTGCCCGTGTCGTGGTCGATCTCGTACTTGTTGCGGCTCCCACGAGGGATCTCGATGACCACGTGGATGCAATCGGAGGGCAGTTCCTTCGCCATGGGCGAATGCTCCCACATCGGCGTCGTCGCCGGGTAGACAGGTGCCAATGCGTGCCCCTCAGTCGTTCCGAGTGTTCCGGCACGGGTCGTTCGCCATTCTGTGGACGGGCTCGCTGGTGTCGAACATCGGCACGTGGATGGAGACGGTCGCACTCGGCCGGTACGTGCAGGAACGCACCGGGGAGGCGAAGTGGGCCGGGCTGGTCGCCGCTGCCGGTTTCCTGCCCACCGCCGTCGTCGGACTGCTGGGCGGCGCACTCGCCGACCGCGTCAGTCGCCAGAAGCTCATCATCGGCGCCTCTCTGGTGCAGGCGACCATCGCGGCCGTGCTGGCCTGGATGGTGGCCACCGGGCGAGCGACGCCGGGCTGGATCGCGTTCCTCGCCTTGCTGAACGGGTGCGGCGGTGCCATTGGCTTTCCCGCCTGGCAGACGGCCGTGCCCGACATGGTGCCCACCGATGAGGTGCCGTCGGCCATCGGGCTCAGCTCGGTCCAGTGGAACCTCGGCCGTGTCGTCGGCCCGGCCATCGCCGGCATCGTGATGTCGGTGTGGGGCATCACCGCTGCGCTCGTCAGCAACGTCGTCAGCTTCTTCGCGGTCACCATCGCGGCGGCGGTGGTCACCATTCCACCACGAATCGGTGTGGCGAAGCAGGCCATCATGCGCACCATCGCCGACGGCTGGCGCACGGTGCGCACGGTGCCTGCATTGCGGGCGATGAGCGGTGCGATGACCCTTGCCTTCCTGGTCGCCGCGCCGTTCATCGCGCTCATCCCGGCGATGGTGGAACAGGTGCTGCACGCCGGTCGCGGCGCGAACTCGGCGCTCGTCACGGCGCAGGGCATCGGCGCGGTGGTGGCGGGGGTGTCGCTCGGTTCGCTGGTGGGACGCTGGGGACTGCGCCGCACGATGGTCACGCTGATGGCGATGCTCGCGCCGGCGCTCGTGCTCTACGGCGCCTCGCCGAACCTGTGGGTGATGATCCCCGCACTCGGGCTGGTGGGAGCGTGCTACATGGGCTCGCTGTCCACGTTCAGCACCATCGGCCAGACCCGTGCGCCCGAGCAGTCACGCGGCCGGGTGATGGCCATCAACAACGCCGCGCTCGGCCTGTTGTATCCCATCGGTGCGGTCACACAGGGTGCGTTGAGCGATCGTTTCGGCCTGCGGTGGGTCACCATCGGGTCCGGAGTGCTCGTCGCAGTCGTCATGCTCACGACGCGCCTGTTGCGGCCCGGCTACACGGCACCCATCGATCCGGAGGTCGCCCGTTGAACGCTCCCGAGCCCATCACGCCCACCGCGCCGCGACCCGCGGGACGCACCGTGTTCACCCAGCAGTGGCTGGAACTGACGTTCATCCACTGGGCGGTCGACCCCGAGTTGGTGGCGCCGCACATGCCGCCGGGTGTGCGCCCCGATGTGTTTGACGGTGCGTCGTACGTGGCGTTGGTGCCGTTCCGCATGCGGGGCATCGGGCTCTTCGGCTCTCCGGGTGTTCCGTACTTCGGGTCGTTCCTGGAGACCAATGTGCGGCTCTACGGCGTCGACGAGCAGGGTCGCCGCGGTGTGGTGTTCTGCTCGCTCGAAGCCAACCGCCTGGCCACGGTGGCCGTCACCCGCGTCACCACGGGTCTGAACTACCTGTGGGCGGACATGGAGTATCACCGCGATGGCGATCGGGTGGAGTACCGCAGTCGCCGCCGCTGGCCAGGACCGCGTGGCGCGAGTTCACACGCGGTGGTGCGGGTGGGTGACCCCACGGAACCCGAGCCGGTCGAGTCGTTCCTGACCGCACGGTGGGGTCTCTTCCTGCCCGATCGTCGTGGCGTCACCTGCTACTGGCCGAACGAGCACCCGGCGTGGCCACTGCGGCGAGCCACCCTCGATCTGCTGTCCGACGAACTCGTCGCCGCTGCGGGCTTCGGCGGGCTCGCGGATCGAGCGCCCGACAGCGTGCTGTTCTCCGAAGGGGTGCACACACGGTTCGGTCCGCGCCGACGCGGCGTTCACACAGACGTCACGAATTCGTGACCCCCGGCGCGAGGTGCCTCGCTAGCGTCGCCCCGCAATGGAGACCTTCGTGGTGCGAGTGTGGCTGCCCGACCGGCCGGGCGCGCTGGGCCAGGTGGCCAGCCGCATCGGCGCGGTGCACGCCGACGTCGTGGGCATCGAGATCCTCGAACGCGGGGGCGGGAGCGCGATCGACGAACTGACCGTGACCCTGTCGGACGCTTCGTTGCTCGACCTGCTGATCTCCGAGATCCGCCAGGTCGACGGAGTCGCGGTGGAGGATGTTCGTCCGGTCGCGCCGGGGCGCCCTGAAGGCTCGATGGCCGCATTGCTCGCTGCCGAGTCCATCGTGTCGGCGGCACCGGGGGAGCGGTACGGCAACGCCTGCTGCGCGCTGCGCACGCTGGTGGACGGCGACTGGTCGGTGGTGATGCGCTTGCCCGACGGTGAACTCATCGCCAGCTGCGGCGACCCCGTCGACCTCGAGTGGCTGGCGGCGTTCCTGAACGGCAGCGAGCACCTGGGCAACGACCTCGAGCACACTCCCGGCGACCTGGTGTGGAGCCGTCTCCCACGCCTCGGCATGGCCGTCGCCAGCGGCCGGTCCGGCCGGGTGTTCCATGCCCGCGAGCGCCAGGAAGTGCACGTGCTCGGCCGAATCCTCGACGCCCTGCCCTGACCACTTGGGTGCATTCGCCCACCCCCGGGGTGGCACGAATGCACCCAAGTCAGCCGGTGAGGGTGGCGACGCGAGCCGCGTAGAGCGCGGCGAGCTCGTCGCAACACCCGCCGATGTCGAGTAGATCGAGGGGCGTGACTCGCTCGACCTGCCATCCGATGAGGTGAAGTTGGCGGTCCCTCTGCTTGTCCATCGTCGTGCCGAGCAGGTCGAGATGTGCCGGATGTGCATCGATCTCCACGGCCCATCACAGCTCGGCGACCGCGAGATCGATGCGGACCGTGCGGCCATCTGGAAGATGGAGCAACTCCACCTGCGGGACGACCGGGACACCACGCTGGTGGAGCTGCTCGAGCACCAGGAGCTCGGGATGAGACTCCGAAGGTGCGCGTCCCCGCCGGCGGAGGAGCGTCGTGGCGAATCGTGCGGAACCCGGCCGGCCCCGTGCGCAGAGTTCTCGTGCGATGGCTCCGAGTTCAATCTCCGTGCACTTCTGTTCGTGGAGCATCTGCTCGATGACGGATGCGAGGTTGCGAGGCCCGAGGTCGGCGGCCAGGTCGAAGGCGAGGCGTGGCCACGTCGCCACGACCATTCCGTTGTCGAGGTGCCGCCGATGAGATTCCGGCAAGTGCCGTGTGCGGCGCACACGTACGAACCGAGGAACATCGGCGCGAGACCCGTGGGGCAGGCTGAAGTGCACAGGAGAGGTGGGCGGCATCCGTCGTAGCCCCTCGAGCTTTCCCAAGGTCGGTCCCGTGACCATCCCCTTCGGGTGTTGGAGGCAGAGCGTGATGAGCCTCGTCTCGAGTGTCTCCGTGAGCCCAATGACTCGAAACACGGAGTGCCCTGCGTGCTCGAAGACACCGCGGTCCACGAGTCGCTCTCGCTGTGCTCTGGAGACGCCGGCCGCACTCAATTGACCGACGGTGATGATGTTGCGCTGCCGTTGCAACACGTGGAGCGCGGCAGGAGGCAGGTCGAGTGTGGCCATGGCTCACCTCTGGATGAAGTCGATCGCAGGGGGAGTCGCCAGGTGGAACCTATCGGAGCCGCGCTCCGATCAAATCGGGTGCATCCATGCCACCCCGGGGTGGCATGGATGCACCCGATTTGATCGGAGCGCGGCTCCGATAGGTTCCACCTGGCGACTCCCCCTGC
>JACQZZ010000105.1 GCA_016213625.1 Actinomycetota bacterium
GATGTCGCCCATGTACACCTCGGGTACCACCACCTCGACATCCATGATCGGCTCGAGCAGGCGCGGTCGGGCCTTGTTGCAGGCCTCTTTGAACGCCATCGAGCCCGCGATCTTGAAGGCCATCTCGGACGAGTCGACGTCGTGGTACTGACCGTCGACCAAGGTGGCCTTGACGTCGACCGTCGGGTACCCGGCCAGCACGCCCGAGTCGAGCGCCTGCTGCATGCCCTGGTTGGTGGGCTGGATGTACTCGCGCGGGATGCGTCCGCCGGAGATCTTGTCCTCGAACTCGTAGCCCTTGCCCGGGTTGGGTTCGAGGGTGATCTTGACGACCGCGAACTGGCCCGAGCCACCGGACTGCTTGATGTGGCGGTACTCGACCGATTCGACCTTCTTGGTGATGGTCTCGCGATAGGCGACCTGCGGCTTGCCCACCGTCGCGTCGACGTTGAACTCGCGCTGCATGCGGTCGACGAGGATCTCGAGGTGCAGCTCGCCCATGCCGGAGATGACGGTCTGACCGGTCTCTTCGTCGGTGCGCACCCGGAAGGTGGGGTCTTCGTCGGAGAGGCTCTTCAGTGCCTTGCCCAGCTTGTCCTGGTCGTCCTTGGTCTTGGGCTCGATGGCCACGTGGATGACCGGCTCGGGGAAGATCATGCGCTCGAGGATGATGGGGTTCGAGCGGTCGCACAGCGTGTCGCCGGTGGTGGTGTCCTTGAAGCCGAGACCGGCGACGATGTCGCCCGCCATGGCCACGTCGAGGTCCTCACGCTGGTTGGCGTGCATGAGGAGGATGCGGCCGAGACGCTCGCGGCGCTCCTTGGTGCTGTTGTAGACCTCGTCGCCCTTGTTGATCTGGCCCGAGTACACGCGGAAGTAGGTGAGCTTGCCGAACGGGTCGGCCACGATCTTGAACGCCAGGGCGGCGAAGGGCTCGGACTCGCTGGCCTTGCGGACGAGGATCTCTTCCTCGTGATTCGGCTTGGTGCCCTCGGTGGGCGGGATGTCGAGCGGGCTCGGCAGGAAGTCGATGACGGCATCGAGCATGGGCTGGACGCCCTTGTTCTTGAAGGCCGAACCGCAGAGGATGGGCACGAAGTCGAACGCCAGGGTGCCCTTACGGATGGCCCGCTTGATCTCGTCCTCGGAGAGGTCCTCGCCGGCGAGGTACTTCTCCATCAGTTCGTCGTCGGAGGTGGCGATGGTCTCGAGCAGTTCCTCGCGGTACTGGTTGGCCTCGTCGATCTGGTCGGCCGGAATGTCGACTTCGTCCCACTTGGCGCCGAGTTCCTCGTCGCGCCAGATGAGGGCCTTCATCTTCACCAGGTCGATGAGACCGGCGAAGGGCTTGTTGCTCTCGGGGCCACCGGCGCCGACGGGAAGGTGCAGCACGGCCGGAACGGCCTGCAGGCGGGTCTTCACCATCTCGACGGTGCGGTAGAAGTCGGCGCCGATGCGGTCCATCTTGTTGACGAAGCACATGCGCGGGACCTTGTACTTGTTGGCCTGACGCCACACGGTCTCGGTCTGCGGCTCGACACCGGCTACCGAGTCGAACACCGTGACGGCACCGTCGAGCACGCGCAGCGAACGCTCGACCTCGATGGTGAAGTCGACGTGGCCGGGGGTGTCGATGATGTTGATGCGGTGGTTGTTCCAGATGCACGTGGTGGCGGCCGACGTGATGGTGATGCCACGCTCCTGCTCCTGGGCCATGTGGTCCATGGTGGCCGCACCGTCGTGGACCTCACCGATCTTGTAGCTCTTGCCCGTGTAGTACAGGATTCGCTCGGTGGTGGTGGTCTTGCCGGCATCGATGTGGGCCATGATGCCGATGTTGCGGGTGCGCTCCAGGGGGAACTCGCGCTTGGCCATCTCAGTCGTCTCTCTTCGCTCGTGCGTCGTGTGGGCGCGCAGCGGCCATTCGGCCACAGGCACAAGGGGCTATGTTACCGGCGCCCCCGGCGGATACGACGGGAGTTCGGACCGCCTCGACAGGGTGTCGTCGTCCCTGCTCAGCAGGCAGTGGCCGGGGTGATCAACGCGGTCGGTGCACCGGGGCTGACCGAGCCGTCGGCCATCACCGCCAGGATCTGCACCGTGACCGTGACGCTCGGCCCCTGGCCGGCGATCGCGGCGGCAGGGGCCTCGGCGGGAGTGGCGAAGCTGAAGTGCGGTGTCCAGGTGCCGTCGGGCGCCATGATCTGGATGACATAGGCGAACATCCCTGGCAGATCGCCGGGCCAGTTGGGAACGAGGGTCCACCCCGCTCCGGGAGCCGAGCAGGCAGGCGTGAAGTTCACGGCCGGCGCGGGAACGGCGGCGACGGGCGGCAGCGTCGTGGGCGGCAGCGTGGTGGGCAGCACGGTGCTGGCGGTGTCGATGAAGACGGTGGTCGTGGTGCTGGCGTCCACGCTGGACGGCACCACGGTGGTCACCGCGGCGTTGCTCTCGTCGCTCGAGGGCCACAACACCCGCACCAGGCTGCCGGCGGCGAAGGCCACCAGGCACAGCGAGCCGATGGATGCGACGACGAACGCCGCCGATTTCTTGCCGCCGGTGCGACCGGCGAAGAGCTTGGCGATGGGATTCGTCGACGCACCGTCGCGCCGCTTCTCCTGCTGCGCGGCCGATCGGGTGGCCGCCGCGGAAGTGGCCTTCGTCGACTCCGCGGTTGCGACTGCGGGCGCCGCGAGCGCCATCGCGGGCACTGCGGGCGCCGCTGCCTGTCGGGCGGCCGCGGCCACCAGCACGCGGGGCGTGGTGCCCGGAGAGTGCAGCAGGGGCAACGCTCGTTCGGCCGCTTCGGCGATCTTCGGCGTCGGCATCATCGTGTGGGCGTGCTGCACGATGGTTCGTTCGATCTGCTCGGCGGCCGTCACCAACACGCCGTCGACCACCGGGGGCACCGAGGCGGGGACGGGCGCACCGCACAGGCCGAGCACGGGTGCGATCTGCACGCCCAGGGACTGCGCCAGCAGCGTGGCATCCTGACGGGCGGCTTCGAGATCCGGTCGCATCGGCGTGTCGCCAACGAACAGTTGGCCGTCACGAAAGGCGACCCCTTCGTCATGGCGACGGGTGATGATCATGAACGCGCCACCCGGGCCGATGACCACGTGGTCGATGTTGCCCTTCGAACCCGGCACCTGCAGGTCGTGGAGGATCGTGTACGTCTCGGGCAACTTGGCCAGTTCCGCGGCCATCGCCCGTTCGTCGGACGCGACTCGCTCGAGCCATGTCGCCTCGGTGATCAACCGATCAGCGGTCGCCCGCCGTTGGCTCGCCTGCGCGAGCGCACTGCCTCCTGCGTTGCCACCTTCGATCATCGATCACTGGTATCGGCACACTCAGCACAGTTCTTGACCGTCACCTGCGAGAAACGCGCGAATGCGAAGACCTCGCCTAGACCCACCCGCCCGCGTACGCGACGAACTGACCCGTGGTGAACCGACTGGATCCGTCGATGAAGGGCATGCAGAACGCCGCGCACTCCTCCACCGTGCCCAGCCGGCGCAGCGGCACGGCAGCTTCGATGGCGGCCCTCACCTGGGGATCGTCAGCCCCGGCCGCACGGCGGAACTCGGGGAAGTCCATGAAGTTGGTGCCCACCGCGTTCACCTGCACCCCATGTCGTGCCACCTCGGCCGCCACGTTCTTGACGAGCATGGTGGCCCCGGCGCGGGCGGCCGAGTAGAGCGGGGCGTTCGGCGTGGGCTTGGCGCCGGCCGCGCTGGTGAGCACGAGCACCTGGCCGTCCTCCTGCTGCACCATCGCCGGCACCACCGCGCGGAGGAAGTGGTACGGCGCTTCGAGGCAGCCACGCTCGACCGACCGGAGATCGTCGAGGGTGGAGTCGAGGAAACGACCCGTCACCACCCGTCCGCTGAACGCGGTGGCCGAGTCGATGCGACCGAAGCGGGTGAGCGCCGCCTGCACCAGCCGCTGGGACACGGTGGGATCCGAGAGGTCGCGCGTGTCGGGCACCACTTCCACCTCGGCGCCCAGCGCGACGAGTTCGTCGACCAGACCCTCGGCGGGGTTGCCGACGACGAGGTCGTGACCACGCGCCGCCAGCAGGCGGGCGATGGGCGGGCCGACGTAGAAACCCGTGTCGGCGATGAGGGCGACGCGGCGGGGTGCAGGGTTCGACATCGGGCCATTCAAACAATTGACACACGCACTGTCAACACTGGCGCCGCAGTGCTACCGTGCACCACATGAACGCTCCGATCCCCACCGACGGTGCTGTCACCGCCGACGGCCGACGGCTTCGACGCGATCGCAACCGCGACGCCGTGGTGCAGGCGCTGCTGTCGCTGTACAACGACGGCAATCTCGACCCGTCCACCGAGGAGATCGCCGCTCGATCGGGCGTGTCGGCACGCTCGCTGTTCCGCTACTTCGACGACGTCGACGACCTGTGTTCCGCCGCCATCGCCCAGCAACAGGAGAACGTGCGGCACCTGCTGCCGTTGAGCGCCACACCCGACGAACCGCTCGCGGTTCGCATCGCCGCGCTGGTGCGCCAGCGCGGCGAACTGTTCGAGGCCATCGAGTCGGCCGCGATGGTCTCGCGGTTGCGTGCGCCGTTCCAGTTGGTCGTGGCCGATCGGCTCACGGAAGGACGCTCGTTCCTGCGCCAACAGATCGGCACCCTCTTCGCCCGCGAACTCGGCCAGATGCCCGAGCAGGTGGCCGCGGCCCGGTTGGCCGCCGCCGACGTCATCGCCTCGTTCGAGTCGTGGCGTTTGTTGCGCGACGACCAACGGCTGTCCATCGCCGCCGCGTCGAACGCGATCAGCGAATCGCTCACCACCCTCTTCACGATTCCCATCGACGAAGGTCCCATCAACGAAGGTCCCAGCCACGAAGGTCCCAGCCAGGAAGGCGCCCGATGAAGGCATTGCGTACTCCCGACGAACGGTTCGCCGATCTGCCCGACTTCCCGTTCGAGCCGCACTATCTCACCATCGCCGACGGCGAGGGTGGCGAACTGCGCGTGCACTATCTCGACGAAGGTCCGGCCGACGCCGCGCCAGTGCTGTTGATGCACGGAGAGCCGAGCTGGTCGTACCTCTACCGCACGATGATCCCCGTGCTCGTCGCGGCGGGCCATCGCTGCGTGGTGCCCGACCTCGTGGGCTTCGGCCGATCCGACAAGCCAACCGAGCAGTCCGACTACACCTACGCGCGGCACGTCGGCTGGATGCGCGAGGCGCTGTTCCAGCAGCTCGACCTGCGCGACATCACCTTCTTCGGGCAGGACTGGGGCGGCCTCGTCGGCCTTCGTCTCGTGGCGGCCGAGCCCGACCGATTCGCTCGCGTGGTGGTGGGCAACACCGGGTTGCCCACCGGCGATGCCTCACCGAATGAGGCGTTCCTGGCATGGCGCAAGTTCTCGCGCGAGTCGCCGTCGTTCCCCATCGGCGGCATCGTCAACGGTGGCTCCGCCACCGATCTGTCGCCCGAGGTCATCGCCGCCTACGACGCACCGTTCCCCGACGACAGCTACACGGCCGGCGCGCGCATCTTCCCGTCCCTCGTCCCCGCGGGGGTCGACGACCCGGCGCGCGACGATCAGCTCGCGGCGTGGGAGGTGCTGAAGGCATTCACCCGCCCGTGGTTGTGCGCGTTCAGCGACAAGGATCCGGTGACCGCCGGCGGCGCGAAGGCGTTCCTGCGTGCCATCCCCGGCACGGAAGGTCAGCCGCACGTCACCATCGAAGGCGGCGGTCACTTCCTGCAGGAGGACAAGGGCCCGGAGCTGGCGAAGGTGATCGCCGACTTCATCGCCACCACCTGACCGGCCCGACGCGCGAACTTCAGTTCCAACGTCGGAACTGAAGTTCGCGTGTGCGGGTCAGGGGGCGGAGGTGAGGGTGAGGCCGGTGCCGTCGTCGGCCGCGATGGTGAGCTTCGTGCCCTCGATGTCGTAGGTGCGGGTGCCCTGCAGCACGGCCAGCACGGTGTTCTCCAACGTGGAGGCCGGCTCGGGGCACGCCATCTTCGTGATCGCGATGGCACCGAACTCGATGGTGGTGTCGGTGGCGGTGTAGCCACCGGACCCGGTGTTGCAGCCGGCGAACAGCTCCAGCGTGCCGTTGTTGAACAGCAGGGTGGCCGGCTCGGTGTCGAGGCTGGCGGTGGCGTCACCCTCGAGCGTGCCCGTGACCGTCCACTGGGTACCCTCGAGCGGCACGTCCTCGGCTCGCACCGACTCGCGGAAGTTCAGCGTGACCGAGTCCTTGAGGAGGGTCATCTGATCGGAGGTGACCGTGATGACCGGTTGACCGCTCACCGTCTGGGCGATCTGCGCGTCGAACGTCATCAGCGCTTCGTCGCACGCCTTGTCGGTCTGCGCCAGCCGCGGCACCATCAGCCGGTTGGATTCGATGCGCCATCCGCCGGTCATGGTGTTGCAACCGCCGGCGATGGAGAGGTTTGTCGCCGCGAACGTCATGGTCAGCGCGCTGCCGGCGGGCACCTCGATGCCGGTGGCACCCACCAACTCGTACGTGTTGCCCTGCAGCTGTGCCACGGACACCGTGTCGACGGGCTCGGAGCTCGAGGAGTCGTCCCCGCAAGCGGCCGCCACCAGCGACATGGCGACGAGCAGGGACCCGGTGAGAACTCGACGAGCGGTGATCATGCGCAAAGTATGGCCGCCACGAGCCGCCATCCGCATCACCCGTTGGGAGTGATTCCATCGACGGCCGCCTCGCCGCATCGACGCCCGGAGTAGAGCGCGCCCTGGATGGACGGCGTGTCGCGGTGGTCGCCACACACGACCATGCCGTCGCCGAGCGACTGCCGTCGCTTCGGTGAGAACGGTGGCTGCTGCTGGGGTTGCCCGTGGACGATGGTGTCGACCCGCAGCACCTTCCACTGGTCGACCTGCGGACCCCACCACCCGCGCAACTGGGTGCGCACCGCTGCCTTCAGGTCGTCGATGTCGCCCGTGGCGGGACACGCCGCGGCGATGAGCGCGTGCTTGGACGGCGCAGCCGACGTGACGTACTCGGGCGCCACGTTGCTCATCACCGCCACGTTGAGGGCGGGACCGGACCGCACGCCATCGAGCACGATGAGCGCCTGCGGAACCGGCGGGGCGGGGGCTTGGAACCACACGCACCCGACCTGACGAGAGCCAGGATCGCGCACCTGACGATCAGCGAGCAGCCGAGCGGCCATCGGCCCCTCGGTGGCGACGACCACCCGTTGGGCGGCGATGCGACGACCGTCGACCAAGGTGACGTCGCCCGGAGCGACCGCGCCGACGGCGGCGCCGAGGCGCACGGTGCCAGGCGAGAGCCGGGCCGCGAGTTGGTCGGGGATGGCCTGCATTCCCAGCGCGGGAACCGCGGAGTCGCCGTTGGCCAGGCAGTGCAGCACCACGTCGGACATGCGCGCGCTGCCCGACAGCGTGGGGTCCAGCTGGATGCCGCCCAGCAACGGGCGGAAGAACCGTTCGATGATGCGCGCACTGAAGCCCTGCGCCTCCAACGACGCCGCCGTGGAGATGTCGGGGCCGCGCAACAGGTCGCGCGCGTCGGCCGACTTCACCCGCTGGAGCAACTTCGCCAGGCGCAGCTTGTCGCGCAGCGAGCCGATGGGTGCCAGCGCGCTGGGCAGCAACAACGACGGACGCCGGAGTGGGTCGCCCACCGCGTACGGACGGCTGCCGGTCCACACCAGCGAACCCGGCAGGAACGAACGCAACTGCAGCGCCGGCAGATCGAGCTGCCCGGCCACTTCTGGATATGCGGTGAGCAACACCTGGAAACCGCGGTCGAGGCGGAACCCGTCGACGACGTCGGTACGCACTCGGCCGCCCACACCATCGGACGCTTCGAGCACCACGACGGATCGGCCCGCGGCCTGCACCGCACGTGCCGCGGCCAGGCCGGCGAGGCCTGCACCGACCACCACCACGTCGGCGGAATCGGGCAGCGGCGAGCGGGTCGTGTCGGCCATGTCCCGGACGACGTTACCCACCGTGACGATCCCGTTCCTGTTCTGCTTCTGGGTCGTGTGCAGGTGAACACGAGGTGCATGATGGGCGAACATGTTGATCCGCCTGCTGCGCACCTATCTGCGCCCCTATCACAAGGTTCTCGCCGCCGTCGTCCTGTTGCAGACCCTGCAGACCATCGCGTCGCTGTATCTGCCACGGCTGAACGCCGACATCATCGACAAGGGTGTCGTCACCGGCGACACCGGGTACATCTGGCGGCACGGTGCGCTGATGCTGGTGATCAGCGTGTTCCAGATCGGTTTCATGGTCGGTGCCATCTACTACGGCTCCCGGGCAGCGATGGCCTTCGGGCGCGACGTACGTGCTGCGCTCTTCCATCAGGTCACCGAGTTCTCCGCACGAGAGGTCGCCCACTTCGGCGCCCCCAGCCTCATCACCCGGGTCACCAACGACGTCACGCAGGTGCAGACCCTGGTGCAGATGACCTGCACCATGCTCATCGCCGCCCCCATCACCGCGGTGGGCGGCACCATCTTCGCCCTACAGGAGGACGTGGAGCTGACATGGATCCTCGCGGTGGCCATCCCGGTGTTGATCCTCAGCATCGGCAACGTCATCCGCCGCATGGTGCCCACCTTCAGGGTCATGCAGGACCGCATCGACGACATGAACCGCGTGCTGCGCGAGCAGATCACCGGCATCCGCGTCGTGCGCGCGTTCGTGCGTGAGCCGTACGAGGAAGCCCGCTTCGCGACGAGCAACGCGACCCTCACCAAAGTGGCGTTGCGCGGCGGCCGGCTGATGGGCCTGATGTTCCCCACCGTGATGGTCATCGTCAACGTGTCCACCGTCGCCGTGGTCTGGTTCGGCGCCGATCGAGTGGACAGCGGCGATCTGCAACTCGGCGCGCTCATCGCGTTCATGCAGTACCTGACGCAGATCCTGATGGCCGTGATGATGGGCACCTACATCGCTGCGCTCGTCCCACGTGCGTCGGTGAGCGCCGAGCGGTTGAAGGAAGTCATCGACACGCCCAGCAGCATCGCCACCAACGACCATCCGGTGGAGGCGTTCGTGGCCGGCGCGTCGGTGGAACTGCGCGACGCGGGGTTCCGCTACCCGGGCGCACAGCACTCCGTGCTGTCGGGCATCTCGTTCCGCTGCGAGGCCGGGCAGATGCTCGCGGTCATCGGCAGCACCGGCTCCGGCAAGACCACCCTCGTCAGCCTCATCGCCCGACTCATCGACGCCACCGAAGGCGAGGTCGTCGTCAACGGCACGCCCATTCGCGACCTGTCGCCGCAACTCCTGTGGGACCGCATCGGGCTGGTGCCGCAACGCCCGTACCTGTTCAGTGGCACGGTGCGATCGAACCTGCTGTTCGGGCGGCCCGACGCCACCGAGGACGAGCTGTGGGAGGCCCTCACCATCGCCCAGGCGGCCGACTTCGTGCGTGCCATGGCCGGCGGGCTCGATGCGCCCATCAGCCAAGGCGGCAGCAACGTGTCGGGCGGCCAGCGCCAACGTCTCGCCATTGCCCGAGCCTTCGTCCGCAAGCCCGACGTGTACCTGTTCGACGACTCGTTCTCCGCGCTCGACATGGCCACCGATGCTCGGTTGCGAGCAGCGATGCACCCGCACACGCGCGACGCCGCGGTCATCGTCGTGGCCCAACGCGTCACCTCCATCAAGCAGGCCGACCAGATCCTGGTGCTCGAGGACGGCGAA
>JACQZZ010000107.1 GCA_016213625.1 Actinomycetota bacterium
GACCGCCGCCAGATACCCCGCCGCGACGCTGCGATTGTGCGCGAGGTAGAAGCGCTTCGCGCTGGGTGCTTCCATGAACTCCTGCCACCGCTGCACCGACAGGTTGGACGCCAGCCCGGAGTCGGAGGACTTGCCTGCGTCGAACAGCAGGTGCGCCTCGCGGGCGTCGCGCAGGAGGCCGCCGTTGACCGCTCTCCACCATTGGCTGCCGGGTCGGTCGGCCTCGAGCGGGTTCAGGCATCCGCGACGAACCTCCCACTCCATGAACGCCAACTCGGAGTCGGCGTAGTTGGAGATGTGCTCGCGCTCGTCGTGCGTGAAGAACTCGCGGGCGAACTCCATGCGCGCGACGGGATCGTCCTGCACCTCGGCCAACTCGTGGTCGGCCTGCTCCGCGAAGGCTCGAGCAACGGCCATGGTTCCCCTGTCGTCATCGCGGCCGATGCAGCACCGAAGCGTCCCGTCATCCGTCCGCGCAGCGCAAGTTAGTCCATCGAAATCGAGTGCAGTTCCAGAGGGCTATTGTCCGCACGACGAGACGGGGGTGGACCATGAAGGTTGCCGTGTTCGGTTCAGGCGTGGGAGGCCTGACCGCTGCGCATGAGTTGATCGAGCGCGGCTTCGAGGTCGACGTGTACGACCGGCTGGCCATCCCTGGCGGCAAGGCACGCAGTGTGGTGGTGGACCAACCGGGACAGGAGGGACTGCCAGGGGAACACGGCTTCCGCTTCTTCCCCGGGTTCTACCGGCACGTCATCGACACGATGGCGCGCATTCCGCTCGCCGACGGTCGACATGTCGTCGACAACCTGGTCGACGCGACGATGGGCTACTTCGCCCACGCGGGTGGACCTCCGCTGAAGGCGCCGAGCATCGGCCCGAACAGCATCAAGAGTCTCATCGAGCACCTGCGCGACATGACCGGCTTCCGCACCGTGCTGTCCGACGACGACATCGAGTTCTTCGTCGGGAAGATGTGGCAGGTGATGACCAGCTGCGACGAACGCCGGCTGGCCGAATACGAGATGGTGTCGTGGGTCGACTTCATCGACGCCGAGCATCGCTCCGAGGCATACCAGACGTGGTTCGCCGGCGCGATGACACGCACGCTCATCGCCGCCAGCGGGCAGAAGGCGAGCGCTCGGACCGTCGGCGACATCCTCGTCACCCTGTCGATCGACGGGATGCGTTGGGGCAGCCACTCCGATCGGCTGCTCAACGGACCGACCAACGAGGTGTGGGTGGGGCCCTGGGTGCAGTACCTCGCCGACAAGGGCGTTCGGTTCCACTACGAACACCACGTCGACGCGCTGCACCTCGACCCGGTCGAGGGCGTGCTCACCGGTGCCACGCTCACGTCGCCCGACGGACCCGTCACCGTCACCGCCGACCAGTACATCTGTGCGCTGCCCGTGGAGGTCGCCGCGCAATTGATCACCGACGACATCGCCGACGTGGCGCCATCATTGGCGGCATCGCGCACGCTCGGCTCGAACGTCGCCTGGATGTCGGGCCTGCAGATCTACCTCCGCAACGACGCACCCATCGTGAACGGTCACATCGCGTTCGCCGGAACCCCGTGGGGGCTCACCGCCATCTCGCAGAACCAGTTCTGGACACACCGCGTCGAACGCGACGGCGACCACACCGTGCACGGCATCCTCTCCATCGACATCTCCGACTGGGACACCAAGGACGCCGAGGGATTCAGCGCTCGCGACTGCGACGCGGCCACGATCGTTCGCAAGGTGCTCGAGCAGATTCGCGCGTGCCTGCCGGAGTTGCCGCCCGAGCAACTCGCCGACGAGAACATCCACTCGTTCTTCTTCGACCCCGACATCATCTTCTTCGACGAGCACGGCAAGCCCAGCACCAATCACGAGCCGCTCTACATCAACGAGCTCGGGAGCCACGACGTGCGGCCACAGGCCTACACGGAGATCCCGAACCTGTACCTCGCCAGCGACTACGTGCGCACCAACACCGATCTCGCCACGATGGAGGGCGCGAACGAGGCAGCGCGACGGGCCGTGAACGCCATCCTGCTGCGCACCAAGAGCGAGGCCGCCCGCTGCACGATCTGGGCGATGCACCAGCCGCGCCCGCTGGCGCCCCTGCGCTGGCTCGACCGACGGCGCTTCCGCCGCGGCCAGCCGTGGGACCCCGACATCCCGGCACCGCTGCGCTGGCTGAGCCAGCTGATCCACCGCATCGAACGCAAGGCGGCTCGCTGATGCCGGCATGGGTCGACCAGATCCTCGAGGATCCCGCGCTGGCACGGTTCGCACCGGACCGACGGTGGTCCGGTGCCCAACGCGAAGAGCACGTGCTGTTCCTCCATTACCGAGTCGCCGTCGACGAACTCCGTGCACTGGTGCCGCCGCAGCTGGAGCTGCAGCAGTACGACGGTTCGGCGTGGGTGACGACCATCGCGCTCCAGATGCGCGACGTCCACCTTCGTTCACTGCCGCTGCCCGGCGAGTTCGGACGGTTC
The DNA here is from genome assembly GCA_016213625.1 of Actinomycetota bacterium. Taxonomy (GTDB): domain Bacteria; phylum Actinomycetota; class Acidimicrobiia; order Acidimicrobiales; family Ilumatobacteraceae; genus UBA668. The sequence goes on from JACQZZ010000107.1 coordinate 2,495, forward strand.
GCCGAGATCGACTTCGCCGCGTTGGTGCAGTACGAGGGGCGGCTCGGCTTCTACTTCCTCAGCATCGAGGGTGCCCACTGGTTCTCGTCGCTCGTCACGCGCTGGGCCACCCGCCTGCCGTATCTCTCGAGCTCGGCGAACGTGCGACCGGAGGACGGGCGGTTCCGCGCCACCAGCGGACCTCGTTGGGTGCGCGGTCGCGCCGCCGCCTCGTTCGACGCCGTCTACTCGCCCAGTACGTCGAACGTGGTCCCCGACCCCGGCTCGCCGGTGCACATGCTGGTCGGCCAGTACAGCGCGTTCGTGGTACGCCGAGGCGAGGTCTACGAGATGGACGAGGTCCACGCTCCGTGGCAACTCGACGAAGCGGAGGTCGAGCTGCGCGAGAACACCATCCCCGATGCCGCTCGCGTCACTGTCGCGCGCGCACCGGATCTCCAGCACTACGCGCTCCGCCGCGACGTCGTGTCGTGGCTGCCCATTCCTGTGCGACCGGGCAGGCCGGGTCTGGCCCCCGTGGAGCCGCCGGGGGCGCAGCCCTCAGCGTGACATCGTGAGCGCGGCGCGTTCGGCGGCGAGTTCCACGGCGTGCAACTTCTCGCCGGTCTCCTCCTCGTACCGCGCCGCACGATCGAGTACGGCGATGGCCGCGGCTTCGTCGCCGCGGCCACGCAACACTCGCGCCATCGACAGCAGATACATCGACAGGTCGGCCCGCGAGCCACACGTGTCGAATCGCTCGAGGGCCTCGTTCATCCGCTCGATGGGATCGTCGCCGCCCAGCAACACCGCGTCGACCCACGCCAGCAGACATTCGGTCTGCACGTTGATCTGCGCCAGACCGTACTTCGCACCCAACTCGGCGGCTCGGCCCGCGTGCATCGCGGCCGACGCGACGTCGTCCTGCAGGGCGAGCGACTTGGCCACGGTGAGCTCCAACCACGCGCGATCGAACGGCGAGACGCCATCCATCTCGAGCGCCTCGAAGCCTCGATCGAACATCGCCATCCCCGCCTGGAGGTCCGTGCGGGCGATCATGTCGCCCATCAGTCCGTAGGCGAACACCAACGTCGGACCCACCATCGTGCCGGCGGCGGCCAACTGGATGGATCGTTCGAGGTGGTTCATGGCCTCGCTGAACCGGCCCTGCATGTGCAGTGTGGACCCGGCGAAGAAGTGTGCGACGGGAGCGAAGACGGGGAGCTCGTCGGCCAGCTCCATCAGCCTGGGGAGGGTGATCTCGGCCCTGCGGAAGTCGGGCTGCGACACCCAGAACGAGTAGAGCCCCAGGATGACCTGGGCGCGCCGGCGGGCGTCCGGCTCACCCACGCACAGCAGGTCGGCTCGCTCGAACATCTCCGACACGGAGGGATGCCCGCCACCAAGACGCCGTCGCACCACGGGGCCGGCGGCGAGGATGAGGCGCACCTCGTCGCGGTCGCGTTGCTCGCTGGGCTCCTGCGCCATCAGCACCTCGCGGGCGCGGTCGAAGTGCGCAGTGGCTTCGGTGAGGGCGGTGCGGTCGCTCGCCATGCGACCTGCACGCATCCAGGCGTGGAACGCCTCTCGCGGCGCTCCGGCCTCGGTCCAGTGCCGGGCCAACTCCTCGGCGTATCGCGCCACGAACGTCGGTCCCAAGCGCTCGATGGCCTCGGCCGCGGTGCGGTGCACGCGGGTGCGGCGCGAGCGCAACTGCGACTCGTACGCGGCGTCGCGGAGCAGCACGTGCTGAAAGGAGAACATGCGGCCTCGATGCCGCTCGCGCAACACGCTTGCCGTCACGAGACGGCGAAGGCGTTCGCGCATCTCGTCCGAAGGTATGCCGGCGACCTCCGCCGCCACGTCGACGTCGATGTCGCGCCCGAGCACACTGCAGTCACGCGCGATGTCGAGGTCGGGGCCGAGCCGTTCCAGACGAGCACGCAGGAGATCCGCCACGGAGTTCGGCACGTCGGACGTCGCGTCGTCGCTGCGGTGCCGGGCGTACTCCTCCAAGAACAGCGGGACTCCCTCGGATCGTTCGATGATCGTGGCCACCAGCTCGTCGTCCACGATGGACAACTGGGCGAGCATCTGGCGGATCGCGTCGGGTGAGAGTCGCTGCAGCGGCAACATCGTGACGTCGGCTCCCGATGGCCACGGTGAGGTCCACTCAGGCCGCGTGCTGGCGAGCACCGCCAATTGGCTGTCGGCCGCGCGCTCGCGGAGCACCGCGAGCAACTCGAACGTCGATGGGTCGAACCAGTGCAGATCATCCAGGATCAGCATCAGGAACGACTCCGAGGCCAGGCCCAGGAAGGCATCGCACACGGCATCGATGGACCGGCGGCGGAGGCGATCGGGGGTTTCACCATCCGCGGCACGATCGGGGCGCAGCAGCGCGGCCAGGTCGGCTTCGAGCGCGGGTGGCAGGTCGGAACCATGGCGCGCGACAAGGTCGACCAACGGAGCGAAGGGAGTTGCCGCACGGTCCTGCAGCCCACGCATGATCACCACGCGACCAGGGGGTCTGGCGGGCGAGTCGCGCAACTCGCGCAGCAACCGAGACTTCCCGATGCCTGGCTCACCGACCACCACCGCCACCTGCGGAGACCCCTGTGCCGCGAGGTGGCAACGACCGATCAGGATGGCGAGTTCGGCCTCGCGAGCCACCAGACCGGCCTCGTCCGTCCGAGCACGTACGTGGAGCTCGTCGGTCGGTGGTCCGATGCCTTCGACCCGATACGCACGGACCAGACGATCGATGCCCTTCAGCTGCAGATCGGCTCCGTCGACGAGCTCGACGTGAGGGGGCACCAGTGCGGCCGTCTCGGCCGAGATGACCACCTCGCCCGGAGCGGCAGCCCCCTGGAGGCGCGACGCGAGGTTGGCCGCCTCGCCCAGCACGTCGATCGCGACCTGTCCGGTACCGGCACCGGTGACGCCCACGACCACCTGACCCGAGTGCACGCCGGCGCGGGCGGTGAGCTGTCGACCCAACGGATCGACCATCTCGGCAGTGGCCGCGACGAGGTCCATCGCGGCGGTGACCGCCCGCAGCGGCGCGTCGTCGAGTGCCACGGGTGCACCGAAGCAGGCGAGCACACCGTCGCCGTGGAACTTCACGATGTAGCCGCCGGCGTCGGTGATCAGCCGATCGCACATCACGTAGTAGTCGCGCATGACATCGGCGAGTGTCTCGGGGTCGATGCGAGTGGACAGCTCGGTGGAGCCCACCATGTCGCAGAACATGATGGTCAGGAGTCGGAGCTCACTCTCCACGGACTGAGCGATGAGCGGCGTGCCACACGCGCCACAGAACCGCATGCTCGGCGACCACGTCTCCGCGCACGCCGGGCACACCAGGGACTCGCCGTCGGCCACCTGTCGAAGTCTATGTCACATCGAACTTCGCTGTCTCAGCCGACCATCAGGAGCTCCGCTCGCTCCCGTTCGATGGCGTCGGCGTTCAGGCGTTCGCCGGTTTGACGGACGTAGTCGTCGATCTGAGCAAGCACAGTGGTCGCCTCCTCGAGCCGACCGCGTGCACGCATCGCGCCGACCAGCCAGACCAGGAACATCGACAGCTCGGAGCGCGAGCCACAGGTGTCGAAGCGCTCGATGATGGCCTTCATCCGGTCGATGGGTTCGTCGGCGTCGGTCGTTCGTGCGTCCACGTAGGCCAGCAGGCAGTCGGCCTGCACGGCCACCTGCGCCAGATCGAACTCGGCACTCAGATCAGCAGCGATGCGGCCGTGATCGCGAGCACCGTGCAGGTCTCCCCGCAGCGCGAGCGACTTGGCGAAGCCGAGCTCCAGCCAGGCTCGGTCGAACGGTTGGTCGCCGTGGCGTTCGAGTGCTGCGAACGCCCGCTCGTACCACGCAGCGCTCTGGTCGCGTGCCCGGCGGTTGGTCATGTCGCCGAGCAGACCGAAGGACAGCACGCAGAGCGGCGACAGTGCGTTCCCGTCGACGTCGGTCATCAGCTCGATGGATCGCTCCAGGTGCGCCGTCGCCTCGTCGAAGTGACCCTGCAGATGCATGGTCGATCCGGCGAAGAAGTACGCCAGGAACCTCGTCGACGGCACGGCCTCGGCGACGGCCAGCAGGCGCGGCAGATTCGCGGTGGCCTTCTCCAGGTCCGGCCGCGACACCCAGAACGAGTACAGGCCGACCAACACGCGTCCCAGTCGAACCGGGTCCTGCTCTGCGATGCACAGTTCCTCAGCGCGGGCGTACATCGCCGACAGCGTGGGGTGCCCGCCGCCGAGCATGCGCACGACCACCGGCCCGTGCTCGAGGATGAGCTTCAACTCGTCGCGATCGCGTCGCTCGCTCGGCTCCACGCGCTCGAGCACCTCACGGGCCATCGTGTAGTGCGAGGTGGCCTCCACGAACGCCGTTCGGTCCGCCGCCAGGCGCGCCGCGCGTACCCAGGCGTCGAAGGCAGCGTGGAGCTCGCCGGCTTCGGTCCAGTGGCGGGCCAGCTGCTCCGCGTACTGCGCCTGGACATCGGGCCCGAGTGCGACGATCGACGTCGCTGCAGCGCGGTGCAGCGGCACGCGCCGTGCACGCAGGAGCGATTCGTAGGCCGCGTCGCGGAGCAGGACGTGTCGGAACGAGAAGGTGTGGCCACGGAATCGCTCTCGCAACACGTCGGCCTGGACCAGTCGACGCAAGCGATCACGCAGGTCGTCGGGAGGCACGCCCAGTGCACCGGCTGCGACATCGACATCGATGTCGCGTCCGAACACACTGCATTCGCGGGCCAGCTCTCGGTCGGGCCCGAGTCGTTCGAGGCGAGCGTGCAACAGATCGGTGACCGTTCGGGGCACGTCGCCCGAGTCCATGCCGACGACGGAACGCCGGTGGCGCACGTACTCCTCCAGGAAGAGCGGCACGCCTTCCGATCGGTCGATGATCTCATCGATCAGTGCGTCGTCGGAGATCTCCAGATCTGCCAACATCCGCCGACTCGCGCTCGGCCCGAGCCGAGGGAGGGGCAGCGTGGTGACGTCACCGAACGACAGCCAGGGCGACGTCCACTCGGGTCGCGCCGTGGCGAGCACGGCGAGCCGGCTGTCCGCTGCGCGTTCGCGAATCGCTCCGAGCAACTCCATCGATGTCGGATCGAACCAGTGGAGGTCGTCGAGGATCAGCAGCAGGAACTCGGCGTCGGCGACTTCGAGGAGCGCGTCGCACACGCCGTCGATCGACCGGCGTCGACGTCGCTCGGGGGTGTCCACGTCGCCGCTGCTGCGCTCCGGGCGGAGGAACGCCGTGAGGTCGGCGGCGATCGCCGGGGGAAGGTCGGAGCCATGACGGCCCAACATCCCGAGCAATGGTGCGAACGGCGTGGTGCTGCGGTCCTGCAGACCCCGCAGCACCATCACTCGTCCCGGCGGACGTGTGGGGAAGTCGCGCACCTCCCGCAGTAGTCGCGACTTGCCGATCCCGGGCTCGCCGACGACCACCGCGAACTGCGGCGCGCCGTGGGCGGCCAGATGGCAGCGCCCCAACAGCAGCGCCAGTTCTGCATCGCGATCGATGAGCGCGACCTCATCCCCTGGCACGCGCAGGTGGAGTTCGTCGGCGGGTTCGCCGATGCCCTCCACCCGGTACGCACGCACCGGCCGATCGATGCCCTTCAACTGCAGATCCGTGCCGTCGACGAGTTGCACGTGTGGCGGGACGAGCGCAGCGGTGTCAGCCGAGATCAGTACGGCGCCGGGTTCGGCCGCGCCCTGGAGGCGAGACGCCAAGTTGGCCGCCTCCCCCAGCACGTCCACCGCGACCTGCCCGGTGCCGGTCCCGGTGATGCCCACCACCACTTGGCCGGAGTGCACGCCGGCCCGAGCCACCGCGATCCCACCAGCCGGCATGGAGAGCGTCGACGTGGCCTCCACGAGCGTGCACGCGGCCCGCACCGCGCGCAGCGGTGCGTCGTCCCATGCGACCGGCGCGCCGAAGCACGCGAGCACGCCGTCGCCCTGGAACTTCACCACGTAGCCACCTGCGTCGGTGATCACTTGCTCGCAGAGCACGTAGTACCCGCGCATGACGTCGGCCAGTGACTCGGGATCGATCCGGGTGGACAACTCGGTGGATCCCACCATGTCGCAGAACAAAATCGTGAGGAGCCGCAGTTCGCGCGCCATCGCCTCAGCGGCCAACGGCGTGCCGCACGCGCCGCAAAACTTCATCGACGACGGCCACGATGCCGTGCACGCCGAGCACGCCCGGTGCTCCCCAACCACCACGCGCGGAGTGTAGGCCACATGGAGCATGTGCCGACCCGGAGGCCCTGCAGAGCCGACACGGTCGTGACTAGAGTCGCCGTCGTGCGA
>JACQZZ010000108.1 GCA_016213625.1 Actinomycetota bacterium
ACCCGTGCCGCCACGGTGGAGGAGGCGTTCGAGGTGGCCGCCACGTTCGCCACGCAGCCGTTGCCGAAGGGTCCGAGCACCATCGTGCTCACCACGGCCGGCGGATGGGGCGTGGTCACCAGCGACGCCATCGCACGCGACGGGCGTTTGGAGTTGATGGAGCTGCCCGCCGATCTGCAGGCACAGATCGACACCAAGCTCCCGCCGCGGTGGAGCAAGAACAACCCGGTCGACTGCGCCGGAGGCGAGACGCGTGACACCATTCCGGAAGTGATGGAGATGATCGCCGCCCACCCCGACGTGCACGCCATCGTGTACCTGGGCCTCGGCATCCAGAGCAACCAGGCGCGGATGATGCGCGAAGGGCGCTTCTATCCCGACCACGGCCTCGAGCGCATCGTGTCGTACCACGAGCGACAGGACGAGCGCTTCGCCCAGGCGGCACACGAACTCTCGGTCAAGTACGACAAGCCCATCCTCACGGCCACCGAGCTGGCGGTGGCCGACCCCGACAACGCCGGGCCGCGTGCGGTCCGCGAGACCGGTCGGCTCTGCTACGCCAGCGGCAACCGCGCCGTCACTGCGCTCGGCCATCTCTGGGAGTACGCCCAGTTCCACCAGCGACGAGGGCACGCCTGAATGGCCCGACGCCGCAACCCCTATCCGGGGCTCATCGTGGTGGCGCTGGTGCCTGCGTTGATCCTCGGAGGGTGCTGGCGTTTCGCTGACGGCAAGGCTCCGGCAGCCGTGGAGGTGACATCCACCGACACCCCCGCTGTCGTTGAGGAACCGGTGGTCGAGCCGGCGGCGCTCACCACACCGCTGCTGTCGGTGCGCCGGAGTCCCGCGGTGCTGGCGCGCGATGTGAACCTCGGCGCGTTCACGGCCGAGGCGGAGGCGTTCCTGCCGCTCATCGACGACACGTCGTGTGTCGCGCTGTCGGTCGACGGCCAGATGGTGGCCGGCTCGCACGCCGAGCTCCCGCTGCGACCGGCCAGCAACGTGAAGATCATCACCGCCGCAGTCGCGCTGGAGGTGTTGGGCGCCGATCACACCTACACCACCGAGGTCCGCGGCACGGCCGAGGGCGGTGTGGTGGCAGGCGACCTGTACCTGGTGGGGAGCGGTGATCCGCTGTTGAGCAGCTCGTGGTGGAACGGCCCGAACGCGAAGTACCCGCCGTTCAACGTCACCTCCATCGAGACGCTGGCCCAGAACATCCGCCACGCGGGCGTGACCCGCATCGACGGCTCTGTGATCGGCGACGCGAGCCGTTACGACGACGAGTGGTACGCGCCCAGCTGGACGGACGACGTCCGCTTCAGCGAGGGTGGACCGGTGTCGGCGCTCCTGGTCAACGACTCCCGCGAGGCCATCGACCGCTCGTCGAACGACCCGGTGATTGGTGCGGCGACGGTGCTCACGGAGGCGTTGGCCGCCGTCGGGGTCACAGTTGCCGGTGAACCCGGTGAAGGCGTGGCACCCGACGATGCGCCCGTTGTCGCGTCGGTGACCTCACTGCCGATGACCGCCGTGCTGCAGGAGATGCTCACCACGAGCGACAACAACACCGCCGAGATGGTGCTCAAGGAGATCGGCGTGAAGGCCGGGGGAGCGGGCACACGCGAGGCCGGCCTGGGCGTGGTGCTGTCCACACTCCAGTCATGGGGGGTCCCCACCGACGCCCTGGTCCTCGTCGACGGATCCGGGCTGTCCGACGACAACCGGCTCACCTGCGGGTCGCTGCTGGCGGTGGTGCAGCACCAGGACATCGCCGACCCCATCGGCCAAGGGCTCGCCGTGGCCGGGCAACAGGGTGGCACGTTGTCCGACGCGTTCGTGGGCACCGAGTTGGAAGGCGTGCTGCGTGGCAAGACCGGCACGCTGTACAACTACGACGACGGCACCGGAGGCAAGCCGGCCGCCAAGTCGCTCAGCGGGTACGTTCCGGTCGACGGCGGTGGCGCCATCGAGTTCGCCATGTTGCTCAACGGACCGCAGGTGGCAGAGAAGGTCGTCTACCGACCGATCTGGGATGCCTTCGGCGACCTCTTGCTGACCTACCCGAGTGGACCCACGGCGACCGAGTTGGGACCCCGCTGATGGCGGTGCTGCCGATGTTCCCGCTGGGGAGTGTGCTCCTCCCCGGAGGCATCCTCACGCTGCACGTGTTCGAGCCTCGCTACCAGGCCCTCGTGCGTGCGTGCATCGACACCGAGGACCACGAGTTCGGCACGGTGCTCATCGAGCGAGGCAGCGAAGTGGGTGGGGGCGACGTTCGCCGCGACATGGGAACGGTGGCGCGCATGGTGCAGGTGGCCGAGCTCGACGGCGGCCGCTTTGCCGTCGTCGCCGTCGGCACCCATCGCATGATGGTGCGCTCCTGGCTGCCCGACGATCCCTATCCCGTCGCCGACGTCGACGAGGTGCCCGATGTGGAACGCGAGCCCGATCGAGTCGACGCGCTGCTGCGCGAGCTGACGCCGCGTGTGCGCCGTGCGACCGCACTCGCGATGGAACTGGGCGACCCCGTCGCCGACCCCCAGCAGGACCTGAGCGACGATCCGCTCATCGCCAGCTACCAGTTGTCGGCCCTCGCGCCGCTCGGCGATGTCGACCGGTTCGATCTGCTGATGGCCGCGGGTCCGTCCGCGCGGCTGGAGCTGTTGCGCGATCGCCTCGGCGACGTGGAGACGCTCCTGCGATTCCGGCTCGACGCGGGCTGATCTGCGGGTTCGGTAGGGGAACGGCCCCTCCGCGTGCTACACATGTGGCCGTGGCCGAGCCGACCAGCGACACGAACACCACTGCACCGCGCGCCGTCAAGGCGTCCACCGGAGACACCATCTCCGAGACCGTGCAGATGGTGAAGGACTATGCGCTCCAGGAGACCGTCGATCCGCTGAAGACCGCAGGTCGGTGGATCGGCCTCGGGCTCGTGGGGGCCATTCTCATCGGGGTCGCCACCGGATTCCTGTCGTTGGGTCTCATCCGCATGGTGCAGACCGAGTGGCCGGGGACGTTCAGTGGCCGCTGGATGCGCATGCTGCCGTACCTGTTCGGCCTGACGCTGTGCGCGCTCGTGGCCGGTCTCGCCGTTCGCCGCATCAACAAGGACCCGCTCACCAAGGAGAAGCGCTGACCATGGCCCAACGCATCACCAGGGACGATCTGGAGAGCAAGTTCCGCACCGTCCAGAGCGACATCCAGGGCAAGGTGGAGGACAAGAAGCAGAGCCTCGCCACTGCCGCCGTGGTGGGCGGTGTCGTGTTGCTGCTCGTGTTCTTCATCCTCGGTCGTCGGGCTGGCAGCAAGCGCACCACGTTCGTCGAGATCCGTCGGGTCTAGTCCATGGCTCGTCGTGTCGGGCTGTTCGGCTTCATGAAGCCGAGCGTCTACATCCGCCAGCAGGCCCTCACGAAGGGCGTGCTCGGTGGGAGCAAGTCGTTCATGGTCATCGCGGTGTTCGCCTACGCGCCCCGTCTGCTCCGCCGGCTGTTCGGTCGTCAGGAGATCCTGGTGGCTCGTGAGCCCATCAAGTCGGGGCAGATCCTGCGCATCGAGGCGCTGGGCGGCCTCAGCAAGGCCGAGCGCAAGGCCATCCGCAAGGCGAAGTAGTCCGCATCGGGCTGCCCACCGGGCACAATGGAACGATGAAGGTGCACTTGCGGAACCCGCGGCGCGAGCTCGAACTCGACGGCAAGTTCTCCGTCAACTCGTTGCTCGCCCATCTCGAGCTGCCCCGCGAGTCGCATCTGGTCATCCGCAACGGCACGCTCGTGCCGGGCGATGCCGCCCTCGCCCCCGACGACACGGTCGAGATCCGACCGGTCATCTCGGGTGGCTGCTGATGGTGGCCACTGCGTCGAAGTGCCGGGTGTGCAAGGAACCCGCCATCATCGACCTGCCCCGCCACAACGCGAACTTCTGTGCCGAGCACTTCCTCGAGCTGTGCCGCCGCCAGGTGACCAAGGCGATCGAGAAGTTCGACATGTTGTCGAAGGACGACCGTGTGCTCGTGGCCGTGTCGGGCGGCAAGGACAGCCTGGCCGTGTGGGACATGCTGGTCGAGCTCGGCTACCAGGCCGACGGGCTGTACATCGGACTCGGCATCGGCGAGTACAGCGATGTGTCGGGGCAGTACGCCAAGGACTTCGCCGCCGAACGCGGACTCCACCTCATCACCATCGACCTGCGCAGCGAATACGGCTACGACATCCCCACCGCGGCCAAGGCCACTCGCCGGGTGCCGTGCAGCGCGTGCGGCACCAGCAAGCGGCACCTGTTCGACAAGGCGGCGCTCGATGGTGGCTACACCGTCCTCGTCACCGGCCACAACCTCGATGACGAAGCGGCGGTGCTGTTCGGCAACACGCTCCGTTGGGACGTGGAGTACCTGTCGCGCCAACTCCCGGTGCTGCCGGCGCGCCACGGATTCCCGAAGAAGGTCAAGCCGCTCATTCGCCTCACCGAGCGCGAGATGGCTGCGTGGTGCATCGTGCGCGGCATCGACTACCTGGTCGACGAGTGCCCCATGGCGGTCGGCAACAAGCACCTCGCCTACAAGGCCGCGCTGAACGCCATCGAGAGCGAGTCGCCGGGCTCGAAGGCCGCGTTCTACTTGAACTTCCTCGACAACATGGCGCCGCTGCTGGCCGGCCAGTCGAAGGCAGCGACCGATGAACTGGGCTCCTGCACTTCGTGCGGAGCACCCACCACCAGCGACCTGTGCGCGTTCTGCCGCACTGCGCAGAAGGCACGGGCGCACGAGCCGGTGCCCGTGGAACTGGTACTCAGCAAGGGGAGACGTCGATGAACCGTCCACTGGACTACGGCGACAAGGTGTTGTTGCTCGACAACAAGCAGCGCAGGTACTTGGTCACGCTGGCAGAAGGGGCCGAGTTCCACACGCACGCCGGGCTCATCCCGCACGCCGAGTTCGTCGGCAAGGCCGAGGGCGTGGTGCTCAAGAGCACTCGCGGCGCGGCCTACACCGCGCTCCGCCCGACGCTGGAGGACTTCGTGCTCGAGATGCCGCGCGGTGCGCAGGTCATCTATCCGAAGGACCTCGGCCCCATCTGCATGCTCGCCGACATCGGCCCGGGCGTCAGGGTGCTGGAGAGCGGCGTCGGCTCGGGTGCGTTGAGCATGACCATGCTGCGCTACGGCGCACACATCGTCGGCTACGAACTCCGTGAGGACTTCCTCAACCGGGCCCGCACCAACGTGCGCAGCTTCCTCGGTGAGGACGCGCTGGACCGCTACGACCTCCACCTGCGCGATTGCTACGAGGGCATCGACGAGCGCGACATCGATCGCGTGGTGCTCGACCTTCCCGAGCCGTGGCGGGTGGTGCCGCACGCAATGGAGGCGTTGCGCCCGGGGGGCATCCTCATCGCCTACACGCCCAGCATCACCCAGGCGGCGCAGACCCGTGAAGCCATGGCCAGCAAGGCATGGAACGGCACGCGCACCCTCGAGGTGCTGCACCGCGGTTGGCACATCGAGGGGCAGGCCGTGCGTCCGGATCACCGCATGGTGGCCCACACCGGCTTCCTCACCGTCGGCCGCTTCCTGGGCTGACCTGCGAGGGGACGCGACGAAGGCGGCCCCTGGCGGAGCCGCCTTCGTTCAGATCGTGTGATTCGTCGAGCTCAGGGCTCGATGAAGATGCACTCGCCGGGGCATTCCTCGGCGCTCTCGATGACCGCGTCGAGGCGGTTGTCGGGGATGTTGGCCATGCCATCGGCACCCTGCGGGAGCCCCTTGGCGGTGGCGTACACCTTGTCGCCCTCCTTGACGTAGGCGAGGCCATCGTCGAGCAGGGTGAAGACGTCGGGTGCGATTTCCTCACAGAGGCCGTCACCGGTGCACAGATCCTGATCGATCCAGACCTTCATTTCGTCATCTCTCCTAGTGGTGCGGGTCAGACAAAGGGAGCATACACAGCACTCTCTTCGGACACGTAGTTTCTGTGCATCACAGTCGCACGGCGACGGTGTTAGGTTCCCGACATGAGCGACGGAGACGTCAACGAGACCGAGGCCGTGATGCAGGCGCAGGTGGTGGTGCTCGAAGAAGAGATCGCCCAGCTGCGCCGGAAGTTGGCCGATGCACCCAAGCGCCAGCGTGCGCTCGAGGAGCGACTGCTGGAGACCAAGGGCCAACTGGCCCACGCCGTCTCGCAGAACGAGAAGCTGAGCTACACGTTGCGTGAGGCACGCGAGCACATCTCGGCGCTGCGCGAGGAGGTCGACAAGCTCAGCCAACCCCCGGCCGCGTACGGCGTCATCGTCGGCAAGAACGACGATGGCACGGTCGACGTGCTCACCAGTGGGCGCAAGATGCGCGTGAGCCTGCACCCCGACGTCGACCACGAGTCGCTGCCGCGCGGTGCCGAGGTCGTCCTCAACGAGAGCTTCAACGTGGTGCAGGCGCGCCAGCCCGAGATCGTCGGCGAAGTGGTCTCCATCAAGGAGATCATGGAAGACGGTGTGCGCGCCCTGGTGGTGGGTCGCGCCGACGAGGAACGGGTGTGCGAACTGGCCGACGCGCTGCGCGGCGTGCACCTGCGCAGCGGCGACACGATGCGGCTCGACCCGCGCAGCAACCTGCTGCTCGAGAAGCTGCCCCGTCCAGAGGTGGAAGACCTGCTGCTCGAGGAAGTGCCCGACATCAGCTACGCCGACATCGGCGGCCTCGACACGCAGATCGAGGAGATCGCCGACGCGGTGGAACTGCCGTTCCTGTACAGCGACCTGTTCGCCGAGCACCAGCTGCCGGCGCCGAAGGGCATCCTGCTCTACGGCCCTCCTGGTTGCGGCAAGACGCTCATCGCCAAGGCGGTCGCCAACTCGCTCGCCAAGAAGGTGGCCGAGAAGACCGGCGGCGAGAAGGGCCGCAGCTACTTCATCAACATCAAGGGCCCCGAGCTCTTGAACAAGTACGTCGGCGAGACCGAGCGCCAGATCCGTCTGGTGTTCCAACGTGCCCGGGAGAAGAGCGAGGAGGGCTGGCCCGTCATCGTGTTCTTCGACGAGATGGACTCCATGTTCCGCACCCGTGGCTCGGGCATCAGCAGCGACATGGAGAGCACCATCGTGCCCCAATTGCTCGCTGAGATCGACGGTGTGGAGGGCTTGCGCAACGTCATCGTCATCGGTGCCACGAACCGTGAGGACCTCATCGACCCGGCCATCCTGCGCCCTGGCCGTCTCGACGTGAAGATCAAGATCGAGCGCCCGAACGAGTCCGCCGCCGCGCAGATCTTCGCCCAGTACCTCACCGACGACATCCCCATCGCGCCGGGTGCGGTCATCCCCGACATGATCCGCACCACCGTCAGCGAGATGTACCGCAGCGACGAGGCCAACCAGTTCCTCGAGGTCACCTACCAGAACGGCGACAAGGAGATCCTCTACTACAAGGACTTCGCGTCGGGGGCCATGATCGAGAACATCGTGCGCCGCGCCAAGAAGCTGGCCATCAAGCGCGTCATCGCGGGCGGCACCAGGGGAGTGTGCCTGCAGGACCTCCTCGACTCCATCAAGCAGGAGTACAAGGAGCACGAGGACCTGCCCAACACCACCAACCCCGACGACTGGGCGAAGATCAGCGGCAAGAAGGGCGAGCGCATCGTCTTCATCCGCACCCTGGTGAAGGGCCGCGAAGCCGCCGACCGCGAAGGCGGCCGCGCCATCGAGCGCGTCGCCACCGGCCAATACCTCTGACCGCCCACGTTCTGGGTGCATCCATGCCACCCCGGGGTCGCGTGGATGCACCCAGATGGAGATGTCGAGGGCGTCAGTGGGGTGGGCGGATGCGGCTGGCGGGTTGGTAGTTGGGGCCGGCGGTCTCGTCGACCCGCTGCAGCAGCCGCTCGCACGGCGGCTCGAACGCGCGGGCGAACCAGTGGGATCGGTCGATCCCGAGCAGTTGCCAGGGGAGTGTGGTGAGGCGATCGGTCTCGTCCTCGATGCGTTGGCGCAACAGGATGCCCTCCGCCGTGACCACTCGGTCCGCCGCCAGACCGCGCCGCTGGAGCGCGGTCCAGCCGGCATCGAGATCGGCGTCCGACGTGCCCCGAGAACGGGGCAGCCAATCGGGCTCGTAGCGCAGCCAGGCGTTGTGCAGGATGCTCGCCTCCGCATGGGTGAGGCCGTGCGCGACCACCAGCGCCCAGTGCGTGTCGCCGCGCCACTCGCGCAGGCAGTTCACCGCGTGCCAGCCCGACAACAGCGGGTCCTCCGAGCGCGGCATCGCCAGATGCGCCCCGAAGAACGTGCGACCCACCAGCGGCAATTGCTCCACCACCGGCCACAGCAGCGGCGCCAGTTCGCTCAGCGGCTCGACGATGTCGGGCGCGTGATCGCGCAGGCCTGCCACGACCGCCTCGTCGCGTGCCTCCCAGAACCCCAGGAACCGCTCTGGGACGACGAGGATGTTGAACAACGCCCGAATGGCCATGGGGCTGATGGAGCCGAACGCGGCGATCACCGCATCGGGCCCGGCGCCGGCCAGCGGCGCGCACCTGGCCGCCATGTACCCAAGGGGTCCGGCCACCTGCTCCGGTAGACCGAGGTCGGTGTAGCGCCGCACGGCGCCCGGGTCCCAGAAGATCCAACCGATGGTGGTCTGCACCGATCGTGCATTGCGTGTCGTGATGGCCGCCCAATCCGTCATGGCGCCAGTCTCACACCACGCTGACTACTGTCCGTCGATGGGGGAAGGGGATCCACATGAAGAAGTGTCTGGCCGCCATCGCGGCGACGGGTCTGTTCTTGGCTGCGTGCTCCGGGGCGTCGGAGTCCACCGCCACCACGCCGACGAGCGCATCGAGCAGCTCGAGTGCGCCGTCCACCACAGCGGCCGTCACCGAGACGACGACCCCGGCCCCCGACGGGACTCAGTTGCTCGCTGCGGCGGCGAGTCGCAGTGTGCTGCCCACCGTGGGCGGCGCCCGCGACTACCTCACCGACGCACCCGGATGGACCGACCCCGTCGACTCGGCGAACATCGGTGTGTTCGTCCCCACGTGGGACCAGGGTGTGGTCGACGTGGGCAACGGCGAGGGTGACGGCTCGTGGGTGCACGACGATCTGCGCACCACCGCGCTGGTCCTGCAGAAGGTCGACACGCAGGTGATCATGATCACCGCCGACCTCTACATGCTGTTCGCGTTCGATCAGGACGAGATCGAACGACGACTCCGTGAGCAGCTGCCGCCCGACTTCGCCGACGCGCAGATCATCATCAGCGCGACCCACAACCACCACGGACCCGACAGCGCGTTCAGCATCAACGACGAATGGTTCGACCAAGCGGCGAACGAGATGGTCGGCGCCGCCATGGACGCCATCACCAACGGCCTGCTGCCCGCACGGATGACGTCCGTCGCCGGCGAGCATCGCTTCGGCCAGAGCGACCAGCGCGACCCGCTGATCGTCGACCCGCGTCTCAACGTGCTGCAGGTGCTCGACGTGGAGACCGGCGACGCGATCGCGACGGTGGTGCAGTGGGCGAGTCACCCCGAGACCACGCTCGGGTGGAACCCGCCGGGCGACATCGCCGCCGAGTGCGCCACGAAGGGATGGACGGGCGACGACTGCAGCGCCGATGGCCGCTACTTCACCGCCGACTACCCGGGCATCGTGCGCGAGCGCGTCCAGGCAGCCGGCGGGGGAGAAGTGCTCTACTACAACGGCGCTCTCGGCAACCAGATCGGCCCTGGCCGGGCCGACGTGTGGCAGATCGACGACGCACACCCCATCGGCGACGGCGTCGCAGCCCCCGACGGTGCGCAACCCGTGCCCGGCGCGGCGGACCTCCGCGATCGCAATCTCGCGCGCACCGCTGCCATCGGCAATGCCCTCGCCGACCATGTGCTGGAGCTGATCGAGACGGCGACCGAGGTGACCTTCGACGACATCGAGTATCGCCAGCAGTCCTTCTTCACCCGCCTCACCAACATCGGCTTCCGGGTGTTGCTGGCCGACGGTGATCTCGGCTGGCAGGTGCCCACGGTCTACAACTGCACGGGCAAACCCTTCGCGGAGGACAACTGCACCGAGGATGGCGGCGAGTCCGTCGACGACCCGCTGCTCACGCCACTGGTAGAGAGCCAGATCCGCAAGGGCGACGTGTTCAAGACCAGAGTCACGTGGCTGCGCTTCGGCGACGTCGGGTTCCTGTTCATGCCAGGTGAACTGCCGCCGGAACTGGTGATCGGGCTGCCCGCCGACTTCGTCACCGACACGGCGAAGTACTTCGAGTTCCCCGAGATGCACGCCACGGGCGAGGACTACGCGATTCCCGGCGCACTGCTCGACCTGGTGCCCACCTCGCAGACCTTCACCGTGGGCCTCGGTGGCGACGAGCTCGGATACTGGGTGCCGCTGAACGAGTACCGGCTGAAGTGCATGGACCTCGAGATCCCGGCGGACACCGGGTACACCTGCCAGCGTCTCTTCGACGAGGGCCTGCTCGTGTCGGCCGATGCAGTCGCCGGTCCCACCTGTCGTGCGCTCACCGACGAGCCCCCGGTGGCACCCACGGCTGCGCAACAGGCGCTCGCGTCGGTGTGCCGATACGGCCAGGCGCTGGGCCGAGAACTGGGCGAACCAGAGGACCACTACGAGGAGACGAACGCCGCCGGATGGGACCTGGTGGACGATCTGTGGACAGCTGCCACCCAACTGTTCAAGGGCTGAAACCAGCGTTAGGGTGCCGCCATGGCCATCCCGAAGGTGTGCGGCATCGAGACCGAGTACGGCATCCTCGTACGCGGCTCGCTGAACGACGCCACGAGCAATCCGGTCACGGCCAGTTCGGTGCTCATCAACGCCTACCTCTCGGCCAACCAGCGCAAGGTGGGGTGGGATTTCAACGACGAGCATCCGGGCACCGATGCCCGCGGGTTCAGCGTCGACGACCTGCTCGCACCCGAGATCGAGACCCACCTGGTGAACGCCGTGCTCACCAACGGCGCCCGGTACTACGTCGACCACGCGCATCCCGAGATCAGCACGCCCGAGTGCCGCACCGCACTCGATGCACTGCGGTTCGACCGCGCCGCCGAAGAGATCGTGCGGGCCAGCATGCAGGCCGCCCGTTCGCTGTTGCCGAACGGCGCAGAGATCCTGTGCCACAAGAACAACTCCGACGGCAAGGGCAACAGCTACGGCTGCCACGAGAACTACCTGCTCGCTCGCGAACTGCCCTTCGGGCGCATCGTCCACGAGATCACCCCGCATTTCGTCACTCGCCAGATCGTGGTGGGTGCCGGCAAGGTGGGGTGCGAGCTGCCCGGTGTCACCGCCAACGACGTGCCCTACCAGATCAGCCAGCGCGCCGACTTCTTCGAAGAGGAAGTCGGCCTGGAGACCACGCTCAAGCGGCCCATCGTGAACACCCGCGACGAACCGCACTGCGACCCCACGAAGTACCGCCGCCTCCACGTCATCGTCGGCGACGCGAACATGAGCGAGACCGCCACCTTCGTGAAGCTCGGTGCCACGTCCATCCTCCTGGCGATGATCGAGGACGACCAGATGGGCGACGACCTCGCTCTGGCCAACCCGGTGAACGCCATCCGGCAGATCAGCCACGACCCGTCGCTCCAGCGCACCATCACCCTGCGCAACGGCCAACGGGCCACCGCCCTCGAGATCCAGTGGCAGTTGCTCGAGCGAGCCCAGAAGTACGAGCGCACCCACGGCCTCGACTCGGTCGACGCCGAGGTGGGCCGACAGGTGCTCGTGCTGTGGGAAGGCATCCTCTCCGGCCTCGAGCGCGACCCCGAGTCCGTGGCCCATCAGGTCGACTGGGTGGCCAAGCGCCGGGTGGTCCGCGGCTTCGCCGAACGGCACGACGCGCGCCCCAACGACGCACGGTTGAAGGCGCTCGACCTGCAGTACCACGACCTGCGACCCGAGAAGTGCCTCGCCACGCGAGTGGGCCTCGACACGCTCGTCTCCGATGCCGACGTGCGCGACGCCATGACCAACCCGCCCCACGACACGAGGGCGTACTTCCGTGGGCGGTGCCTCGCGAAGTGGCCCGACGACGTGGTCGCCGCCAACTGGGACAGCCTGGTGTTCGACGTCGGGCGCGACCCGTTGCGTCGGGTGCCGATGATGGAACCATTGCGCGGCACGGCAGAATCCGTGGCTAGGTTGATCGACGAGAGCGACACTCCGGCCGAGCTGTTGGCCCGGCTGGGGTCATGACGGAACCAATCAGGGGAGTCCATGGCTGAGCGAACCCAGAAGCAGAAACCGGCGCCGAGCCGCACCGAGGACGCGGTCGAGGCCGCGCCGCCGGTCACCGAGAGTGGCGACAAGCTGAAGGCCGAACTCGACGACCTGCTCGACGAGATCGACGACGTGCTCGAGACCAACGCGGAGGACTTCGTGAAGTCCTACGTGCAAAAGGGCGGCCAGTAACCGCCATGTCGATGCCCATGTTCCCGGTCGGCGACGATCCGGGCTCCAGCTTCCCCGAACTACTCAAGCGCGTCGGACTCGGGCCTGCCATGCAGTCCAGCGGCGATCTCTCCGTGCCCCACGCCACCACCTGCGTCGCGCTGCGCTTCGCCGACGGTGTGGTCATGGCAGGCGACCGTCGCGCCACCAGCGGCAACCTCATCAGTCACCGCGGCATGGAGAAGGTGGTGCAGGCCGATCGGCACAGCGGCGTGACCATCGCTGGCGCGGCCGGTCCGGCGATGGAGATGATCAAGCTGTTCCAGCTGCAGCTCGAGCACTATGAGAAGGTCGAGGGCAGCTCACTCAGCCTGGAGGGCAAGGCCAATCAGCTGTCGATGATGGTGCGCGGCAACCTGCCCGCCGCCATGCAGGGCATGGTGGTCGTGCCCATCTTCGCCGGCTACGACCTGCGCCGGGGCACGGGTCGACTGTTCACGTACGACGTCACCGGGGGTCGGTACGAGGAGCACGACTACGTGGCCACCGGCTCGGGCATGCTCCATGCCGGCACGGTCATCAAGATCGCCTGGCGCGATGGCCTCAGCCGCGAAGCCGCGGTGGCGCTCGCGTGCCGGGGCCTGTGGGAGGCCGCCGATGCCGACTCGGCCACGGGCGGCCCTGATGCCCTTCGAGGCATCTACCCCGTCGTGGCCACCATCACCGCCGACGGTTGGCAGCGCCTCGACGACACCGAGCTGGCCACCACGTTCACGTCCATCGCCGAGGAGGTGCGTTCACGATGAGCATGCCGTTCTACGTCGCCCCCGAGCAGATCATGAAGGACCGGGCCGACTACGCCCGCAAGGGCATCGCCCGCGGCCGTGCGTTGGTGGCGGTGCGCTACATCGACGGCATCGCCCTGGTGGCGGAGAACCCCAGCAACACGCTGCGCAAGATCAGCGAGATCTACGACCGCATCGCGTTCGCCGGCGTCGGCAAGTACAACGAGTTCGATCAGCTCCGCGTGGCCGGCGTGCGCGCGGCCGACCTGAAGGGTTTCCAGTACAGCCGCGACGACGTCGACGCACGCAGCCTGGCCAACAACTACGCGCAGATCCTCGGCCAGATCTTCACCCACGAGATGAAGCCGATGGAGGTCGAGATCCTGGTGGCCGAGGTCGGCCACGACGGCTCCGACGACCAGCTGTTCCACATCCTCTACGACGGCACGGTGATGGACGAGAAGCGCTACAGCGTCCTGGGCGGCGACGCCGAGGCCATCTCGGCACGTATGGACGACCACCACGCCGACGACCAGAGCATGTCGGGCGCCATCCTCTCGGCCACCTCGGCGCTCTCCGGCCCCGACCGCACGCTCACGGCGGCCGACCTGGAAGTGGCGGTGCTGTCGCGTCGCAACGGTCGGCGCTGCTTCCAGCGCCTGTCCGACACCGACGTGGCCGCTGCGCTCGCCGGCTGAGGCAGCGATGGCCGTCGTCGACCTCAACAGCGACATCGGCGAGGGCTTCGGCACCTGGCCGGGCGGCCCCGACGAGGAGCTCGCGCCGCACCTCACCTCGGCCAACATCGCGTGCGGCTTCCACGCCGGCGATCCCAGCACCATTCGCCGCACGTGCGAACTGGCGGTGCGCCACGCGTGCGCCATCGGCGCGCAGGTCAGCTACCCCGACCTGGTGGGTTTCGGCCGGCGGTTCATCGACATGCAACCCGCAGAACTCACCGACGCCGTCGTCTACCAGTTGGGCGCGCTCGAGGCGTTCGCCCGGCTGGCCGGCAGCCGAGTGCGCTACGTCAAGCCACACGGGGCGCTCTACAACGCGGTCGTCCATCACCATGCGCAGGCACGGGCCGTGGCCGAGGCCATCGCGCAGTTCGACGCCACCCTGCCGGTCCTGGGCCTCCCTGACAGCGCCATCGAGTCCGCGAGCCATGCCGCCGGCCTGCGGTTCGTCACCGAGGGCTTCGCCGACCGCGCCTACACCCCGCAGGGCACGCTCGTGCCGCGCACACAGCCCGGGGCGCTCATCACCGACCCGGTGGAGGCCGCCGACCAGGCACTGCAACTGGTGGGCAGGGGAGTGGCGTCCATCTGCGTGCACAGCGACACCCCCGGTGCGCCCACCATCCTCGCCGCGGTGGCCCGGGCCTTGTCGGCGGGCGGTCACGTCACACAACCGTTCGCGCCGTGAACCTGCTGCCATACGGGCCACGAGCACTCCTGGCGGAGTTCTCCACGCTCGACGAGGTGATGGCGGCAGCGACGCACTGGCGTGTCGCTGCCCTCCCCGGCGTCGTGGAGATCGTGCCCGCCGCTCGCTCGGTGCTGGTCGTGCACGACGACACGTTCGATGCCGCGGTGCTCACCGCTCCCGTCGACGCTGCCATGGCGACCGAGGGGCCGCTGGTGGAGATGCCCGTCGTCTACGACGGCGACGATCTCGACTGGGTGGCCGAGCAGTGCCACCTCACGCCGGCGCAGGTGGTCGAGCTGCACAGCTCGGCGATCTACACGTGCGCGTTCTGCGGCTTCATGCCCGGCTTCTCGTACCTCGTCGGTCTGCCCGACGTGTTGCACCTTCCGCGACGAGCCACGCCGCGAACCCGCGTTCCTGCCGGCTCGGTGGCCATCGCCAGCGAGTTCACGGCCATTTATCCCGCCGAGAGCCCCGGTGGCTGGCACCTGCTGGGCACGACCCGGCTGCCGATGTGGGACGACGCCCGCGACCCGGCAGCCACGCTTCCACCAGGCACCCGTGTGCGGTTCGTGCCGTCATGATCCACGTTCGCTCATGGGGCATCGGCGGCCGTGTGGTCGGGCCAGGAACTCCCGGTCGGGCGTGGCTCGGCGCGTCGCGTGGGGGAGCGGTCGACCTGGGCTCGTTCGCCCTCGCCAACCGCCTGGTCGGCAACCCCGAAGCGGCACTCGCGTTCGAGTCGTCGGGCGGCCTGCACTTCACGGTCGACTCGCCGACGATGGTGGTCGTCACCGGTGCCGTCGTCGAGGTGTCGGTCACCCACGGCCCGCCCCTCGGATGGGGCAACCCGGTGGCCCTGCCCGCCGGCGCCGAGGTGCGCATCACCCGCCTGCTCGACGGCGCACGCGCCTATGTGGCCATACGCGGCGGTCTGGTGCCTGCTGGCGACGACCTCGCCCGCGGCCCCGATCCGCTGACGCCTGCAGCCGATCACATCGCCCCGCGTCGCACACCTTCCGCCGAGATCCGGGTGTGGCCCGGACCGCGCCTCGATTGGTTCACCGACGAGGCGTGGCGCATCCTCACCAGCCAGGAGTTCGTGGTCACCACCACCAGCGTGGTCGGCACACGGCTCGATGGTCCTCCGCTCGAACGAGCTCGACACGACGAACTCCCGTCGGAGGGCCTTGTGGAGGGTGCCGTGCAGGTGCCGCCGGATGGCCACCCCATCGTGATGCTGTCGGGCCATCCCACCACCGGCGGATACCCCGTGATCGCCGTGGTGGACCCTGCCGACATCGGAGCTGTCGCCCAGGCGGCACCCGGTACCGCCATCCGCTTCACCGCCGCGATGTTCCGGTCGCCCTAGCCTCCCGTGCTCCGGATTCCTGCGCTACGGTGCGCGCATGGAGCGGCGCATCTACGGACTCGAGAACGAGTACGGCGTGACCTGCACCCTTCGCGGCCAACGTCGGCTGAGCCCCGACGAGGTGGCCCGCTACCTGTTCCGCAAGGTGGTCAGCTGGGGCCGCAGCAGCAACGTGTTCCTCCAGAACGGTGCGCGCCTGTACCTCGACGTCGGGTCGCACCCCGAGTACGCGACGCCGGAATGCGACAGCCTGTACGACATGGTGGTGCACGACAAGGCCGGTGAACGCATCCTCGAGGGCCTGCTGCAGTCGGCCGAACAGCGCCTGCGCGAAGAGGGCATCCGCGGCACCATCTATCTGTTCAAGAACAACACCGACAGCGCCGGCAACAGCTACGGCTGTCACGAGAACTACCTCACCAGTCGCACCGACGACCTGGGCCACTATGCCGAGGTGCTCATCCCGTTCCTGGTGAGCCGGCAGATCTACACGGGCTCGGGCAAGGTGCTGCAGACCGCTCGCGGCGCGATGTTCTCCATGGCCCAGCGTGCCGAGCACATCTGGGAGGGTGTCAGCAGCGCCACCACCCGCAGCCGTCCCATCATCAACACACGCGACGAACCCCACGCCGACGCCGAGAAGTACCGCCGGCTGCACGTCATCGTCGGCGACAGCAACATGAGCGAGTACACCACCTTCGTGAAGGTCGGCGCCGCAGCCTGCATGCTCCGCATGCTGGAGGATCCCAGCGTGGTGCTGCGCGACATGACACTCGAGAACCCCATCCGAGCCATCCGTGACATCAGCCACGACATGACCTGTCGGCGAAAGGTCCGCCTGGCCAACGGCCGTGAGGTGAGCGCGCTCGACATCCAGCGTGAATACCTCGACCGGGCGTTGCGCTACGCCGACACCAAGGGGTTCCCGCCGCTCGAGCAGAAGGCGCTCGAGATGTGGGAGCACTGCGTGAGCACCATCGAGAACGACCCCCTGAAGCTCGATCGTGAGGTCGACTGGGTCATCAAGTACCGCTTGCTCGAGGCGTTCCGTGCACGGCACGACCTGCCG
This sequence comes from Actinomycetota bacterium, assembly GCA_016213625.1. Classification (GTDB taxonomy): domain Bacteria; phylum Actinomycetota; class Acidimicrobiia; order Acidimicrobiales; family Ilumatobacteraceae; genus UBA668. Next base: position 17,080 of record JACQZZ010000108.1, read on the forward strand.
CTCGGCCACGCCCGTGTGCAACTGCTCGACCTGCAGTACCACGACATCTCCCGCGAGCGGAGCCCGTTCTACAAGCTGCAGGACCGGGGCCTGGTCGAGCGTATGTGCCTCGACACCGACATCGAGACCGCGGTCGACACCCCGCCGCAGACCACGCGGGCGCGGCTGCGCGGCGAATTCATCAAGCGGGCCAAGGAGCGCAAGCGCGACTACACGGTCGACTGGGTGCACCTCAAGCTCAACGATCAGGCGCAGCGAACGGTGCTGTGCAAGGACCCCTTCCGCAGCCGTGACGAGCGGGTCGAGAAGCTCATCGCGTCGCTCTGACGGGTAGCCTGACCGCCGATGACCGAATCCTGGACCGTCGACGAGGCGGACGACCTGTCCGATCCGACGGATCCGCAGCCGCCCGAACAGCGCCGCAAGAGCAACGTCTGGCTCGAGTGGATCATCGTCATCGTCGTGGCCGTCACCGCGGCCCTGGTGGTACGCGCGTTCGTGCTCCAGCAGTTCGCCGTGTCGGGCCACTCCATGGACACCACGCTGCACGACGGCGACCGGGTGCTGGTGAACAAGCTCAGCTACCGCCTCCACGACCCGAACCGGGGCGATGTCGTGGTGCTGAAGACCATCGAGGGCGCAGGCGAGCGCGACCTGATCAAGCGGGTGGTGGCACTCCCGGGTGAGACCATCGAGTACCGCAGCTGCGTGCTCTACGTCGACGGCAAGGAACTCATCGAGCCCTATCTCGACCCCACGGTGGTCACGCCCAACTCCTGTGGTGGCGACCAGAGCAAGCTCACCGTGCCCGACGAACACGTCTTCGTCATGGGCGACAACCGCGGTGGGTCGAAGGACAGTCGCGACATCGGGCCCATCTCGTACGACGACCTCCTTGGTCGTGCGTTCGTGGTCATCTGGCCCAGCCGCGACTGGCACTGGCTCTGACGTTCAGTTGGGCAGCACCGGTCGGGGCGCGCCCAACGTGGCGCGGTAGGCGTCCATTGCACGGTCGGGATAGTCGCTGAAGAGTCCGTCGATGCCCATCAGGAACGTGCGTTGCAGCAGGTGTGGTTCCTGGATGCCCCATGCGAACGCCGTGCGCTGGAACCGGTGGAACAGCGTCACCAGCCCGCCGTTCCAGTCGGTGTGGTAGAGGTTCACGCCGTCGATGCCCTCGGCGGCCAGCGTGGCGGCCCGTCGCTCGGGGCCCTCCTTGATCTTCTCCAACCGCGTGCTGTCGATCAGCTTGGCCCCCTGCCCGCGCAGCGGCAGCAGCATCTGCCAACGGGGTGAGCACAGCCACAGGCGCGGAAGCATGCCGGGGGATGCCTCGCGCACCACGTCGATCACCCGCTGGCCGGACACCTCGTCGCGCACGTCGAGCGAGAGGTGGTACGCGGTGCCGCACGTGTCGATCAGTTCGGCGAGCTCGGGAATGTGGCGGGGGAGCTTCGCCCGCGGCACCTGGGCGATGGGTGTGGACCGTCCGAGCACTCGGCGCACGACCCCGTCGTGATCCAGTACCGGGACACCGTCGGAGGTGACCCACACGTCGCTCTCCAGACCGTTGACACCCAGCTTGAGCGCCAGCTCGAAGGCCGGAATGGTGTTCTCCGGCGAGTACGCACGCGCCCCTCGGTGGGCGAACGCGATGGGGTCGTCGAGCAGTGAGGGGAGGCGCTGTTGCACGCCAGCATGTTGTCACGGTCGCCGTCCCGGAACGGGTACAGAACCCTAGACTCGCCTGCGTGTTCAACATCCAGGGCAGCGAGCTGATCTTCCTGCTGCTCGTCGCCCTCATCGTGCTCGGACCCGAGAAGCTTCCTGATGCCATCAGGAAGTTCGGTCGCGCGTATGCCGAGTTCAAGAAGATGGCGAACGGATTCCAGGGCGAGTTGAAGCAGGCGCTCGACGAGCCGATGCGCGAACTGCGCGACACCGCCGACGCGATGCGAGCTGCGGCGAACTTCGATCTCGGCCCCGATGCCGACACTGCCAACGGGTCCACCCCGGCAGCGACACCGGCGCCACCGGTGCGGCGCGAACAGGGCCTCAATTTCGGCTCGGCCAATCCACGGCGCGCCGAACCAGCAGTCGCGGCCGAACCAGCAGTCGCCGCCGAGGAACCCACACGGCCACAGGGCCTCAACTTCGGCTCGGCCAATCCACGGCGTCAGCAGCGCCAAGCGGAGCCGGCCGAGGAACTGGTGACACCCGAGACCGACGAGGTGCCTGCCACCCCCGAGGAACCTGCTGCTCCCGTGGTCAAGGAGCGGCCGCCGGGTGGCACGCCCGTGCCCCGGAACCGCCCGGCGCCGGCCCCGGAACCGGCACCTGCTGCTGTTGACCAGGACGCCACCGAATGAAGATGCCCTTCAGCGATCGGGAAAAGAAGAAGAAGATCTCCAGCCCCGACGAGACGATGACGCTCACTGAGCACCTGGCCGAACTGCGCACGCGCATCATCCGGTCGCTGCTGGCCATCGTGCTCGGCACCGTCGTCCTGCTCGCCAGCTACGACCAGGTGCTCGACTTCCTCCAAGCGCCGTACAGGAAGCTGTGCGACCAGAACCGACAACTCACCTGCGAGCTGCAGTTCATCGGGCCGCTCGAGGGCTTCACCACTCGGCTCACGATCTGCACCTACGGCGGCATCATCATCGCCCTGCCGGTCATCATGTGGCAGCTGTGGAGGTTCATCGTCCCGGCCCTGCACGCCAAGGAGAAGAAGTACGCGATCCCGTTCGTGCTGTCCTCGGTGGGGCTGTTCGCACTGGGCGCCGTGGTCGCCTATCTCACGCTCACTCCGGCGCTCGGCTTCCTCATCAGCTGGGCCGGCAACGACGTGCAGGCCAACTTCCTGGTCAGCAAGTACGTGAGCTTCGTGGGGGTGATGGTGGCCGCCTTCGGCATCACGTTCGAGTTCCCGGTGTTGCTGGTCTTCCTCCAGCTCGTCGGTGTGCTCACCCCGCAGACACTGGTGAAGCAGTGGCGCATCGCCACCGTCGTCATCTTCGTCATCGCCGCCATCATCACCCCGAGCGGCGACCCCTACAGCATGCTCGCCCTGGCCATCCCGATGGTCATCTTCTACGCCATCAGCATCCTCATCGGTCTCATCTTCCAGAAGCGGAAACTGGCGAGAGAAGCAGCGGAAGAGGCTGCGGCCTGACACGATTGGGTTCGTGCGTCACGACCGCGCCGAACTGATCGCTCACTACGCCTTCCCGCTCGACGGGTTCCAGGTGCGTGCGCTCGACGCTCTCGACGACGGTGAATCCGTCCTCGTGGCCGCCCCCACCGGCAGCGGCAAGACCGTCGTGGCCGAGTACGCCATCGACGCCGCGGTGGCCGATGGCAAGCGGGCCTTCTACACCGCGCCCATCAAGGCACTCTCCAACCAGAAGTACCACGACCTGGTCGAGCGCCTCGGCCCGCAGCAGGTGGGTCTGCTCACCGGCGACAACACCATCAACGGTGATGCACCCGTGGTGGTGATGACCACCGAGGTGCTGCGCAACATGATCTACGCCCGCAGCCCGGGTCTGCGCGACCTCGCGGCCGTGGTGCTCGACGAGGTGCACTTCCTGCAGGACACCTATCGCGGCCCGGTGTGGGAGGAAGTGATCGTGCATCTCCCGCAGCGCGTGCGGCTGGTGTGCCTGTCGGCCACGGTGAGCAACGCGGCCGAACTCGCCGACTGGATCAGCACCGTGCGTGGGCCCACTCGGGCGGTGCTGGAAGACCGTCGTCCCGTGCGTCTGGACAACCTCTATCTCATCGGCGACAAGACGCACGACCGCCTGCATCTGCTGCCGACGTTGGTCAACGGCCGGTTCAACCACGATGCCGCCCGACTCGACGAGGAGGCCGTCCGTGGACGCGCTGGGAAGGGCGGGCGCGGCGGGCGCTCCGGTCGGCGACGCCTGTTCACCCCCTCGCGGCTCGAGACCCTCGAGGTGCTCGAACGCAATGGCATGCTGCCTGCCATCTTCTTCATCTTCAGTCGCAACCAGTGCGACGAAGCCGCGAAGGGGTGCCTCGCGGCGGGTGTGCGCCTCACCAGCGGCGCCGAACGCGAACGCATCCGCGAACTGGTCGACGCGCGCCTCGGCGCCATCGACCCAGCCGACCTCGCCGTGCTGGGGTACGGGCAATTCCTCGCCCAACTCGAAGCGGGCGTCGCTGCGCACCACGCGGGCATGGTGCCACCGTTCAAGGAGGTCGTCGAGGCATGCTTCGTCGAGGGCCTCGTGAAGGTGGTGTTCGCCACCGAGACCCTCGCGGTCGGCATCAACATGCCGGCCAAGTCGGTGGTCATCGAGAAGCTCAGCAAGTTCACCGGCGACCACCACACGTTCCTCACACCCGGCGAGTACACGCAGCTCACCGGGCGCGCCGGGCGGCGTGGGCTCGACGACCTCGGTCACGCCGTGGTGCTGTGGAGCCCGTTCGTGCCCTTCGACCAGGTGGCCACGCTCGCCAGCAGCAAGACGTTCCACCTCAACTCCGCGTTCCGGCCCACGTACAACATGGCGGCGAACCTGGTGCGCTCGTACACGAGCGAGCGGGCGCACCACCTGCTGAACCTGTCGTTCGCCCAGTACCAGGCCGACCGCGACGTCGTGAAGATCGAGGCCCGGTTGGAGCGCCGTCAACAGCACCTGGCCGACCTGCTGGAGAAGTCGCACAGCCCGTACGGCGACATCGACGACTACCGACGGCGCCTGAAGGGCGAGGAACAGCCCCGCACCAACGGCACCATCGGCCGCGACGACGTGGTGACGCTGGCGATGATGAAGCTGCGCCCCGGCGACATCATCTACGCCGAGAAGGGCCGCTACGTCGGCAGGGTGGCCGTCTTGACGAGCGCACACCGCAAAGGCGGCGTCCGCCTCACCGGCATCACCACCCGCCGCGAAACCCTGCTGCTCACCGCCCTCGACTTCGACGAGCCGCCGAAGGCCATCGGCAAGATCGAGCTCCCTGCCGACTACGCGCCGAATCGACACGACTTCCAGCGCGACGTGGCGCATCGGTTGGAGACGGCGGAGACGAAGCCTCACTCGCGCAAGCAGCGCGTGTACGCCGAGGACCAGCCGCTCACGCACCCGGTGGAGGACGACCCTGAGCTCGACGACCGGTTGAAGGCCGCCGCTCAGGCCGAGCGCGTGGCGCGTGAGGTGGAGGAGCTGCGCCAGCGGATGCGCGGTCGCAGCCAGTCGATTGCTCGCGACTTCGACAAGGTGCTCGGGGTCTTGCAGGAGTGGGGCTACGTCGACGGATGGAGCCTCACCGACGCCGGCGAGACCCTGGCCCGAACGTTCCACGAGTGCGATCTCCTCGTGGTGGAGTGCGTGCGGCAGGGTCTGCTCGACGGCGTCGACGCACCCACCCTGGCGGCGCTGATGTCGGTGTTCGTGTACGAGCACCGCAGCCCGGAACCCCCGCCTGCGCCGTGGTATCCGTCCGACATGGCCCGCCGCCGGTGGCAGTCCATCGCCCGCATCAGCTACGACCTCCAGGACATGGAGGAGCGCGAGGGGCTCAGCGTGCACCGGCCGCCCGACCCCACGTTCGTGGCAGTCGCGTACGCGTGGGCAGCCGGCGAGGGGTTCGCCGACGTCGTGGCGGAGGAGGAGATGTCGGGCGGCGACTTCGTGCGCACGATGAAGCAGCTGATCGACCTCGTGCGGCAGCTCGCGCTGGTGGCGCCGAACCGAGCGACACGGCTTGTCGCCGAGGAAGCCGCCGAGGCGCTCTTCCGCGGTGTCGTCGCGGCATCGAGTGCGGTCGAGGTGGAGGAGGCCGACGGTGACGATCCGCAAGGGTGAGCCGTGGGGCGAGCCGGTCGAGTCACCGGTGGACCTGCCCGTGATGGCCGACGACGCGGCCGCGCACGCATGGGTGGTCCGCGAGCGTGAAGCCGGCCGCGGGTTGGTGTCGCTGGGGGTGGCCGGCGGCGACCTCGCGCGCACGATGGGTGGGGGAGCGGTCGGTCGCTTCCCCGGCACCGTCACCGTCGCGCCGGTGGATCTGATTCGGGTGGAGGCCGACGGTCGCACCACGTGGGCAGTCGCACACGTGGTGGCCCGCCGCAGTTGGTGGCGTGGCGAGGTGCACCTGGCGATGAACGCGCAGTTCCTCGGCAGGTTCGACGTGGCGCCCCGATCACACCCGAACGACGGGCGTGTCGACGTGGTCGACGTGTCACCCACGATGACCGTTCGAGCTCGGCTGCAGGCCCGCTCGCGTGCCCGCACCGGCACCCACCTCCCGCACCCGCACCTCGCGACGCGTCAGGTGGCCGCGTGCGAGTGGCAGTTCGACCGGCCGCTCGACGTGTGGGTCGACGGAGTGCGATGGGGGCGGGCCAGTGAGCTCACGCTCCGGGTCGAGCCGGATGCGCTGGTCGTGCACGCCTGACTAGGGTCGATGCCATGCAGGCCTGGATCCTCGACGAGTCACCCGGCAGCTACCGGCTCGGATCCATCGCCCGTCCCACCGTGGGTCGCGACGACGTGCTCGTGCGAGTGGTGGCGAGCGCGCTCAACCACATGGACCTGTGGGTCACCCGCGGCCTTCCCAAGCCGCCGTTGCCGCACATCCCCGGCTGCGATGTGACCGGCTTCGTCGAGGAGGTCGGCAGCGATGTCACCACGGTGACGGTCGGCGATGAGGTCGTCATCAACCCGGGAGTGTCGCCGATCGACGACGTCGTGCGGTGGGGCAACGACAGCCCCATGGCGCCGGGCTTCATGATCTTCGGCGAGCACTGCCACGGCGGCCACGCCACCTATGCCGTCGCTCCGAGCCGCAACGTTCGGCCGCGCCCCGCCGGCCGCTCGTGGCACGAGTGCGCGGCGTATCCGCTCGCGTACCTCACCGCCTATCGCATGCTCCGGCGGGCGCGGGCCCAAGCCGGCGACACCGTGCTCGTCGTGGGCGTCGGTTCCGGCGTGTCCAGCGCGGCGCTGGCCATCGCCCGGCACATGGGTTGCCAGGTGGTCGCCACCAGCCGCAGCGAGGCCAAACGAGCGGAGGCGCTCGCGATGGGTGCCGTCGCCGCTCACGACAGCGCCGACGCGCGCTGGCCCGTGGAGGCCGACGTGGTGATCGAGAGCGTGGGTCCGGCCACCTGGGAGCAGTCCGTGCGTTCGCTGCGACCTGGCGGCCGCCTGGTGGTGTGTGGCGGCACCTCGGGGCCGGAGGTCGAGCTCAACCTGCCGAGGTTGTTCTACAAACAGTTCGAGATCATCGGCAGCACGATGGGCAGCTATCAGGAGTTCGACGCGGTCACCGCGCTCATGGCGCAGGGGCTCCCCGTGCACATCGATCGTGTGTACCGCCTCGAGGAGTACGTCGACGCGCTCGCCCGTCTCGAGCAGGGCGACCAATTGGGCAAGATCGTCCTGGACCATGGAGAGTGAACAGATGACCGATGTCGAAGCATTGAAGCAGGCCGTGTGCGACCGGGTGGATGCACTCGCCCCTCGACTGGTGCAGGCCAGCCGCGCCATCCACGCCCACCCCGAGGTGAATTATGAGGAGCGCTTCGCCCATCAGCTGCTCACCGACCTGCTCGAGGAGCACGGCGTGGCTCCGGTGCGCTCGGCGTACGGCATCGAGACGGCGTTCGACGCCGCGGCCGGTACCGAGGGCCCCTCCATCGCCGTCCTGTGCGAGTACGACGCGCTGCCGGGCGTGGGACACGCCTGCGGCCACAACATCATCGCCACGGCCGGGCTCGGCGCGGGGCTGGCGGCCGCCTTCGTGGCCGAGCAGGCCGGCGGTCGAGTGCGCATCATGGGCACACCTGCGGAGGAAGGCGGCGGCGGCAAGGTGAAGATGGCCCGCGCCGGCGCCTTCGCCGACGTCGACGCGGCGATGATGGTGCACCCCGCCGACGCCGACCTGCTGACCATCGACTGCATCGCCATCCAGGAGCTCGAGGTCGAGTACCACGGCTTCGCGGCACACGCCGCGGCAGCGCCATGGGAGGGTCGCAACGCCCTCGACGCGGCAGTGCTCGGGTACATGAACGTCGCGGCGCTGCGCCAGCACATCAAGCCCACCGAGCGCATCCACGGCATCTTCACCAAGGGTGGCGACAAGCCGAACATCGTGCCGTCGGAAGCAGCGATGGACTGGTACATCCGGTCGGGCACGCTCGAGTCGCTCCAACCGTTGAAGCAGCGGGTGTTCACGTGCCTGGAAGCGGCCGCCACGGCGTGCGGCTGCACGATGGACCACGCCTGGGTGGGCGAGACCTATGCCGACATGATCGACAACATGCCCATGGTGCGTTCCTACATCGAGAACGCCGCCCGCCTCGGGCGCACCGTCATGGATCCGGCGGCATCGGGCCGTCGGGTGGTGGGCAGCACCGACATGGGCAACATCAGCTACCTTGTGCCGTCGATCCACCCGATGATCAAGGTCGCGCCCGACGGGGTGCCCATCCACAGCGTCGCGTTCGCCGAGTTCGCCGCCAGCCCCCAGGGCGACCAGGCCGTCATCGACGGGGCGAAGGCGATGGCCATGACCGTGATCGACCTCTGGACCTCGGCCGACCTGCTGCAACAGGTGCGGGCCGAATTCGACCTCCGACCCCGCGACGTGGTGGTGCTCTGAGCATCCCTCGTCGATGCGAACGGTGCCCGTAGGATGCCGCACGTGACGGTGTACGTCCCCGAGGAATTCACTCCCGACGAAGAAGACATCCTGCGTCGGTATTTCACCAATCTCGACGGACCGGTCTTCGCGCTCGTCAACCTGCCCGAGGTGGTGAAGGGGGCACTGTTCGCTCGCTACAGCCGCAGTCCGAAGAGCCTTCGCCGTCTGTTCCTCGACGAGTTCGTGGGCGACCTCGACATCGCCGGCGACATGTCGGTCGACGCGACCATCGGCCTCGAACGGGCCGAAGAGCTGTACGAGAAGGTGTTCTTCGAGTACGGCGACGACTCGGTTGCCCAGCTCGGCGGTGTGCATCTGGCCTGTGAGCAGGCATCGAACATCCTCACCAAGGTGCTCGAGTGGGGTCGGCTGATGAGCTACCTCGAGCAGAGCACTCGCTACATCGCCTACGACTCGCGCCTGGGCGGCCGCTATCGCTTCTATCGCGACCCGGCGCTGCTCTCCAGCCGATTCGGCACCCGCTACGTGGGCGACATGGACCGCATGTTCGACAGCTACACGCTGCTGCTCAACCGGGTCACCGATCATGTGCGCAACACGGTGCCCCGCGAAGCGAGCGACAGCGACTTCGTCTACCGAATGGCCACGCGGGCCAAGGCCCTCGACGCCGTCCGCGGCGTGCTGCCTGCCTCGGCGCTGTCGAACGTGGGCATCTATGGCTCCGGCCAGGCCTTCGAGGCGCTCCTGGTGCGCATGCGTGCCCATCCGCTGCCCGAAGCCCGCCAGTACGCCGACCTGATGCTGCACGAGCTGCGCAAGGTGATCCCCAGCTTCCTTCGTCGCGTCGATCTCGCCGATCGTGGCGGTCGCTGGAGCCAGTACCTGTCGAACAGTCGAGAGAACACGTCCGCGCTGGTGCAGTCGCTGTTCGGCGACACCCCGGTCGAGCCAGCGCCGCCGGTGCAACTCGTCGACTTCGACCCCGACGCCGAGAACAAGCTGCTCGCGGCCATCTGCTACCCGCTGAGCCACCTGCCCGAGTCGCAGCTGATGGAGCGTGTCCGCACGCTCGGTCCCACCGAGCGGCTCGCGCTGCTGAAGGCATACATCGGCGATCGCGAGAATCGCCGGCACAAGCCCGGCCGTGCGTTCGAGCGCGTGGACTACCGGTTCGACGTGCTCAGCGACTACGGCGCCTTCCGCGACCTGCAGCGGCACCGCATGCTCACCATCGAGTGGCAGCAGCTCACCCCCAACCACGGGTACGTGCGCCCTGAGCTGGTGGAGGACGCCGGTGTCGCCGACGTGTTCGACGACGCCATGGCCCGTTCGGCCTCGCTGTACGACTCGCTCAAGGACGAGTTCCCGCAGCAGGCGCAGTACGCGGTGTCGATGGCCTATCGCATGCGCTACACGATGCAGTTCAATGCCCGCGAGGCCATGCACATGCTCGAACTGCGTTCATCACCGCAGGGCCACCCCTCGTACCGCCGAGTGGCCCTCGAGATGCACCGTCTCATCGCCGAGCAGGCCGGCCACACCGCCGTCGCCGCGGCGATGACCCACCTCACCACGGAGGCTCCGGAACTGGAGCGTCTGGAGGCCGAGCGTCGGGCCGAAGCACGCCGTCAGAGCTGAATCCACGTCAATGGTGACCGAGGTCACAGGCACGATTCGCGACCTCGGCGAACCTCCGCCCTAGTATCCCGGGCCTCACGGGGTACGCGACAAGGGACGACGATGGCTGACGACGACGAGATCATGGAACCGGACGAAGAGTTCGAGGTCGACGAAGAAGCCGACATCGTCGAGATCGATCCGGAAGAACTCGACGAGGACGAGCTCGACGAGGACGTCCTGGTCGAAGACGACGAATTCGGCGACGACGACGACATCCTGGTCGCAGAAGAGGAAGAAGAAGACGACGACACGAGCGGCCCGGTGCGGCGCTCGGTCACCGCCAAGGACGAAGACGAAGACGAGGACGAGGACATGCTCGCCCCCGACGACGTCGAAGCCGACCTCGACACCATCCTCAAGGACCGGCTCGTCGCCGAGCAGGACGAGGACGAGAACGAAGAGGAAGAGCCCGAGGAGAAGGGCGAGGCCGCCGATCGCCTGCAGCCCAAGCGGGCCGACGAGCAGTTGTGCCCGAGCTGCTTCCTCCTGGTCCGCCAGAGCGCTCCCGGTTGCCCGGTGGGCGACGACGAGTGCCCGCTGTTCAGGAAGTAGTGCAGGAACTCGTTCGCCTCCTGGCGGCGCCCGACAGCGCCGAAGTGGCCGAACTCGAAGCGGCGGCGCGCGCCGCGATGGCGCTGCAGCGCGGTGGCCCCGCACGGCTCACCGAGGTCGCCCCGGTGGCCGACTGGGCCGCGCTCGTCGATGAGCAGCGGGTGTGGGTGGCCACGCTCGACCAGGTGGTCGTGGGCTATCTCGAACTGCTGGTCACCGCCACCATCGCCGAGGTGCGCCAGGTGTACGTGCACCCCGAAGCCCGAGAGTTGGGCTTCGGCGACGAGATGTTGGCCGCCGCACGCGAGGCAGCGCGACTCGCCGGGTGCACCGCACTGGAGGGCACGGCACTTCCCGGCGATCGCGACACGAAGAACCTCTACGAGCGGGCGGGCATCGTCGCCCGCAAGATCGTGCTCAGCACGCCGCTCTGACCAGCCGAGACGGCGCTACTTGCCCTGCCAGTTGGGCATGCGCTTCTCGATGAAGGCGGTGAGGCCTTCCTTGGTGTCCTCGCTGGCCATGATGCCGGCGAACTCGGCATTGGTGAGGTTGATGAGCGTCTCGTCGTCCTCGAAGGCCGCGGCGAGTACCACCTTGCGGCTGGCCCACACGGCCAGGGGAGCGCTGGTGCAGATCTTGCCGGCCAGTTCGAGTGCCTCTTCCAGCGCCTTGCCAGGCTCGACCAGACGGCTCACGAGGCCGAGATGGTACGCACGCTCACCGGGGATGGGATCGCCCGTGAGAATGGCCTCCATGGCGGCCGCCTGGCCGATGGCGCGGGGGAGGCGGAACAGACCGCCGGCACCGGCGATGAGGTTGCGCTTCACCTCGGCCAGTCCGAACGACGAGCGAGTGGTGCACACCACCAGATCAGCGGCCAGCACGATCTCGCAGCCACCGGCCGTGGCGAGACCGTCGACGGCCACGATGACCGGCTTCTTGCGATCGCGGTACACGAAACCGGCGAAGCCGCCACGCTTGGTGCCCAGTCCGCCGGCCTGGCCGGAGTTGATGGCCTTCAGGTCGGCGCCCGCGCAGAACACGGGCTTCTCCTGGCCCTCGGTGTTCGCGGTGATGATGCCGACCCAGATGTTGGGATCGTCCTCCATCTGATCGATGGCGGCTTCCATGCCACTGGCCACGTCGCCGTTGACGGCGTTGCGGGCCTCCGGGCGGTTGAGCGTGATGACCGCGATGCGGCCCTGGGTCTCGTACTTCACGATGTCGGACATGGGCGCGACCGTAGTGTCGCGCCTGATCCGCGGGCTACTCGGCGGGATCCGCCTCCGGCTCAGCCACCACCTCCGGCTCAGCCACCACCTCCGGCTCAGCCACCACCTCGGGCTCAGCCACCACCTCGGGCTCAGCCACCACCTCGGGCTCAGCCACCACCTCGGGCTCAGCCACCACCTCGGGCTCAGCCACCACCTCGGGCTCGGCCACCACCTCGGGCTCGGCGGCAGGTGCAGGTGCAGCAGCCGGCGGCTTGGGGGCGGCAGGCTTGGCCGGACGCGGCGGCGCCTTCTTGGCCGGGGCGGTGGGGCGCAGCGGCTTCGCTGCCGGTGCCTTCGCATCGACCTCGATGCCGAACAGCGCGGCCACCTGGGGCAGCAGCGAGCCGAGACGCTTCACCGTGGCGAGCAGCTCGTCACTCGTCTGCGTGGGCGCGGCACTGGGGGTGACCTGGCTGCGCACCGGGCTGAACGCCACGGCCTCGAGCACGGCGACCCAACGGTCGGGGAGCGCGTCGGTGGTGAGGTTCGCCGTGGCGGCTGCTGCCAACTTGCCGGCCAACTCGGTGGGGAACCGGACGCCGGCCTTGGGCGGCTGCGACGACAGCTTGAGGGCACGGACCACACGGCCCACGCCGATGGCCGCATCGATGTCGCCGAACCACAGGTTCAGTTCCTTCTCCTGCTTGGTGACCAGCGCGTCCTTCAGCTCGTGGGCGAGCTCGCGGGTGGTCTCGTCGCGGGCCACCATCGGGTCCTCGGATGCGGCCACCACGCTGCGCAGGTCGCGCAGGTCGAGCTCTTCGAGGTCGGCCTTGGCGGCGTCGGCTCGGTCGAGCCACTCCGCCACGCGCAGCTTCGGCAGCAGTTGCTCGGCGATGGCCAGCAGACCTGCTGCGGGGATCTCTTCCTTGCCCTCGGCGCGCAGGCGCTGGTTCTGTTCGTTGACGGCCTGACGCACGGCCGGGATGCCGCCCTGCAGCGCCCGCTCGGCAACGGCGCGCTGTGCTTCGGGCAGCTCGGCGAGCACGGCGTTGCGGTGGGTGCGGTGCGGCTTGAGGCGCTTGGCCTTCGGACGCTGCGGCAGCTCGGGCGGTGCCTGGAAACGGGGCTTGCGGTCGCCACCGGGGCGGGGACCACGCTCGCCGCCGGGACGGGGGCCGCGATCGGAGCGGGGGGCACCGTCGCCACGCGGGGCGCGGTCGCCACCGGGGCGGGGACCACGGTCGCCGCCGGGGCGGGGGCCACGGTCGGGCCGATCGCCACGCGGCGGGCGGTCGCCACGGTCGCGCCGATCGCCGCGATCACGATCGCTGCGCTCCTTGCGGGCGAGCTGCTGAGTGACGGCCTCGAACGGCTTGTCGCTGGGGATCAGCTCGAGCAGGTTCGACTTCGCAGCCTTCTCCTTCGAGGCGCTCACCGACGTGACGGTGAGCCCATCGAGCTCCACTTCGGCCTCCGCGCGCAGCACCGTGCCGACGGCTGAGCCGGCGGGCAGCAGTGCTCCATCGAGCACGCCCTTCGGTTGCTGAGCGCCTGCGGCCCTCCAGGTCCACGTGCCGTCAGGGCGCGCACTGGTGAGCTCGATTTCGATCCTTCTGGACATAGAGCCTCCACGGTATCGGGTGGAGGGCACTTCGCTCCACCGAGCTGGCTACCCTCGTGCCCGTGCCGATCTACGCCCTCGGGGACCGCGAGCCCACCATCCACCCCGATGCCTTCGTGCATCCCGACGCCGTGGTCATCGGATCGGTCACCATCGGCGCGCTCAGCAGCATCTGGCCCGGAGCGGTCCTGCGCGGCGACGAGGGCTTCATCCGCATCGGCGAGCGCACCAGCATCCAGGACAACAGCGTGTTGCACACGACACCCGAGTGGCCCACGGTGGTGGGTGACGACTGTGTGGTGGGCCACATCGTGCACCTCGAGGGCTGCACGGTGCACGACGGGTGCCTCATCGGCAACGGCAGCATCGTGCTGCATCGCGTGCAGGTGCACAGCGGCGCGATCGTCGCGGCCAACGCCGTGGTCCTCAACGACACGGTGGTGCCGTCGGGGGGCCTCGCCGTGGGTGCGCCGGCCACCATCAAAGAGGGTCGAGCGAACCCCGACCACATCCGTCGCGGCGTCGCCGCGTACGTTGCCCGGGCGAAGTCGTACCCCACCGAACTCCGCCGCATCGGATGATGCGGCAACTCGTCGTCACCGTCGCGCCGCACGAAGCGGAGCTCGCGTCCGACGCCTTGTGGGGGCTCGGTGTCGTGGCCGTCGAAGAACGCCATGTGGCCGACGGCATCGAGTTGTGGACCTCGCTCGGCGACGCCGACTCCGTCGATCTACCGTGGCCGTGGCGGTTCGTGGAGGTCGAAGAAGCCGTCGCCGACACCTGGCGCCAGTTCGCCACGCCCATCTGGGTGGAGGGCGATCTGGTGGTGCGACCCGCATGGGTGCCCTTCGAGGCGCCAGCGGGAGTCACCGTGCTGTCCATCGAACCCGGTGCCACGTTCGGCATGGGCGACCATCCCACCACCCGGCTCACCCTCGCCGCCGCTCGAGACAGCGTCACTCCGGGGTGCTCGGTGCTCGACGTCGGCTGCGGTTCGGCGGTGCTGGCCATCGGTTCGCTGTTGTTCGGTGCCGGCTCGGCCGTCGGCATCGACATCGCGCCGGCGGCGGTGCCCGTCGCCGAAGCGAATGCACTGGCAAACGGCGTGCGCGTCGACGTGAGCACAACCCCACTGGAGGAACTGGCCGGCGAATTCGACCTCGTGCTCGCCAACATCCTCGCTCCGGCGCTCGTGGCCCTGGCTCCGCACCTGCGGCGAGTGCTCGCGCCGGGTGGCACCCTCGTCGTCAGCGGCATCCTGGAATACGCGCATGCGCACGTCCTGCGCGCGCTGGAACCGCTGCAGGTGGTGCGCACCGACACACTCGACGGATGGGCCGCAGTCACACTCCGCTGAGCATGGCGTCGATGGCGCCGCGGTGGGGGAGCGACGGCACTGCGCCGGCCACCGTGGTGGACAGCGCTGCCGCTGCTGAGGCATGGCGCATGGCGGTGGGAAGGTCGTCGCCCTCTGCGAGCCGGGCGCACAACACACCCGAGAAGCAGTCGCCGGCACCCGTCGTGTCGACCGGGTGCACCGCGAAGGGAGCCACGTGCACCGTGCCGTCGGCAGTGTGGAGATCCGCACCCTCCGCGCCTCGAGTCACCACCACCGCACGCGCCCCGAGCGAGCGCAGCCGATCCACGCCGCCGAGCAGCTCCACCTCGTGCTCGTTCGGCGTGACGATGTCGCACAGCGCGAGCAGCGAGTCGGGCACGGCCTTCACCGGCGCCGGGTTCAACACGGTGATCGCCCCTGCGGCGCGCGCCGCGGTGAACGCTCGCTCGATGGCGGCCACGGGTACCTCGAGCTGAGCGAGACAGACCCGTGCCGCCGGCACCGTCGTCGCGGTCACGGCGTCATTGGCGCCGGCCACCACGACGATGGAGTTCTCGGCCGCGGACGACACGACGATCAATGCCCGCCCCGACGGCTCGTCGACGACGACGACGTGTTCGATGTCGATGCCGTCGTCGCGCATCACCCCCAGCAGCACCTCGGCGGCAGCATCGTGCCCCACCGCGCCGACGAACGCCGTCACAGCACCAGCGCGAGCCGCAGCGACTGCCTGGTTCAGGCCCTTGCCGCCCGGATACTCGCGGTACGAGCTGCCGGGCACCGTCTCGCCGGGCCCGGGAAGTCGATCGACCGTCGCGACGAGATCGAGGTTGGCGCTCCCCACCACACACACGTCGAACACGTCACGCCTCCGGGCGGAAGACCGGTGGGCGCTTGGCCAAGAACGCGGAGACGGCCTCCTTGTGCTCGGGCGTGGTCCAGCACTCGCTGAGCATGCGCATCTCGCGCTGCTGCGCGGTCCACAGATCGGGTTCGGCGAGGTTCTCCGTGAGCAGTTGCTTGGTCATCCGCAGTTGGCGGTCGGGATTCGCCGCATAGCTGCGGGCGATGTCGACGGCGGTGGCCAACAGGTCGTCCGGCGCGGTGAGGCGATCGGCGAGCCCGATGGCGTGCGCCTCCTCGCCACCGATCAGACGCCCTGACAGGCACAGGTCGCTCGCCCGTCCGAACCCGACCCTCGCCGCGAGCAACGTGGTGCTGGCGAGCTCGGGCACGAGTCCCATCTTGATGAAGAACATGCCGAACTTGGCGCTCGTGCTGGCCACGATCTGATCGGCGGGCAGGCACATCGTGGTGCCGATGCCCACCGCCGCGCCGTTGACCGCGCAGACGATGGGCTTGCTGGCCCGCAGGAACGACACCCAGTCGAGGCCCTTGGGCATGCCGCCCACACCACCGGCGGTGTCGTTGCCCGGGTCGGTGCCGGAGATGCGCGTCTGGAACGTGGCCTCCATGTCGGCGCCGGCGCAGAACCCACGGCCCGCGCCTGTCATCACGATGGCACCGATACGCGGATCGTCGTTGGCCGTCGCGATCGCGTGCACCTGCTCCTCGGCCATGCGGGGTGTCCACGCGTTGAGCTTGTCGGGCCGGTTCAGCGTGATGACGGTGACGGGTCCGTCGGACGAGACGGTGATCTGGGTGTACTCCACCTCGTCACTCTGGCACGGAGCGCAACACCCACGTGGCCGATGCGCCGACGAAGGTCAACGAGTGCGTCCAGCCCAGTGCGTCGCACGCCGCCAGCTGATCGGGGCAGTCGGTGTTCGCCTGCCACCACAACCGCGGGAACTGGAACGACGACAGGAACGAGGCGCACGACGCGATGAGAGAGGTGGAGGAGATGTCGTGTGCCCAGGCTCGAGCGACGACGTCGGTGAGCGGCAACGGCAGGGGAGTGGGCACCACCACGTCGCGGGTGATGAGCGCATCGGCGACCGGTCGCACGTAGAGACATCCCTGTACGACGCCGTGCAGGAGCAGGCTGTACGTGAGCGCGACGCCCTCCTGCTGCTCGCGGTCGTGCCGCTCCAGATCGATCAGGTTCTCCGCCTCGGTGAACTCGGGCGTCGGCCAGTCCTGAGCGCTCCATGCGCGCAGCATGGGAATGTCGCGCATCACGGCCTCGAAGTCGACCGAGACCAGCGCCGGGCGCAACGGCACGAACGTGATCTCGTCGACCGTCACTCGCTCGGGGAACGGTGGCGAGAGCCAGCTCATCGCGGTCCCGTGGTACGCAGCGGGCTGGCGTCGAGTCGGTCGAGATGCGGCAGATACGTGCGAACGGCGTCGGCTCGGAACTGCGTGCAGAGGTCGGCACGGAAGAAGCGAGCGCCCTCGCGGACCACGTAGTTGAGGATGAAGAACCGGTACACCTCGGGGAGGAACATCACCTCGTCGTCGGCCATCGGGAACACGTCGCGATAGGCGCGGAGGAACTCCAGGAAGGTCGGCTCGACCAGCGTGTGCGGGCCGTACGTGAACCGCGTGCGGTCGCCGGTCTTCGACGACACGCGCGACAGGAAGTAGAAGTCGAGCAACCGCGGTTCGATGCGGAACCAGTCGTAGTCCCAGCGGCTGAACAGCCGGAACGAGCCGTCGGCCGCGGTCGCCACCGAGAAGTTGCCGAGGTTCCAGTCGATGAGCACCGGGATCTTCGGCCACTCGTCGTAGCCGACCTCGATGAGCCGTTCGAGGAAGCGATGCGTGTGCTTCCACAGCACGCCGATGCTCTCGGGCGGCAGCCCGAAGTTGCGCGGCGCGAACGGACTCTCCAGCAGATCCAGCAGATGGATGGCGTCGCTCTTGATGGTCTTCGAGCCGGCCGGAATGCGCGGTGCGAGATCGGTGCACGCCACGTGGAACTCGGCGATCTCGCGGCCCAGGTTGCGCACCTGCTCGTGCGACAGGATGCGTGGCAGCGCGTCCTTGCGGGGCACGTCGTCGTAGAACACCGCCCACATGTGCTGGTCGTACCAGGTGAACAGCCGGCCGTCCTTGCGCCAGATGTCGGCGAGCATGCCCTGAAATCGCGTGCCATCGAGCAGCTCGGCGCATCGGCTGAGTCGATCGTGGTCCTCGTAGAACAGGAAGTAGGAACCGTACGACGACACCTTGCCGATGACGGTGAACCCGTCATCGAGGTGCAGGCGATAGACGCGGTTGGTGGAGACGTTGGCGCTCACCTCGTCGACGCGCACGAGCGACCGAGGGTCACCGTAGGCAGCCCATGCCGCGTTGATCGCGGTGAGATGCGAGCGCGAGTCGGTCACCCGATGGATCGTAGAGGCAGTGTCGACGGTCAGCCGACGTTGCGAGCACGCACCCCGATGGGGGCGATGAGCCGGAACCCGGCTGCGTGGCGCTCGTCTTCGCTCTCGCCGCCCCAGAACCCGTACTCGTGGTTCGAGCGAGCGAACTCGCGACAGGTGCTGTTCACCTGGCAGGAGCCGCACACCGACTTCGCCGTGGCCTCGCGACGATCGCGGGCCTGCGGCCGTTCGGCCGGCGGCGGGAAGAACAGGTGCGTCAGCCCCTTACAGGCAGCAGCATTCATCCACCGATCGTCCGTGAACGTGCGATGGAACACAACATCAACCGCTGCCATGGAACCCCCTGTCCGTCAGGCCTGCGAGATACTTGCTGTCAGCAAGTACTGCAACAGATTACGCCATTCGTCGGCCGCTGTCGAGAGGGGAAGATCAGGAGTTTTTCAAGATGTGCCGGATCCCGCCAGCGAAGCGATCGACATCGTCCTCGGTGGTGTCGAACGCCGTCATCCAGCGCACCTGGTGGCGGCTGACGTCCCAGTCCCAGAAGAAGCACCACTCGCGCAGCGGCTCGATCACCTCGGGCGGCAGACAGGGGAACAGGCTGTTCACGGCAGGGCCGCCGTCGTACTGCACACCGGGGATGTCGCGGGTGAGCTCGTACAGGCGTTGCGCCATCGCGTTGGCATGCGCGGCACCGCGGATCCACAGGTCGTCGTGCAGCAGAGCGTTGAACTGCGCCGCCACGAACCGCATCTTCGAGGGCAACTGGTTGACCTGCTTGCGCACGAACATCGCCCGGGTGGCCAGCTGCGGGTTGAGGTACACCACGGCTTCCCCGCCGAGGAGTCCGGCCTTCGTGCCACCGAAGCTCACCACGTCGACTCCGGCGTCGACCGTGAACGAGCGCATCGCCTGCACCGTGCCGCCGAGCGCCGCGGTGGCATTCGCGATGCGAGCGCCGTCGAGGTGCACCACCATGCCCATCGAATGTGCGGTGTCGCACAGCGCCGCCACTTCGTCGGCCGAGTACAGCGTGCCCAGTTCGGTGCTCTGGGTGATGCTCACCACGCCCGGTTGCGCGTGGTGCTGCACGCCCTGCAGATGGGCCAACGATCGCAGCTGTGCCGGCTCGAGCTTGGCGGTCGGTGCCGGCAAGGTGAGCAGCTTGGCCCCGAGCGCCCGTTCGGGGGCGCCGGCTTCGTCGACCGCGATGTGCGCCCATTCGGTGCACACGACGCAGTCGGCGGGCCGCACCATGGTGGCGAGCGCCATCACGTTCGCTCCCGTGCCGTTCCACACCAGGAACGCCTCGGACTGCGGGCCGAACAGGTCGCGGAAGCGATCGAGCGCCTCGCTGGTCCACCGATCGCTGCCGTAGGCCAGGGCGTGCCCCCGGTTCGCGTCGATGACGGCCTGCAACACCTCGGGGTGCGCTCCTGCCGCGTTGTCGCTGGCGAAGGCTCGCTCCGGGGCAGGCGGCATGACGGTCGGAGAAACGGCGGACATCCGACCAGTCTGCCGGGCGTAGGGTTCGAAGATGCCGCTGGATCACCTCACGTTGCTCACCGCCGACATCGCAGCCTTCGCCAGCGCCGTGGAACACGGTCCGCCCGATGCTGCCGTGGCGGCCTGCCCCGGCTGGACGTTGCACGACCTTGGCGTGCATCTCGGCACCGTGCACCGCTGGGTCATCGACGCGCTCGTCACCGGCGGGCCGCCCGATGGCACCAGCACGCATCCGCCGGCACCGAACGACGACCCTGCCCTGGCCGAGTGGGTGCGCGAGGGTGCGGCCCGCATGATCGTGCTGCTGGAGAGCACCAATCCCGACGAACCCACGTGGCACCCGTTCCCGGTGGAGCCCAAGGTTGCCGGGCTGTGGCGACGGCGGCAGGCCCAGGAAGCGTCCGTCCACCGCTGGGACGCACAGCACGCCGCAGGCATGGACGCACACATCGAGCGCGACATGGCCGCCGACGGCATCGACGAGTACTTCCGCGTGATGCTGCCGCGCATGCTCATCCGCGAGCATCGCTCCACCCCGGCGAGCACGTTCGCGGTGGAGCTCACGGATCTGGATGCGCGCTGGGTGGTCGACGGTGGCACCGGGCTGCCGGTGGTGCTGGCGAGCGGCTCGCCGGCACAGGGCACGTTACGCGGCGACGCAGAGACGGTGTTGCTGCGCCTGTGGGGTCGTCCCGTCACGGCAGCGCTCGACCATGCCGGCGACGGTGGCGTGATCGACGAGTGGCTCGCGCTGGGCGGCGCCTGACCTACGCCGTCTCGGTCGGCAGCTCGTCCTCTTCACGGAGGCGCACCGGACCGAAGCGACCCTGCTCGAGGCCGGTCTTGCCGGCGTAGAACGCACGGATCACGTCCATGTCGGCGCGCACGTCGCCGGTGATGGGCCCCGCCGGCCCGAAGCCGCCGCTGCGGGTGCTCTTGTCGACGTAGCCCAGCAGCACCGGCACCTGGGCCTGCTGGGCGATGCGATAGAAGCCCGACTTCCAGTACTCGGTTCGCGACCGCGTGCCCTCGGCCGGCACCACGAGCACGAGTTGATCGCGGGTGTTCAGTTCGTGCGCGAGCGACGACACCATGCCGCCGGGGGCGCGGCGATCGATGGCCACCCCACCGAGTCGACGCATGACCGGACCCATCGGACCCTTGAAGAGCGAGTCCTTGCCGAGCCAGGAGATCTTCACTCCCGCCACCCTGGCCATCGCCAACGTGATGGGGAAGTCCCAGTTGGTGGTGTGCGGCGCAGCGATCATCACGCAGCGATCAGGGACGGGAGTGGCCGGCGGCACGGTCGTCCACCGCCACAGCTTCAACCAGCACCGGGCGAGGAACGTCAGCATCCGGGCACCCTAACCGGGCGCACCGAATCTCGTTCAGGCGCCGAAGTGGGTGACGATGATGCGGCCGTCGCGCTCGCCGGCGCTGGGAGCGAGGTCGGCGACCACCATGGCTCGCTGGAGCCAACGGTCGTGGCCGTCCCAGCGAGGCTCGTACGACGAGCGACCGTGCACGGCGACGTTGTTGTCGACCACGAGCAGATCGCCGGCCTGCAGTGCCAGCCCGGTGTGGTGCGCCTCGACCACTTCGGACAACGCGCGCAGGGCGTCGTCGGCCTCGGTGTCGGTGCCGACCATCAACTCGGCGTCGAACACCATCGACGGGCGGTGGCGCTCACCGCGCAGCACCGGCATCGGTGCACCGAGCACGTTCGTGCGGCCGTGCAGGTAGCTCTCGTCGACCGCCGTGCGGAACCGGGGCTGGAACAGCGTGTCGACCACCCTCCACGGCAGCAGCGGCAGCACCTCGAAGATCGACGACAGGGTGGTGACGGCGCGCTCGTCGCCGCGCAGGCAGAGCAACAGCAAGTAGCGCGGGCGGTGCGGGTGGAACGCGGCTTCAGTGTGGAACATCAGGTCGACCTTCGACGAGGTGCTCACCTGGCGATCTGCATTCGCCTGCACGGGCACGAGGTTCTGCACCAGATCGCCGCCGTGCTCGGGCAGGTAGCCAACCGGTTGACCCAGACGGCGGGCGGCCGCGAGCAGGACGAACTCGCTGGTCAGGTCCTTGTGCGTCGGTGCCGTGGGGGAGGGGGGAGTGAGGGGGAGCGAACCCACGGGCAGTCCCCGCAGCACGATCGCGCCCGACTGCGGCGCGGCATCGGCGAAGTCGACCAGTGCGTCGTGCACCACCGAGGGCATCACGCGGGCGGCGTGACCTGCGGCCGCGACGAAGGTGGCGCTCCCGATGGGTGCGTCGGGCACGGAGAGCGATGGCCAGTCCGGCGACTCGATGACGGCGGGCGTCACGTGATCGGTCAGGGTGGTCATTGCGGTGCGCTCCTCGGGTGGTGGACGGATGGAATGTCTGTTCCACATTGTAGCAGCGATTGGAATGATCAGATCAGCGGCGCCCTGCGAAGTAGCATCACCCACCGTGGAAGTGGAGGAGCGGATCGGTCGGGCCAGTGCCACCCTCACGCCGGCGGAGCGCCGAGTGGCCGAGGTGGTGCTCGAGAAGCCACAGCTGGTGGCGTTCGGTACCGTCGCCGAACTTGCCGAGGCGTCGGGCAGCGGAGCGGCCACAGTGGTGCGCCTGGCGTCGAAGCTGGGCTACGACGGGTTCACCGGCCTGCAGACCTCGGTGCAGCATGCGTTGGCACGCCAGCTCCGACCCGCCGCCGAACGCATCCGGGAACCAGCGGCCAGCGACGCCATCGGGCGCCACCTGGATCTGGAGCTCGACAACGTGGCCACCACGCTGCGGGCGCTCGACGACGGAGCGCTCACCGACCTGGTGCAGCACCTCGCGGCGCCGACCTCTCGGGTGTTCGTGCTCTCGGGGGATGCCTCACTGGGCGTCGCTCGCCAGTTCGTGGCCGAGCTGCACGTCCTGCGCGACGACGTCAGCCTCATCGACGGCAACGACGTCGCCGTGCGCCGCGCCGTCTCGCTGATGCGACCCACCGACGTGCTCGTGGCCATCGACCTTCGTCGTTATGACCGTTGGGTCATCGACACCGCCCGCGAGGCACAGACGCACGGAGTGTGGTGCACGGCCATCACCGACAGCCTCCTGTCACCCTTGGCCGCGGTGGCCGAGCACACCTTCACGGTGGCGGCCGCCGGCGGTGGGCCCTTCGACAGTCACGTCGGCACGCTCGCGCTGGCGAACGTCATCGTGGCCGCGTTGGCCGACCGCTTGCGCGCCGAAGCCACCGATCGTCTCGATCGCGCGGAGGCCGCCTGGCGCAAAGGTGACGCGCTCACCGATCGGTGACGATGTTCGTCTAGTGTTTTCGTCATGACGAATATCCCCGATGAGGGACAGGGGCGGAGATCGCGGTGCCGGTGGTGCCGACGAGTCCTCCCGGAGCAACGTCGGGGCCGGCCGAGAGAGTTCTGCTCGCAGGCGTGTCGCCAATGGGACTGGGTGGGCCGTCAACGAGCGCACGAGTTGCAGCTCAGCGAGGACGAACTGATCGTCGCCAAGAGTGAACTCGACACATTGCACGACGAGCTGTACGTGCTGGCGTGCGCGGTGAACGACGCCGAACGCGATCTGAAGGCCGCCGGCACGAAGGCCACCCCTCGCGAACTGCGGGAAATCGTCGAGTGGCTACTGGAAGCGGCCACTCCCTTGCGGGATCGGGAGCTACGCCCATAATCATCGTTATGTCAGATCGCTGGATGAGATCCACGAGGACCAACGGCACTGTCCTGCTCCCCGCTCGGCGTGGTTCGCTCGCGGTGACGAGAGGAGTGCGCATGCGCTGCCGGATGATGCTGGTGTGCGGAGTGTTGGTCGTGCTCGTCGCGTGCAGCTCGACCGAATCTGGTCGGTCACTGCAGCCGTCCGCGACGAAGCCCTCCCCCGAGACCACCGCCTCGCTGGTGACGGAGTCGAGCACCACCCAACCCCCAACGACCGAGCCGCCGACGACGATCGCTGCGGTCACCATCCCGGTCACCCTCCCGGTCGTCGAGTCGGGTTGGCGCCCACTCGACCGCGACACCGTCGACGGGTTCATCGGCTTCCCGTGCTGCGCCTCCAACTGGTACGGCACGCCGTCCCCGCCGCTCCCCCAGCCCGGTGATCCGCTGCTCCCGAACGGCTCGTACGCCGTGTCGGCGAGTTGGGGTCCCGACGTCACCGCACCGATGGAGCTGGTGCTGCGTCGGTTCGAACAGTGCAGTCTGCTGCCCGCCGGCGCGTGCGAGGACGAGGGAGGCACCTGGTCGCCCGACTCACTCGGGGTCGACGAATCCGCTGCGTACCCGCTCACCCTGCCGCTCGACGGACACATCCGCGTCGTGCTCACGGGTTTCGCCGGGTTCTCCGACAGTGGAGCGATCGCGGCGCTCGTCGAAGGCAATGGCACCGACTTGGCCGAACTCGCGCAGGCGGTGGAGGCGGCGCACGCAGCCGTGATCATGCCCAAGCTGGCGGCGGGCATGACGCCCGACCAGATCGTCGCCGCGATCTCCGCAACCCCGGAGGGCGGGTTCGTCGCCGGACTCGACGAGAGCGAGTACTCGCTCTCGTTCCTGCACGGCGCGGCGCCGCCGCTGCTGTTCCAGGCTCCCGTCGACTACGAGGACCCCGCCGGCAGCCGAGGTACCGACGTGCTGAAGATGCCGTCGATCGAGATGATCGATGGCATCCTCACGCTGTACGTGTACGCGGGGTTCTACTCGTAGCCGCCCTCTTCACCGGGGCCTTCTT
Organism: Actinomycetota bacterium; assembly: GCA_016213625.1. Lineage (GTDB taxonomy): Bacteria > Actinomycetota > Acidimicrobiia > Acidimicrobiales > Ilumatobacteraceae > UBA668. The sequence goes on from JACQZZ010000108.1 coordinate 41,671, forward strand.
CGCAGGGGCCTTCTTCGCCGGCGCCGCAGCCTTCTTCGCGGGTGCGGCCTTCTTCTTCGGGGCGGCCTTCTTCTTCGGGGCGGCCTTCTTCTTCACCGGCGGAGCGTGATAGCCGGAGAGTGAACGTCCGCTCCCGAGCAGCGACTCGCCCATCGCGTCGAGGTCCTGCCCGACGTCGGCCAGGCGATCACCCAGCCCACGCACCTTGCGACCGACCAGATCGAGGTTGTCCGCCACGTCGCCGATCGCGCCGAGGCTCTCGCCCATCATCTTGCCCATGTCGCCGATGAGCGGAAGGTTGCGCACCATGCGTCCTGCACCCTCGAGCGCCTGGAGCACTGCCTTCAACTGGTGTTTGGACTCCTCGAGCACGTCGGCGGCGTGCCCGGCGAACTCCTTCACGTCGCCCGCCAAGTAGGCACTGGCCCGCTGCGCGCCCTCCCCCGCCTCGCGCATCTGGACGCCGGCATCGTGCAGGATCTTGGGGAGCTCCTGGGCGATCTTGGCGAGCTCCTCGCGGTGCTCCCAGATGCTCTCCACCATCGCGGTGAGTTTCGCCTCGTCGGCGCCGGTACGTGCAGCGGGCTGCTTGGTCGTGGCCATGCTGCATCTTGGCATGGCGAGCGCGACGCCCCTTCCTCCGAGCTCGGGTCTACGGTGACCACAGCGGGCCGAACGAGGAGACATGACATGCCTCATCGCGGTGAGCAGTTCGGCGTCGTCCTGGCCCTGGTCGGGACGTTGATCCTGGGTACCCCGAGCACCGACGTCGGTGCCGCACCTCCGGCCTCCGTGGCCGCGTCCTCACTCCCACATCAGGGCGACCGCAGCCTCGCCGTTGCGCAGGTGCAACAGCTGCTGCTCCAGGCCGGCGTGCATGTCGCCGGTGGCGTCGACGGCGTGTACGGGCCGTCCACCACCAAGGCGGTTCGCCAGTTCCAACAGGCTCGTGGACTCGTGGCCACCGGCGCGGTGGACGACGCGACAGCCACCGCCCTCGGCATGCTGGCCCCCACTGCGGTGCTCGCACCCGGAGCGTCCGGTGACGCGGTGCGGGCCGTGCAGCAGCAACTGGTCGCTGCGGGGATACGCGTCGCCGGAGGCGTCGACGGCGTGTACGGCCCGGCGACGGCGAAGGCCGTCAGTGCGTATCAAGCCGCCCGCAACCTTCCCACCACCGGCCAGGTGGACGCGCTCACTGCCGCCCTCCTCGCTGCCAAGCCGGCAGCGGCCGCACCCGCCGCCGCACCGACGCTCGATGTGCTCGCCGTCCAACGCCAGCTGATCGTGGTCGGTGCACGCCCCAAGGGTGGTGCCGACGGGGTCCTCGGTCCTGCGACGCGTGCGGCGATCACCACCTTCCAGCGCTGGAACGGACTGCCGGCGACCGGCGATCCGGACGCCGCCACGCTGACTGCACTCGCCACGGCCGCCAAGGCCGCGACGGCGCCGACGCTCGACGCGTTCCCACTGCCGAGGTCGTGCTCGTTCTGGGACACGTGGGGAGCCCCGCGGTCGGGTGGCAGGGTGCACCAAGGAGTCGACATCTTCGCACCGAAGGGGACGCCGGTGTTCGCCGTGGAGCCCGGCCGGATCAGCCGCCAGAAGGCGGACTTCCCGGGCTCGTTGGGCGGGAACCAGTTGTGGCTCACTGCGAGCGACGGCAGCCGATACTTCTACGGACACCTGAGCGGGTTCGCGAAGGGCGTGGGAGTGGGCTCACCCGTGCGTGCCGGCGATGTCATCGGCTATGCCGGCGCGACCGGGCTGACCACCGTGTCGCATCTCCACTTCGAGATCCACCCAGGAGGGGGTGCCGCAGTGAATCCCTATCCCGTGCTCAAGGCGTTGGCCGGCTGCTGACTTCCTTGCGGTGGGCGACGAACTCGACCAGTTCCTCGTCGATGGCCGGGTCGAGCGGCGGCTGTTCGTACTGTTCGAGCAGCCGTTGCCACACTTCGTGGGCCCGTTGTGTGGTGTCGGGGGCGCCATCCTCGGTCCACGACTCGAAGTTCCGACCATCGCTGACGAGCGGGCGATAGAACGCGTGCTCGTAGCGGGTGAGGGTGTGGGGAGACCCGAAGAAATGCCCTCCGGGGCCCACTTCGGCGATGGCCTCGAGACCGATCGCCTCGTCGCTGGTGTCGATCGGCTGCATCCACTCGGCCACCATCTGGAGCATCTCGGCATCGATCACCAGCTTCTCCAGCGACGCGGTCAGCCCGCCCTCCAGCCAGCCCGCGGCATGGTTGACCAGGTTCGCCCCGCCCATGACCGCTCCCCACAACGACATCGCGCTCTCGTACACGGCCTGGGCATCCACCACGTTCGAGGCGGTGGTGTTCGACGAGCGGAACGGCAGCCGGTATCGACGGGCCAGTTGCCCGCCGGCCTGCGCAGCCTTGGTGTATTCCGGGGTGCCGAAGGCCGGTGAGCCACTGCGCATGTCGACGTTCGACGTGAACGACCCGTACACGATGGGCGCGCCGGGCCGAATGAGCTGGGCGAGCGTGGCCGTGGCCAGCACCTCGGCGTTCTGCAGCACCAGCGCACCGCCCAGCGTGGCCGGCGCCATGGCCCCCGCCAGGGTGAATGGGGTGATGACCACGGCCTGACCTGCGCCGATGAACTCGGTGAGCCCTTCCGCCATCGGGATGTCCAGCGTCAACGGCGTGTTGGTGTTGATGATCGTCAGCAGCGCCGGCTGTGCCGCGAGCCCGTCGCGGTCGGTGCCCAGTGCGATGGCCGCCATGTCGATGCAATCGGCGGCACGTGTCCGACCGAGCGCGATGCCCTGCCAGTTCTTGTCGAGCAACCGGATGAGCGACAGGCACAGGTCGAGATGGCGCGTCTCGGGTGGCAGGTCCATGGCTTCGAACGGGCCGCCGCCCTCCTGGTGCACCACGTGCAACTGCTGGACGACCCGCAGGAAGTCCTCCTGCTCGCGATGGGTGCCCGCCCGCCGCCCGCCGACGAGATCGGACACGAAGGCAGGTCCCCCCACCGACGTGAACGCGACCTGCCGACCCCCCACGACCAGGGACTTCTCAGGATTCCTGGCCCGCAGGGTGAACTCCGACGGGGCCAAGGCGACGGTTGCGTCGATCAACTCTGGGTCGTAGCGCACCATCAGGTCGTCGACGACGCACCCGGCACCGCGCAGCACCTGCCGCGCCGCCGGGTCGAGCACCCGGAATCCGGTCGAGGCGAGGAGTTGGAGCGAAGATCGGTGGATCTGCTCCACCTGGTCGGCCGAGAGCGGTTCGATCGGAGGGTACGGGTTGGTGAGCGTCCGCCAGGGCGACGGCTCAGGCCCGCGGTCGGCTCTCCTGCTTCTCCCCCGGTTGGCTCGCGACACGGGCGTACAGTACTGGACATTTTTCTCCTGCCTGACCAGGGGCGACGCGGAAAGCCGTCAAGGAACCGTAAAGGTCCCACCATCAGCGGCCGATGTAAGAGGCATGTCACGCCTTCACCGTGTCGTCGTCGCTGCCCTCGTCGGTGTGAGCGCCGTCGCCGTCGCCGTCACCGAACCGGCCCTGGCCGCTCCCCCGGCGTCCAGTGCAACCGTCAACTCGACGTACACGGTGGTCAAGAACGACTCACTCATCGGCATCTCGGTCAAGCTGAAGGTGAAGGTCAAGGACCTGCTCACGGTGAACAACCTGCGCCTCGACAGCCTCATCTGGCCCGGCATGCAGTTGGTCGTTCCCGCAGGTGCCGCACCCGTTGCCGCAGCAACGACCCCGGCGACCGGCTCGAGCGCACCCCTCACGTACACCGTGGTCAAGGGTGACTTCCTCACCGGCATCGCCGTGAAGCTCAACGTGAAGTTGAAGGACCTGCTGACCGCGAACAGCCTCAGCCTCAACAGTCTCATCCTTCCGGGCAAGCAGCTCGTGGTGCCCGCCGGCGGTTCGCTGCCGGCCTCCACACCGACGCAGGCACCCGCCACGGCCGCAGCGGCCGCACCGGTCCAGTACGTCGTCGCCTCCGGCGACTCGCTCTCCGTGGTCGCCACTCGATTGGGCGTCACGCTCAACTCGTTGCTCACCACCAACAAGCTCTCCGTCAGCAGTGTCATCCATCCGGGGATGAAGCTGACGGTTCCCAGTGGCGGATCCCTCCCGGTGGCACCTGCCGCTGCAGCTCCTGCAGCCGGCACGGCAGGTGCCACCGCACAGGGAACTCCCGTGCCGACGGTCGGTGGCCAGATCGGCAAGGTGCTCGCCTTCGCGCAGGCACAGCTCGGCAAGCCGTACAAGTTCAACACCGCCGGCCCCAACACCTACGACTGCTCCGGCCTCACCCTGGCCGCCTTCGCGACCATCGGGATCGACCTGCCGCACTACAGCGGCGCGCAGATGGCCTTCGGCACCTCGATCGACTGGACCACTCAGGCCATTCAGCCCGGTGACCTGGTGTTCCTCGAGTCCGCGCCGGGCACGGGGATCATCAACCACGTCGGTATCGCCACCAGTGCGACCACCTGGATCCAGGCGCCGCGCACCGGCGACGTCGTGCGCACCGGGTCCATTCCCACCTATCGAGTCGTCGGGGTGCAGCGACTCGTCAATGGGTGATGGACGACTACGACACCTCCGATCTCCCGACCCCCTGCCGAGTGGGTGTCCAGCACCTCACGATCGAGCAGGTGGCCCTCCTGCGTTCGGTGCTCCGAGCCGGTGAGGTGCCCTTCGGCATCGTGCGCGGCGAGGTGATCGCACCGAGCGAGTTCACCGAGGAAGTCGCGAAGGCCGTGGAGTGGGCGTCGCTCGACACCCACGCGATCGCCGACGCGGAGTTCGACGACCCCGACTACTTCTCCGACCGCGAGCCGCTGGTGAAGCCACCGCGGCCGCCCTTGCGCGACGGCCGCCGACAGGCCACCCGCTGGCGGCGCCTGTGCGCCGGTCTCCTCGACGAAGCGATCGTCGGAGTGCCCACACTGCTGTCCCACAAAGCGGGTGCCGCCCCATGGACGAGCGCCGCCATCCACGCGATGTACTACACCGCTCCGACGGCGCTGTGGGGCTGGTCCGTCGGCAAGCTGTGGTGCGGGCTCCGCGTGGTCAGCCGACGCACGCTCCTGACACCGAATCCGTTGTCGGTGCTGGTGCGCTGGCTGGTGGCGGCCTCACCGTTGCTGGTGGGACTGTTCGTGCCCATGAACGGCGACATGGTGGGCTTCGTGGTCACGCTGATCTATGCGCCGATCCTGATCAACCTGCGCGGCCTGCACGATCTGGCCGCCGGCACGATCGTGGTGGAGCAGTTCGCGAGCGGACCCGGGATCTGGGTGCGTGAGCGGGTCAGCGAACGGCAATGAGGTCGACGACGAAGACCAGGGTCTCGCCGCCCTTGATGACGCCACCGGCGCCCTGCGAGCCGTAACCGAGGCTCGGCGGGATGGTGATGCGACGACGGCCGCCCACCTTCATGCCCTTCACGCCCTTCTCCCAGCCCTCGATGACCTCGCGGGCACCGAGGCGGAAGTCGAACGCACTCCCCCGGTTCCAGCTGGCGTCGAACTCGCGCCCGTTGCTCCAGGCAGCGCCGACGTAGTGCACCACGACGCGCTTGCCGATGGTGGCCTCGTCGCCGTCGCCGACGACCTCGTCGACGGTGAGCAGTTCGGCGGGCGGTTCGCCCTCAGGGATGGTGATGACGGGTTTCTCGGCCATGGGCCGCCACGCTATCCACCCAGGGCGATGAGTGCGACGGCCACGGCGGTGGCGCCCACTCCGACAGCCTGCCACCACCGCATGCGCTCGTGGTTGAACACCACCGAGAGGATGACGGCGACGGTGGCGAACTGCGACGAGGCCACCGACACCGGACCCGTGTCGCCACGCTGGAACGCCAGCTGCAGCGAGCCGATGGCCACCAGCCCCAACACGCCCGCCCCGATCGCATAGCGGCGCCCCTCGCCGGTGGCGAAGAACGGGTCTCGACGGAACACGCTGATCGCTGCGAGCAGTGTGAACCCGGCGAGTCGCTGGAACATCACGGGGAGGAGCCCGGACTGCTCGGAGACCTCGCCCATCAGCGTGAACGCGATGCCGAAGACGACGCCGCTGGACACGCCGAGCACGGCCCCGAGGGTGACGCTGCCCGACCCGCCGGGGGTGTACGACGTGAGCACCAGCGCCACGAGTCCGAGGACCATGCCGACAGCAGCGACGGCGCCGGGGCGTACCCCGTTGATCAGGTCCCAGACCACGGGCACGACCGCCAGCAGCACCGAGGCGAGCGGAGCGACGATGCCCATGCGGGCGACCGAGTAGCCCTCGTACAGCAGCATCAGGCCACCGATCATGAACAGCCCCGACAGCGCACCGATGGCGACGTCGTGGCCCACCCATGCCCACTCGACGAGCAGCAACAACAGCGGCGACAGCGTGACGCTGGTGGCGACGGCCGTTCGGGTGACGGTGACCGAGGGGGTGGTGCGTGCCGAGCGTGCGGCGAAGAAGTCGGAACCACCGAGCAGCACCGCCGCGGTGACGGCGAAGAGGAGCGACAGCGTCATCGTGCGTCGTTCACGTAGAACTGTGACGCCCACTGGCGGAACTGCAGGAACGGCCCGTCGGTGTCGGCGAGGGCCGGTCGCTCGATGAACACCTTGTGTTCCCAGATGGGCTTGTCCTCGAGCAACTGACGCGAGATCTCGTTGATCGCTGCCTCACCAACCGAGGTGGTGGCGCGCTCGTCGGCGAATCGTCGGACCGTGAACGTGAAGCGCATCTCGCAGCGGTCACGCTCGATGGGGGTGGCGCACCCGAGCAGCATCGTGTCGATGATGCCGCTGAATCGCACCACGCTGAACCCTGCGCCTTCGGCGTCGGTGTCGATGCGGCCTTCCACGTTGCCGCGGGGCGTGACGAAGAACTGCTTGGACCGCATGTGCGAACGGTGGCCGTCGGGCTCGTAGCGCTCGAGAATCGGCACCTCGGCCGTGCCGTGCACGTACCGGAAGTGCGCAGCGTCGACGCCGTTCTCGGCCATCTCCTGCCATGCCGTGTCGATGGTGAAGAAGCGAGTGACGGGCGCCGCCCACTCGGGATGGTCGGCGGCGAACTCGGGCACGGATGGGATGTCCCACGACGGCGCCTCGTCGGCCGGGTGGTACCACGCCATGACGAGCCCGTTGCGCTCGAGCACCGGGTACGTGCGCAGCCTGGCCTTGCCATTGGTGCGCTCGCTGTAGGGAATGCACGTGTTGCGACCCTCGGCGTCGAACTCCCAACCGTGGAAGGGGCACACCAGCGCGCACCCCTCGACGCGTCCGCCGTGACCGAGATGGGCTCCCAGGTGCGGGCAGAACGCGTCCTGCACGTGCGCCGCACCATCCGCATCGCGCCAGAGGACGAGGTCGCGCGCGAACGCTCGGTACGGCTGCACATGTCCCCGCTCGAGTTCGTGGGTCCAGGCCACGGCGAACCATCCGAATGGGATGGGCCACGGAAACCGGCTCACGTCGGCAGTCCGAACACTCGCGCCGCGTTGTCGCGCAGGAAGAGCGGCCACACCTCGTCGCGCAGTGGCACGTTCGGCAGCTCGGTGAAGATGCGCTCGAGGCTGAGCCCCATCGGGAAGTAGCCGGCGTACATCACCTTCTGCGCGCCGCGTGTGTTGGCGAAGTCGATGACGGCCTTCGGGTAGTACTTCGGCGCGAACGCACTCGTGGAGTAGTACAAGTTCGGCCACTTCAGCAACAGCTTCACCGCGAGGTCCACCCACGGTTCGGCGCCATGGCGCATCACGAACGTGAGCTCGGGGAAGTACCAGCACACCTCGTCGACGAGCTCCACGTGTTGTGGCGCCATCGGCAACCTCGGTCCGGGCACGCCCACGCAGCACAGCACCGGCAGACCGAGTTCGGCACACTTCGCGTACACGGGGTACATCCGCTTGTCGTTGATGGGCAGCGGCGGATTGCACCCGCTGGGGAACAACGAGACTCCCTTGATGCCGAGCTCGTCGTGTGCCCGCTGGATGTCGCGCAGCACCGACACGCCACCGTTCGGGTCGACGTGCAGGCACCCGAAGAATCGATCTGGGTGACGGGCGATGGCGTCGTGCTGCACGCCACCCTCCAGCGCGGTACCGATGAGCGCGCGCTGGATGCCGTGGCCGTCCATCTGATCGATGGTCCACTCGATCATGTCGGCGGCGGAGGGATCCTCAGGGATGTCCTTGAACAGGTATTGCGCGGGCATCGCCATGTCGCGGCTCTCGGCGTCGCGGAGGTTCGGCCGCAGGAACGAGTACCACTGATCGCGCTGGCCGGGCTCGGGGATCCCCATCATGAGATCGATCACGCCCAGGCCTGTCGGCATCCCCATGCGGTCGCAGGTTAGTCGGCCACTACAGGAGCACCCGAAGCGCCGACACGAGCGCCTCGCCGTCGGACGCCGTGTTGTGGGCGGTGAAGCTCACCCGCACGAACGGCTGGTCGTTCCATCGGTGCAGCGGCACCTCGATGCGGTGCTCGTCGAACAATCGGGCCTTCAGGTCCACGACGTCGACCGTGTCGGGCAGGCGCACGGCAGCGAGCTGGCCGATCCACTCGTGCCCGTCGTCGTCGGCGCCGTCTGGGCTGATCGGCGCCAGCCCGGTGAGCTCGTCGATCATGCGGCGCGTGCCGAGCGCCAGTTCGTGGCCGGTGCGGCGCACGGACGCCCAATCGTGCGATTCCACGAAGTCGATCGCGGCTCCGACCGCCAGGAACGGAGCGAGGTCGCGTGTGCCCTGCCACTCGTGGACGTCGACGAACGCCGACGCGCCGGGGTGATCGCTCTCCCACCCCCAACTCACCACCAACGGATCCAGCCACGACTGCACCTCGGCCCGGGCATAGAGGAACGAGCAGCCCTTCGGCGCACACAGCCACTTGTGCAGTGCACCCGTGTAGATGTCGCAAGGAAGGGAGGCCAGATCGAGGGGAATGTGCGCCGGAACGTGCGCTCCGTCGACGATCGAGATGATGCCGGCGGCCCTGGCGCGTCGGCACAGTTCGTGCACCGGGAAGACGAGCGCGGTGGCGCTGGTGAGGTGACTGAGGAACAGCACACGGGTGCGCGGCGTGACGGCCGACCAGACGCGCTCCACGAAGTCGGAGGCGGTGGTGACCGGCAAGGGAATCGGCACGCGAACGTACGACGCATCGGCCTCGTGGCAGAGCTTGCGCCAGGTGCGGTCCATCGCCCCGTATTCGTGATCCGTGGTGAGCACTTCGTCGCCGGGCTGCAGTCGCAACGCTCGTGCCACCATGTTCACCGCGGTGGTGGGGTTCGGGAAGAACACCACGTCGTCCGGGTCGGCACCCACGAAACCACCGAGTCGGGCCCGAGCATCGGCCATCAACGCGTCGGCCCTCCGGCCCAGCCATTCCACCGGGTTGCGTTCCATCGCTCGCTGCAATCGCTGGTACTCCTCGAAGACCGGCACAGGAGTCGCACCGAACGAACCATGGTTCAGGAAGACGATGGAGGGGTCGATCAGGAAGTCGTCGCGAGTGGGAACCGGCACGGTCGTGGACCATAGACCGGCGCACGCGTGGCTCGGGTACGGTTTCGCGTCATGGCACTCCCCCACGACGGGCTCTCCCGCGACGACGTACTGACTCAGCTCGAGCACTACACGACGGACGACGTGCGCTGGCGAGAGGGCCGGGCGTTCACCTTGGCGTACAACGCGGGCCCCGACGTGGTGGCCATCGCCGAGGAGGCCTACCGCCGCTTCGCCACCGAGAACGGGCTGAACACCCATGCGTTCCCGAGCCTGCAGCGCATCCAGAGCGAAGTGGTCGCCGCGGTCGCCGAGTGGTTCCACGGCGGCAGCGAGGCGGCCGGCTTCATCACGTCGGGCGGCACCGAGAGCCTGCTCCTCACCGTGAAGGCAGCTCGCGAGCGGGGCCGCAAGGAGCGCAGCATCACCACACCCAACGTCGTGTTGCCCACCAGCGCGCACGCCGCGTTCGAGAAGGGCTGCTACTACTTCGGAGTCGAGAGCCGGCGCATCCCGGTGGGCGACGACTGGCGCGCCAACGTGGCTGCGATGGAGGCCGCCATCGACGACGACACGGTGCTCGTGGTGGGCTCGGCGCCGCAGTACCCCCAGGGCGTGGTCGACCCCATCGAGGACATCGCCGCGCTGGCCGTGGCCCGCGGCATCAACTGCCACGTCGATGCGTGCATGGGTGGCGTCACCCTGACCTACCTCGAACGGATGGGGCACCCGGTGCAGCCGTGGGACTTCCGGGTCCCCGGTGTCACGAGCATCTCGGTCGACCTGCACAAGTACGGCTACTCGGCGAAGGGAGCCGGCGTGCTGGTGCACCGCACCAAGCAGCTCCGTGCGTATCAGACCTTCGTCACCGACAACTGGCTCGGTGGCGTGTACGGATCGTCGGGGGTGCTGGGTACCAAGAGCGGCGGCCCGTGGGCTGCAGCCTGGGCGGTCATGCACCATCTGGGTGACGCCGGCTACGAACGGGTCACCGCAGCGGCGCGTACTGCCTGCCTCGAACTGACCGAGGCGATCGACTCGATGCCCGAGCTCACGATCAGGGCGCGACCCGACACCACCCTCCTGGCGTTCGGTGCCACGCATCCCGAGCAGCTCGACGTCTTCGCCGTGGCCGACGCACTGTGGGCCCGCGGCTGGTACGTCGACCGGCAGGGACCACCTGCCTCGCTGCACTGCACGGTGAACGCCGTGCACGAGGGTCGTATCGCTGAGTTCGTCAGCGACCTCCGCGCCGCAGTGCGGGAGGCGGGTGGCATGTCGGGCGATCAGGGCGCCTACGGCACCGTGGAGTGAACCGCCGGTGCGCCGTGGCGTCGGCAGCGGACCGAAGATCCACCGCCGACGCCACGTGGCTCACCCGGGCGGTGCGACAGGAGTCGCGTCGAACACGGGACCGAAGGTGGTGGCCACACTGGCCACGCCGTCGGGCGCCGTGGAGCTGTAGTCGACTTCGGCGAGGACACCGGAGCTGATGACCACTTCGACATCGGCGGTGCCGTCGGTCCCCACTCCGAGGGCGGCCGCCGAGACCGTGACCCGGAGGCGCACGGTGGTGCCGTCGTCGGAGAGCACTCCGACGGCAGCGGGTGCAGCGAGCGCTGCGATCGGATCTGCGGTGGCCGGGGCCACGTCGAGCAGTTCCCAGTCACCTCCTTCGGGCTGTGCCCAGCTTCCGGCGGGGGTGATGATGTAGCCGGCGGTCGCCCCGTTGGACGTGAGGCTGAGTCGGCTGCCGTCACCCACTCGATCGCCTTCGGCCAACAGGGTCTGTGCACCGTTGACCACCACGCTGGAGCTGAAGTGGTACGTGGTGCCCAGGGTGGCGAGTGCCTGCTGCAGGAGCGCAGCGGGGTCGACCGTGGCGACGATGGTGGTTGCTGGTGCGGTGGAACCCGTGTCGAGCGCGGCCACTGACGAGGTGGTGGAGTCCGCTGCCGCATCGTTCGCGGCAACGTTCGACTCCTCGTCACTGCACCCGCTCGACACGAGCACCAGTGCGGCGAGTGCGGCCCCTCCGAAGAGGAGCCGCACCCGCAGGCTTCGAGACGACATCTAGGTCAGTCGTCCGACTTCTTGTCGTCGCCACCGTGGCGGCCACCGTCGTCGTCGCCACCGCGGTGATGGTCGCCGTCGTGGTCGTCATCGTCGTCGTCATCGTCGTCGTCGCTGACATCGGCCGGCTGGCCGTTGACCGTGGGATCCTCGGCATCGCGGCAACGGATCTTCTCCTTGACGCTGATGGTGAAGCCAGCGCCCTCGGCGCTCACCCGGATCTTCACGCGCTCGCCAGTGGCGAACCGGACCTCGAGCTTGCCCTCGTCGGTCTTGATCCGTGCATCGGCCGGATTCGTGGTGACATCGCTGATGGTGCCATCGGCGCCCAGGACGTAGTTGATGGTGCCGGGCGTGCCGTCGCAGAGGATGGCCCCCCAGCTCTTCGGACCCGCGGCTTCCGAACCCGGAACACCACGGATCTTGCCGAGCGTGACGCGCAGCGAGGCGCTGCTGTCGGAGTCGTCGTCCGAATCGTCGTCATCGTCGTCGTCGCTCTCGTTCTCCACCTTCAGCCGGATGGTGAGATCGCGGGTGAGGGTGCCACTCGTGAACGTGACGACCACCTTGGTGGACACCTCGTCGCCGTCGTCGTCGACCTTGGTGACCGGCGCACCGGCGACACCGCCTCCGACGATCGCGCCCACAGTGATGGTGGGCGCGTCGGGCGTGCCGCCGACCACGTAGGCGACCGAGCCGGGAACGCCAGGGAAGACCTCCCCAGACCAGCTACCGGCGCCACCATTGGCGGTGAATGCGTCGAGCGAACCGGCGCGGGCCGACATGCTCTGGGTCTGGCCCTTGCTCTTGATGCTCACCTTCACACCATCGGTGTCAGTGGTGAACGACACCTTGCCAGGACGAGCCTTGGTGACGGTGATGGCGGCATCGGCCGGGTCGATCGAGACGTCGGTGATCGCGCCACCGGGACCCGTGGTGACGGTGACCGCGAGCGGCACCGGCAACGGGAGCGTGAAGATGCTCGGCGCGGGCAATGCGGGAGGCGCTGCGTTCGCGACGCCTCCTGTGACGCCAAAGCCCAGTAGGGCCATGGCACCGACCACAAGGCCGGCTGACAACTTCCTTCGGTTCATCGGGTTCCCTCCGTAGTTACGTCGCCCGAAGCAGACACGCTCGGTTTCGACTGAACGTTTGGCTTGTACTACTGCTTACTCGTGGCTTCGGAATGGGCGTGGCGAACTTGATCCAAGAGACGTACAAGAACCCTCCAACGTGGCGCCAAGTGGCCGAAACGAGTCCGATAACGCCGTCATCGCGTCGTATTCCGCGCATCGGACTTGTCTGACACGTATCGTCGCCCGAATGGGATTCCGGGTGTGGTGCTGCGCCGCCGGCGCACTCCTCGCGGTGGTCGCGTGCGACGGCACCCCGCGCACAGGAGCCGCGCCCGCACGTCCCTTCACCCTGACGGTGCTCGACGAACGAGCCGCTGCCATCCCCGGCGCGCGCCTCACCTTGGTCGGCCAGGCCAGCCCGCTCGCGGTCGACGGCAGCCGCGACCTGAGTCTCACCCAGCCCACCGCCGGAGTGCTCCGCGCCGACGGCTTTCTCGACGAGCCGGTCGTGCTGGATCCTGCAGAGGGCGACGTCAGGGTGACCCTCCTCGCTCGCACCGGCCCGAATGGAGCCACGCGCCGGGTGTTGCAGTTCGGCGGTGACGTGATGATGGGTCGGCGCTACCAGGCGCCCGAGACCGACATCGGCACCGCGGTGGTCGACGATGCCGCCACGGCACGTGGACTCGTGGCGGACGTCGCACCGCTGATGGCGGCGGCCGACTTGAGCACCGTCAACCTGGAGTCGGTCGTTGGCGACCTTCCGCCACTCGACGCGTACCCGGCGAAGCGGTTCCTCATCCAGTCCCCGCCGGAGGTGATCGACGCCCTGCAGCAGATGGGTGTCGACGCGGTCACGCTGGGCAACAACCACGCCTACGACTGGCAGGACGACGGCGTGGCGTCCACCATCGCCCACCTGGATCGCGCCGGGGTCGAGTGGGCTGGCGCCGGTGCCGATGCAGCGCAGGCCCAGGCCGGCCGCATGCTCGAGGTGAACGGGCTCCAGGTGGGACTGGTGTCGGCCACCACGGTGAACGGCGACTTCGTCAACGACAGCCTGCCGCCGGCAGACGAGCCGGTGCCCGAGGACCTTCCGGCACAGGATGCATGGCAGTACGAGACTCGTGCGTTCCGCTACGGCGGGCTGGGCGACCCGGCCCACGTCGCGCCGGGCCTGCGCAGGGCGCACGAGATCTGGACCCTGTACGAGTCGCTGGAGCCCACGCTCGATGCCGCGTCCTCGGCCGGGCTGTGGCGGGAGATCACCCGCGTGTACCCCGAGCTGCAGGATTGGGTGGCCCGCAGAGGTCACGGCGGCGCCGCGCTGTTCCAGCGGTTCGAGGTCGCCCGCCAGGTGCAGCAGCTCCGCGATCAGGGGGCCGGCCTGGTGGTGGTGCAGATCCACGGCGGCTTCCAGTTCTCGGAGGCACCCAGCGAGTTCCTCCGCCGCGCCGCGCACGACGCCATCGACGCCGGCGCCGATCTGGTGGTGGGTCACCACCCGCACGTCCTGCAGGGATTCGAGTGGTATCGAGGCCACCTCATCGCCTACTCGCTCGGGAACTTCCTGTTCGACCAGGACTTCCTGTCGACGTTCCCGTCGGTCATCCTGCGCACGGTGTTCGAGGGCGACGAGCTGCTCGAAGCACGGGTCGTGCCACTGATGCTCGATCGCTACCGCCCCGTCCCAGTGACGGGCCCGGTCGCCGAACGGGTGGTGAAGTTGATGAACGCGTCGTCGCTGCTCGCCGCCTCGAGCGATCGCCTCACGCCGGAGGTCGCCGCGGCGGTGCTCGATCCGGACCTCGCCCCCACCGCAGTGGTGCGACCAGATGGAGGGGGCTACTCCGTGGACCAGGCCGGCGAGCCGGTGTCGAACACGTACAGCGTGTCGCCCGACCGTCCCGTGCACCTCCCTGAGTGCGCTGTGGTGCGCACCGTGTCCGAGCCCCCCGACGGTGCGTCGATCGGCCTCGACCTGTTGGGGTGGGGGTCCCTCGACGACGGCACCGCCGACCGTGTGAACGACGGCGGCATGCACTGGACCGGCGACGGCACCACTCGCTACAGCGACGACCGAGGCACCTACCTGCACCTCGAGTCCATCCCGTCGAAGGGCTCGCGAGCTCGGCAGGTCGCTCGTAGCGAGGTGCTCGAGCACCGCTGGTTCGACAGCGACGGCGCCCCGCTCGACGGGGAACCGACCTACACCGTGCAGCTCGACATCCGACCCGACGGGCGCAAGCCACGACTGGAGCTGGTGCTGTACGACGTCAACGACACCGACCCCACCGTCGAGCCCTCGTCCACCGAGCTCCACCAGGCCGACGTCGACCTTCCCATCACCCCGAGTGGAGAGTGGACGACGGTCACCGTCGATGTGAGCGACCTGATCAACGCCACGTACGACGGGGTCCGCCCCGAAGCGGCGATGCTGTACGTGGTGGCACCCGCCGGCGACAACCGGCTCGACATCGACGACGTGCATCTCTTCGAGTGGCGTCACCTCACCGACCTGCCCACCGACGTGTGGATGCCCGCCGATGCGCTCGCCGCAGACGTTGAAGTCGACGTGCCGCTGCAGGTGCACGGCTGCAGCCCTTCACGCTGATCGCCGCGAGCGGCGGTCGCGACGGGTAACGTCGGGGGTGCCGAGCACCCGACCGGGAGAGCCACCGACGCATCCAGCGGCGGGGCGCCGAAGGAGCAACCTCCCCGGAATCTCTCAGGCCAACGGACCGATCGGGTGGGCAACGCTGGAAAGAAGTCGGCACTGGTCCGGCTCACCGACGGGGAAATCCGATCGAGCACGTCGCCCGGCCGGAGAAGCTCTCAGGTACCCATGACAGCGGGGGAACTGCTCAGCCGCGTTCCATTCCCGGAGGCCCCCATGTCCGATCGCTCGTCTCTCTCCCGCCTGCTGGCCACCGACGACTTCGTCGACCGCCACATCGGGCCCACGCCCGACGAGCAGGCACACATGTTGTCGGTCATCGGGGTGGGTTCGCTGGATGAACTCATCACCACGACGGTGCCCGGCAGCATCCTCATCGATGGACCACTGCCGCTTCCGGGGCCGCGCACGGTCGACGACGTGCTGGGCGAACTGCGCGCGATCGCCGGGCGCAACCGGGCTCGCACCAGTCTCATCGGCCAGGGCTACTACGGCACGGTGTGCCCGCCGGTCATCGTGCGCAATGTGCTCGAGAACCCCGGTTGGTACACCGCCTACACGCCGTATCAGCCCGAGATCAGCCAGGGTCGGCTGGAGGCCCTGCTGAACTTCCAGACGATGATCGCCGAGCTCACCGGTTTCGAGCTGGCGAATGCCTCCCTTCTCGACGAGGCCACCGCTGCGGCGGAGGCGATGACCATGGCGAGGCGCACGTCCAAGTCGACGAGCGATCGCTTCCTCGTGCACCACGACACGCACCCACAGACCATCAACGTGCTCCGCACCCGCGCCGAACCGATCGGGTTGCAGGTGGTCGTCGGCGATCTCGACGAGATCGATGGCGGATGTTTCGGGGTGCTGCTCAGCCTGCCCACCTCCACCGGCGCCGTTCCCGACTGGCGTGCCGCCATCCAGCGGGTCCACGACGCCGGCGCCATCGCCGTCGTGGCCACCGATCTGCTCGCCTGTGTGCTCACCACTCCCCCGGGACGGCTCGGTGCCGACATCGCCATCGGCTCCGCGCAGCGCTTCGGTGTCCCGATGGGCTTCGGCGGGCCACATGCCGCGTTCATCGCGGCCAGCGAAGCCACCGCACGTTCGCTGCCCGGTCGACTGGTGGGCGTCAGCACCGACACCGAGGGCCGACCCTCGCTGCGGCTCGCGCTGCAGACTCGCGAGCAACACATCCGCCGCGAGAAGGCCACCTCGAACATCTGCACCGCGCAGGTGCTGCTGGCCAACATGGCCGGCTTCTATGCCACATGGCACGGGCCCGAGGGGTTGCGCCGCATCGCCGAACGCGTGCATCGCCTCACCGGAATGGCGGCCACAGCGCTGCGGGCCAGCGGCATCGCACCGCTGCACGACAGCTGGTTCGACACGCTCACGGTGCCGTGTGCTGCCGACGACATCATCGCCGCGGGTCATGCGGCGGGTCTCGATCTTCGCCGGGTCGACGACGCGCACGTCGCGTTCAGCTTCGACGAGACGACGTCGGTCGACATCGTGCGCGGGGTGCTGTCGCTGTTCGGCGCGGCCATGCACCTTCCCGACGACATCGAGGCATCGAGCGACGGCATCGCAACGCGTCGATCCGACGACTTCCTCAGCCAGAGCGTGTTCCACCGCTACCACACCGAACACGAGATGCTCCGCTACCTGCGCCGGTTGTGCGACAAGGACCTCGCGCTCGACCGCACGATGATTCCGCTCGGGTCGTGCACGATGAAGCTCAACGCCGCAGCCGAGATGATGCCCAT
>JACQZZ010000014.1 GCA_016213625.1 Actinomycetota bacterium
ACCACTTCGAAGAAGACGAAGAAGAGGATGAGGTCCTGAGCGACGAAGGTGCCCGCCATACCGGTCTGCAGCACCAGCATGAGCATGAAGAACGCCTTGGGGTTGCCCGGGTCCGGCACGTGGTTCCAGGAGTAGATCATCACCAACAGGGTGATGATCATCGACAGCACGTAGAGCGGCAGGCTGATGCCGTCGAGCCCGATCGTGTACGTGGCCTTGATGGGCGTGATCCAGTTGTTCGTGGTGAAGAACTGGAGCGACCCGGCCTTGTCGTAGTCGAACTGGAGCATCGTGTAGATGCCCACTGCGAGCGTGGCGGCGGCCGTGAGGACGGCCACGCCCTTGACCATCGCCTCATCGCCCTTGGGGATGAACAGCATCACCAGCACGCCAGCCAGCGGCAGGAACACGCCGAGGCTGAGGAGCCATTGTTGGTTCTGAAGTACGTCGTGCATGGATCCCTCTAGCTGTTGACGAGTACGAGTACGAGCGCACCGACTGCTGCGGCACCGAACAGCAACGCTCCGTACATGCTGACCTTGCCTGATTGCACCGGTTGCAAGGCGCCACCGGCGCCGCGTGCGGTTGCACCACTTCCATTCACCGCACCGTCGACCACGCGCTGATCGACATTGCGGTAGACCCAGAGGCCGGCGTTCTTGCCGCCGATGCCCACACCGTTGACGATGCCGTCGAGGATGTGCTGATTGGTCCAGTAGGCAGCCTTCGCGATGGGGTGCGCGATGGCCCGGACGATGACGCCCTCGTAGAGCGCGTCGAGGTAGTACTTGTTGACGAGGAACTTGTGCCCAGCGCCGAGCAGACCGTTGCGCTGCGTGAGTCCCTTGAAGGCCGAGCGCTCGGAACCGAAAACGGCCTTGCAGAGGTACAGGCTGACCGCGAAGCCCGCGGCCACCAGCAGGATGCTGGGGACGGCGTTGATCCACTCGAACTCGGGAGGCTCGGGCACGGCGGAGCCGCCCTCACCGAAGGGCAGCCCGATGGACGACTCGAGCCAGTGCTCAAAGTAGTGCAGCTTGAACGGCGCGGCGTTGAGATAGCCCGAGACCAGCGCGAGGAAGCCGAGGATCAGGAGCGGCACGGTGATCTGCCACGGCGAATCGTCGGGGGCGAACGGAAGCGGCTTGCCGTGCTGCACCGGAGCGTGGTGATCGTCGTGGCCGTGGGCGTGCGTGTCGAGGCCATCCACGTCGTGGTGCACTTCGTCGGCCGCCTCGTCGTGCGAGTGGTCCTCGTGGCCGTTCACGAAGTGAGCAGCGCCGCCGCGGGGCGTGCCGAAGAAGGTGAGGTAGGTGGCGCGGGTCATGTACGCCGTGGTGAGGAAGGCGCCGCCGAGACCGATGATCCAGAAGATGGTGTAGTCGTTGGCGTGGGCCGAGTCGATGATCTCGTCCTTGGAGAAGAAGCCGCTGAAGAACGGTAGGCCGCAGAGTGCTGCGGTGCTGACGATCCACGTGATGAACGTGACCGGCATCTTCTTGCGCAGGCCACCCATGTCGGTCTTCATGTCGAAGCTGTGGTGGCTGCCCGTGTGGGCCACCGAACCGGCGCACAGGAAGAGGCAGCACTTGAAGAAGGCGTGCGTGAAGATGTGGAACACCGCCGGCATCCACGCCCCGACGCCGAGGCCCATCATCATGTAGCCGAGCTGGCTGACCGTGGAGTAGGCGAGCACCTTCTTGATGTCGTTCTGCACGAACGCCAGCGCGGCGGCGATGAGGATGGTGATGCCACCGATGACGGCGATGAGGTTCACGTGGCTGCCGGCGACGTTGATGTCGAGGCCGATGTGGAACACCGGGTAGAGCCGGGCGACGAGGAACACGCCGGCCACCACCATGGTGCTGGAGTGCAGCAGCGACGACACCGGGGTGGGGCCCGCCATGGCGTCGGGCAACCAGGTGTGCAGCGGGAACTGGCCGCTCTTTCCGATGGCGGCGATGAACAGCGCGACCGCCGTCCACATCAGCATGTTCTTGCTGTCGAACTCGCCGGCAGCAGCCAAGGCGTTGATGCCGCCTTCGCCGCCGATGTCGAGCGTGCCGAAGACCGCCAGGAGCATCGCCGTGCCGACCAGCAGTCCCATGTCGCCGGTACGCACCGTGAAGAACGCCTTCAGCGCGGCTCGGCTGTTGGCTTCTTCCTCCCACCAGTGACCGATGAGCATGAACGAGCAGAGGCCCATGATCTCCCAGCCGAGGATGAACTGCACCATGTTCGGTGCGAGCACCATGGTGAGCATGCCGGCGGAGAACAGCGTGAGGCTGGCGAAGAAGTGGGTGTAGCGGCGGTCGCCGCGCACGTACTCGGTGGAGTAGATCTGGACAAGCGTGCTGATGAACGCCACCAGCACCAGTGCCATGATGGCGAGCCCGTCGATCTGCTGGCCGATGGAGAACTTCAATCCGCCGGAGGACCACCACGTGACGGTCTTGGTGATGGGCTCGGGCTCTTCGGTGTGGTGGAGCAGGTCGATCCACTGGTAGGCCGCACCCGCCGCGATGACGAAGCTGGCGGCCATCGAGGCGATGCCGATCTCGCTCCCGCCCTTGGGCATCTTCTTGCCGAAGAAGATGATGAGGAAGAACGCGACGGCAGGGATGAGCGGAATGAGCCAGGCGTGTTCCAGGAACCAGCCCGCGGCGTGCACGGCTTCGCCTGCAGCTTCTTCTGCGAACATGCGGTCAGCCCTTCATTTCCGACAGGTCGTCGAGCGAGATGCTCTTGCGGTTGCGGTAGATGAGCATCACCATCGCCAGGCCCACGCCCACCTCGGCCGCAGCGACCGCGATGATGTAGAGCGCGAACACGTTGCCGTCGGAGCCACCGTTCAGCCGGTCGAAGGCGAGCAGGTTGATGTTCACCGAGTTGAGGATGAGTTCGATGCTGAGCAGCACCATCACCGCGTTCTTGCGGGTGAGGACGCCGTAGACGCCCATGCAGAACAGCAGTGCGCCGAGGATGAGGAACTGATTGACGAGCATGTGACCGGGTCCTCTCAGTCTTTCCGTGCCAGCACGATGGCACCGATGACTGCGGCGAGCAGTACGAACGACAGCGCCCAGAAGGGCAGCAGATAGGGCTTGAAGATGAGATCGCTGATGGTGGCCGTGTACTGCGGACGGACATCGCTGGTGGGCAGCTCCTGGTCAGTGAAGCCCTTGCCGAGCACGTAGACCATCACGCCGAACAGCAGCAGCGCCACCGGCGCCGCCACCGCGGCGTTGCCGTTGTTCAGGTCGGCATCCTTGCCGATCTTGGCCCGGGTGAGCATGACGCCGAAGAGGAACAGCACCATCACGGCGCCGATGTAGACGAGCACCTGTGTGACCGCCACGAACTCGGCGGCGAGCAACACGTACTGCGCTGCGGCACCGGCCATGACGATGACCAGCGACAGCGCGGCGTGCACGACGTTGCGACTGGCGATGACGCCCACACCGGCGAGCACCATCATCAGCGCGATGATGCCGAACCCGACGTTCTGGGCGACCTGGATGTCGGAGGCGAGCACCATCACTTGCCCTTCTTCTTCTCTGCGCCGGCCTCGAGCTCGGGCGCCTCGGGCACGGTTTCCATCCACTCGCCGAGCTTGGTCTTGTCGTGCAGCAGGTCGGCGATCTTCGGCTCGGAGTACTCGTACTCCGGGCTCCAGAACAGCGCGTCGAACGGGCACACCTCGACGCAGATGCCGCAGTACATGCACAGCGCGTAGTCGATGTCGAAGCGGTCGAGCTTGTTCACCTTGCGCGGCGCGCCACCGGCGCGGCGCGGCGGGGCGAGTTCCTTGTGGCCCTCGATGTAGATGCACCAGTCGGGGCAGCTACGGGCACAGAGCATGCACGCGGTGCAGTTGTCTTCGCGCAGCGCGATGACACCACGAGCACGAATGGGAGGGGTCTCCTTCTCGTGCGGGTACTGCACCGTGGCAGCACCGCCGCCGAACTTCTTCGGCTTCATGGTCTGCGCCATGGTGTTGAACGTGACGGCGAGGCCCTTGAGCAGACCAGGAACCTGCGGCTTCTTGCGATCGGCCATCAGAACGCCACCTTCAGGATCGCCGTGAGCATGATGTTGACGAGCGACACCGGGATGAGCACCTTCCAGGCGAATCGCTGCAGCTGGTCCTCACGGAAGCGGGGGTAGCTGAACCGGACCCACATGATGATGCCGGCGAGCACGACCATCTTCGTGATCATGATGAGCGGCCCGACGATGTTCATCCAGTTGTCGATGCTGCCGGTGTCGGCCGCATCCCAACCGAACCAGCTGAACGGCACGCCCCAGCCGCCGAGGAACAGCACGCTGGCGATGAGTGCGAACACACCCGCCGTGGCGAACTCGGCGATGAAGAAGATGAGGAAGCGGAAGCCCGAATACTCGGTCATGTAGCCCGACACGAGTTCGGACTCGGCGATGGGCATGTCGAACGGCGTCTGCGTGAGCTCGGCCTGCACGGCGATCATGAAGATCATGAAGCCGACGAACTGGGTGAGGATGTACGGGTTGCCCAACCCGTCGAAGCCGAAGATGGCATCGGAGTTCTGCTTGACCACGATGGTCTGCAGGTTCATCGTGCCGGCCTGGATGACCACGCCGAGCACCGCGAGCACCATCGGCAGTTCGTAGGCGATGAGCTGACCGGCGGCGCGAAGGCCACCGAGCAGCGAGTACTTGTTGGCCGAGCTCCAGCCCGCCATGAGGATGCCCAGCGTGCTGATGGAGCTGACGGCCAGCATGTAGAACACGCCGGCGTCGAAGTCGGTGAAGTACGCGTCGGGTCCGAACGGCACGACCGCCACCAGCAGGAAGGTGCTGACCAGCACCACCAGCGGCGCCGCACGGAAGATGCGCTTGTCGGCGTGCTCGGGCGAGATGTCTTCCTTCTGCAGCCATTTGCCGACCTCGGCGAACAGCTGGAGCGAGCCGTAGGGGCCGGCTTCCATCGGCCCGAGACGGCTCTGCATGAAGCTCATCATCTTGAACAGGAACAGGTACACGATGGTGCCCGCGGGCAGCAGCACGGCAACCGTGCCACCGAGGACGCGCAGCAGCGACTGTGCCCAGTACGGAAGGTCGACAGCCAGGATCATCGGTCGATGTCTCCGAGGATGAAGTAGAGCGAGGCGAGGATGGAGATGATGTCGGGGACGTACACGCCTCGCAGCACCCACGGAACGATGGAGATGTTGTTGAAGCTCGCCGAGCGGATCTTCACCCGGAACGGGCCGAGGTCGCCCTTGCTGACCACGTAGTAACCCATCTCGCCGAGCGGGTTCTCGGTGCTCACCCAGGCTTCGCCCTCGGGCACCTTGATGATGCGCGGCACCTTGGCCATGATGGGACCGCTGGGGATGCCGTCGAGCAACTGGTCGACGATGAGCGTGGCTTCGCGGGTCTCCTGCAGGCGGATCCAGCAGCGGGCGAAGCTGTCGCCGTCGGGGTGGGTCCAGACCTTCCAGTCGACCTTGTCGTACGCGAGCGGCAGCTGCTGATCGCGACGCAGGTCCCAGTCGACGCCGCTGGCGCGGAGGTTCGCGCCGCTCAGGCCGTACTGCTTGGCCACTTCGGCCGGAATGACGCCGATGCCGCGCAGACGACTCTGGAAGATCTCGTTGCCGAAGAGCAGGTTCTCGATCTCGTCGCAGAAGTTGCGCAGCTTCTTCATCACCTGCTTGGTCTCGGCGATGAACCCGGCCGGCAGGTCGTCCTTCAGGCCGCCGATGCGATCGAAGTTGGGGTGGAAGCGACCGCCCGTGACCGACTCGATGAGGTTGAGCACGTGCTCGCGGTCGCGGAACGCCATGAACACCGGAGTGACGGCGCCGAGCTGCACGCCCAGGTCGCCGAGGAACAGCGAGATGTTGGCGATGCGCGAGAGCTCGAACAGGATGGTGCGGATCCACTGGGCACGAGGCGGTGCCTCGATGTCCATCAGCTTCTCGGCGGCGAGGATGAAGGGCACCTCGTTGGCGAAGCTGCCCAGCCAGTCGATGCGGTTGACGAGCGCCGTCACCTGCGGGAACGTGCGCACCTCGGTGAGCTTCTCGTAGCCGCGGTGCATGTACCCGGCGCCGGGTTCGGCCCAGATGACCTGCTCGCCGTCGAGGCGCACGATGATGCGCAGCGTGCCGTGCGTGGCCGGGTGCTGCGGGCCGATGTTGAGGGTCATGCCCTCGGTCTCGAGTTCGACGTTCAAGCGCGCATCGGCGGCCTGGGCGGCGATGTAGCTGAGCTTCTGACGATCGGCGAGATCGGTCATGCGTCACCACCATCTTCGGCATCGTCGCCGGGAAGAGGCTCGACGTCGGCGATGCCGGGCCACGGCTTCACGAGACGAGCGAGCAGAGGAAAGTCCTTGCGCATCGGGTGGCCCTCGAAGTCCATCGGCAGGTACATGTTGCGCAGATCTGGGTGGCCGTTGAAGCCGATGCCGAACATCTCGTGGCATTCGCGCTCGTGCCAGTTGGCACCGGCGTAGACCGGAATCCAGCTGTCGACCGCAGGCTCGTGGTCGGGCACATCGGCCTTGATGGTGACACCGAAGTGCTTGGAGATGTTGGTGACCCGGGCGAACACCTGCATGCGGGTGGACCCGCCGGTGTAACCCTGCTTGATCTCGGTGTCGCGCTCGGGCGCAGGTGCCGTGGGGTCGTCCTCGCCACGGCCGAACGGGCTGGGCAGCCAGTCGATGGCGGAGAGGAAGCCGAAGTGGTCGCACCCGACGGTGTCGCGCAGGACCAGACCGGCCTCGCGCCACGCCTCGGTGCTGACGCGCACCCACACGTCATCGTTGGGCTTGATGAGGCTGTCGAGCAGCCCTTCGCCGAGTGCATCGCGCAGTGCCTGCACCACGCCCTCGCGGAGTGCATCGCCCGGCAGGGCCAACGTGTCGTTCAGCGGCGCGGTTTCGTCACTCAACGGGGCCACCCCCCACCACGATGGGCTCGCGCACGAGCGGCACGGTGCCCTCGCCACGCCAGCGAGCACCCATGTCCTCGTTCTTGATGCGCTGTTGGAGGAGCACGATGCCCTCGAGCAGGGCCTCCGGCCGAGGAGGGCAGCCGGGCACGTAGATGTCGACCGGGATGATCTGGTCGACGCCCTTGGTGACGGAGTAGCTGTCCCAGTAGGGACCGCCGCAGTTGGCGCACGAACCCATGCTGATCACGTACTTCGGTTCGGGCATCTGCTCGTAGAGGCGCTTGATGCTCGGCGCCATCTTGTCGGTCACGGTGCCGGAGATGACCACGAGGTCGGCCTGGCGGGGGCTGGCGGGCAGCGGGATGACGCCGAGGCGCATCACGTCGTAGCGGGGCGAGCCGAAGGCGGCGCCCATCTCGATGGCGCAGCAGGCCAAGCCCCACTGGTACACCCAGAGGCTGTAGGAACGACCCATGTTGAACAGGGACGTGAGTGGCTTGGGCAGACGCCCCTTGTCGACGAGACCCATGTGGTTACACCCAGCGCAGAACGCCCTTGCGCCACGCGTACACGAGGCCAAGGAGCAGGACGAAGACGAAGACGCCCATCTCGACGAGGCCGAAACCGGCGTATCGCTCGAGCTGGGTCGCCCAGGGGAACATGAACACTGCTTCCACGTCGAAGACCACGAAGAGCAGGGCGAAGATGTAGTACCGCACCTGGCTCTGTGACCAGCCGTCGCCGACCGGGTTGACACCGCTCTCGTACGCGGTGTTCTTCTCGACGCTGGGCTTGTGGGGCCGCAGCAGGGCGGCGATGCCGAGGAGCAGGCCCGCCAGCAACAGAGCGATGGCGGCGAACCACACCACGGTGAGGTAATCGCGCAGGAATTCGGACATCGGGTCGGACGCTACTACGCCGTGTGAACGGCATCACAAATGGGCGATCAGGCCGGCGGCAGTGCTTGGGTCGCGTCGAGCCACCAGGCCACACCGGACTCGACCTGCTCCGTCGTCATTCCGCCGGCATACATGGCGCCGGATCGGGCCCGAGTGCCTCGGTTGGCCTTCGCGTGTTCGACGGCGTCGGCCAGATCGGAGCGGAACAGATCGACCACACCGGGCTGGGTGTTGGGACGAGTGACGCAGAAGTGCACGGCCGACGGCTTCTGCAAGCCGTTCAACCGCCAACGGCGCGAAGCCATGAAGTCGTTCACGAGGAAGATGTCGAGGCCGCTGTCGTCGGTGGTGGTGAACGCGACGTTGAACCACGGCTCGCCCAGCACGCGCAGCTCTGGGAACGACCGGATGGCGTCGCGGATCTCCGCGGCGGTGCGGAAGATGTCGCCCGCGATGGCGAGATACCCCTCGCGCCCGAGCGACACCATGGAGGCCCACGCCGCAGCGATGATGCCGCCCGACCGCGAACCGCTCATGCCCGGCGACGTGTAGGCACCGCCCGGCCAGTCGGGCACGATGAAGTACTGCCGTCGGCGGAGCTCGGGACTGCGGTACAGCAACACGCTGGACCCCTTCAACCCGAAGCCGTACTTGTGGGTGTCGGCGCTGATGGACGTGACGCCCGGCAGACGGAAGTCGAAGACGGGCACGTCGTAGCCGAGGTCGTTGCCCCACGCGAGGATGAACCCACCGAGGCAACCGTCGACGTGCAGGTTGATGCCCCGTTCGAGCGCGAGGTCGGACAGCTGGTCGATGGGATCGACCAACCCGTGTGGATAGCTGCCTGCGGAGCCGGCCAGTGCGACGGTGTTCTCGTCGACCAGTGATCGCACGGAGTCCATGTCGGCCACGAACTGGTCGGTGACCGCGGCGTGACGCACCTCGATGCCGAAGTAGTGCGCGCCTTTGATGAGGCCCGGATGTGCCGTGACCGGCATCACGAGGTTCGGCGCGGTGATACCCCGCTCCCTGCCCCACTCGCGATACACGAGCAGCGGGTTCATCAGGCTCTCGGTGCCACCGCTGGTGAGCACCCCGCACACCGTGCCACCGGGCACCGCGTCGCCGTGCAGCATGTCGGCGGCCATCGCGATGATCTCGCCCTCGAACCGGGTGGCGCTGGGATACATGTCGCGCTGGATGACGTTGGCGTGGCTGTAGTGGCCGAACACCTCGTTGAGGAACTCGTAGTGCTCCTCGTCGCCCGAGTAGATGGAGCCGCTGATCTTGCCCTCGTGGTACGGCGAGTCCTCCAGTTGTGCCATCTCCACGATCTCGGCGAGGATCTCCTCTCGCGGTCGTCCCAGCTGGGGGAAGCACCGGGTGACGGGGTACTTGTCGGCGTAGGGGTAGAGGCCCATGTGACGGCTCCTTCAGGAGAGTGCGTGTGCGGGGTGGAGAGCGATGAGTCGTTCCAACGCGCGGTCCATGACCGCACGCTGCTCGGGATCCGGCATGTGTTCGTGCTGCACCCTCAACAGTGACGGCACGTCGTCGAGCGAGCGAATACCGAGGTCGGCGAACGCGAGGAAGGCCGCACCACGAGCATTGGTGGCTCGGGGTTCTTCCAGCCTGCGCACCGGCCGGTCGGTGGCATCGGCGAGGATCTGTGCCCACAGCGGGCTCTGCGCACCGCCGCCGCCGAAGTTGAGGGAGGGGAAGCGGTTGCCCACGAACGCCTCGACGGGCGGCACGAGCCACGCGAGGTTGAGCGCGATCCCTTCGAGCGCGGCGCGGATGGCGTGCCGGCGCTCGTGGTGCTGCGAGAGGCCCACGAACGCCGCCCGCACGTCGTCGTTCGGGCTCGGCGCGATGGACCCGCGCAACCACGGCAGGAACAGCACGCCATCCGACCCGGGCGTCACGGTGCTCGCATCGCCCAGGGCTGTGTCGGGGCTGTCGTAGCCGAGGAATCGCTGGGCCCAGTCGAACGCCCGGCCACCGAGCCCGTTCTCGGCCATCACGAAGTATCGGTTCGGCACCGGACTGGGAACACTCATGATGCCCGAGCGGAGGTCGCCTCGGTGTTCGTGCAGGTGCGACACGAGCACCGACGTGGTGCCGATGATGACTGCGCCGGTGTCGGGGCCGAGGGCTGCGGTGCCGACAGCCGAGGTGATGGAGTCGATGGTGCCGGGCACCACCGGCGTGCCCGGTGCGATGCCCAGCTCGCGGGCGACGGACGCCACGACCTCCCCCACCACGCCGGTGAGCGGCGAGAGCGGCGCCAGCTTGTCGGGGTCGAGCCCGGTGGCCGCCACGAGCTCGGGGTCGTAGTCGGTGGCACCCCATGTGCGGTTGTCGCAGACGAGCTGTCCGAACACGGTGGACTGTGTGGCCGTGACCCGTCCG
Source organism: Actinomycetota bacterium (assembly GCA_016213625.1). Taxonomy (GTDB): domain Bacteria; phylum Actinomycetota; class Acidimicrobiia; order Acidimicrobiales; family Ilumatobacteraceae; genus UBA668. Next base: position 10,257 of record JACQZZ010000014.1, read on the forward strand.
ATGAGCCGCGACGTGAGGTAGTCCATCGGCTCGACGAGCGCCGCGGCGGCCGCGTACGCCTCGGGGTGGAAGGTGCGCACCACGTGCGCGTGCGCCACGTTGTCGGCGCCGCTGGGCAACGGGATGAGACCGTGGCGCTCGATGAACAGCATGAACGATTCGTCGTTCAGCAGCGTCAGGTTGTGCGCCGCGCCGCGACTGTCCATCCAGAGGATGCACGGTCCGGTGGGGGTGCCATCGGCAGCGATGGGGATGGTGCTCATGTACTGACTGGTGACCGACACCGCCACGATGGGTGGAGTGGGACGCACCGCCGCGAGCGTGTCGTGCGTGGCCGCGACGACCGCCGACCACATCTCGCCGGGGTCCTGTTCGGCGCCACCTTCGGGCAAGAACGTGGTGTGCACGGTGCGGCTGCGCCACGCGAGCGTGTGGCCCTCCGAGTTCACCAATGCCACCTTCGGCCCACCCGTGCCGAGGTCGATGGCCAGGACGCAGTCGGTCATGGCACCACATTGCCAGGTGCTACACCATGTCCATGACTCGTGGGGCGATCGAGGCGCTGGTCTCGCAGGTGCCGCAGTGGAGCGGGCGGGCGGTCGTGCTCACGCCGTTGCACGGCGGCATCACCAACACCAACTACGTCGCCACGGTCGATGGCCGGCGATACGTGGTGCGCGTGCCCGGTGAGCGGACCGAGCTCCTGGGCATCGATCGGGCGAACGAGGCCGAGGCGGCCATCCGTGCGGCCGAGCTCGGCATCGCCCCGGGGGTCGCCGGCATGTTGCCGGAGGTGGGCACGCTCATCACCGAGCTCGTCTCGGGTCACCACCTCGAACCGCACCCCTTCATCGGACGGCTCGACGACGTGGTGCAGTTGCTCGCCCGGTTCCACGGCAGCGGGCCGCTGGCGGGGGCCTTCCCCATCCACCGGGTCGTCGAGTGGCACGCGCGCGATGCCGCGCGCTTCGGGGTCACGCCGCCGGCCTCGTACGACCGGCTGCACGAACAGAGCGAGCGCATCGAGTCCGCGTTCGCTGTCGCGCCGCAACCTGCGGTGCCGTGCCACAACGACCTCCTGCCGGGCAACGTCCTGTTCGAGAACGAGGGTGCCGGCGTGTGGCTGCTCGACTTCGAGTACGCAGGGATGAACGACCGGTTCTTCGACCTCGGCAACGTCAGCGTGAACTGCGGACTCGACAGCGCGGCCGACGAAGAGCTGCTGCATCTCTACTTCGGTGGCGTCACCGATGCGAGGTGGGCGCGGTTGCAGTTGATGAAGATGATGAGCGAGTTCCGCGAGGGCATGTGGGCGGTGGTGCAGCAGGCCATCAGCACGCTCGACACCGACTTCGTCGCCTACGCGGACGAACGGCTCGGCAACTGTGAACGACTGGCGGCGAGCGCGGAGTTCGACCGCTGGCTCACCGACGCCGCCCAGCCCATCGACTGAGCGTCAGCTCACCCAAGGACCCATTCCGGTGACGCGCTGCACCGTGATGTGCACGATGCGCCCCGGCGGCGGCTCGTCCATCGGGGGGAACTTCACCCCGGCGCCCATGAACCGCGGCGCCAGCTCCTGCAGCAGCGCCGGAGCTCCCCCGTCGGTGAGCCTCGCGGTGCCGTGCAACACGGCGTAGTTCATCAAGCCCGGGCCACTGACGCCGGGGAGTTCGAACGAGATGGTGCAACGTGGGTCGCGTTCGAGGTTTTTCATCTTCTGACCGGATCCGAGGTGGGCGACGAGCACCTCGTCGCCGTCGCGACCGACCCAGATGACGGTGACCTGCGGCGAACCGTCCGCGTTCAGCGTGACGAGGTGACCGTGTACGCCCGAATCGATGGCGTCCTTGATCGATGGGTGCAGTTCCATGCCAGGACCGTAACGCGAACGAGCCGACCCGGAGTCCGGGTCGGCTCGTCACGTGATGGGACAGGGCGTCAGGTGGGCTCGACGTCGGCGGGCAGGGCGCCGTGCTCGAGGGCATCGAGTTCGCGCTCGATGGCACGCAGCTCCTCGGGCGTGCCCTGCACCTTGGGACCGGT
>JACQZZ010000112.1 GCA_016213625.1 Actinomycetota bacterium
GGCCGCCGTGGACCCGCGCGCCGGCACGGCCCACGCCCGCGACGCGATGGGGGCCTGCGCGTCGCTGGCGGGGTGAGGCCCGCCAGCACCGCTGGGCAACCCCTGCCGGCGCGGCCCTCCCACGCCCGTCGTCCCCCCGCCGCCGTCCTCGGAACGTGGAGGAATGCTACGCCGCTCCCTTCGGACAATCAAGACTTGAAGTGCGTCGTCGCGCGGCGCCAGGATCAGGAGAGCGCCGCGTGTCGTGGGCACGGGGCACAATACGAAGGAGCGCATGGGCTTCGGACCGAGGCTGCAGTGGATCGTCACCGTGGTCGTTGTCGTGGTCGTCGCTTGCGGATCCCCCCCGGCGTGGGGGCAGGCCTGCGGTAGCATCGTCTCGTCGGCGAGCCTCGACGGGTGCTCGGTGCCCACGCAGGCCGAGTGGGGGTTCACATGCACCGGCGGCGCGTGGGCCGAGACCGTCGTCGATCAGTCCGGCAACATCCCCAATTGCTGGCTCGTGACGCACGCCGCGGCGCCCTTGGCGCGGTGCATGGCCTCCCGCCCGGAGCCGGCCCTGGCCACCGCGCCCGCGTACCGCTACGAGGGCCGCTTTCGGGTGGCCGAGCTCTCGCCTAACTGCGGCTGCGACCAGTCGACCTGCGCTTGCATTCCGGCCGCCATCTTCGTCCCCGATGGCACGCGGCGATCGGGCGTGTTTACTGTGCGACAGCCCGAGGGACAGTTCGTCGGCTTCGCCGACAGCTCCTCCAGTTCGGGGGCCGTGTGGTTTGCGCTGGACCTCTTTGCCACTCACAGGTACCGCGTGGAGGTAGAGAACGGCGGGACAGTCCGGTATCTGGTGGACGAACAACTGCTGCACGCGATTCCCTACGATCAGCTCCCGATCGACGATGGGTCATTCGGCACGGTCGAGATCTTCTATGACCAGTACGCCACGACCTGGTTCGACTACGTCACGTACGACATCTGCGGGGCCGGGCCCCCGCTCCCGTCGTTCAGCGTCGGACTCAAGGAGCTGACGACGAAGCCCGCGCCGTACCAGCCGGGCGTTGGCTACCTGAACCTAAAGACCTGGGTCCGCGTCACCAAGACCAGTCCCGAGCCCGACACCACCTCGCAGTACGTGGTGCAACTCACGCAGAAGATCCGCGGAGGCGAGCTGTACGAGATTCTCGCCGTCCAGATGCCTTGGGCGTCGGTCGACGTGAGCGCGCTCCTCGCGGGTGATGGCGTCACCGCGCAGGTTCAGTGGGACTGGGACGGCAAGGGCCCGAATGGCGCGGCTGCGCCCCGCGGCTGGGCGACCATCGAAACCCACATCGAGCTGGTACGCTCGCGAGGGCCCATCACCGAGGTCGTTGCCGCGGCCGACGCCTCCTCCCAAGTGTGGCTCGGGATGACCAAGCTGGCCTGGGGTCTGCTGCCCGGCCCGACCGCGATGGCGACCCCGGTGTTCGCCAAGACCTACTCCCTTGCCGCGGGCACAGGGGGGATGCCGAACAAGGTCACGTACACCTTCACTGCGTTCTGTACCGAGCCGCCGGTCATGCGCCTCTACAAGAAGAAAGGCAATCGCTGGGAGCAGGCAGTCGCGGACCTGAACGCCGGAGCAACTCAGGTGGCAACCGTCTCGGCACCTGTGAAGAAGTCGGGGATGGGTCTCCCGGAGCAACATCGCGTCCTCGTCCACACGCGAGCGCAGGGTCCGATCGGGAGCTGCGACGTGTTCCAGACGTGTGACGCTCCGACGTGTCCCCCGGCACCGGGGACCAAGAGCAGCGGCCGCATCAGCTTGCCGTACTTCCGTCTCACCGCCCCGGTCGACCCTGGCGATGTTCTGGAGAGCGTGCTCGTGCCGTTCGGTGCCTCCGACACCATTCTGTATGCAGTGAAAGGAGGTGACGCAACGCTCGACCGGAGCCTGGAAACCATCCTGGCCACCGACGACGACTCCGGGATCGGCGGCGCCTCGCGCATCTCCCCGCTCCCGCAAGACGCCGACGCTTTCCTCGTGGCCAGCAAGCAGGGGAGCCCTCCAGGGGAGGTCCGGGTGTACATCAACGACCGTACCGATGCGGACGGGGATGGCGTAGGCGCCAAGCTGGAGGCCGAGTTGGGCACATGCGACTCCGGCGCCACCCAACCAGCGCCGGGGGTGACGATGTTCGAGCCGTGCAGCGCCATCGCAAGCCGCCGCCCGTGGCCGGAGGCAACCATCGACACCGACGCGGATGGCATTCCAGACTACTTCGAGGTGTTCGGTTGCACTGCCGACAGCAGCAAGCAGCCACCTCAGGCTCACTGCAACGGCGCCTACCCCGGCGGCACGTTCGATCAAGCCCTACCACGCTGGGGCGCCGACCCCCGTCACATGGACCTCTTCCTGGAGGGGGACTCGATCTGTGACGACGAGGCTTGTTCGGCCCACCCGCCGCGCGTGACCCACTCGGACATCGCGCAGTGGGCCGCCGCCTTCGCGGCAGGGCCCGCGGATCACCTGCGCAACCCGGACCAGCAGGGAGGCATCTCGTTGCACGTCGACATCGGCCTCCCTCCGCCGTCGGGGAGCACCAGCACCGCCTCGGGCGACTGGGGCGGGTACACCGAGGTCCCGCACTCTTTCGTCACCAACCCCCGACCGGAGCCCCCGTGGTTCAGCGACCACCGTCGCGGCATCTTCCACTACGGTGCTTTCAGGGACGGCGGCCCGCCTGGAGCTTGGTTCGGCTTCTCGTTCAACGGCGGTCGGGGCGGTGGCACCGTGAACTGGCACGAGTTCGGGCACACGCTCGGCCTTACGCATGGAGGTGCCGACGCCGTGAACTGCAAGCCCCACTACCACAGCGTCATGAACTACGCCTACCAGTGGACCGCCCTCGGCTACAGCACGGGGCAGTGGGAGAGCTTCTTGCTCAACCCCTCGCAGCTCGACGAAACCTCCGGCCTGGGCACCACCGCCATGACTGACGTGGCCTTCCTGGCAGACTACCCGTTCGACCTCCTCCACCAAGCGTCTTCGTGGAACGGCACCATCGATTGGAATCGCAGTGGTCACGCCGACACGTCGACCAGGGCCTTCCTAACCGATCACTGGAACTGCGACTCGTGGTACCGCAGAGACGAACTCTGCGCCGTCACCTCCGCGCGACCCGCCGTCGAGCGGTTCGACGCCGCGCGACTCTACGTGTTCTTCCGCGGCCCGACGGGGAAGCTCGAGCACACTCACACGACGGCCGCCGACTTCGCCGCCAGCGCGTGCCTGGAGAATGACCCCCGCAACAACCACGCCCTCCGCGGGTGTGGGCGGTGGGTGACGCAGCCGACGTCCTCCTTCGAATCCCTCGTCGGCGGTCCCTCGGCGCTGTGGGTGCCCGAGTACCAGGGCATCCTTGTCGTCTACCGGCGGCCTGATTTCGGCGTTGACTCGAAGCTCCTGGCCACGCCGTGGGGGCTGGAGCCGCCCTCACTCACGAACCTCTGGGCCGGGCCGGTGGCGCCCGTTGGTGCTGCAGCGAGCGACCCCACGATCACCAGACTGGGGGACTACCTCTACGTGTTGTTCGCTGCTGCGGATGGGTCGGTCAGACAGTGGCGGCGCCCGGCGGATCCGTACTCGACGCAGAACTGGACGGAGACGCCCGCAGTCGATTGGCACGGTGCCGCCCTTCGATCGCGGCCGCTCAGTACCCAGCCGCAGTACCGCTATGCCGTGGCCTTGACGCGCGCCTACGACGCCCTGGAGCGCGAAGTCCTCTACGGCGTCTTCGTACCGGGCCCGGATGATCGCGCCATGAGGACCTACGTGCTGCTCGACCCGGCAGCCGGCCGATGGGGTTACCTCGACACATTCGGGGGCAGTGCGCCGGAAACCTGGGAGACGCCGGCTGTCGCCTTCTGGCCGTTCGTGCACGGGTCAAAGCAAGGGCGCTTGTTCCTGTGGTACACGGCGAGAGAAACCCGCGACGGCAGCGTGGTCTATACGCCTCGGCGGAGGTACCAGGTGCCGAGTACCGCGGGGGGCGTCTTCGACCGGGACGCTGAGGTGGTTTCGTACCACGACTACCTGCCCGTCCCCGAACCCTCAATCCTCTACTATGACGACCGGAGCGTGAAGCCCAACTTGCGGGGCGCCAAGCCTTCCTACGCGCTCCGCGACACCCAGTGCGGCGACGCACAGCCCCGGGAGTACCTCGACATCTACCCCTACGCGGATGGGGCCTTCGACATCCCGCTCAAGGACTACAGCGACTTCAAGCTGATGCGGGTGGGGCTCTGCATGTCTCTGCGGGTCGAGCCGCAGCCGTGCGTGAAGTGGAAGAACAACTACCTCATCGTCGACCCAATCTGCGAGGGCTGCATCGAGTGCGTCGGTGAGGGCGTTCACCTGATCCCCTTCGGTGAACGCCTGGGGGACGGGACAACGTGTGGCCAGTAGGAACACCGCGGCTGCTCGCGGCGCTCTTGGCCACGGCGGCATGCGGGTGCAGCGGTGATGCCACGGGGCCGCCACGCTGGCAGGCCGACGGAGCGGCTCTGTTTGCCATCTGGGGCAGTGCCGCAGATGATGTCTGGGCTGTGGGAGACCGGGGGACCACCGTCCACTGGGACGGCCAGAAGTGGTCCGTGCCCGACCGGCCGACCGTGAACTGGCTCGGGGCCGTGTGGGGCTCCTCAAGAGACGACATCTGGGCCGTCGGGGCGAAGGGCACGATCGTTCATTGGGACAGCACCTCTTGGTCCCCAGTCGCGAGCCCGACCGCTGACGACCTGACGGAACTCTGGGTGTCCGGGCGCGACGGATGGGCGCTTGGCCCCGAGGCCAGCGTGCGCTTTAGTGGTGTCGCATGGGACTTCCCGGCGGACGGGCCACCAGCCGGAGGCCCCGGGAGCGTTTGGGGCACCGCGCCGGACAATGTGTGGGTGACTGGTCAGGTGCCGGCCTGGACCCCGCCTGCCCCTGACGAGGACGTTGTCCTGCAGTGGGACGGCATCGAATGGAAGGAGGTCTACCGCGGCGAGTGGGAGCAGTTGATCGGCGTCGGTCCGCTTTGGGGAACGGGCCCGGATGATCTGTGGGTGGTGGGCACGGATTCTCTCCGCCTTGGCACCTGCTCCGTGCTTCACTGGGACGGTCAGGCCTGGGCGCTCACGCCCCTCGTGGGGAGCGCCGGCCTCACCGCCATCACTGGAACGGCTCCGGACGATGTCTGGATCGTGGGCGCGGAGGGCATCGTGTGGCACTTCGACGGGGCGTGGTCGCTGGTGCGTACCGGACCCATGGATGAGGACCTGCTCGGCGTCTGGGCGGCGGACCGCAACGATGCCTGGGCCGTGGGTCGGGTGGCTGCCAGGTACCCCGAGTCGGCCTATCCTGCCCATGGTCTGATCCTCCATTGGGACGGCAGCACGTGGAGCTATTGGCGGTAGTGCCGACGAGCCGCCCGCCTCCGGCCGGGTATGGGTGGCTGGCAGCCGCGTGCCTCGCCGCCCTCCTGGGCTGCAACGGCGAGCCAACTGGCCCGCCGGCATGTATGCCAGCGCGGGGCTCCGGGCGATCTTCGGTCGGGCCTGGGACCAGGCCTGGGCGGTTGGCGAGAACGGTGCCGTGTGGTTCTACGACGGCGGGTGGTACCCACAGCGCGTCGGGCCTCTGGGCGAGCACCTCAACGCCGTCTGGATGGTCTCGTGGGACGACCTCTGGGTCGTGGGTGCCGGCGGCGTCATCCTGCACGGGAACTGGAGCCTCTGGGAGTACTGGCGGTAGCCGCGCGCCGCCACCCTCGGCGCCCAGCTCCTCGCCGCGCTCGGCCTGAAGCAGGCTCGCACCGAGAAGCCCAAGGAGAGCGTGGACCGCCGCGATCGCGCCTTCACCCTGCTGGTCAACGCCTACGACACCTTCCAGCGCGCGGTCACCTAC